>NZ_JANAVI010000007.1:0-298007 GCF_024213325.1 Paenibacillus sp. MZ03-122A | reverse complement strand
GTGTGGCGGAATTGGCAGACGCGCGCGACTCAAAATCGTGAGGGAAACCGTGGAGGTTCGAGTCCTCTCACCGGCATCTATTTCGGATGTAGCTCAATGGTAAAACTCAGCCTTCCAAGCTGGTAGCGTGGGTCCGATTCCCATTACCCGCTTTATATAAATGAAAAAGGAGAGATGGCTTATTTTTATGCCATCTCTCCTTTTTTACTTTTAAACAATTCCTATCGACATGACAACCAGTAGAAACCTCAAGGCAATCTCCTCCGTTCCTTTGCGTTATTAACATACACAGGCAACTTCCAGAATTTTTATTTTCTGATCTTCTTCATATACTTAAGTTTCAGCTCGTAGTTCAGTTCTTGAAGGCAATATCAGCATGCAGACAGAAAATCTCATCAGAAATTGCCCCGCAACCTAACTCTGGTATCGGCGAGAGAAGCAACCGCTCCAGATCCAGAGTTTCAATCTGCTTAACTATCGGTTAATGGGCTTTGAGCGAAGCACTGACCGGAGTCATCTTTGTCTGAGAAGCAACTGGACCTGGTGACCATGGATATCACGATGCCAGATATGACAGGTACACACGAGGCTTTCTATGGATAGGGCGTAAAACTAACGAGGAACGATAGTTAAATAACACACAATGTTGAGCAGGCGCTTCAAGTCTGCTCTTTTTATTAAACTAACGGGCAGGATAGTTATAAATATGTTAAAATAAGGGAGAATAAAATCAGAGGTGAGCTAATGTTCAATCCGAAGATCTTCTTCTATTAGTTGTGTCTAAGGTCATGGCTTCAAATGCCAAAATCTAACCCGGCACAACGGGGATGAAGATGTTTACACGGGAAGAGATTCAATTCTGGGAAGATGAGAAACAGCAAAGTCTGGAGATCAATAATAAGCCCAAAGATCCAAGAAAAGAGAAGCTTAAGGATTTCCGTAAAGGAATCAAGAGTGTTCATTACAACAAAGAATGTAAAATAGCAAGAAAAGATGATTATCGTCTGTATAGAACAAAAATGAAACGACTGATGCGTAGTGAAGAATACGAGCTCCTACACAGTTACAAACGAACGAGTGGTTGGATTACTTGGTAAATGAGGTAGCCTTTGAATGAACTCATCCTATTGTTGAAGTGAGTAGCAGTAGGGCAGTTCATGAGGGGCTGCTTTTTTTCATTGAGCTAACGGGCAGTTTAGTTGAACAAGATAAGTGGAGGTTTTATGTCGCATTTGACGCAAACTGTGAAGGAGGAAGCTGGGAAAATGATAGCTAAGTGTAAAGTGTTGAGTTAACTATCCAGCTTGTTTGTTGATGTCTTTAATGTTTGTGCAGCCTCATCGAGATAGATATCTAAATAAGTACCATCAGTAAATTTAATAACCACAGCATTAGTAGTGATGGCGACATCTTCAATCGTCCTACCTTTAAGTTTTTCAGGTATAACTTTGAAATTAGTCGATTCCACATTCATCAAATCCTTTCATTGATTACACATCTTAGTAATCGGTAATAAGTATATAAAACCTATATTAGTCTAACACTTCTCATTATAAAAGTAAAAGATGAATGATAGAAATACTGAACAGTACGAAGATATTGTGTAATAAAAGAAAGCGTGCTTATTCAACTAACGAGGAACGTTAGTTAAATAAAGAACAGCGGTAGTCTAGGACTTTCTCCTTTTTCAGTCCAAGGCTGCCGCTATTACTATATTCAATTCAGTCTAATACTATATTTTTATCAGACACCGGCTTTCAGAACGGCATCAGAGGTGGGGAACTTCAATAAGGTTTTCAACGACACCGCAGAATGAAGATCTCCGATAAACACCCTTGTATTCAGGAGACATCTGATCCAATGCGGCTTGGAACTGCAGTTTAATTTGAATATATAGACCGGTAAACGCGTCATGCTGTCGCGATAAGTTTCGGAGATTCAAGCAACTGAACGCCCCTTGTTTTATAATGATCAAAGTCTTCTTTGTAGAAATAGAATCATCTTCGGTTGATTACTCCTCGGGTAAAAGTTATGAACGGTTGACCTTGGCTTCAAAACGCTTTTCCAACTCGTCCCAGGGTGTGGGGACCCGGGACTGTTCCCTCCAAAGGTGAAACACGCGGCTCAAAGCTACGATTTCCCCTACGAATCCGTCAACCAGTCGGCTGATCGGCATCCTATGATAAATTTTCATAAAAAGGCGCATTAACGCCGGTCGTTTGCGGATTAGTGAAGCTTGCGCGGCCGGCGTTAGCGGATATTGTAAGGCCTCTAACCACGCGAAAGCCTTCGTCCATAGCCGCGATCATCTGCCGCAACAACTTGTCGTCGCCGGCGTTTTTTTTCATTTGGCGCTCGTGTATAACCGTTACAAAGTTTAGCGCAATTACAGGCACGATATAATTCTTCAACCGTGCATCTATATTTTCATGATAGATAGGTATCGTACTTATTTGGTTTACATATGCGGGTACGCCCCCTTCCATGCAGAGGGTCTTTCCCAAACAAACATAGACTAACGGCCACCATCATGAATGCAAATGTCTTGGCTTGTGAATCTGAACCTCCTTAATGGAGTACAGGGCACAGGCCGAGAGTTTTTTGTTAGGACATACTTTGAGTCCTTAATTTCCCGACCTAGAGGAACCATAGGCAACATCGTATTATCTCGCTGGTCGAATATTTAAAGCGGTGTTTGTGAATACCAGTCTATGTGAACACTATTTAACAAACTAACAAATTCGCCATTCAAAATCTTCTCTTGAATCAATTTTGGTATACTATGTGGTAGATAAGAGAATTGAGAATTAATTTGAAGTCCGGCTATAAGTGTGTTTCTACAACAACTTGAAAAATGAAATCGATTTTGGTGAAATGCGGAAGCTGTTAGGGCGTAAAGAGAGAAGAGGAGGAATGAAAATGTCGTATCTCGTTGATTTTAAAGATGTATCTACGGTTGGTTTAGAGTCTTCACCTGTAGCAGAAGCGCTTGCTGGTTTACGTGCTAATGAGGCCCGTTATTTTATGAACAAATACAAGTATGAATTTACGGTTGTACCAGCTAGCGAAAGCCAGGAGAGCCTTGATTATGTGAACCGAATTTTGAGAGAAGAACGTGATATTGCGTTTGCGGCTAAATCTTTAGAAACGTCGCGTTTTCAAGTGGAAAATATCCAATTTACCTACGTTTTTTATGAGGATGGTCTTGCAATCAATGTCATGTATACGGTGGATGATCCTAAAAAGCGGGCTGTTGGTTTTAAGCTTTCTGAGGGGATGGAGGTACCAAAGGAGCTAGAAGGGAAGTTTAAGTTTGCTAGGCAGAAGTCTAAACTAGCTGGAACAATTCGGGGTTCGTTTTTTGTAATTAAAGGACAATATTAAAGTAAGCAAAAGCGCAAATGGAGGAATCCAGCCCCTTATTCTCTTTGCAAAAAAATGTGAAATTAAAGCAAGGGCTATCCCGCAAAAGGATGGCCCTTTTTTGAAAGAATGATGAAAAGCTACCGCTTATCGTATGATTATCAAACAGGAAGATCGCGAATAGTCTCTGATAAGGAGACTATTTTTTTGAGAACTTGCCCCTTCAGCCAACGCGGTGAACCATGCCATAAGTGAAGATGAAAAATTTCCTTGTGGGAAGTGACCTAACAATACGATTAGCCAGAATAGTTTGCTGCGAATGAAGGTAACAACATTTAGTGTGGTATGCGCTCGTGTTGATCTTGTTTTAATATCCAAACTTCTATTTCATACATGTTGTTAGTCCATGTCTTGCTTCGCTTTTCTCAAGTGCTTTATTAAGCGGCCCATGATCGATTCTCGATCTCGTCTCCAATCAGTTGTTGAAGTAGTGAGACTGTTCGAGGTCGTGGATCAGTGCAGGTTGCACAGGCCGCCATCCCAGAAGTTCCTGAGTTGCAACGCTTGATCTCGGGATATCGAGCGCTGCAAGTGTGCTGAGGAAGCCGAAGTGGGTGTCTGCTTCTTCACGTGAAATGCTGACTACAGGCACGTTCAGGTGTTTACCGATAACACTTGCGATGTCGCGAAATGGCACGCCTTCATCTGCGACCCCATTTAGTCGTGAACCGGCGAGTGCCTTTTCTAACGCAAGGCGGTATAGATGTGCGGCGTCAAGGCGGTGCACAGCCGGCCAGCGGTTGCTCCCCTCTTCCACATAGGCTGAGAAGCCCTTCGTTTTGGCAATGTTGATCAGTCTCGGCACAAATCCTGTGTCACCCTCACCGTGTACCGAAGGACAAAGCTCTACGATCGATGTCCGCACTCCGTGCTCAGCCAGCAATAACATTACGTTTTCTGCTGCCACTCCATTGGCGTGCGTGGTGATCACGAACGGCTTCCCGGACCCTTCCAGCGCCGCCCCCATCGCTTCGACGGCGTGCAGATCTGCTGTGAGTGCCCTGGCGAAGTTCGAGAAGTCGTGATTGAATGCCAGATGAATAATACCATCCGCAGCAGCCGCACCACTACGAAGGCTGTCGAGATCGTCGATGTCACCGCGGTGCACTTCGGCCCCGGCCTCTTTTAGTTTCGCAGCGCTATTGTCTGAACGCACAAGACCGACGACCTGATGACCCGCATCAATGAGTTCACGGACGACAGCGGAACCGATGTAACCTGTTGCTCCTGTTACGAAAACACGCATCATGAAATCCCCCTTAAGCTACTAACTATTAATGTATAAATTATAATTACCACGCGATGGGTCCATCCTCATCTGAGAACGTTCCTGTTGGACCGTCCGCACCAATCATCGCAAGCCGGACCGCTTCACGCGCCCCTTGTTCAACACTACGAGTGCCAGCAAAATTATTGAGCGCAGTCGATGTAAAACCTGGACAGGCCGCATTGACCTTGATGTTTGTCGATTCAAGCGCAAAGGCAAAGGCAAGTGTCACCGCATGAACAGCCGATTTTGATGCCGAATAGGCCCCAAACATCGCACGATGTGAGTTTTCCGGAATGGAGTTCCAGCTAAGGGAGCCGCCGGTGCTGCCCATGTTGACGATGCGTGCTGCCGGAGCCTCACGTAAAAGTGGCAACATGGCCTGGGTGACAGCAATGACACCAAAAACATTAGTTTCATAAACCGAACGAATGTCTTCGAGCGAAGCAACGGTCAAAAGACCGCTCGTCGCGCCACTGCTCGGAAACGGATCGTCCGGTTTACCTGCGTGTGATATGGCCGCATTGTTCACAAGTACATCGAGACGACCAAATTCGTTCCGAATACGCTCTGCTGCAGCAACAATGGAGTCCTGATCGGTAACGTCGAGCTGGAGAGCGTGCGCATCCGAACCAATGCTTTTGGAGGCAGTTTCTCCATTCTCGAGGCTGCGTGACCCAACGAGCACGGTGAAGCCGTGTTCCGCTAGATCCTTCGCAATCTGTAAACCTATTCCTTTATTGGCACCGGTGATCAAGGCTACGGGTTTGTCCTGCATGGTCGTAATCTCCTTTTTGGTATGGGGCACCATCTATATATTTCCCGTTGGATGTGGGATAATGATATTAAATCACACAAAAACGAAACTGTAAAGTTCCGGAACTGATGAGTTTCTTAATATATATTTTAAAAGGAGCTAAGTTTATGAGTAAAATAAAAAAGGAAATGTCTGAGAGGGGCGAATTAACTGAGGTCGTGGCAGAAAAGCCTGCGAAAACATTGGGACGCAAGAGAGATCACACGCGGGATGATAAAATCCTCGAGGCGGCAATCGACATCCTCGCCGATACGAGTTTCGATGGTATGACAATGGACATGGTCGCGGCTCGAGCAAAGGCTGGGAAGGCGACGGTTTACCGCCGCTGGTCTTCCAAGGCGGAGTTAGTCCGAGACGCCTTGGCATGGATGAATCGAAATCATCTTGAGCTCGAAAGCTTGCCTGATACAGGAACCTTACGCGAAGATCTCCTCGTGCTTTTGAAGCCGCAATCGATAGCGGAAGAAGAACGCAAATTTCGAGTCCTAGCGGGCCTAGGCTCCTTTTTGCAGCATCCGGAATTTGCCGAAGCAGGAACAGCCGGGATTTTCGAGCCATGGGTTGTTGTAAACCGCGAGCTTATGAACCGAGCCGTCGTCCGCGGTGAAATTCCTGCTCACGCGGACATTGAGATGGCTTGCCAGGTCATTACTTCAATGGCTTCTTTTCGCGGACTCATCCAGCGCAAACCGTTCGACAAGCCTTTCTTCACAACGCTAATCGATGGTATTCTACTGCCTGCACTCAAAAACCCGCGAACAGCTCCAAATATCATGGACCGATGATGACCAGGCGCTTGCCAGAAGAATAATATATTGATGCCGTAAACGAAAAAGAGGAGTAGATATCCTTAGGGCATCTACTCCATACTTTTAACGGTTATTGTTAAATTGTTGGTTCTTTTGGCGTAATCAAAACCTACGGGTGATCTTTTGAAAGATGGTTAGATATCGAGTTTACGGGTACCGATCCATTTCACCATGTCAGGATCGCGATGTGAAAAGAACAGGCTCTGTTTCGTATCTAACGTAGTAATCGACTCCATATCCTCTTGGCTTAACTTAAAGTCAAAGATATTGAAGTTTTCGATAATTCTTTCTTTACGAACAGACTTTGGATACCCTATCCCAGAAATTTTTTACATACGCAGACTACAAATTCTACCTTAGGAGCGAATCTATTAAATAAATACCTTCGCATCTGGAAAACCCAACGTAACGATTTCCCACTACAGCAACTCAAAATAAATTTCTCAATTTCACGGTGTCCGTTTGTATAATCTGATCAAACCTCGATATATCTAAAAATGCCTCCCTTGTTCTCTATCTAAATTTCTTTCTCTCCATCCTCTGTAATCTTAATTCAGATAAATCTGTCCTAGCTTGGTTGATTGCCGATCTAACAGTATCCCCTATTAGGTTGAAATCCTATATAAATCGGTTGAAAATGTTGATTTTACCAATGGACAAGGATTTGTACAATAGAGTTGTAGCGCTTACATTTCCAAGGAGGTTGCGGCGAAATGAAGAGAATTCAGCTGATTGGCAAACAAATCAGGACCCCGAGATCCAAAAGGAGGCCGTATTGATGAAATTTAAGGGAATATTGGCGGCATTTTTGTTTTTAACCACAGCGTCTGTGTTGTTTGGGACGCATACGGCAGAGGCCCATGAACTATCCAATGACAAGCTGACGATTCAGACAGGCGAGCATGGCGAAATTTCATCCATACGTATCAAGGGAGATGCTTTCCCGACAGAGTATGTCATGAACGCAACGGTAACACCTGAACAGAACACCGCAGATCATCAGTGGCTAGGGGAGCTGATGTTCACATACCGATTGGATGGAGGCAGCTGGACGAAGGCATGGACGAACAAGTCGGCAGACGCACGTAAGATCACGACCAGTGGTAACCGTGTCACTGTCACGTACGAGAATTCTACTCATGCAGAAGGGATACGCAATTTTAAAGTCATCGAAACGTATTCGGCAGAGTCGAATGGTTCGGTGTTGTGGAATATACAGGTGCAGAATACAAGTGGGAAAAAATTGGAGATTGGTGATTTTGGTTTGCCTCTGCCTTTCAATGAGCAGTGGACCAACGGTGATGCGATCTACGAAACTAGAGTGGTGACGCATTCCTTTGTCGGCAATAACAGCTCCTACATCACAGCTGGGCGTCCCAGCGGCATTAGTTCTTCCCTGCTGCTGATTCCTGATTCCACAACGGGTGCGGGCTTTGAGTATCAGGATCACTGGCGGGATGAGGAGCATCCGGGCAGTAAATGGGCGTGGAACCCGGCTAACGAAGGCAAATGGCTGGAAGGACTCAATGTATTTTATATTCATTCCAATGTCATCAAGTCCACCAACCGGGGGTATTTGCCCAATACAAGCCTAATCCTGAATCCCGGTCAAAGCAAAAACTATGGTTTCAAGTTTCTGGCGGTGAAGGACGAGCATGATGTAAAAGATACGTTGTACCAAGAAAACTTGGTGGATACAACAGTCGTACCGGGTATGATCGTGCCTACGAATCAAAAGGCGAAGGTGGACCTGCGCTCCAAGCAGGCGATCAGCAAAGTAACCTATCCAGACGGAACCGTTATTCCGCAGACGGATAGCAAGCCCGGAGGACATCACATTTATGAACTGAAATTTACTAAGCTGGGTCCAAACTTCATAACGGTAGAATACGGCAACGGTAATAAAACGGTGTTACAATTCTATGCCATCGAGCCGATTGATCAAGCGCTGCAACGGCATGCTACATTTATGGTCGACAAAACCCAATGGAATGTACCGGGTGATCTGCGCGACAAGGTATTTGACGATTGGATGATGCATACCAAATCCAAACGCAACATTTTCAACGGCTACTGGGGCTGGGGGGATGATTGGGGTCTGACCCACGGACAGTTCCTGGCTGAGAAAAACACACTGTCTCCAGTCGCCAAAGAGGTGCGGGCAGTAGACGATTATTTGGAGACGGCGATCTGGACGAATCTGATGAACGGACATCATGAGGATTATTTAATTCATGATTTCTTGATGCCGGAACCGAACGATACACCAACCTATCGAGGGTATGCTTATCCGCACGTATACAACACGTATTTCAGCATGTACAAGATTGCCAAGGAATACCCGGATCTTGTCACTTACAAGCATCCAAAGGAAACCTATTTGCTGCGGGCTTATAACATTTTCAAAGCATTGTATGAAGGGCCAGTCGCGTACAACTGGGAAACAGGTTTGATGGGCGAACTGACCACACCGGATATTATTCAGGCACTTCATGATGAAGGCTATGATGATGAAGCGAATGATCTCAAGGAAAAAATGGATCGTAAATATAACAATTTTAAAAATACAAAGTATCCTTACGGTTCTGAATATAGCTACGACAATACAGGGGAAGAGGCTGTATATACATTAGCCAAGCAGAATATAGATACAGAGGGCGAGCAAACTAAAGCCCTGGAAATGATGAGTAAAATTAATGCCAAAACCCGTGCGGCACGCGGTCATATGCCCGTATGGTACTACTACACCGATCCGGTGACGATTACCGGTGAGAACTGGTTTAACTTCCAGTACACGACTTCGCTTGCTGGATATGCGATGGATGACTGGATTCGCCACCACGAGGACAATCACCGTGAGGAACAACAACGGTTGTCCTATGCAGCTAAAATTGCCAATGTGGGAGCGATTAACTCCGGGCAAATCAGCTCGGACCCTGAGAACATCGGGGCGGTCGCATGGACGTATCAAGCGGAAAAAGGCAATAACGGCACGAACGGCACTGGCGGCGGTAAAAATGTTCCGCTCTTTAACGGCTGGCGCGGCATGAGCGGTGAGGCTGATCTCGGATTGTTCGGTGCGCTCAAAACGTTAAGTGCTGATATCGCGATTGATCCTATTTTCGGATTGACGGGCTACGGTGCAGAGGTGAGCAAAAACGGCAACATGTATACGATCAAGCCGCTGGACGGCCTGTTCAAGCGCATCAATCTGATCACGGAAAAGCTGTATATCGAGCTGGAAAAGGACCAATATACAGAAGCCAAGCTGGCAACATCCAAGGATTACGTATGGCTCCAACTGAAAAATCAAACACCGGGTCAAGCCCATTCCACGTACGTTACATTTGACGGTTTGAAAAAAGGAACGTATATGGTTAAAGTAGGCGGTCAATCACAAGGGAAGTTTAATGCGTATGCGCCTTCCAACAAGCTTAAATTGGAGATTGGTACAGCATCCTCTTACACGGTAGAGCTGACATCGACCACACCTGATCCGAACAAAGCACCTGTCGTGGATGCCGGCAAAGATTCGAAGGTAAAGCTGCCGGATCAGATCATTCTGAAAGGCACGGCTACGGATGATGGGCTTCCGCAAGGAAAGGTGACAAACGAGTGGAGTCTGGTTGAAGGACCACAGGACGCGAAGGTCACATTCAGTAACAAAACATCGCTGCGCACGAAGGTGGACGTTTCCGAGCCGGGAACGTATGTGTTCAAGCTGACAGCCAGCGATTCTCAGTTGTCAGCGGAGGCTAAAGTAACGGTGGTAGCTGAACCGGCGGCTCCGTTACTTGAACAGCTTGTAGTTTACAAGTTTGATGAAACAAGCGGTTCTGTAGTTGCGGATTCATCAGACAGCGGCAATGATGCTGCCGTGAAGGGGACGGCTGCATGGGCTGCGGGTAAAACAGGCAATGCTGTCAGTCTGAACGGCAAGGACAGCTATGTGCAGCTTCCGGCAGGTATTGTCAGTCGGGCACAGCAATTGACCGTATCCGGCTGGGTTAAAGCGAACACCCTGAGCGATTATGTGCGGATTTTTGACTTTGGCTCCGGGACGAATGAATATATGTTCCTGACGCCTAAAGCAGGAAATACCATGCTGTTTGCCATTACCAACCAAGGCAACGGGCAGGGACAGGAGCAGACGATTGAAGGCCCTGTACTGCCGACGGGCGTATGGAAGCATGTTGCAGTCACGCTTTCGGGTTCCACAGGTATTTTGTACGTGGATGGAAAAGAAGTGGGACGCAATACCAACTTGACCTTAAATCCTATCAGTCTGGGTCAGACCAAAAATAATTTTATCGGCAAATCTCAGTACCCTGATCCGTATTTCAATGGTCTGGTGGATGAATTCCGTATCTACAGCCGTGCTTTGAATGCAACCGAGGTGGCAGGTCTGGCCTCCGGTACAGCACAGAATCTGGCGGTAACTGAGAAAATTACCGCGTTAAAAGAAGTAAATGTAACGACACATGTCGGTGAAAAACCGGAACTGCCAAGCGTAGTGGAAGCTACGTATGGAGAAGGCTCCACTAAATGGGTGGCTGTGGAATGGGAGGATATAGCCCCTGTACAATATGGTGCTCCAGGTTCGTTTGAGTTGAAGGGCAAAGTAGAAGGGACAGAGTTAAAGGCAATTGCGAAGGTAACCGTGATTGAGGCAGGAGGAGCTGCGGCTCCATCGGTAACACCGGTTAGCCCGGAGACTTTAGTAACCCCGCCAATTACGACACCCTCGGTAACATCTGCCTTACCGCCTCGGCCTATCAGCTCCGCTAAATCAGCGGGGGGATCCTGAATGGGAGGCAACAACGCATAGTTATGAGTAACCTTTCCCATCGTCACTTTCCTCCTGTAAAGGGGAGAGTGGCGGTGGGTATCCTTGCATTTGGAGTGCAAAGCTGCGAACAAAAATGTGAATGGGGGAAAAAGTATGAGCAAGATTACATTTCTGGGTGCAGGTAGTACGGTATTTGCTAAAAATGTGCTTGGCGATTGTATGTTGACGCCTGCATTGCAGGGCTTTGAACTGGCGTTGTTTGATATTGATCCCATAAGGCTGAAAGATTCGGAAAATATTTTATCCAATTTGAAAAAAACAACAGGGAGCACCTGTGTGATTCGCTCCTACACTGACCGCAAGGAAGCACTGCGTGGGGCGACCTATGTGGTAAACGCCATCCAGGTAGGCGGCTATGATCCGTGTACAATTACGGATTTTGAAATTCCCAAAAAATACGGCCTGCGCCAAACGATTGCCGATACGGTCGGCATTGGCGGTATTTTCCGCAATTTACGTACAATTCCGGTGATGCTCGATTTTGCGGCAGATGTGCGCGAGGTATGCCCGAATGCATGGTTTCTTAACTACACGAATCCGATGGCCGTGCTGACGAATGTGATGAACGTTTATGGCGGTGTCCGTACGGTAGGGCTGTGTCATAGTGTGCAGGCGTGTATACCGGAGCTGTTTAAAAGCCTCGGGCTGGAGCAGGAAGGTGTAAAGGCAAAAATTGCAGGCATCAATCATATGGCGTGGTTGCTCGAAGTGAGCAAGGATGGTGTGGATTTATATCCTGAGATTAAAAAACGAGCCGCCGCTAAGCAGCAGGAAAAGCATCAGGATATGGTGCGCTTTGAAATGATGCTAAAATTCGGCTATTACATTACGGAATCGTCCGAGCATAATGCGGAGTATCATCCGTATTTTATCAAACGGGCATACCCTGAGCTGATCGAGCGCTTCAATATTCCTTTGGATGAATACCCGCGCCGCTGTGTGAGCCAGATTGCACGATGGGAAACGATGCGTGAGGAGCTTTTGAGCAATCAGGATCTGCGGCATGAACGGTCAAACGAGTATGCCTCTTATATATTTGAGGCGATTGAAACGAATCAACCTTTTGCCATTGGCGGCAATGTGATGAACACAGGCTTAATTACCAATCTGCCGAAGGAAGCCTGTGTGGAGGTACCTTGTCTGGTGAATCGTAACGGGGTTACGCCAACCTTTGTCGGGGATTTGCCACCCCAATGCGCTGCGCTGAACCGGACGAATATTAATACCCATCTGTTAACAATTGAAGCTGCAATCACCAGGAAAAAGGAGCACATTTATCACGCCGCGATGCTGGACCCGCACACGTCCGCAGAGCTGTCCATGGATGATATTGTTTCTCTGTGTGATGACCTGATTGCAGCCCACGGGACATGGCTCCCAGCCTATGTCTAAGAGAGGCAGATGAATGGGAGGCCGGGGTCGTCAAAAGTTCGCCGGGATTCCTACAATCCGTGGGAAATTTATTGTACTGACGCTGGTACTCACCGTCATTCCGATGGTGGTACTGACCTTTACCTTTTACCAGATCGCGGCCCATTCCCTTGGTGAGAAGTCGGAGGCACTGGCTATGCAGTCCCGGCAAATGAGTGAAAATTACGTCAATGCGACGCTCTCCGATTTGAATGATCTGACCAATTCCATTCTCAGCAATCCTGATGTGCAGTCTACGCTGGAGACCAAGCCGAAAGATGATTATGAATATTTACGGAACGATGAAACACTCAGTATGGTGGTCCGTACGCAAACCCAGACCAAGCCGTATATCACGTCCTCACTCATATATGCCGCCAATGGCGGGCTCAAGCATTCTCTCTATCAAGGGAATGTTTCGGTCCGTTTTGGCGGCCTTCCTACATTAGAGGAAGCACGTGTGTACTATCGCCGCCTACTCGCCGAGCGGCCCATGATGTGGATGGCTCATTCGCCGTTTGAATCCGGACGCGGGATGGCGGAGGATCGCATCTATGTGGGGAAGCTGCTTCGAAAAACGACTGGAGATTATGCGCCCCTCGGATTTTTGCTGCTGGAAATCGACAAGGCCAGTCTGTTTCGGGGGCTTGCTTTTCATGAAACAGACGGCAATACCCAGATGTGGGTGCTGGATCAGGAGGGCGAGTCTGTATACCGATTGCCGGAGCAGGGTGTTGCGGACCAAGCGCTATTGCGGCAGATTGCCAAATCGGCTGTGGATAGGCCTGTGCTTACGAAGGACTGGAGAACATGGAACGGCCGCCAGACGATGATCTCTTATGGCCCGTTAAATGAAGGACAATGGACGCTGCTGCAAAAAGTCGATCAGTCCGTGCTGTTCGAGGATGCGCGGAAAATCGGCGCCTGGACCATCTGGATTTTTTTGATTGCATTGATGCTGGGCTGGATGCTGTCTTATCGGCTAAGTGACACGATTCGTCGCCCCCTGCTTCAATTGAGCCGATTGATGGCGGTCGATGGGAGTGTGAGCGCTACAGGCTCAGCCCAAGCTTTCGAAGCTCCTACTTCCGTTGTTTTTAATCCTAAGGATGAGGTAGGGCAGATCGGGGAGCGTTTTCTTCATATGATGCAAAAAAATCATGAACTGTACGGTCAGGTCTACGAAGCATTGCTGTCGCGTAAGCAGGCTGAGTTTCGCGCGCTTCAGGCGCAGATTAATCCGCATTTTTTGTACAACACGCTAGAATCACTGAAGGGAATGGCATTGGCGAATGGGCAACGGGATATGGCAGAGGTAATCGGAGCCTTCGGTAAATGTTTTCGCATTTCGCTAAGTTATGGCCGAGAGCAAATCAGTTTGGGACAGGAAGTCGAGCATGTAAGCGCCTATGTGAAGGTGCAGCAGTTCAGATTTAGGAATTCGTTCGAGTGGATTTGCGAGGTCGAGGAGGATATTTGCGGATTTTATGTACCCAAACTAATCCTCCAGCCACTCGTCGAAAATGCTATTTACCACGGCTTAAAAGGGCGCACCGACCGTGGCTATATCATGTTATCCGGTACAAGGGAAGGGGATATGTTGCGTTTGACGGTCAGTGATGATGGGGGCGGTATTGGAGCCGAGCGTCTGAACGATATCCGGAAGTCGCTGGATGCGGAACGAGGGAGTGCTATTGGCTTTGGGCTGCGGAATGTGCATGAACGTCTTCGGCATTATGGTCCGCAATATGGACTGTCCGTGACAAGCGAGCCGGATCAGTACACCTCGGTTACCTTACTGGCACCCATTCGAACCGAATAAGAAAGGGGAGGATGGCATGTACCGGCTGCTGATTGTGGACGACGAATATCATATTCGGGAAGGACTGAAGCTGATGGTGGCGGAAAGTGGCCTGTCAGTGGAAGTCAGTGATGTGGCGGAGGACGGCGCAACGGCATTACGTTTGTATACGGAGCAGCGACCGGACATGATTTTACTGGATATTAATTTACCGGATATGAGTGGACTGGACGTAGCAAAAACCATTCGGGAAAAGGATCAGCGGACCCCGTTATTATTTCTAACAGGGTACGAATCTATGACATATATTCGTCAGGCAGTTTCGCTTCAAGCGGTCGATTATTTGCTCAAGCCGGTGACCAGCGGGGATTTTGAAGCGGCATTGAGCCGGGCTGAGGATCGCATTGCGCAATGGCGAAGAAGCGAGGAGGATGCCATTCACCGCCATCGTTCATTGGAGCCATTGTACAGGGAGCATCTACTGCTGGATTTGCTCCAGCAGCGGCGTCCTGCAGCCGAGGTCATTCGAGAGATGGACGGGCTGGGATTTTTCGGCGAGACGAGTGAACCGCCTTATACCGTACTGTGCTGCGAGCTGGAGGAGGCGTCGCAGCAGGAGGCAACCGCCACTAGCAAGCCACACGGTTCCATGCATAAAAGCAGCCATGTATTCGCCGGACTGGCGGGGGAGGCTGCGGCAGCAGCCGGGGCGAAGGCGCATAGTGCGGCGGTTTCCCGCGATCGGCGTGTTGTGCTGCTGGCGACGGCATCTTGCAGGGCGGCGGAGCGGATGGCACAGCAGATTCGTCAGGCCGTGCAGGAACGATTGAGCCAGGGCCTGTCCATCGGGATTAGCCGTCCCGTACAACGGATGGAGCAACTTCCCGAAGCGTATGAGGAAGCTGTGCAAGCGGCGGAGCATCGGGGGTGGGTGGGCTATAGCCAGATCATTCCCTATGAGAGCATTCAGGCGGCCGAGCTGAACAGCAATCAATTACTGGAGAAGGAACTGCTGATGATTACGGAAATTCGAGCGGGCAATGATGCTGCCGTACATGCGATTTTACAGGAATGGTCAGGACAATTGGCGGGCTTGCCTGTCAAGCAGGTGAAAATGATTGTCACTCAGCTCGTTTTGTTCGTCATGCGCATCGTCCAGAGTGATGCATCTGTAGGACAAACGTCCATGCAGGAACAGGACCCGTTGTTGGAGCTGTCCCGATTGCGGCATGGGCCCGAGATGATTGATTATGTATCGCGCTATTTTGTCCGAGTGGGCCGCCATGTCCGAGAATCACGCGAGAAGGTCATTCCACGCAAATTCCAACGGGCCAAGGAATGGATTCGGGAGCATCTTCAGGAGGATGGCGGGCTGAACCGTCTGGCAGAGTACATGAATATGAGCCCCAAGTATTTGAGTGCCCGTTTCAAGCAGGTTACAGGTGAAAGCTTCGCCGACTACCAGACGCGTGTTCGCTTTGAGCGAGCCCGAGAACTGCTGCTGGACCCGAATCGCAAGGTGGCGGAGGTAGCGGAGGTAGTGGGATTCACAGATACGAACTATTTTAGTATTGCCTTTAAAAAGTATACCGGACTGACCCCGACGGAGTTTCGTAAAACATTTTTGTAAACGCGCTGTTAAAAAAATCATACCAAAACAAAGAGAGTCTGGAGTCGTTGGGTGGTCGGCTCTGGGCTCTCGGCGCATAATAGGCTTGTAAGGAGAAACCAGTTCAGGAAGGGGCCGGTTGATTTGCTGAAACGAAGGTTACGGACATGGATGGCTCTCGTGATGACGGCGATGTTGACAGGGCTGACGGCTTGCGGTGGTAACGCTGGTGAACCGGCTAATCCCAATGCGGTTGAACTCAAGTTCATGTACTGGGGAAGCAATGACGAGAAGCAGGCGATGGAAAAAATGATTCAAAGCTTTAATGCATCGCATCCGAACATCCGGGTGAAGGGCGAGCATGTCCCTGGTGACTACACGACGAAAATTAACACGTTAATGGCTGCCAATCAGCTTCCTGATATCGCCTACCTGGGCGATTCCCTCACGATGAAATGGGCAAGTGAAGGCAGACTCCTGGATTTATCCTCTTATTATGACGAATATCCCGAATTAAAAAACAAGCTCAAATCCTCCTATCTCTACAGCGAACCCGGCAAGTCTATCGGAAATTACACCGCATTGGAAGTGATGCAGTTATTTTACAACAAGGAGTTGTTTACAGAAGCAGGGGTACCCGTCCCTCCGGCTGATCCTCAAAAAGCGTGGGCATGGGATGAATTTCTGGAAATTGCCAAAAAGCTGACCAAGGATCAGAACGGCAAGCATCCAGGAGACAGTGGATTTGATCCGAAAAATATTGTGCAATACGGCTTTGCCTTCGGCAATGACCGCAGCTCCTGGGGGCCGCTTTTAGCGAGCAACGGTGGAGGTTTGACTGATAAAACAGGCAAGAAGTACACCCTGAACAGTCCTGAGTCGGTGGAGGTATTTCAGAAGTTGCAGGATCTGGTTTTCAAGGAGCATGTTTCTCCTGATTTGATCCAGCAGCAGGACATGCCGTCCAATACGATTCGGCTTCAGACAAGAAAGGTCGCCATGGTGGTGGACGGGACATGGTCCCTGCTCGATTTTTCGAACAACAAGCAACTGCAATGGAGTATCGGCGTTCTGCCGAAGCTAAAAGAGCTCAAAACGATGATCGTTGCGGGAGCCACGGTCATTTTCCAGAGCACCAAGCATCCGAGGGAAGCGCTCGAATTTTATTTGTACCATAACAATCCCGAAAAGGTGGATTTGTTCAAGTCCGGTCTGTGGATGCCTATCGAGGAAAAATATTATACCGATGAGCAGGCCATCCAGTCATGGACTAATAATGCCGCACACCCACCGGAATTTCAAAAGGCTGGCATTGAGTATGCCAGAGATTATGCGATCAAGCCGTCCACTTCGACCCTTCGCAACTGGCCTGATATCGGTTCCAAGCTGACCCCAGGGCTGGATCTGATTTGGACGAACAAGAAGACGCCGCAGCAGGCGCTGGATGAACTGGAGCCCATCATTCAGCCATTGCTTCAAGGGGTATACCCGGATGAATAATGCGGCGGGACAGCTGCGAAAGGAGAACAGCCCATGAAGCGACCAAAATCAGGAATGATGCGCATGGAGCGAAACTGGGGTCTGCTATTCGCGCTTCCTGCCATCCTCGGATTAATGATATTTACAATTGGACCGATCGCAGCCTCGTTCGTATTCAGCTTAACCGATTGGACGATTGGCGGACAGATGACCTTTATCGGATTGGACAATTATCGAACCATTTTGACCGAGGATGCTACCTTTTCCCAATCCATGTTCGTGACCACATATTATGCACTGGGCAGCGTACCTCTAGGCTTGGCGGCAGCTTTTATCATTGCGCTGTTATTAAATCAAAAGGTGAAGGGTTTGTCGGTGTTCCGTACGATTTATTATTTACCTACCATTGTGCCGAGTATTGCCAACACGATGCTGTGGCTATGGATGTTCAACCCGGATTTTGGTCTGTTAAATTCGCTGCTGGAGGGCGTTGGACTGCCAGGGAGCAAATGGATTTATGACGAGAGCACTGCAATACCCTCGCTGATTATGATGAGCACCTGGGGGATCGGGAACACGGTCATTATCTTTTTGGCGGGACTTCAGTCGGTTCCCACCCATCTGTATGAAGCAGCTGAGGTAGACGGCGGCAATAGGTGGCATAAATTTTTTCACATTACCATTCCTTCGATGACACCGACCATCTTTTTCAATCTGGTCATGTCTTTAATCAGCACCTTTCAGGCCTTCAATCAGGCGTATGTTATGACCAACGGGGGACCTAACAATTCAACCCTGTTCTATGTGTTCTACTTGTGGCGTACAGCCTTTACGGAGACTAAAATCGGCTACGCCTCAGCGCTGGCCTGGATCTTATTTTTCGTCATCATGGTGCTAACGGTTCTGATTTTCTCCACATCCAAAAAGTGGGTTCACTATGAAGGAGGGGAACGTTCATGAATCAGGTCACTTCTTCTGTCAATCCTTTAGAAACACCACAACATCCGTTGCCACAGCCTGAACGCTCCCGAAGTCCTGCTACCGCCACCCGTTCCAAACCATTCCCAATCAGCCGTGTTGTACTGTATGTCGTTTTAATTATAGGTAGTGTTTTAATGCTGTTGCCATTCGTATGGCTCATTCGCAGCTCCCTGATGGGGACATCCCAAATTTTCGTGTTCCCGCCAGAGTGGATACCCTCTCCTTTTCAATGGAGCAATTACCCGGAAGCGCTGACTTCGGTACCGTTCGGCAGGTATTTTATGAATACGTTCATGATTGAGGTATGTGTGCTGGCAGGAGTGATGTTGACCTCAATTGTATCGGCATTTACCTTTGCCCGTCTGCGCTGGCCTGGACGCAATCTGATTTTTTCCCTGCTGATCGGGTCGATGATGCTGCCTTACGCGGTGACACTGATTCCCACTTTCGTGATGTGGCGTGAGTTGGGCGGGCTGAATACATTTCTGCCGCTGATTGTTCCTGCATGGTTTGGTGGAGGGGCGTTTAACATCTTCTTGATGCGACAATTCATGCTGACGATTCCACGCGATTTGGACGAAGCGGCTTATATGGACGGAGGTACGCCTCTGACTGTTCTATGGCGCGTCATTATTCCTTTATCTTCGCCTGCATTGATCGTGATCGGAATATTTACATTTATTGATGTGTGGAACGATTTTTTGGGCCCGATTATTTACTTAAGTGACGAAAAGCATTTTACGCTAGCGCTGGGGCTGGCGACTTTCCGGGGATTGAACAATACCAACTGGCCTTACCTGATGGCGGCTTCCAGCACGATTTTGGCTCCCATCGTCCTGATATTTTTTATCGGACAACGCTATTTTATCGAAGGCATCACATTGACAGGGATTAAAGGCTAAAGGAAGCTGGGACGCGCTGATGTGCTTGAAAAAGAGACGGAGAATTGGGCGCAGGACTTACGGGAAAGCGGCAGCGAGAAGAGCATACATGTGTTCAAAGCAAGTGGAGAGAGTGTTCTAAGGCATATGCCCTGAAAAGAGATGTGGAATAAGGAGGCGTACGAGTGAAAGAGGAAGAGAGTCAAAAGACAAAACCGTTACAGGGTGTTCCAGGCAGACTGGCCCGGTTACGCTCGGAATTCCCGGCTCTAGGGATAGATGCACTGCTTATTACACATGGGCCTAATCGAAGATATATGACCGGATTTACAGGCTCCGCTGGAATTGTGCTTGTTACGCAGGAAGAGGCTTTTTTAGTGACGGATTTCCGCTATATGATGCAGGCAACAGATCAGGCAGTGGAATATTCAGTGATTCGGCATGAGGCGCAAATCTTCCACACCGTGGCTGATCTCACAAGTAAATTGGGTGTCCATAGACTGGGTTTGGAGAGCCGACATGTCTCGCTTCAACAGTCGGGACAGCTTCAAGCCGCGCTGGGCTCGTTGGAGTACGTGCAAACGGAGGATGTCATTGAACGGCTGCGCGATGTGAAGGACGATGAAGAGATTCGCACCATTAGCGAAGCTGCGCGTATTACCGATGCTGCCTTCACGGAGGTGCTGAATTATATTCAGCCTGGGGTTACAGAGCGGAGGATTGCGGCGGAACTGGAATATCAGCTCCGGCTCGCAGGCGCGGAATCAGGCGGTTTTGCGTTCATTGTCGCTTCAGGCGAGCGTTCGGCGCTGCCGCACGGACTGGCCAGTGACAAGGAAATTGGTCAGAACGAGTTCGTCACAATGGATTTTGGCGCAAATGTGCGTGGTTATCTATCCGATATCACGCGTACCGTATTCGTAGGCCAGCCCTCAGAACAACATGAGAAATTGTATGCCATTGTGCTGGAAGCAAATCTGAAGACGATTGCAGGACTTCGCCCCGGCTTAAGCGGTCGGGAGGGAGACAGTCTGGGGCGGGATGTGATTGCCTCTTACGGCTATGGGGAGCAGTTTGGTCACGGTCTGGGTCACGGCTTTGGTCTCGAAATTCATGAGCAGGTACGGCTGTCCCGCGAAAGTAAATCTGTGCTCATACCAGGTCATGTCCTTACTGTGGAACCGGGCATTTATATTCCAGGCTTCGGCGGGGTTCGGATTGAGGACGATGTGCTGATCACAGATGACGGTGTACAGGTACTGACCTCCTCACCGAAAGAGCTGATTTTATTGTAAGAAAGTAACTTTCCAGTTCAATTGATCTGGTCTGCAAGTCATCCGAAAAACGAGATGGAGGGATCGAATGAACACGCAAAAAAGGCATGTGAAAATATGGCTGACTGCGCTGGCAGCTTCTCTCATAGTGGCTTTGACACCAGCTATTCCTGGGCAACAGACGGCTTATGCCGAAGCGGAGTCGGATGTAAAAGTCATCGACATCTTTAGTCGGACGGTGAACGATTATGGTATAGATCTGGTTGATTGGCAAGGGTATCTAGCCAACCCGTATGTGAAGCTAAAAGTGATGCCGCCAGCGGATGCTGCTTTTCCGTTAACGGTTACGTTAAATGCGCAGGGCACGTCCCGGCTGATGATGGATCTGCCAAGTACGTTGTCGGCGCAAGGTGCAAGCAAAACGCTGACTTTTGCCAATGCACAGGAGGAAAAAGATTTTCGGCTAGCCATCCATCCTGACCGGATTGGAGGAAACGGTGAAATAGAGAACTATACGCTGTCTATGTCCGTTTGCCGGAAATGATGGTCACACGACTACTCAGTCCATTCCGATTCGCGTGTTGGATCAGGACGATAATAAAGAGCCCACCGTCCCCCTCCATTTTGACTACAGATTCGATACGATCAGGCCTTATTTCAATGATGCGGATACCAAAAAGGCCGCAGAGCTGGCGGTAAAGGACTGGTTCTATTTCTTTGATCTGGCGCCGTTCGATGAGGTTCCTGCCAACGCGGAGGTAAACCATCTGCCAGGAGACGATTGGCAAAATGAAATACAGGTGACGAATGACAAACCCTATAAAGGCATGTGGGTGTTTATGAGAGGGCTGAACGGGCCTTATTCTACGGGCTTTCCAGCCACGAATGGCAATTATCATACACGTAACGGTGTGACCGTCCCGGGGAACCTGAACCGTTCCTATAGTTTGATTCTGGATTTCTATGATGATGCGATTCCATTCACATCCGTGGACGATGAAGAATGGTATCAATCCGATCTGTCCAAAGTGACGGATGTGCATGGGCTGATCATGCATGAATTCGGTCATGCGATTGTATTCAGCGACACATTCCCGGGTGTCAAAGCGCTGAAGGAAGTGGCGGGCAATGACCCGGATATTATGGCTTATCAGCACAGACCAGCCGCGCTGGACGACAGCTATCATCTCTCTGGAGAGCTTGCAGAAGTCGACAGATTGAGCGGTCAAAATGGAGGCTGGCGCCATCTGTTTCCGACCCGGCGTTGGATGAACACGAAGCTTTCGCTACTGGTAGCAGAAAAAGCAGGCTGGCCGCTGCGTAAGGACCTGACTCCTTTCCTCGCGCCAGAAATCATGACAAAGGAATTGCCTGCACCCGTCAAAGGCAAAACATACACGGCCAAGCTGGAGGCCAAGGGAGGCGTACCGTTTTACGATTGGACGGTGACAGGCGGTCAACTGCCCGCAGGCTTCACACTGGACCGCTTTACAGGAACGATTAGCGGAACAGCAGACAGCGGAGCAGGCAACAAGACGTATACGTTTACCGTACAGCTGCGGGATTATGATGAGCTGAGCAAGCCTGTGACACAAAGCTTTACGATTAAGCTGTAAAGAATACCTCTCAAACAGATTAAAACGGTCGAAGGGAGGGGAAGCGAATGAAACAGGATGCCGCGGATCTGGTCATTGTAGGCGGTGGAATCATCGGTACAGCCATCGCTTATTATGTGGCTAAGACCGGTATGAAGGTCGTGCTGGCTGAGCGAGGGGAGATTGCTGGAGGCACTTCGTCCCGTTGTGATGGAAATATATTGGCAATCGATAAAGAGCCCGGGTTTGACAGTCGAATGTCGTTGGTATCGCAGGAGCTGGTGGCAGAGCTGGCTAGAGAACTGGAGGATGAGTTCGAGTATCGTGCGCCTGGCAGTATTCTGGTCTGTGAAAACGATCGGGAGATGCAGGCGGCTGAGCAATGGGTAACCCGTCAGCAGCAGGAAGGACTCCAGTTTCGCATGCTGGATCAGCAGGATTTGCGAGAGGAATGGCCGCATTTAGCGAAAGATTTGCCGGGCGGACTGGAGTGTGCGACAGATTCCACTGTAAATCCGGTGTTGATGACGTATGCACTAGCCAGGGCCGCGTGTCTTATGGGAGCGAGGCTACTGCCCCGCACACCGATACAATCTGTCCTTAAGGATGAAGGGGGGAACGTCTGCGGGGTAGAGACGCCCAATGGCGTTATCCATGCAGGTGCAGTGGTATTGGCGGCAGGTGTGTGGACACGCAGCATCGGTCATTCACTCGGTTTGGACCTTCCGATCATGCCGCGTAAAGGGCATATACTGGTGTCGGCCCGAATGCCTTCCATTGGGAACCGCAAGGTAATGGAGTTCGGCTATCTGATGAGCAAGTTTGGCGGTCAGCGGAGTGTGGATGAGCTTTATGAAAAATACGGTGTAGCGCTGGTATTCGAGCCAACCGCATCCCAAAATATTTTGATCGGCAGCAGCCGTCAGTTTGTCGGTATGGACACAGGTGTCGATCAGCAAGTGATTCGCTTAATCGCCCGCAGAGCCATTCGCTTTTTTCCTGCTTTAGCGAATGTACCGCTGATGCGGGCGTATACCGGCTTACGTCCATGGACACCTGATCATTTGCCGATTGTATCAGCAGTGGACGAAGTACCGGGGCTGTATATCGCTTCTGGTCATGAGGGGGATGGCATTAGTCTTGCGGCGGTGACGGGGAAGCTGGTGACTGAAATGGTACGGGGTGAATCCACTTGCATTCCGGTGGAGCCGTTGCGATATGACCGATTTGGCAAGGCTTTTACCAGCCACGAGGTTCACGGGGAGGTAACCGGATGAGTGTAACGGGCAGAATTACTACCATTGATACCCATACGGGAGGCAATCCGACGCGGACGGTCATTCACGGCGCGCCTAAGCTGGTAGGTCACACGATGCTGGAAAAAATGACTTATATGGCAGCACATCATGATGATTTTCGCCGTCTGCTGATGTTCGAGCCGCGAGGGCATGAGGTGATGTCTGGCTGCATTTTAACAGAACCTTGTCATCCAGGTGCAGATATGGGGGTGGTCTTTATAGAGACTGGCGGCTATTTACCGATGTGCGGTCACGATACGATTGGAGTATGTACAGCGCTGATGGAAGGCGGGCTGATTGCTGCGGATAAAAAATCGATATTGCTGGACACTCCGGCAGGCCCGGTTCAAGTGAGGCTGGAGGTGGATGCGGGCAAGGTGCGACAAGTAACGTTCACAAACATCCCTTCTTTTGTGTACCGCCGTGAGGTGAAGGTCCAGGTAGAGGGTATCGGGCAAGTCACGCTGGATATTGCGTATGGAGGCAACTTTTACGGCATTGTAGAGGCGGCTTCCATCGGTCTTGCACTGGAGCAGAGCAATGGGGCCAAAATTGTACAAACAGCAGTGCAGATTCGGGAGGCAGTGAATGCTGTTGTTGAGGTAGTACATCCTGAGAATCCGGTTATTCAAGGATTGACACATATTGAATTTTACGGGGAGCCTGTGGCTCCGCAGGCCGATTGCCGCAACGTCGTCGTCATCCCACCGGGAGGGATCGATCGTTCTCCTTGTGGTACAGGAACCTCGGCCAAGGTAGCGGTGCTGCACGCCAAGGGAAAACTGGGCTTACATGAGCCGTTTGTACATGAAAGCATCACAGGCTCCATGTTCCGGGCTGAAATCGTGGGCGAGACGCAGATAGGTCCTTATCCGGCAGTCATTCCACAAATTACAGGCTCGGCTTGGGTGACGGGACATCATCAATTTGTGTTGGACCCCGAGGACCCGCTTAAAGAAGGTTTTTTGCTGATGTGAGCATTTTACATTATTCCCGAATGCTGAATTTGAAAATAAAGATGGGAAAGGGTGGGTAAGCATATGGCACGTTTTGAAGGTGTATATGTGGCCTTGGTTACACCGTTCACGGCAGAGCTGGAGGTAGACCATAAGCGTCTGACCGAGCTGTGCGAGCATCTGATTGCAAGCGGCATTAGCGGACTGGTTCCTACGGGATCGCTGGGAGAATATGCGGCTTTGTCCCCGGAGGAACGGTCGCAGGTTGTGCATACCGTAATTGACGCTGCGGCAGGGCGTGTCCCGGTTGTTGTCGGCTCGGCAGCTCCGTCCACCAAACAGGTGGTGCATTGGATTCAGCATGCGAAGGATGCAGGGGCTGCGGGTGTCATGGCACTGCCGCCCATTAATTACAATCCACTGCCTCACGAGGTAACGGCCCATTATGAAGCATTATCGGAGGTGGGCCTGCCGATCATTGCGTATAACAACCCCCATGATTACAAGGTTGACTTGACTCCAGATATTCTTGCGGACTTGTCGCGAATTGAAAATATCGTAGCAGTCAAGGAATTTTCCGGTGATGTACGGCGTATTCACGCTATTTTGGCCCAAACAGAGCTGGAGGTCATGGTCGGAGTAGATAATCTGGCGATGGAGGGGGCGTTATTCGGCGCGACAGGTTGGATTTCGGGGGTACCGAATGCGCTGCCCAAGGAAGGGGTAGAGCTGTTCCGTCTTGCGCAGGCGGGCAATATGGCGGAAGCGTCCGCGTTGTATCGCAGGCTGCTGCCGCTGTTCCACTATGATGCCAGCCCACAATTAGTACAGTCTATCAAATATATGATGGAGCTGGCTGGATTTCCGGTCGGCCCGACACGTCCGCCCAGACTTGCGCTGCCGCAATCGGATTATGACCGCATTCGCGAAGCATTTGAGGTGGCGGTTCGTCCAAGCGAAGTATCATCCTGAATGGAGGTGAAGACGATGGAGAGCCGAAATTGGATCGGCGGTGAGTGGCTGAGCCCTTCCGGCGAGGAAATGGTGGTTCACAATCCTTCGGCCTTGAAGGAGGAGGTGGGAGTCGTCCATTTTTCAGAGACGGGCGATATTACACAGGCCGGGGATGCGGCACGGCTGGCTCAGGCGGGCTGGGCTGCTTTAAGTCCTGCAGCGCGGGGAGCTTATCTGTTCAAAGCAGCCGGGTTACTAGAGGCAGCATTACCTGAATTGGCTGAACTGGCTAGCCGAGAGATGGGCAAGCCGATTACCGAGATGCGCGGAGAGGTCATGCGAGGTGTCCATCTGCTCCGGTACTATGCGGCAGAGGGCGTACGTTCCATCGGTACAGTCATTCCTTCGAATGAGCCGGGAGTGCTCCAGTACACGAAGCGCATTCCGCTGGGTGTAACGGCTGTCATTACGCCGTGGAATTTTCCGGTAGCTATTCCGCTATGGAAAATCGCCCCTGCACTCTTGTGCGGAAACACGGTCATCTGGAAGCCTGCCGAACATGCTTCATTAACGGCAGTACGGGTCGCCGAGCTATTCGAGTCGGTGCAGCTTCCGCCCGGTGTACTGAACTTAGTCATTGGGCAAGGTAACCGCATTGGCGATGCCTTACTGGAGCATCCGGTACTGGATGCGGTCAGCTTCACGGGTTCTACTGCTACAGGTTTGGGCATTGCGGGACGGTGCGCACGCCGTAATATCAAGTACCAGACCGAAATGGGCGGTAAAAATGCCGCCATTGTGCTGAAGGACGCGGATGTAGCACAGGCGGTGGCGATGATTGCCAGCGGAGCTTTCCGTTCAGCCGGGCAAAAATGCACGGCCACCAGCCGGGTAATTGTGGAACAGTCTGTCTATGAGACGTTCATGGAAGCCTTACGCCAAGCGGTGGAAAAAATCCAGATTGCCCCTGCACTGGACCCCAGTGCGTATCTTGGACCTCTGGCATCCGCAGGTCAGTATGAGAAGGTCATGTCCTATATATCACTCGCCCGCCGGGAAGCCGACATTTTGGCTGAAGGCGGAGCCACCGCCGGGACGGAGAACGGGTATTATGTGCGTCCACTGGTCGCGACTGGACTGAATTCGTCCCATCCTTTGATTCAGGAGGAGATTTTTGGGCCTGTGATGGGGGTCGTGCAGGCGGACGACTTCGAGGATGCGATTCGACTGTGCAATGACTCTATTTATGGATTAAGCGCCTCTCTATTCACCCGCGATTTACGGCTGGCTCACCGGTTTCTGGATGAGGCGAACGCCGGTATGGTCCGGGTTAATCAGGAGACGGCTGGTGTTGAATACCAGGCTCCGTTCGGCGGTCTGAAGCAATCCAGCTCACATACCCGGGAGCAGGGCCAGGCGGCGCTGGACTTTTATTCAGCGATTAAAACCTGCGCGATTAGCTATGAGTAAACGGGCGACGGGACGAAGTGAGACGATTGGGAGTGCATCAGGTCATTTGCTCGTATGTCGCTGCGAAGAAGTGAGTATCGCACAGATGGAGCAGGCCTGCCGCATGGGCGCGGACACCGTGCGCCAGCTTAAAATGACTACACGGGTGACGATGGGGGCATGTCAGGGTAGGGTATGCCGACAATTGGTGGAGTCATGGTTTTACAATCAGGTTCCTGCCGCCCGCCGGGAGGCGGAGCTGTTATCCCAAAGGCCTCCCGTGCGTCCCATAACGTTCGGGCAGCTAGCAGAGGGAGGTTCTTTATGAGCCGCATGCGTATTGTAAATCATCCTATTTTGGGACCAAAGCCGGAACGGCGGCAGGTATCTTTTATTTTTGACGGTCGTCCCATGCAGGGATTGGCTGGAGAGCCATTGGCAGCAGCACTGCTGGCCAGCGGTGTCCGTTTGCTGAGAAGGCATGAGGAATCCGGTACGGGCAGAGGTGTATACTGTGCCATTGGGCATTGTAACGAATGCCGCCTAACGGTTCATCCGTTCGGTACCGTCCGTTCCTGCCTGACCAAGCTGGAGGAAGGTATGGTGGTGGAAACCGGACGGCAGCTTTCGAATGAAATCACAGGGAGAATTGTGACATGAATGAAATGGCGCATCTCATCGTCATTGGGGCGGGTCCCGCCGGATTGTCCGCAGCGGTATCGGCTGCTGAGCAAGGATTGCCAGTCACGGTACTGGATGAGTTTACAGAGCCGGGTGGACGTATGCCCGGGCAATATCATGAGGAAGGCAGTCAATGCTGGTGGGTTGGAAAACACGTTTCGGATGAGTTGATTACCCGTTGCAGGGAACTTAGGGTAGACATTCGCTGCGGCGTTTCCGTACATGGTATGGAATATACAACGACGTGGGAAATTTCCACTTCCTGTGGATTGTTCACTGCCGATTACGTATTGCTGGCGACTGGAGCTGCCGAAATTCCCGTTCCGCTGGATGGTTGGACATTGCCCGGCGTAATGTCCATCGGGGCTGCGCAGGTGATGACCAATGTTCATTACGTCAAGCCGGGAGAACGCGGCATCATAGTAGGCATGAACGTATTGTCGATGGCGATTGCCCGCGAGCTGTCCGTCGCCGGAGTGAAGGTGGCGGCGATTACACTGCCGTGTGCTAATCCGCTGGCTGGTGCGGCGGCAGATCCGACAGCCTCCGCCAAGCTACTGCTTCAGCTGTCGGGGCTGGCCCCGGCCGCCTGGATGCGCGCCGGCGGCAAGCTGGCAGCTGCGATGCGGATGGAGAAACTCATCGCGTGCTGCTATCCCCACAGAGGCTTCCGTCTGTGGGATATCCCGATCCGGTTGCGGACGGCGGTGCTGTCCGTCAACGGGCAGGACCGGGTCGAATCCGTGACCCTGGTCCACGTTAAACCGGACGGCTCGCCTATTCCCGGCAGCGAGCGCGTCGAACCCGCCGACTTCGTGGCGCTGAGCGGCGGCTTGTATCCGCTCGCTGAGCTGGCGGCGGTAGCCGGGTGCAAATTCGTGTACAGCCCTGAGCTAGGCGGGCATGTTCCACTGCATGGTGAGCGAATGGAAACCTCGCTCAAAGGGCTGTACGTTGCCGGCAATATTACCGGCATCGAAAGCGGGCTGGTCGCGATGGCCCAAGGTCGATTAGCCGCCGCTTCTATGCTCCATGCCGCTGGACTCGGCGGAACAGGCGGAGAACAGCGGGTACAGGAGGCGATCCGTGAGGTCCATTTTGCACGGAAGCATGCGCTGATTCAGTTTCATCCCGGCATTACAGAGGCGAGAATGCAGCTGTACCAGCAGTGGGGGCAAACCTCTGGCAGTGGCGCGTAACGGCTCGTTGTGTCTGGTATGCGTTTTTTATCCCAAATTCGCCTTAAAGGAGGAACGGAAAGTGACTCTTAAAGCAAAAGCCCATATGAAAGCAAGGCCGTTCGCACTGAACGAGGTGGTATTGGCTGAAGGTCCCTTCAAACAAGCGATGGAGCTGAACCGATCTTATCTGTTGGAGCTTCAACCAGACCGCCTGCTGGCGCGTTTTCGGGAATATGCCGGACTTACGCCCAAAGCGCCTCAATATGAAGGCTGGGAAGCGATGACTATTTCCGGTCATACACTGGGACATTATTTGTCCGCTTGCTCCATGATGTATGCTTCAACAGGCGATGAGCGTTTTAAAGAAATCGCACATTACATTACGGATGAACTAGACGTTTGTCAGGCGGCGCATGGTGACGGATATGTATCCGGTATTCCAGGGGGAAAGGAACTTTTTGAAGAGGTGTCTGCTGGAAATATTCGCTCGAAGGGCTTTGACCTGAACGGTGCCTGGGCCCCCTTGTATACACTACACAAGTTATTCGCTGGCCTGCGGGATGCGTACCATTTGACAGGCTGTAATAAGGCATTAGATGTGGAGCGTAAGCTGGCAGACTGGCTCGAAGGAATTATGAAGCCGATGAGCGATGAGCAGATGCAGCAGATGATGTTTTGCGAATATGGAGGCATGAATGAGGTATTGGCAGACTTGTATGCGGATACCGGGGAAGAGCGCTACTTGCGGCTGGCTGAGTGCTTTTGGCACAAGCTGGTGCTGAACCCACTTAGCTCGCAGGAAGACTGTTTGCAGGGCATTCACGCCAATACACAGATTCCGAAGCTGATCGGGCTTGCCAAGGAATATGAGCTCACGAATGACACGAAGCGCCGAGAGACGGTGGAGTTTTTTTGGGAGCGGGTGGTGGATCATCATTCGTATGTTATTGGCGGGAATAGCTTTGGAGAATATTTTGGAGCGCCAGATGGCTTGAATGATCGCATCGGGCCTCATACGACGGAGACGTGCAATACCTATAACATGCTTAAGCTGACCAATCATCTGTTTCAATGGAATGCTTCCGCCAAGGAAGCGGACTTTTATGAGCGAGGTCTATTCAATCATATTTTGGCTTCGCAGGACCCGGTTCACGGGGGCGTAACGTATTTTCTGTCGCTGGCGATGGGCGGGCACAAGCATTTTGAAAGCCAATTTGACGATTTTACGTGCTGTGTCGGCACAGGGATGGAAAACCATGCGAGCTACGGCAGCGGCATTTATTTTCACGATCACGATAAGCTGTATGTCAATCAGTTCATTGCCTCCACGCTGGAATGGAAGGACAGAGGCGTTACGCTAAAACAAAACACTTCCTATCCAGAGACGGATCATACGACGCTGGAGATTCAATGCGATCAACCAGCTCCATTTACGCTACTCATCCGCTATCCATATTGGGCTAAACAAGGAATTACCATTCGGGTAAATGGCAAGGAACAATTGGTCTTATCGGAACCGGACAGCTTTGTCTCTATCGCCAGAACATGGATTGATGGTGATGTTGTAGAGGTGACAATTCCGATGTCGCTGAGGCTGGAGCAGATGCCGGATAACCCGGGTCGGGTAGCTGTCATGTATGGACCGCTGGTGCTGGCAGGCGACTTGGGACCCTTAGAAGATCCTAAAGCCAAGGATTTCCTGTACACACCCGTATTCATTCCTCTAACGGAGGAGCTAGATGCCTGGATACAGCCCGTGGAAGGCAAGACGAATACGTTTTGTACCTTGAATGCAGGGCATCCCCGGGATGTGGAATTGTCTCCTCTGTATAAAATGCATGACCGTACGTATTCCGTATACTGGGACATTTTTACGAAGGGAGCTTGGCAGGAGGCGGAACAGGAATACACAGCGGCACGCGAAAAGCTGGCGATTCTGGAGCAGTGTACGATTGATTTTGCCCAACCCGGAGAAATGCAGCCGGAGCGGGATCATAACTTCCAGGGAGATGCTTCGACTCGCACCGGATATGTGAATAATCGACCTTACCGGAATGCGGGAATTGATGGCTGGTTTTCTTTTGATTTAAATACAGATCCATCTGCTCTGATGCTGTTGGTCATTACCTACACAGCTACGCTGGAAATGCCTAACTGCGGTTTTGATATTTTGATTAACGGTCATCTGCTTGAGCTTTTTAGTGAAGGTTTTGATGAGGCTGATAAGTTTTACAACGTTAATGCCGCTATTCCGGCTGCATATCTGGAGGGGAAGGATCAAGCGACGGTGACCTTCAAGGCCAAGCCGGGACAGCGTATCCGCAGATTGTTTGGGCTTAGAATGGTCAATAAAGAGGTGTATGAGCAGCTCTATCAAGCTGGAAGTCCAGGTATACATGAATGATCTTTGAAATGTTACGTGAGAGAAAAGTAACGTTTGATTTTTAGGCCGGTATGATTTATGATGTAAGAAATATTGGATGATGCTGGAATAATCCATATGGTGGTATGATCTGATATATTCATAGTTTTGTTGCGCGTGAAGCACACGGGCTGTTTCTTCCTTTATAGGGGAGAGGCAGCCCTTTTTTGTTGAGATTTTGCGGAAATATAAAACTTTTTAAAGAGTCAGTTCTATGGATTTAGGGGGGAGGGGGTGCTCAATAGAGTCTATTTGTTTGGAATGCTTTGTATTAGAAGTTTTTCTTATAGATTTTGTAATAGGGAAACCCTATAATATATAAGTTGTATCCAGTATTTTCCGAAAGTGGGGATGCGATAAGTTTATGAGATTAGAGATGATATACATAGTTTAAAGTTTAAGCTGACAAAGGGGATAGAGAGATGAGTGTGAAAAAATGGATGTTGAGTTTGACCGCAGTCACGTTGCTATGGGGCGCGACAAGTACGATTCCAACGACGGAGGCAGCAAGCAGCACCAAACCCATTGAAGTTTTGTTAAACGCGAAAAAAATACAGTTTCCAGATGCCAAACCTTTTCAGGATAGTAACGATTATGTGATGGTTCCGATTCGTTTTGTATCCGAAGCGCTAGGGGCTAAGGTAGGCTGGGAGAAAACAGGCGGTCAATTGGCTGTGTCGATTAAAAATGATGCACATGCCGTTAACATGACAGTGGGTCAAAATACCGCTACCGTGGATGGACAGACCAAAACGTATGAGACAAAGATTATTTTGAAGCAAAACCGTACTTTTGTGCCGCTGCGGTTGGTAAGTGAGGGTCTGGGGCAAACGGTAGAGTGGGATAAGGTCAGCCGCTGGGTCTGGATTGGGAAGAAGGAAATTGCTGCGCTGGAGGATACGGGGCATAAGGCGGTGAGTATTGAGCCTTATAAGAAGGCGATTGGCACAATGCCTGGTCTTCTAAACAATGTTGTCGGTCAGCCGTATGACAAAGTAGTGATCTTTAAACTGTCCGACTTGCCTATTAAGTTGTTGCGCGATATTTATTCAGTCGAGCCTTATACGAGTCCAAAGGGAGTTCCATACCTGAAAGTGCGGGCCAAAACAAAATCTACAGCAGGCAGCCTTTTTTACTTGACTAAAAATAAGGATGTGCGCCTTCGCCCTGCACTAGATGAAATGACGCAAGATAATGGAGACGGTACAAAGATGCTCTATTACAAAATATATTCGTACGCTGACGCTAACCTTTATAGCAACAAGGATTATAAAACCTTTAAGCTGCAAGACATTGAGTATATTGGTTTTGATCTCGCGTCGAGAGACTACATCCCAATAATGGTTAACCCGTGGAAAGGTAATTAAGACATGGGGAAAACTGAACGCATTCTGGCCGTATTGCTGGTGGGGGTACTGCTTTTGTTGCAGCTCCCACCTTTTTCTTTTCCCATTAATAAGGCGGCAGCCAATACAGAAATTACTCCGCTGTCCTACTATGCAGACAAGAATAATCGTTACTTTGTCGGTATGATGTATTTCGATATGTGGAAGAATATCGCAGGGACGTGGGTCACAAACGGTGGTAAACAGCCTGGAAAAGGGATGCATGGTGAGGCTACTTTTACTTACAAATTTAGTTTCCCGGGTAGAAAAATAAAAAGTGTTGAAGCATCACTTTATAAACCTAATGATGAGAACAACAAACTGAACCCTGACTATATCAAATATTTTGAGAAATCTCGTTCTGATAGCTATGAAGAATACGTACGTTACATAAGTAAAGGCACAGTGAAGGACGATATTCGTTCCTATCAAATAGAGGGGGTTGGAACGGACTCCACCATTATTCCAATTACAGTAAACATGATGCTTAATGCGGAAGTCATAGCCAAAGATATCAAGGAAGAGAGTTGCCCCACCTGCGCAAAGGAAGTAGAAGCGTACCGTATCTACCAGCCCATCCTGTTCAAGATTGAACTGGAGAGTGGTCTAATCGTCAAGCATTTTACCACTGATGGTAAATCACTTAACAACGTATTCACACCAATAGAGGATGAGCTAAAAGCTGATCAGCCGTATGATTTCAACCCGCCAACCAACCCGAAATATGAGTATGTGGGTTATAAAAAAAGCACGACAGGTAAACCGCCAAGCGGAGATATATTGCCAGGAATTGTACCCGGATTTACCTATGACGGTTCTTTTGAGCAGTTTACCGCTTATTTGTATTACAAAGAAGCTCAGGGCTGTCCTAAGCCTGGAGAAAGCCAAGAGGGAGCACCCTCAGATTGCCAAGATAATGAACAGCCAACAAAAGGTGTTGTCTGCTCCCGCCCCGTTCCAGGTCTGCGCTTGGAAACTACCGAACTGGACCCGACAGTATCTGCCGTTATCAAAGCAGACCAGCGTGGTAGTGAACAATTTGACGTATCCAAAGGTATTCCTACATCTGAAAGCCTATACGGTCATGTGCAAGCGAAGAGATACCTTTTTCAACATAAGTTTATGAACATGACAGGCCAGTGTACATATACGGTTAACGTAAAACGGGAATATCGGTTGACCTGGCGGCCTAAGAAAAAATCTCGGCGGAGTGAGACGGTGAAGCGAACCTACACTTACCAAATCGTTCGTCTGTATTCATATTGGGCGATAGACAATTTGGAGGTGTATGGCATCAAGGAGGCTACGCTCCGAAATTATGCGTTACCTAATGAAACAATCACCCTGCGTCCGCAATCCTATACACCCCCTTCCTATGTTGCAGCGACTCAGGGCAATTTTTATCCGCCCCCTGCACCCGGGACAGTGGATGGCGGCAGCCGTAGCAAAAACGGTGGCAGCAGCAAGCCAAGTGTGCCTGATGACCGCAGTGCACTGAAATCCAAGGCAGAAGGGGCCGTAAAGGAAATCGAAGTGGAGAACGATACTCTGACCTTTGAAAATAAAATCATTATGAATCCGGAGCGCGTCAAGGTGAATGGCCCTAAGCCAGGCGTTATACCCTCTTCCGGAGCGATTGGGCCGGATGTGCTGTACAGTCCGAATCATGTGATTGATAAGCATAAGATAAATAAGTCCAATACGCCCAGCAGCGGTGACATCACTTACGCTATTCTCAAGGGAAATATCAATGGAGGTGCGGATAAAACGTTCCCGATACAGGGAATCAATACAGTGACTGTCCACACTCCCGTAGTGAATCTGTCTAGTGTGTCGGACGATGCTGCTCATAATCAGAAAACCCAACCTACGAAGGGACGATCCGCGCTTATTTTGGAGCGCCCTTTCCGGGTGACGATCTCGACAGCAGGTCCGCATTTGAACATTCCTGGCTATGGTGATCGGGAGTATGCCAAATATGTACGAACCAAGCAGGTGAGATTTCCGTTCGATGTGTACGACAAAGGAAAGACACTATTTTATCCACGAGGTACCTGGATCGACATTCCGGTGCTGCAGCTCGACACAGACTTTTATTTGCCCGTATGGGTGGATGAAGGCAACTATACAGTAGAGTTCCGTACCATTGCCGAAAATGCACCGGACGGGTTCACCGAACAGCGCCATGCCAACACGGATATCGCCCATCATGTAGCCAATGATGTGGTGAATATTGAGGTCATCGGACGGATGTACGATTTTCATATCACGGATATTGCCGATTACCATTGGGAGCGGGTATTTCGGCAGCGAAAAGGAAGTCCAACGCATAGCGGTCTGTCCTATTGGACGGGGCTTGGCAATATTGACGGGTTGCCTAGAGGGAACCCGGAGCCATTCACCTTGCCCGTTCGCCCTGGCAGTCACCCATATGAAGGTTATACAAATGTGGCGGTCAAGACAGGCTATCATTTCAAGTTTGACCTCAAGACCAAAGGGAATATGTTTAGCGCCAAGGATGGTATTCGCATCACGCCATCGTTCTATTGGGTGAGCAAAGATGGGCGACAGCGGGAAGAGGTAGATCTGTATACACATTCCGGCAGTCGAAAATTTATCCGTTTGGGATCGGCGGAGGACCGGGAAAAGCGATATGTTATTTTGAATGAACGGCTGCGCAATGTGCCGATGGAGGAAATGCAGGACACGGCAGCCTACCAATACAAGCATGAGCTGAGTGAAGCACAACAAAGCCAGTTGACACTGGAACGCTATGTTTCTCTGTATGCCCAGCGTATTGCACGCAGCAGGACCTGGGTTGGACGCTACGACTGGCTGGTGCTGCCTGCGGCTGTGCGTACCTTGATTGGTCCGAAGACAGACCTGCCGAATGGGGTCAACGTGGATCGCGCTAATGCGTCGATTCAGCGCTGGTATGGCGAATATAGCCTGCCTGCTGATGTGTACGCAGTCACCAAAGGCACGAATTTGCGCGAAGTCAGTCGCCGTCAGGAGCTAAACGAGCATACAGATATATTCAAGAAAACGGGCTTTATCGTCGTCCGCTTTAATGTGGAGTCACTGCGTCAGGGGGACGCTGAGCATCCACATTTACAGTATATAAATGGCCCGCTGTTGAACCAGTGGCTACTGGAGGGTTACCGCAGAGAGATAAAAGACCCGTACGGGCATACCTTTCATTTACAGGACGGGGATGTCGTGTTTTATCATACAGATCAGTCCAGCCGAGACGATTTGAGTTCATTTGTCCCTCACTAATTGGGATATATACAAGATTAAGGATAGCCTAAACCTTTCCTTAACGATATTGTACAAACTTACAAGCTACTGTAATAATATTCATATATTTATATATTTTTATATTTATGTATCTTTCTGGTGCGGGTGCAGTGGGAGCCAATAAATGAGACCACTCTGATACTTGTATAACCAGTATAACCAGTAGAACCAGTAGAACCAGTAAAGTAAGCCCAGGAAGGAAAGGCTTAGTGTAAAGTAGACAAAGCGAGCAAGCCTGGATAATCATTCAGGCTTGCTCGCTTCTTGCATTGATGTTATTGGGCTGGCACGGGAATCTTCATTTCGAGTTCCTTAATGTATGTTTTATTGCCGTTTTTAAATTTCCCGTCAGCTCCCTTACCTTGACCGACAATACTCCAATTTGAGGGATCGACTGTAAATGTATACGGTTTGATCGTCACATATCGGGGTTTGCTGCCTACAGCACCGTACAGTTCATCAATATGATACTTCGTTTTAGGCTTGCTATTTGAGAAGCCGACTCTCCGTTGCTGAAGCGTTTTCCCCTGATCATCTACAATGTCATAATACATCATGGATGGAGCGTATTTTCCTGTCTGCTTGGCAGACGCAGGCACTTGACCTTCGCTATCCAGCACCAGCCGGGTTGTATGGGAGGTAATATCGAGCTGTTTGACTGTGTAACTGAATTTCCCACTCTTTTGGGTTTTATTCGGCTTGATACTCACCATATTACCGTCCTTTTTAACAGGGACTTTAAACTCAAAAGGCTTGCTGATTCCGGTAACCCCTACCTGGATCGTCATTTCAAACTCGTCTGGAAGTGCACCCAACTGATTGTATTCAGCTTCTACGGCATTCTTTTGAGATACTTTGTCTCCAAACATGGAATGGATGCTTTTCAATTTGTTCCCGTCTACCAGAACCTCGGGGGTCTTGATATAGCCCTTCTTCTGATCTTTCTCAGGAACCATGCGCTTTTTGAATTTTTCATTGGTTCCTTTGGGGTTTATTGGCATATATGGGCTCATGACTCCCTCAGGTAAATTTTTGCCTTCCCGTTCGATGGAGAAGGACAAGCGTGTGCCATCATAGAACACATCGCCAAGCTTCAGCGTAACCCCGTCCTGCGTCAGGCTCAGATTGGAAGAAGCGGCTTGCGCAGATTTTGCATCAGTAGCTGCTGCTGCAATGGGGGAGATGAATTTTGGCATCGCTGCCCCTAATCCCAATATCGCGAAAGCCGACGTTGTAAGTAATACCCGTTTTAGAAATGTGGATTTTGAGTTTGTCTGTTGCACTTTAGAATATCTCCTCTCCGGAAGCCGTGATATCCAATCTATACATTGAATATCACGGCGACTTTGCCTTGTCTGATTCGTCTATATAACACTCCTGGTGTTGTACAGGAGAGCCCTACTGCGTAAGCTCTCCTGTAACTGAATTCTTTTCATGTAGAGCATCACTATACATGAATCACTGAAGGTCTGTCTGTTCCCGCTGATCAGCACTTCGGCATGATTCTCAGGAACCTTTGTTGACTTTTTTGACAGGGACTTTGAATTCAAAAGGTTTGCTGATTCCGGTAACGCCTACCTGGACGGTCATTTCAAAGCTGTCTGGAAGTGAATCCAGCTTACTGTATATAGCTTCTATCGTATTTTTTTTGGATATTTTATCCCCAAACATGCCAAAACTTTTCAGTTTGTTCCCTTCTATCAGAACCCCAGGTATTTTGATATAGCCCTTTTTCTGATCTTTTTCAGGAACCATGCGCTTTTTGAGACTTTTATTAGTTATTTTGGCGTCCATTGGAATATACGGACTTAAGACCTGCTTAGGCAAATTTTTGCCTTCCCGTTCGATGGAGAAGGACAGGATTTTGCCATCATAGGACACATCGCCAAGTTTCAGTGTAACCCCGTTTTGCGTCAGGCTAAGCTTGGAAGAAGCGGCTTGTGCGGGTTTCGTGTTACTAGCGGCTACTGCAATGGGGGACATAAATTTTGGTAATGCTGCTCCCGTTCCCAATATTGCGAAAGCCGATGCTGTAAGTAATACTTGTTTTAGAAATGTAAATTTAAAGCTTGTCTGTTGCATTGGATAATATGCTCCTTCCACGGAAGTTTGTGTTATGCGAAATTTCTGTATTTTTGAATCATTTCTAATTAGTTATTCAGGGGAATCTTCATTTCGAGTTCCTTGATGTACGTTTTATCTCCTCTTTTATGCTTGCCGTCAGATCCCATGCCTTCACCGACAATACTCCAATCAGCCGGCTTGACGGTCAAGGTGAAAGGCTTAATCGTCACGTATTTTGTATTTGGCTTAAGTGCATTATACAGCTCATCCACATGGTATTTTGTTCTAGGCTTACTGTAGAAATAACCGAATTGGCGTTGCTCAATAACGTTGCCCTGATCATCCACAATATCGTAATACATCATCGTTGGCGCATACTCTCCCGTTTGCTCCGGGGAAGCAGGCACTTCACCTGTACTGTCCAGCACTAGACGAGTCGTTGTTGAGGTGGAGTTCAGTTCCTTCACGGTATAACTGAAGCTGCCACTGGTCTTTGTCTCATTCGGCTGAACGGCAATCATGGTGTTGTCCACTTTTACCGGAACCTTAAATTCATACGACCCGTCAACACCTGTAACTGAAGTTCTGACCGTCAAATCAAACTCATCTGGCAGGGAGTCCAACTGCATGTATTCCCCTATAACTGAATTATTTTTGCGTGAATCATCCCCAAACATGAATCGCTGAGAGTCCACTTTTTTGTCATTTATCAGTACTTCTGGACGTTTAAGGTAGCCCTTAAGCTGATCCTTCTCAGGCACTTTATGTGCTTTTACCCATTCGTCATCGCTATTTTCAGTTTTGGCATCCATAGGTATATAAGGATTCATAGAGGTTTCCGGCATATTCTCGCCTTGACGCTCAATGGAGAAAGACAGGCGTGTACCGTCATACAGAACATCGCTTAATGTCAGCGTAATTCCGTCATGAGTCACACTTTCATTAGGATGACTGAGAATGCCCTTATCTACAGCAGTCTGAATTTCATCCGAGCTCAATCCATAAAAAATACTGCCAATTCCGGGAATTTGCTTGAGTGTGGCCGCCATCGTGGGTGATACAAATCCGGCGCTTACCACTCCTGTCCCTAATATGCCAACTACGGATGCCGCCAGAACAGCCCGTTTTGCAAATTTCGATTTCGTCGTCTTTCTTTGCAGGGCTCTTTTTTCAATCTCCTTCATAATTTGATCACTCATACTGCCTCTGGGCATGACTGATTCATTGATCCAATTCTCCAACCGGTCCATTTCGCGCTCATAAGGTGGTGTTGGATGTTTGTCCATTAACAAGTCCTCCTTTGCTTCTCTGGTCCAGCAGCTTGCGCCGAAGCCGCTCGTATTTTTTACGGATGGTTGCTGACTTTAAGCCCATAATGTTGCTAATCTCCTCAAAGCTGTATTGCTCAACAGCCTTCAGTAGCAGAATATGGCGCTCTTCTGGTGTAAGATAAGTCAACAGTTCTTCAATAACACTTTTATGAGGGGATACCTGAGCGATTGACTTTTGTTCCTTGACCTGCTGAACCAGTTTGAGCCAGCGGCTGTGTTTCCTTTTGATGTTCATTAAGTGATGATAGGCCATCTTGTATAGCCATGCCGAGAAGCTGGTCTGTCTGCTGTATTGATGAAGATGCTCATAGGCTCTGATGAATATGTCCTGAACCGCGTCCTCTGTGGCTTCATGATTCTTCAAAATATAGAAGCAGTAGGTGTACATCTGCCGCTCGAATTGTCGAATAATGATTTCGTAAGCCTGCTGTTCACCAGCCTTGACGCGTTCTACGGTCAGCTCGATCTGGCTGTGTTTATCCTGTTGATCCCCGGGGATGGTTGCCTGCAAGAGCTCACCTCCTTGTATTTATGTCTATATAACAATCGCAACGGGCCGTTTTGTGACATCATTTTTGTGAAACCTTGATAGGTATGTATGTTTTGATCACAGCTCGTCCATTTTATCATCTTATGATATTCGGATATGTTCACTTCAACTAACATAGTTGGTTCAAAAATGGACCGTTAGTAGCGGGCTAATGGGGACATTTCAATTGAAACGGACAACAACACGGATTTGTGTAGAGAAATCCTCGGATATTTAAACGCGTTTGGGGGAACGGCAAAACTATAATAGTAAGGAAATTTAATTTATGTAAGCGCAATCATTTCAGGTATTAGCTTGTCATCACAATACAATTGAGGAGGACGACCTGAATGGCTCGAGGGAAAGGCGTGTGGCGAAAGGGAAGCTTGACCGCCGCGTTGGCAGCGATGCTGGCGATGACGGGGACGACTGGAGGAGTGGCTGCGGAAGACTTATCCGAACCCACACTGCAGGCGGAATCAGCAATTGCAGTAGAACAGAACCGTAGCGGCAGCATTCAGCTGGAAAAGCTGGATCGCGGATTGGTAGCTGCGGTGACGCAGGAGGGGATATTTTTAAGCTGGCGGTTATTGGCTCAAGAAGTGAACGGTTACGGTCCAACGGGGCTGACAGGAGCAGACTTTAACGTATACCGTGACGGTAAGAAGATCGCGACGGTGACTGACAGCACCAACTATGTGGATAAGGAAGGAACCGGAAATGCGGTGTACAGAGTAGCTTCAGTCGTAAAAGGTAAGGAAAAGGATCGTAGCGCTAAAGTGAAGCCATGGCAGCAGGGTTACTATGAACTTCCTCTCCAAAAGCCTGCCGATGGTGTAACACCCGCAGGTGAATCCTATACTTATTCGGCCAACGATATGAGTGTGGGGGATGTGGACGGAGACGGGCAATATGAATTTTTTGTAAAATGGGACCCGTCGAACTCCAAGGATGTATCTCAGAAGGGGTATACCGGAAATACGTATGTCGATGCGTATACGGCCGAAGGCAAGCTGTTGTATCGGATCGACTTGGGCGTGAATATTCGATCAGGTGCACATTATACACAGATAATGGTGTACGATTTTGACGGCGATGGTAAAGCCGAGCTGATGTTCAAAACGGCTCCAGGGACCAAAACGATTTCTTTTGATAAGAAGGGCAAGCCGAAAAAAGAAAAGTATATTACTCTGCCACGTGAGGATCGCAAAGCAGGGATTACACATGAGGACGATTACCGTTTGAGTCGCTCGGATTATTATGAGCATGTGGTGAACATGTTCATGAACTGGACGAAGCATGAAGAAGTGGTCAAGGGACAATGGCCTGCTACGCTGGAGGAATGCTTTGGCATCGCTCCGAAGTACAGTTATCCGTTATCCCGAAAGGATGCGGAAAGCCTGACAGACTACTTTATGGATGTATATGCACCATCACGGAGCGACAAAAACAAGCTGAGAGAGTTCGAGGGCTTCATTGTCGATGGACCGGAGTATTTGACGATTTTCAAGGGGAAAACGGGAGCTGAGCTGGATACCATCCGCTATGAGCCGGAGCGTCATGACGATGGCCTCATGTGGGGCGACTACGCTATGGCCCGAATTGAACCCGCCAACCGCGTGGACCGCTTCCTGGCAGGTGTGGCTTACCTGGACGGGCGCAAGCCGTACGCCGTATTTGCACGCGGCTATTATACGCGTTCCACCTTGGCTACCTACACATGGGATGGTCGCCATCTCCAAAAACATTGGATGGTAGACAGTGGCTGGACACCGATGACCAATCCATTTAACGATAGTCCGCATGGGCGTGATGGAACGGACCCGAAATTTGGCACCTTGACCACACAAGGAGCGCATTCTTTGAGCGTGGTGGATGTGGACGGTGACGGCAAGGACGAAATCGTATACGGTTCCGCCACGATTGACCATGATGGCAGCCTGTTGTACAGCTCATTTGATGTCATGCCTCCTGAAAGCGCAACTCGGGGTCAAACCGCCAGATTGGGACATGGTGATGCGCTGCATGTAACCGATATTGACCCGGATCGCCCCGGCAAAGAAATCTTTATGGTACATGAAGGTGGCACTTACGCTCCATATGGCTATTCTTTGCGGGATGCCAAAACAGGTGAAATCATTTACGGCGCATATTCCGGCAAGGATACAGGTCGGGGAATGGTCGGTGACATAGACCCGGATCAGCGAGGTCTGGAGACCTGGGCCATAGGCCTGTGGACCGCAGCGGGTAAACAGCTGGATACGAAGATGCCCGGTACCAATATGAGTATCAAATGGGCAGCTGATATGACCACACAAATCGTAAACGGCGCAATTGATGTAACCCCAACCATTGAGGATTGGAAACGAGGTACATTGTTGACCGCCACTGGAACCAAAACGAACAACTATACGAAAGGAACGCCATCGCTGGTAGCCGACATTTTCGGAGATTGGCGGGAGGAAATGCTCGTCCGTACAGCGGATAGCTCAGCAATCCGTATCTATCTGAGCACAGAACCTACGACGCATAAATTGTACACGTTGATGCATGATCCGCAGTATCGCACGGATGTGGCACGTCAAAATACCGGGTATAACCAGCCGTCCTATACGAGCTTTTACTTTGCGTCCGATATGGATTGGGCGAATGTGCCGATTCCCAAGCTCTACACGCCAAAAGCCTTAATAGAGGAAGAGAGCAGTGACGAAGCGGATGAAGTAGAGGCAGCAGAGGTGGATGAGGCAAAGGCAGCAGAGGTAGATGAAAAAGAAGTCGATGGAACGAAAGTCGATGGGACGGAAATAGATGTGAAGGAATGATAAGAGGAGACTATTTCCCAAAATATATAATGAAATTTCTTGTCTCAAAAGGAGAGCCGTATTTACGGACTCTCTTTTTTTACGTCTTGATGTTATTGAGAATATGAAATGTAACCGCGCACATGTAAAGTGTACGATACATTACTTGACGTAAAATTTGACACATATGTGAAATGAGGATAAATGTCAGGGATTTCATGGAGAAGCGAATTGACTGTATTTGTCCCTGTCTCTAAGATGTAATTATATTCCAGGCAAAAACAGAGAATTGTGTTAGGGAATATAACGTAGAGAGGAGGGAATGAATGGACTCTTTAGCTGATCTCTCGGAAACCCCCTTAGCATTGGACACCCTTAGACGACATCCCTGTTATAACGAAGAGGCACATCGCTATTTTGCACGCATTCATCTTCCAGTAGCCCCGGCATGCAATATTCAGTGCCATTATTGCAACCGCAAATTCGATTGCGTCAATGAAAGCCGTCCCGGCGTTGTTAGTGAACTGCTCACGCCGGAGCAGGCGGCGAGCAAGACCTATGGCGTAGCGGCACAGCTGATGCAACTGTCCGTTGTCGGCATTGCGGGACCTGGAGATCCGCTGGCCAATGCGGAGGCAACCTTCGATACCTTCCGCCGGGTCCGTGAGACAGTTAAGGATGTCATATTCTGTCTCAGCACGAATGGCCTTACCTTGATCAGGCATATCGACAGGATTGTAGAGTTGGGTATTTCGCATGTCACGATCACGATTAATGCTGTAGATCCAGTGGTGGGGAGCCGCATTTATGGATGGGTCTACGATGAAGGAAAACGCTATGCAGGAGAGGAGGCCGCGCGGCTGTTGATTGACCGCCAGCTGGCAGGCTTGAAGATGCTGGCTTCGAGAGGCGTATTGTGCAAGGTAAACTCGGTGCTGATTCCCGAAGTCAATGATGCCCATCTGCCAGAGGTAGCCAGGGTGGTCAAGGAGCACGGCGCGGTACTGCACAACATTATGCCGCTCATCATCGCACCCGGCAGTCAGTATGAGCAGGAAGGGATGCGGGCCCCCCGTCCCCGTCTGGTCCGGCAGCTGCAGGAGCAATGTGCTGAGGCGGGAGCTGTCATTATGCGCCATTGCCGTCAGTGCAGGGCGGATGCGATTGGACTGCTGGGCGAGGATCGCAATCAGGATTTTACATGGGAGAACATTGCGGCTGCTCCTCCCATGGATGAAGAGGCAAGGGCACAATTTCAGAAAGAACTGGATGAGAAGGTGAGAGTGAGAATGGAACGCAAGGAGGGACAATCGCACCACAAAAAAACGTCAACCGGGGTTGGATGTAGCTGCCCGTTATCGGAGGATAAGCCTGAAGCAAGCTTTACCTCAAAGCCAGTCCTAATCGCTGTGGCCAGTCGTGGCGGAGGGAAGGTGAATCAGCATTTCGGTCGTGCCAAGGAATTCATGATCTATGAAAGCGACGGGACTATCGTAAATTTCATAGGCATTCGTAAGGTGCAATCCTACTGCCATGGGAAAGCCGATTGCAATGGAGACAAGGTCGAGACGATGAAGGAGATCCTTTCCATGGTGCATGACTGTGCATTGCTGCTGTCGTCCGGCATAGGCGAAGCTCCCAAAGAGGCATTGCAGGAAGCTGGCGTGCTGCCTATTGTATGCGGCGGGGATATTGAGGAATCCGTTCTGGAATATGTAAAATTTCTGCGTTATATGTATCCTGTGCAGAGCAATAAGGGAAGTAAGCGCAATAAGGGAGTTAAGGGCAATCATTCGGATTTACCCATTGAACATTTTGGAGGCTGAGAAAATATGAGACAAATTGCGTTTTACGGTAAAGGCGGTATCGGCAAATCGACAACCTCGCAGAATACACTGGCTCAACTCGCGACCAAATTCAAACAAAAAATTATGATCGTAGGCTGTGATCCCAAGGCAGACTCCACCCGTCTTATTTTGAATACGAAGGCCCAACAGACCGTGCTACATCTGGCTGCTGAAAGGGGCACGGTAGAGGATTTGGAGCTGGAGGATGTTGTCCAGAAGGGCTTCGGTGACATTCTGAACGTGGAATGCGGCGGGCCAGAGCCTGGTGTCGGCTGTGCAGGACGCGGCATCATCACAGCCATTAATTTTCTGGAGGAAGAGGGGGCCTACGAAGGGCTGGATTTTGTATCCTACGATGTACTGGGGGACGTCGTGTGCGGGGGCTTCGCCATGCCGATCCGGGAGAAGAAGGCGCAGGAAATCTACATTGTATGCTCAGGCGAAATGATGGCTATGTACGCTGCCAACAATATTGCGCGCGGGATATTGAAGTATGCTAACAGCGGCGGGGTGCGTTTGGGCGGATTAATCTGCAACAGCCGGAATACGGACCTGGAAGCGGAATTGATTACAGAGCTTGCAAGAAGACTGAATACGCAGATGATCCACTTTTTGCCGCGTGACAATGTTGTGCAGCATGCTGAGCTGCGCCGTATGACTGTTACCCAATATAACCCGGAACATAAGCAGGCTGCGGAGTATGAAGAGCTGGCAGGTAAGATTTTGAATAACGATATGCTGACGGTTCCTACTCCTATTTCCATGGAAGATCTGGAGGAGCTATTGATGGAATTCGGCATTATTGAGGATGAAGAAACCGCAATTAACAAAGCTGAGGCGTCTGGGCAGTAGGCTGTAGCCAGAAGGCTTAATGACGGAATCATCGTGTGATGGTGGGGGAGCTGAACGCACAGCTCGCAGGAGGGAGGAATAGGCCAAATGAGCAGTATTGTGGATAAGGGAAAGCAGATCGTAGAGGAGATACTGGAGATATATCCCGAGAAGGCCAAGAAGGATCGGACCAAGCATTTTGAGATCGCGGATGAGGAGCTTGTGAACTGCGGAACCTGTTCCATCAAGTCCAACATGAAATCACGGCCCGGCGTTATGACAGCAAGGGGGTGTGCTTTTGCAGGCTCCAAGGGTGTGGTATGGGGCCCGATTAAAGACATGGTGCACATTAGCCATGGTCCCATCGGCTGCGGGCAATACAGTTGGGGTACCCGACGCAATTATGCGAATGGGGTATTGGGCATCGATAATTTTACCGCCATGCAGATTACCAGCAATTTTCAGGAAAAGGATATCGTGTTCGGCGGAGATAAGAAGCTGGAGGTGATCTGCAGGGAAATTAAGGAGATGTTCCCGCTGGCCAAAGGCATCTCCGTACAATCTGAATGTCCGGTCGGACTGATTGGTGATGATATCGGGGCTGTGGCCAAAAAGATGACAGAGGAGCTGGGCATTCCGGTCATTCCTGTACGTTGTGAGGGCTTTCGCGGGGTGAGTCAGTCTCTGGGTCATCACATTGCCAATGATGCTATCCGAGATTTTCTAATGGGACGCCGTGAGCTAAAGGAGTGCGGGCCTTATGATGTCTCCATTATCGGGGACTACAATATCGGCGGTGATGCCTGGGCCTCGCGCATTTTGCTGGAGGAAATGGGACTGCGGGTCATAGCGCAGTGGTCGGGTGACGGTACGATCAATGAGCTGGGGATTGCCCATAAATCCAAGCTCAATCTGATCCATTGTCATCGTTCCATGAATTATATGTGCACAACAATGGAGCAGGAATACGGAATTCCCTGGATGGAATATAACTTCTTTGGCCCGACGAAGACGATGGAAAGCCTCAGAGCGATTGCTGCCCGCTTTGACGAGACGATTCAGGAAAAATGTGAGCAGGTCATTGCCCAATATATGCCGCAGATGGAGGCGGTCATCCGTAAATACCGCCCACGTCTGGAAGGCAAAAAGGTGATGCTTCTGATTGGCGGGCTGCGGGCAAGGCATACCATCGGTGCCTATGAGGATCTGGGTATGGAAATTGTGGCTACAGGCTATGAATTTGCCCATAAGGATGATTACGAAAAGACGTTTCCCGATGTAAAGGAAGGCACTGTTTTGTACGATGATCCAACGGCCTATGAACTGGAGGAATTGGCCCAGCGGCTGAATATTGACTTAATGGGCGCCGGAGTCAAGGAGAAATACGTGTATCACAAAATGGGCATTCCCTTCCGTCAAATGCACTCCTGGGATTACAGCGGGCCTTATCATGGTTTTGACGGCTTTAAGATTTTTGCGCGTGATATGGATATGACCATAAACAGTCCAGTATGGAGCCTGCTGCCATCACGGCAGACTGCGGAGGTGTCGGTATGAGCGAGCGTCTGAACATTGTCGATCACAATCAGTTGTTTCGGCAGGATAAATATGTGCGCCAGCGTGAGGAGAAACGGGCTTTTGAGGCCCCTTGCTCGCCAGAGGAGGTTACCGCCACCCTGGAGTATACCAAGACCAAGGAATACAAGGATAAGAATTTCGCTCGTACAGCCGTAGTTGTGAACCCGGCCAAGGCTTGTCAGCCGCTGGGAGCGGTCATGGCTGCGCTGGGCTTCGAAAAAACGCTCCCGTTCATTCATGGCTCACAGGGCTGTACGGCTTATTTCCGCAGCCATCTTGCCCGCCACTTCAAAGAGCCTGTTCCTGCCGTCTCCACCTCGATGACCGAGGATGCCGCCGTATTCGGCGGCATGCGCAACCTCATTGACGGTATAGAGAACTGCATTGCCTTGTATCAGCCGGAGATGATTGCGGTATGCACGACCTGTATGGCAGAGGTGATCGGGGATGATCTGTCTGCCTTCCTGGCCAATGCCCGTCAGGAGGGAGCCCTTCCCGAGGATATGCCGGTTCCTTTTGCCAATACCCCCAGCTTCTCCGGTTCACATATTACAGGCTATGACGTCATGCTGCGCTCTGTGCTGGAGACGCTGTATAACAAGTCAGGCCGGACGCCGCAGCCTGGTCATGAATTGAAGCTGAATGTGCTGCTCGGGTTTGACGGATATACGGGCAATTTTGCGGAAATGCGGCGCATACTGGGGATGTTCGGCGCTACGTATACCATTCTAGGTGACCACAGCAGTAATTTTGATTCAGGGGCTACTGGAGAGTACAGCTACTATAACGGGGGAACGCCGCTTGAGGATGTGCCCAAGGCCGCAGATGCTGCCGGCACGTTGGCGATCCAGCAGTACTCTCTTCGTAAAACATTAGGTTATATGAAGCAAACCTGGGGGCAGCAGGTGTTCTCCATCTCCACACCGCTGGGCATCCGGGCTACAGATCGGTTGCTTGAGGAGATTAGCCGCCTGTCTGGAAGAGAAATTCCCGAGGCATTGAAGCAGGAGCGCGCCCGAATTGTGGATGCCATGATGGATTCGCATGCTTATCTGCACGGCAAACGAGTGGCTATGGCGGGAGACCCGGATATGCTCATCGGCCTGATTGGCTTTTGTCTGGAGCTGGGCATGGAGCCGGTGCATATTGTGTGCTCCAATGGGGACCGGAAATTTGAGAAGGAAGCAGAGCTTCTGCTGAAGTCCAGCCCTTACGGTGCAGAAGCCACGGTTCATTCCGGTCAGGATTTGTGGCATATGCGTTCGCTGCTGTTCCAGACCCCAGTAGACCTGGCTATTGGTAGCTCCCACCTGAAGTTCGCGGCGAAAGAAGCGAAAATTCCATTGCTCCGTGTGGGCTTTCCGATCTTCGACAGGCATCATTTGCATCGTTATCCGATTATCGGCTACCAGGGTGCGCTAAATCTGCTTACCCAATTCGTGAATACCGTACTGGATGTCATGGAGGAGCAGGCTCCGGATCATAGCTTTGATCTAGTGCGCTAACTGCTGTATCGCGTAGATGGAAGTTGACAGCTTGCTTGTGATTTCAATGGATTCTATCTGAAATAAGGGGGTTGTGCGGATGGAGCCGGCTGTGTCTAACGGAAGGCTGGAGGTATCCTGCGGCAAAAAAATTCCCAAAAGCACGCCCTGTCCCCGGCCTGTGCCGGGGGAGGCTTCGGGTGGCTGCTCCTTTGACGGGGCCCAGATTACACTGATCCCCATTGCAGATGCGGCTCATCTGGTGCACGGGCCGATTGCGTGTCTCGGCAATAGCTGGGAGAGCAGAGGCAGCCTGTCCAGCGGCCCGGAGCTGTCGGCGTATGGCTTCACTACTGATCTTGGAGAACAGGACATCATTTTTGGTAGTGAACAAAAGCTGCATGAATCGATCCGCTACATTGTCAGCCGCTTTGCTCCTCCCGCTGTATTCGTCTATACCACATGCGTCACAGCCCTCACGGGTGAAGATATCGAGGGAGTTTGCAAGGCTGAATCAGAGCAGCTGGGAACGCCGATCATTCCGGTGAACAGCCCGGGATTTGTGGGCAGCAAGAATCTCGGGACCCGGCTGGCCGGAGACGTGCTGTTCCAGCATATTATCGGCAGCACCGAGCCGGAACAGACAACCTCCCATGATATCAATCTCATTGGGGAATACAATATCGCCGGCGAGATGTGGCATATCGAGCGGCTGATGCAGCAGGCGGGAATGAGTATCCTGTCCCGAATTACCGGAGACGGTCGGTTTCGTGAGGTGGGATGGGCGCATCGTGCCAAGGCCAATATGGTCGTATGTAGCCGGGCTTTGCTGGGTCTGGCAGTCCAAATGGAGCGTAAATACGGCATTCCTTATTTTGAAGGTTCATTTTATGGAGCAAAGGAGACGAGTTATTCCTTGCGACAGATGGCTTACCTGACCGGAGATCGTGATGTGGAGAGACGGGTGGATAAGCTGGCCGCACGGGAGGAAATGAGGCTATCGCTGGAGCTGGAGCCCTACCGCAAGCAGCTGAAAGGAAAGCGGGCAGTGCTCTATACCGGGGGTGTAAAGAGCTGGTCTGTCATTACGGCTTTGCAGGAGCTGGGCATTAAGGTGGTTGGTGTAGGCACGAATAAAAGCACTGCCGAGGATGTATCCCGGATTGCTGACCGTATCGGAGATGATGCGGAATACATCCCGGAAGGCGGCGCCCGGCAGATTCTCAAGACCGTACGGAGCCGCAAGGCAGACATGGTCATTGCCGGGGGCCGGAACATGTATATGGCGCTTAAGGAACAAATTCCTTTTGTGGACATCAATCAAGAACGGCACAAAGCCTATGCGGGCTATGACGGGCTGTTATCTCTGGCGAAACAGCTTGTGCATACGCTACAGCATCCGGTATGGGAACTGACCGCCAAATTGGCTCCATGGGAGGAGGAGACGGAATTTGCCGATTAAATCCGCCACGAAGCCTGTCAGTGTCAACCCGCTCAAGGTAGGACAGCCTTTGGGCGGCGTGCTGGCTCTGCAGGGGATGTATCGCTCAATGCCTTTGCTGCACGGCGCTCAGGGCTGCTCGGCCTTCTCCAAGGCGCTGCTGACTCGCCATTTTCGAGAGCCGATTGCCGTTCAGACCTCTGCGCTGCAAGAGATGGACGTTATATTTGATGCAGATCGGAATCTGGAGGAGGCGCTGGATCATATCTGGTCCAAACACCATCCAGATGTCATCGGCGTGATCAGCACGGCCCTCACCGAGGTGGCAGGCGTTGATTTTCAGTCTAGGGTAAAGGCATTCAAGCGAGAACGGGCATTGAAGGACAGTCTGCTGTTTTCTGTATCGCTGCCTGATTTTCACGGTTCTCTGGAGACGGGCTACAGCAGTACAGTAGAGTCGCTAGTGGATGCCGTACTCGGGTTAGTCGGAGGCAAGTCCCCCAAAAAACAGCGCCGGACGCAGGTCAATCTGCTGCCGGCTTCTTATCTGACTGCCGGAGATGTCATGGAAATCAAGGATATTATTGCTTCCTTCGGCCTGGAGGTTATTACACTCCCCGATATCTCCACTTCCTTGTCCGGTCATCTGCTGACAGGTTTTTCCCCTTTGACGAGAGGGGGGACTCCGCTGGATTCAGCCTGCCAGATGCTGGAGTCTTCCTGCACCATTGCCATTGGCGCGAGCATGGAGCGTCCGGCGCGCAGGCTGACTCATGCCGCAGGCATTCCCTACCACTTGTTCACGGGTCTGTCTGGCTTGGCCGCGAGCGATGCATTCATACATTTTCTGCAGAAAATCAGCCGCGAGCCAGCCCCTGTTCGCTTCCGCTGGCAGCGTGAAAATCTGTTGGACAGCATACTGGATGCCCATTTCTATTATTCCGGCGCTTCCGCTGTAGTGGCGCTAGAACCGGATCATATGCTGTCGACCGCAGCCTGGCTGGAGGAGATGGGAGTGGAACTGAAACGGCTAATAACACCCTGCAGCACGCCCGCACTGCAAAAGACAGAACGGGAAGTCTGGATCGGTGATCTGGATGACGCAGAGGAGAGCGCGCAGGGCGTTGATTTGTGGATCAGCAATTCGCATGGAAGAAAGGGAGCGGCACGGGCTGGCGCCTCATTCGTGCCGGCAGGCTTGCCGGTGTATGACGAGCTGGGCGCCCACACATCCGTAAGCGTCGGATACCGTGGAACCATGGAATGGGTGAATAAGGTGGGCAATGTATTACTTGCCGAGAGGGGGAAGGGAGGATGAAGGTTGCATTTGCGACGGAAGACGGTGTGCTTGTGAATGCTCATTTTGGGCAGAGTCCTATGTTCACTGTATTCGAAATCCGGCACTCAGGCGTCCAGTTCCTGGAGCATCGGCGGATAGCCCTGGGGAGCGATGAGAACGAGGCGGGCAAGATCGCCAGCCGAATTAGCCTGATCGAGGATTGTGCCTTGATCTTTCTGGTACAGATCGGCGCTTCGGCCGCCGCACAGGTTACCAAGCGGACCATTATGCCTGTGAAGGTGGCCTTCGGCAGCACCATTGAGGAGCAGGTCCAGCGTCTCCAGAATATGCTGGCTCGTAATCCGCCCATGTGGCTTGCCAAAATCCTGCATGCTGAGGAGGGCAGTGGCAAAGCCGAATCATGAGCCTTCTGTAAGGAAGAGAAACCAGATATGGTGTCAAGATCCTGCGGACCGAATATCTTAATGGCGGGGCCGCATATGGAGGGGGTGGAGAATGGTACAGCTGCTGGAAGACAGTAGATACGGACGCCAGTTGAAGCTGCTGGGAGTGGAAGGTCAGAACAAGCTAAAGCAAGCTACTGTTATGGTCGCAGGCATCGGAGGATTGGGAGGAACAGCGGCCATGTACCTGGCCGCTGCCGGAGTGGGAAAGCTGATATTGGCCCATGAGGGCGTAATCCATTTACCCGATATGAACCGGCAGGTGCTGATGGACAGCGGACGAATCGGGGAGGAACGGATGGAGACGGCATTGCAGCATTTGTATCGTATTAACCCAGAGACCCAACTTGAGGGCTACGCCCACAGAATCACGGAAGGATCCTCTGGACCATGGGTAGAAGCGGCGGATATCGTGATTGATGCACGGTATGACTTTCCGGAAAGATATGCGCTGAACAGACTATGTGTTCGACATAGCAGACCGATGATAGAAGCGGCCATGTACGCCTATGAAGTATCATTGATGACCATTGATCCCGGTAGGACGGCATGCCTGGAATGTCTCTACCCGGAAGGCGGACAGCCTTGGGAGCCTCTGGGATTCCCGGTTCTGGGAGCTACCTCCGGTTTGATTGGCTGTATGGCTGCACTGGAAGCGGTCAAATGGATTACAGATGCGGGCAATCTGTTCACTGACCGTATGTACCGTATGAATGTGCTGGATATGAGCAGCTGCACCATAGCAGTCAAACGCAACCCGTGTTGTCCTTGCTGCGGAACGGGAGGGGATATAGATGAGTCAGTTGCATATTTGTGATACGACACTTCGTGACGGAGAACAGGCTCCGGGCGTTGCCTTTTCGGCCGAGGAGAAAACTGAAATTGCCATCATGCTGGATTCGGCGGGGGTGGAGCAGGCTGAGATCGGAATTCCGGCAATGGGAAAGGCGGAGTGCAGGTCTATTGCCAGGATTGCTGCTCTCGGACTTCAGATGAAGCTAATGACCTGGAATCGCGCGGTGTTCACGGATATTGATGCAGCTGAATCGACAGGCGTCGGCTGGGCCCATATTTCGGTTCCCGTGTCGACGGTGCAGATGAAGGCCAAGCTGGGTATGAATCCTGAGCAGGTGACAGAGCTGATCCGCAAGTCTGTCGATTACGGTCAGTGTAAAGGATTGACTGTTTCCGTAGGCTTTGAGGATGCTTCAAGGGCAGATGACCTGTTCCTTGAGCAGTTGGCGAATCAGCTCTACAGGGATGGCATCCGGCGCTTCAGATATGCCGATACGCTGTCTGTTCACCATCCCGCTGCGATAGCTGCCCGTATAGACAGGCTTGTATCGCGCGTGCCGCAGGATGTGGAGCTTGAGATTCACTGTCATAATGATTATGGTCTAGCGCTTGCCAATACACTGGCAGCTTTGCAGGCGGGAGCTGTCTGGGCCAGTACCACGGTGTCGGGACTTGGGGAAAGAGCAGGCAATACGGCGCTGGAGGAGGTGGTGATGTCGTGGAGGGACCTATATCAAGGAACCTGCAACGTCCGTCCCGAACTGCTGAACCCGCTGGCTGCACTGGTGTCTAAAGCCTCCAACCGAATCGTTCCCGAAGGCAAGCCCATTGTGGGAGACATGGTATTCGCCCATGAATCCGGCATACATATCAACGGTCTGCTAAAGGAGCGTGCCGCCTATCAGGCCCTTGATCCAAACGAGCTGGGCACTGACCATTCGTTCATACTCGGCAAGCATTCGGGCAGAAGTGCAGTTCAATATATGCTGGAGCAGGAAGGAATCGAGGCAGGCTCCGGTGAAATCAAGTTTGTGCTGGAGCGACTTCGCCTAGTCGGTGAAGATCCCAAGCGTGTCATCCATAGCGCGGATTTAAGGCGCTGGCTGCAGTATTATCCGGCAGAGCTGCCGAAATAACCGAAAAGGCGTTCCCGTCCGGTAAGTGTGACCGTGACTGGAACGCTTTCTTGTATATCTTTTAATTTCACAACCCGAGTCTCCAATTTGCTGGTTAAACGAAGCCGTTCAGAAGGGTATAATAAAATATAGTGCTGTATAAAGTGCGTATATATGGTTTTACAGCAGGTCTTGATTCATATAACCATGACACGCTGATCTGGAAGGACGGCTATGGGCAATTGGAGGAATGCTTGTGGGAATGATGTTTTCTTTTCTGAAAAAATATCGGGTTCCAGCCATCGCAGCGCTCGTGATGATGTTGCTGGAATTGACGCTAGAGCTATCGCAGCCATATTTGATCTCTAAAATCATTGATGAGGGCATCCGACAGCAGGATTTGTCCGTCGTCTGGTTATGGGGCAGTGTACTGGTGGGGAGTGCCGTTATCGCTTTTATGGCGGGCATATCCAGCTCTTTTTTTGCTTCACATGCAAGTCAGGGCTTCGGCTATGATTTGCGGGAAAAGTTGTACCGTAAAGTGCAATCTTTTTCGTATCCTGTGTTTAAACGTTTTGCCACTTCGTCGCTGATTACGCGCCTGACCGGGGATGTCACGCAAGTACAAGATACGGTGTTTATGAGCCTGCGGTTTATGACACGGGTTCCGCTTGTAGTCATCGGCAGTATTGTGATGGCACTGGTTGTACATTTCAGGCTTGGGCTGCTATTGGCGGTTATGGCCCCGGTGCTGTTCGTGTTTGTGCTGGTGATGATGCGGCGAACGGTCACTTTATTTAAGGGTGTCCAGCGTCGCCTGGATGACGTTAACGGAGTGATTCAGGAGAACCTGACAGGAATTCGGCTCATCCGGGTTTTTGTGCGGATGCGGCATGAAATCGAACGTTTTGCCCATTATGGAGGCGAATTGATGAAAGGGACGGTGTCCGCTTTACGCTGGACAGAAACGACGATGCCGTTCATTTTGTTTACGATGAATGCAGGGATTATTGCAGTACTTTGGTTCGGACGCGGTCAAATTTCCACTGGGGATGCCAGTGTAGGACAGGTGGTCGCAGTCGTCAATTATTCACTGCGGACGATTGGGGCCTTGTCTGCCTTGTCGGGTATCGTTGTTGTATTTTCCCGAGCTACTGCATCTACCGGGCGGATTCGAGAGGTCTTGGAAACATCTAATGAAGATGGGTCAGAGATGGAGTCTGTTTCAACACATCATACACGGATTAAGGGACAGGTGGAAATGGACCGGGTGAGCTTTCATTATCCGGGCAGTGATTTGGCTGTACTAAAGGATATGTCTTTTAGGGCGCGACCGGGCGAGCGGATAGCTATTATGGGGGCCACTGGCTCGGGAAAATCCTCACTTGTGCAGTTGATTACACGTCTGTATGAAGAAGATGAAGGTCATGTGCGCTTTGACGGAAAGGACGCTCGTGAACTGGATGCGTCCATATTACGAGAGGCGATTGGCTATGTCCCTCAGGAAGTGCTGCTATTCACCGGGTCGATTCGGGATAATATTGCTTGGGGGCTGGAGAGTGCCAGCCTGGAGCAAATTCAGAAAGCCGCACGCATGGCGCAAATCCATAATATGATTGAACGCTTGCCGCAAGGCTATGACACGATGCTCGGGCAGCGTGGCGTCAATCTGTCTGGCGGACAGAAACAGCGGCTTTCGATTGCCCGCGCACTGGTACGTCAGCCGGCAGTGTTGATTTTGGACGACAGCACAAGTGCGCTGGATGTAGGGACAGAAGCAGCACTACTGAATGCACTCGATGGTCTGTCCTGCACGACATTTCTCATTACGCAGAAGATCAGCTCGACCGCATCGGCAAATCAGATTTTACTGCTGGATGAGGGTCGCCTGATGGCAAGTGGAAGCCATGAGCATCTCATGGATAGTTCGGATCTGTATCGGCGTATCTATGAATCACAATATGGAAAGGAGGAGTCGCATGTTCAAGGAACTCATTGAACCGTTCCGTCAGCCTACACCGCCGTCTGGTGTGCTGCGAAATCCAGCGGGAGCTGAAGGACGCCACAAGGCCAAAGCGAAGAACTGGTCTGGCACCTTAGGACGGATATGGGCTTATCTGGCTCGCCGTAAGGCCAAACTGATGCTGGTACTGTTCATGGTCCTGCTCAGCTCCGGGCTAGCTCTGCTGGGTCCATATCTGGTCGGCGTGGCGGTTGATGATTTTCTCGAAGGTCCAGGTGGACGCACGTGGATTTATTTTCTCATCGGATTAGGAGCTGTATATCTGCTCAACTCGCTGACCTCCTGGCTGCAAAATATCTGGATGATCGAGATTGCCCAAGAGACGGTGTACCGCATGCGTTTCGATCTGTTTTCACATTTGCATCGACTACCGATTCCTTTCTACGGCAAACGTCAGCAGGGAGAGATCATGAGCCGTTTGACCAATGATATCGAAAATGTCAGTTCTACGCTGAACAGCTCCGCCATTCAGATTTTTTCGAGCATATTGACGCTAATCGGTACACTCACGGTGATGCTGTGGTTAAGCCCGCTGATGACCCTGCTGACTTTTATCGTGGTGCCGTTAATGGCTGCCGGGATGCGCTGGATCACACGTCGTACCGGGCCCTTATATAAGGAACGCCAGAAGAATGTGGGCGAACTGAACGGATACATCGAAGAAACGCTGTCCGGGCAGCAGATTATTAAAGCATTTTCGCAGGAAAAGAGAGTCATCTATGGTTTTGGCGAGCGTAATGACCGTATTCGGCTGTCGGGTTTCTGGGCCCAAACGATTTCAGGCTTCATACCGAAGCTGATGAACGGACTGAATAATCTCAGCTTTGCTATTGTAGCGGGGATCGGTGGGATTTTGGCCATTCGCGGCTCCATTACTATAGGTACAATTATTGTATTCGTAGAATATGCCCGCCAGTTCACCAGACCGCTGAACGATTTGGCTAACCAGTGGAACACCCTGCTGTCCGCTATTGCCGGAGCTGAGCGTGTATTTGAAATATTGGATGAAGATGAAGAGTCCAAGGATGAACGCGGGGCAGTGGAGGTAGCGCATGTGGAGGGGGCGGTGCGGTTTACGGATGTTTCCTTCGGTTATGATGAGGGAAGCGCTACGCTGAAAGGTATCTCCTTTGAAGCCAAACCTGGTGAAATGATCGCACTAGTCGGCCCAACCGGGGCAGGGAAAACGACACTGATCCAGCTCCTTTCCAGATTCTATAGCCCCGACAAGGGAACGATTACGCTGGACGGGCGCGACATTATTACCATCCGGCGTGAAAGCTTGCGTTCCCGTATGGCATTTGTGCTACAGGACTCCTTCCTGTTTCAGGGGACGATTCGTGAAAATATCCGCTTCGGCAGACTGGACGCCACCGATGAGGAGGTTGAACAAGCATCGAAATTGGCCAACGCCCATTCCTTTATCATGCGGATGAAGGACGGATACGACAAGGTGCTGGAAGTGAATGGCAGCGGCATCAGTCAAGGGCAAAAACAGCTGCTGGCTATTGCCCGTGCTATTTTAGCCAACCCTTCTATCCTTGTACTCGACGAGGCAACCAGCAGCATTGACACCATTACTGAGATGAAGATACAAGAAGGACTGGAGCGGCTTATGCAGGGGCGAACAAGTTTCGTCATCGCGCATCGGCTGAATACCATTCGTCAGGCTGACCGGATTCTGGTCTTGAAGGATGGCCGTCTGGAGGAGCAGGGTTCTCATGATGAACTGCTGGCTCACAAAGGCTTTTACAGTGATTTATATTATGGTCAGTTGAGAAAGCAAAGCTCTTAAGCGGCTCGCGATTAACAGCTTTGCAGGTATACTTAAAGAGGACTACCCCGGGGTGGTCCTTTTTAAGTATGCCTTTTTACAGGTACGTACTATTAAAGGACATTGTTCTGGTTGTGGCATGGGAATTGGGAGAAGACATGTGACACGGGTTCACCCAAGAAAGCTCCTGCTAAATTGGTAGAACAAATAAGAGGCATGTTACAGGAGTTTGCAAAACAGGAGCCCAATAGCTAGGCTTAATAGGTTTGTATTTTTATTTACAATGGCCCCTATTTCAACTAATATGGTTTACACATAGTAAAGGGTTACATAGTGTAAATGGTTGGAGGGGGTTACAAATATGAGCAGCTTACCTAAGTCTGCTACATTTCCACTTTTCATTCTGATGCTGAATTTGTTTATTGCTTTATTGGGTCAAGGTATGGTGATTCCCATTCTGCCTGAATATCTGAAACAATTTAATGCGGCAGGAGCTGCTGCGGGGTATCTTATTGCCGCTTTTGGAGCAGCACAGTTTATTTTTTCGCCCCTAGGTGGGCAGCTTTCGGATAGATGGGGTCGAAAATCCATGATCATCACCGGTCTGTTTTTAACGGTCATCTCGGATCTCATGTTTGCTGTTTCTACGACATTGCCTCTTCTATATATTGCCCGATTTATCGGGGGGATAGGTATTGGACTAATGGTTCCTTCCAATATGGCCTACGTCGCGGATATTACCACTTCTGAAACCCGAGCTAAAGGAATGGGATACTTGGGTGCCTCCATGAATTTAGGTATGGTGCTTGGTCCGGGGTTAGGCGGTATGATCGCTGAGTTTGGCATCAGGGTGCCCTATTTTTTTGCTGGTGGACTTGGACTTGTAGCTACGCTGCTTAGCTTGTGTATGCCAGAGACATTACCCAAGGAAAAACGAAAACCCGCTAGCCAATGGGGCCGCCGGGAGCCAATTCGCAGCCAAATCCTAAATTCATTTCGGACATCCTATTTTCGTTATCTCCTCCTCATTCTGGTCATGACATTAGGTTTGATGAATTACGAAACAGTGTATGCTCTTTTTGTAGAACGAAAATACGGTTTTGATGCCACTAAAATCTCAATGATCATTACGGTTGGTGCAATTATAGGCATCGTTGTGCAGATTTGGCTGCTCGATTATCTCATCAAGAGACTTGGAGAGATGAAGCTAATACGTCTCTCTTTGATCATGACAGCCATCGCTTTATTGTTAATGTTACTTAAGATCAATTTAGGTTATTTGCTGGCGGTATCGGCACTGTTTTTTGCTTTTAATGCCTTCCTAAGGCCAACCGTAAGTACAATGATCGCGAACTCAGCTGGTGATCGTCAAGGATATGCCGCCGGATTGAATACGACGTATACCAGCCTAGGCAATATATTGGGGCCTATTTTAGCGGGTTTGTTGTTTGACAAGCACATTCATATTCCTTATATTTTTGGTGCACTTATTCTTGCATCTGCCCTTTTCTTAACCTTACAAAAACCAAAAAATGAGAAACGGATGGTTGCTAATGACTGAGAACTGGCACCAGAATTTGAAAAACAAAAATCGGGAAGAGCTCATTGCTGCTGCGAAGGAACTTTTTATGAAGCAAAGCTTTCTCAAAGTTAATGTTAAGGATGTATGCAACGTGGCTGGTGTAAGCCGGGTCACATTCTATAAGCACTTTCAGTCCATGAACGAACTGATCTTTGAGGTTCAGATGGAAATCCTGGAGAGCATGACCGAATTTGTTAGAAGGGTGCCTTCAGCCGAAATGAGCGGGAAGAAGATGCTTACTTCGATGCTTGATGCATGGATTGATTACGCTTGGCAACATCCGGAATACATCAAGTTTATTCTTTTATTCGATTTGCATTACGAAGCTTATGATTCAAATCAAGAACTCAAAGAACAGTACAAAAATTTTGTTAGCAGGGGAAAGGAACGACATTTCCTGATGGATGCTCTGGAAGCTGGATTCCAAGATGGATCATTGAAGTCTGATACGGAACCCTTAAAGACCGCTCATTTTATCTTCACGTCTATGATGGGTATACTCCAGAAAATGAGTCTGACGTCCAAGGACGATTGGAATAACGAACTCGATGATATAGAAATTGCTAACCGATTTGCGGGAATGTTAATTCAGTATTTAAGTCCAGAAAGTGATAAATCCCCAACCTTTTAGGCAGAAGTCGCCTGTCATATTCCAGAGGATTTCAGATCGTCTGATGGAGTGAAATAGAAGTACATGGCTCAGTCTGTTAAACTGTGAAAATAGAGCGGTTGCAGATACGTTGCTGTGTTAGCCTTATCTATTTTGTGGAGGTGCGGGGATGAACGGAAGTCTGTTTGAGCCACGGCTGCGTGACGGGGATTATATTCCCCGTTTTTTTGCTTACTATTACAAGCAATGGCATGACTATACCATGTCTTACCACGATCATCATTCTACCGAAATTATGTACATGATTTCCGGCTTTTGCAGGGTAGATGTACAAACGGGAGAGAATGTGGAAGAAAGCATCACGCTGCGTAAAGGCGAGTTTATTATGCTAGACGCAGGTGTACCGCATCGACTGGTGGTGGAAGGAGAACAACCGTGCCGGATGCTAAATGTAGAGTTTGGTTTTTCGGAGGGAGTGAGAGTAGGACCGTCTATCCGACAAATGGCAGCAGAGGAGCAGGAGGTCACGACGCTCATGTCACGTCCGTTCCCGTATTTGGTACTATCGGACCCGGAAGAGGTATATTATGCGCTGAAAAGTCTCGTACTGGAGCTGGACCAACGCAAAGAACAGCCGGGTGCAATGGCCGAGATGCTTTTTATGCAATTGCTAGTACGAATTGCACGTCTACGAGAAGAGGCAGAGCGCAGCAACACGCAGCAAGCGGATATGTACATCAAACGATGCATTGAATTTCTCCATCTGAACTATGACCGAGATATTGTGGTTAAGGACATGGCGGCAGCCGTGAATCTGCACCCAGGTTATTTGCACCGTATTTTCAAAAAACATACTGGGCAAACGCTTACCGCGTATTTAACGATGCTGCGAATGGACAAGGCCCGTATGCTTCTTCAGCAAACGGACATTCCCATTCAAGAAATTGCCGATTATGTAGGCGTGGCCAGCAGGCAGTATTTTCATATGTTGTTCAAAAAGCACACAGGCCAAACCCCTGTAGAATACCGCTCAGCTGTGGAGCGCAATGTGAGGAACTATGCGGAGGAGGATAGGAGCTGATAATAAGAAGCCTCTGAACCATTGCCGATTTAAGGTCGGTATGACTCAGAGGGCGTGGCTAAAGTTGGGTCATTTCCCAAGCCACATATTTTCCATCTGTTCAAGTGATCTCCCCTTGGTTTCGGGAACCTTGCGCCATATAAAGACTACGACGAACAACGAGATGGCTCCGAATAACCAGAAGGTATTGGACGGGCCGGCTGAACTCAGCAGAGGAGGGAATGCCTGCGATACCAGATAATCGCCGGCCCACAATGCCATCGAAGCGATGGCTACCGCTTTGCCGCGAATGCGGTTCGGAAAGATCTCTGAGATCATGACCCATACGATCGGCCCAAGCGATATAGCATAGGAGGCCACGTAGATCAATATTAGGATGAGTACGAGCGGTCCGGTGGTCAAACCCATTTTGAATGCGGCTCCAATAATGACCAAACAGCAGGTCATCAATGAGGTGCCGATGATCAGCAGGACTTTTCGTCCCGCTTTGTCGATCAGCCATACGGATACGATGGTGAACAACACATTGATCAACCCGATCCAAATGGTCTGGGTCAAAGAAGCGTCCGTACCGAGTCCCATTCCTTTAAAGATAACCGGCGCGTAATACAAAATGGCATTGATGCCGGTAATATGCTGCATAATGGCGAGCATGACACCGATAAAGAGAGCGACCCGAATACCGGGAGCAAACAATTGCTTCAATGAGTTGTTCTCATTTTTGAATGATTCCTTGATATCAAGCACTTCCTGCTTAGCGGCTTCTTCACCGTGAATTTTCAGCAAAATCGGCAGCGCTTCATAGGGCCGATTTTGTTTAATAAGCCATCGCGGGCTTTCGGGTATGAAGAGCATCAAGAGCATAAAGATCAGTCCCGGAACGGCTCCCACTCCGAACATCCAGCGCCAGGCTGTTGAGACACCCCAGGCTTCATCTCCCATGCTGACGATCCACGAATTCTGAAAATAAACCAGGAAAATCCCTGTTACGATCGCCAACTGATTTAAAGCAACCAAACGGCCTCGGTATTTGGCGGGGGCGATCTCCGCGTTGTACACCGGACAAACGGTGGAAGTGATTCCTATGCCAATGCCGCCGATCATGCGAAAGATAACATACCCGGTGAACGTGTCTTGAAGCGCAGAGCAGATCGAGCCGATGACGAATAAAAATCCGGCGGCCAGTAATACCTTTTTTCTGCCGATCTTTTCACTCATGTAGCCGGAGAGAGCTGCTCCGGTGACACTCCCGACAATCAGACTTGAAACGGCCCAACCAACCTGAAATTCGCTCAGCGAAAAACGCTGCTGTAGGAATTCGACTGCTCCCGAAACAACCGCGATATCAAAACCGAACAGGATGCCTCCGAGCGCAGCTACGATGGATACCAACGTCACAAAAAGCATATTGGGTTTTTCTGATTGAAGCGCTTTCTGTTTAGCGCTTTCATTATTGATGATTACTGCCATATGATCATCTCCCCTCCAGATCTCTGGAACCTCATTCCGTTCTTCGAGGAGAAGTATAACATGCGCTTATAAAAGAAAGGCGGGTTATCGTCTTCAATAAACGGACCTTTTCATGCACGATTTTGGCTTCGGTTCCCGAATCGGAGATAGAGGGGCTGAACCTAGCATTACCTTGTCATTCGAGCTTAAAAAAATCCATGCCGATAGTCGGCATGGATGAATCTCTACTATTTTTGGCCTTTGAACTCAGTAGGAGGAACGCCCGTTATCTTCTTAAAGACACGGCTAAAATAGTTCGGGTCCTTATAACCCACTTCAAAGCTGATTTCCTTAAGAGTAAGGTTGCCAGCCTTAATCAGAGAGATGGCTTTATCAATCCGCAGCCGGGTTACAAAGTCGATAAATGTTTCTCCGTATTCCTGTTTGAAAATTTTACTGAAGTAGTGAGGATTCAAATGGACAAAATCAGCCACTTCTTCCAGCGAAAGATCATCGTTGAACCGTTCCTCGATATACATTTTCGCCCTACCCAGCATAGTCAGTGTTTGAACCTCTCGCTGTTCGCGTATCCGTTGCAGTGCTGACATGACGTACGTCTGCTGAAGCATTCCATTCTCCGCTTTGATGGCAAGCAAAGAAGCGTTTCCAGCCTCTGATGACTTCAGTTCGTCAAAGTGGCAGTAACCTCCATCCCGCTTGCGTAGGGTGGAGGCAAAAACGGCTTCGAAATAGGACTTGCGAAGTCCTTCCTCACCGCTATGCAGCGATCCAATTCCAATGGCTGTCTTTATACCAAGTTGCTGCTGGGCAAGCTCGGAAAGCTGCTGAACGAGGTGTTTAACCAACTGGCGCCAGTCGTTTTCGCTGGTGGCAGACGGCTTGCGTAAAAAAGTGGCTACATGATGGTCGATCAAAGAGCTTACAATGGCATTCGGGCCATGCGTTTTTACATAGCTTCGGAAATGATCGTAAATTTTCTTTTTATCCTGCTCGTCCGTATATCCGTCAAAGGCGGCAATGATGGCGCTTCCCTGATCAAGAGGAAAGTCCAGCCATTCTGATAGCTGGGAAGCGCTCGAATCCACGGTCTGGTCGACCATAAGCATTAAAGCCAGCTCATTTTCTGCGAGCGGCATTAACTGTGAGATTTTATGCCTAAGCTCCAATTCTTCCGTACGTGCCCGCTTCTCGCACTCAATTTCTTCAATCAGTCGTTTCAATGTGCCGATGATGAGTTCTCGCTTCGCCGGCTTCAGAATATATTCTTTTACGCCCAAAGAGAGCGCCTTCTGGGCATAGGCAAAATAATCGTAGGCAGTGACGAGCACGAATCGGGTATCGGAAAGCCGCTCCTTTAATTCACGAAGCGCTTCAAGCCCGTCAATTCCGGGCATATTGATATCCAGAATGGCAATATGGGGACGGTGCTCTTCCGCGCATTCAATCGCCATGCGGCCGTTGCCAGCATGAATAAACCGGAATATCCCCGGCATCGCCCGTTCCACTGTCAATTCCAGTCCTTCCCTCTCCAAAGCCTCGTCATCCGCGATCAACAACCGATACATCAGTCCGCTCACTCTCCTTCTTGACTGGAATTCGTATGGTTATGGTAGTACCTCGTCCGATATTGCTATTGATTTCAACCATTTCTTCTTCCTTTCCGTAAAACAACTGCAGCCGCCTAAACACATTTTGCATTCCAAGTCCTGTTGAACTGCCGCTTTCGGCTTCGCCTTTAAGACGGAGTACGGACAGTCGGGTTTCCTCCGTCATGCCCTTTCCGTTGTCCGAAATTTCAATTTGTACATCTTCGTTCGCTCTCGACAGCGTTAACACGATAATGGCTCCGCTTTCCATATCTTCCACACCATGAAGAAAAGCGTTTTCAATAAATGGCTGGATCGTCAGGGCCGGAATTTGCTGCTGAAGTACGGAAGCGTCAAAGTGAAGATCAAAGCGAATCCTGTCCCTGAAGCGCGCCTGCTGGATGGTTACGTATTCGCGGATATGATCCAGTTCCTCCTGGAGAGTTACGGGTTTGTCCAGCTTCTGCAGGCTGTACCGTAGCAGATTGGACAGCGAAACGATCAGGTCGCTGGTTTTCTCCGCCCCTTCCAGGATCGCCAGCTTGGAGAGCACATTTAAGGTATTAAATAAAAAGTGCGGGTTAATTTGATTTTGCAGAGCCAGAAGCTCCAGTTCCTTCACAAGCCGCCGCATTTCCAGACTCTGTTTATCCTTCTCGATAAGGATGCTCAAATCGGTGGACATTTGCGAAATGGCGTCCGACAGTACGCCTAGCTCGTCATCCCGTCGCGGTTGGGGCCTAATATTCAGATCACCTGTGGCGATTCGCTTCGCCAGTCCGACAAGTCTGCCGACAGGGCCAGTAATGCTGCGCGAGACCCAGATTGCAAGCAACCCCCCCATCAGCGCGTTCATGCCGAACAACGCGACTCCCCATCCGTTCATTCGCTCATTCTTGTTCCGGATGTTCTCAATGATTGGCCGGTAATAAGCCAGTTCAGCATCGATCAGTTGCTGACCCTCCTCATGAATATAGCTGACGGTTTTTTCCGCTTCAATATAATGTTCAAAAGCCGATTGTGGATCTTGTGCCTTTGCATCCAGAACTGCGGCTTGTTTCTGTTCAAGAAATGTGGCCAACAGATTCATGTAGTCCTCTTCGGCGAAAGAAGGGTCGGTCGAGTCGGAGACTTCCTGAATTCTGGCTTTCAACTGCATTAATTGGTATTCTGTCGGACCCTGCACAGCCTTATCGCCTCTTGGATTAAGCAGATAGGCATATAGGAGCTTTAAGTTGCTCTCCGCCGATTCGGAGGTTTGCTCAATGAGGAGAATTCGGCCAAGCATTTCATCGTAGCTCTGTTGTACGACCTTTCCGCTTTGGAATACAAAATAAGCGATGATATTGGCGAACACAACTAGAAGAGGGATGAACAGAAGCAGCTTCGTTCTGATCGTCATCGTCTGTCATCTCCGGACATGTTGTCGGGAGTGTCCGCATGCATCTCATATATTCTGGTGTAGGTTAATTCCTGGGGGGCATTCCCCTTTAGATAATCATTCAGCAATTTTATGGCCTTAGCCCCCATTTCCTCTGGCTGTTGAACAATGGTCAGTTCAATTTTGCCATCTCTGATGGCTTCCAACGTCTCGGTCATATCGTCAAAAGCGAAAATCTGCAAACTCCGCGCGCCGCGCCGCTCCGAGGCTTCCAGAATGCCAAGGCCGTCCAGCGCACTGAATCCGACCATGTAGCGGATCTGCGGATACCGGGTGAGCATGTTCTGAGCTTGCTGTGCTGCCTGAAGCCGTGAAATATTTGAGGAGCGAATCTCCACAATGCGGAGCTTGGGATAACGACCGATCACGGAACGAAATCCAGCAAGCCTGAGTCGCTGATTCTCGACACGCTCGCTACTGATCATAACTCCGATGTCGCCACGCTCTCCAGAGGCTTTCGCTAATAGCGCGCCCATCCGTTTTCCTGCTCCTTCGTTATCCGTTCCCACGTAAGCTAGTCTACGGGAGTCTGGTTCATCCGTATCGATCGTGATGACGGGTATGCCAAGTCCGGCTGCTTTGTCGATTAATCGGCGATACTCTGGATCATTTATCCCCTGAACCAGAATTGCATCCGCCTTACTGGCGATCGCTTTATCCAGCAGTTTGACCTGCTCGGACGGATTAATGCGGTCCGGCCCGATATAATCGAGCCGCATACCGTACTGTTCCGCTTCCTTTCGGGCTCCTTGTTCGATTGACCGCCAGTAATAATTATCCAACTCCTGTGATATCAGTACGACTTTTGTATCGGAAACCCCGTCTTTTGGAGAAACTGTTTTCAATAACTCTGCAAATTGGTGAATCTGAAAAGAAGACAGAGTGAACTGAAAGAGCAGCCAGGCAAATAGCAGGAAGACGGGGATAAGGATAAATGTCCATTTACGGTTTGACATGTATTGCTCCTTTGTCAATATTTAGAGACTTAACTCATTATACAGCAACAAAAGAAGCGTAGGCAGCTATCGTCAACGGCAAGCAGCATTTATTAATGCGGAAGTTAGGATTTTTGACACCTAAATACGAAACTGGTCATGATTTTGATAACGCTTTCTACGAGCCTATTGCTACAATGACGGTATATACCCATTCTAATTACCGGAGGTTGAATGCCGTGTCATTTAAAGTAGCGTTTATTGGAGCAGGAAGCATCGGTTTTACCCGTGGAATTTTACGAGATCTGTTAACGGTGCCGGAATTTAATGATATTGAAGTGGCTTTTACGGACATCAGTGAGCACAATTTGGATATGGTCACTGAGCTGTGCCAACGGGATATTCTGGAGAACGGTTTATCGATACAAATACAGTCCTCTACGGACCGAAAGATAGCTTTAAAGGATGCCAAATACGTCATTTGTACCATCCGGGTTGGCGGTCTTGAAGCCTTTGCGACCGATGTGGATATTCCGCTGAAATATGGCGTGGATCAATGCGTGGGCGATACCCTGTGTGCAGGAGGCATCATGTATGGTCAGCGCGGCATTGCTGAAATGCTGGAGATTTGCAAGGATATCCGCGAGCTAAGTGCACCGGATGTATTGCTGCTGAACTACTCGAACCCCATGGCGATGATGACGTGGGCCTGCAATAAATACAGCGGTGTGCGTACAATCGGTCTATGTCACGGCGTCCAGCATGGGCATCACCAAATTGCCGAGGTGTATGGTCTGGAGAAGCAGGATGTGGACATTGTGTGTGCCGGAATCAATCACCAGACGTGGTACATTCAGGCGTCACATGAAGGCAAGGATCTGACAGCCGGACTGCTGGAGGTTTTTGAAAAACATCCCGAATATAGCCGCACCGAAAAGGTACGCATCGACATGCTTCGTCGTTTTGGCTATTACAGCACAGAGTCGAATGGTCATCTCAGTGAATATGTACCTTGGTACCGGAAGCGTCCGAATGAAATTATGGACTGGATTGATCTAGGCAGCTGGATCAACGGAGAAACAGGCGGCTATCTGCGTGTATGTACAGAAGGACGTAATTGGTTTGAAACAGATTTCCCTAATTGGATGAAAGAAGACCCATTGGAGTACAAGGTCGAAAATCGCGGTGAAGAGCATGGTTCATACATTATCGAAGGTCTGGAAACCGGACGTGTATACCGGGGGCATTTTAATGTCGTTAATAACGGTGTGATTTCCAATTTGCCGGACGATGCGATTATTGAAGCACCTGGATACGTGGATCGGAATGGTATCTCCATGCCACATGTAGGAGATCTTCCGCTCGGTCTTGCTGCCGTCTGCAATGTAAGTATTTCCGTCCAGCGTTTGGCTGTCGAAGCGGCTGTACACGGAGATGATAAGCTGCTGCGGCAAGCGTTTATGATGGATCCGCTAGTGGGCGCGGTGTGTAATCCGAAAGAAATTTGGCAGATGGTCGATGAGATGCTGGTGGCGCAGGAAGCATGGCTGCCGCAATATGGAGCAGCGATTGCCGAGGCGCGTCAACGTCTGGCTGCAGGCGATCTGATTCCAACCCGACCCTATGAGGGAGCAGCACGTCTTAAGGTGAAGACGGTTGAAGAAATGCAGCTGGATCGGGATGCCGCCAATAAAAATGCAGGGCAATCCGACAAAGGCAAGGATCGCGAAAAAGTGTAGAACAATAAGAGCAGAGATTGACTTCACTACAATTAAAGGGTGTTTTCATGGTCATGAGGGCCTGAAAACACCTTTTTGCTGTCGATAGATATGACGATTTGGCATAGTTGGCGTGCTGAAGTTTATCATTGTCGATTTAGGCTGACGGAAATTAAAGAATACGGTCTTACTTTTTATGAATTTGCTCTTTTGCCGTCGATCCTAAATCTCCCGAAAGCTTGTTATAGCAGGGATGTTCAACAAATGAAGAAACCGACTTCAGAAAAAGAGGGGCCGCGATGAACCACTAGGGTGGCAATTCATATGCCTAATTAATAATGTAGTCCTTAATTTATTCAATTTACAGCAGATTTCCAGCTCACTATAATCTAACATAGGAGGTGACAAAAAGGGGAAAATGTGAGCGCATGAACAAATAGAAAGCGCTTACCTTTTGCAACTATGAACGCCGCTTTTTTTTGGAGAGAGTAGGCGTAACTCACATTTAATCATGTAACAATCAGGTGCCGACATAGGAAGATTCAACAAAATCCACGGAAAGATAGGTGAAGCAATTGAAAACAAAGCAAGTGCTTCGTAAAAGCATGAAGTATGCTTTTGCGCTATCACTCGTCGCAAGCAGCTTTCTACCAGGTGCAGGATTTACGGATAAAATACATGCAGAATCCCATGTGGACAATCCTTACCAAGGGGCGACAAAATACATTAGCCCTGATTATGCGGCTAGTGTCGACACATCGATTGCCAAAATTACGGATGCCAATCTGAAAGCAAAAATGCAAACGGTCAAAACATTCCCGACAGCCGTATGGCTTGATCGTATCGCTGCTATTAACGGCGGTGGAGGCAAGCTTGGCCTGGAAGCGCATTTGGACCAAGTATTGGCGCAAAAGAAAGGCAGCACACCGATTACGGCGGAATTTATTGTGTATGATCTGCCCGGACGGGATTGTCACGCCTTGGCTTCCAATGGTGAATTGCCGCTGACCCAGGCAGGTTTGGAAACCTATAAAAAGGATTATATTGACAAAATAGCTGCTATTTTTGCAAATCCCAAATATAAGGATATTCGTATCGTAGCGATCATTGAACCAGACAGTTTGCCAAATCTGGTAACTAATCTGGATGATCCGAAATGTGCACAAGCCAAGTCTACAGGAATCTATGAAGCTGGCGTGAAGTACACAATGAATAAGCTGAACGAGATTCCGAATGTGTACAAATACGTAGATATCGGTCACTCTGGTTGGTTAGGTTGGGATAACAACCGTTCAGCAACGGTATCCCTGTTTACAACCATTTTCAAAGATACTAGCAAAGGTCTGGCCAGTGTAGATGGCTTTATCACGAATACAGCCAACACTTCACCGCTGACAGAACCTAATTTACCTGATCCAAATCTAAATATCGGTGGACAGCCGATCAAATCGTCCAAGTACTATGAATGGAATCCTAATTTCGATGAATCGGATTTCGCAGAGGCATTGCATAGAGATTTTGTCAGCGCAGGCTGGCCGAGCTCACTCGGTATGTTAATTGATACAGGCCGTAATGGATGGGGAGGACCTAACCGTCCGACTTCCGCAGTCGGCAATGATATTAACTCCTATGTAAACTCAGGCCGTGTTGACAAACGCTCGCACCGTGGTAACTGGTGTAATAACAGCGGAGCAGGTATGGGAACGCCGCCACAAACGGCTCCAGCTGGCCATATTGATGCCTATGTATGGGCGAAACCTCCGGGTGATTCCGATGGTTCGAGCTCACTCATCCCGAACGATGAGGGTAAAGGCTTTGACCGTATGTGTGATCCTACCTATACAACCAAGGATGGCACATTAACAGATGCTTTACCGAATGCACCTATTTCAGGATCATGGTTCCATGATCAGTTTGTAATGCTGGTACAAAATGCGTACCCTGCTATCGTGCCTTCCACTGGTGGTGTGGACCCAGCGCCTACAGCTCCAGCTGTACCGTCAGGCTTAAAGGCTGTTGTGGGTAATGCTCAAGTAACGCTGACTTGGAATGCGTCTACTGGTGCCGATAGCTACACGGTCAAACGCGCCACTAGCGAAGCAGGTCCTTTTACAGCCGTTGCGCCTCTTGTAACGGAAAGAGAGTACACAGATAAGGGACTGACGAACGGAACAACTTACTTCTATGTTGTAAGTGCTACGAATGCGAACGGAACAAGTAAGGATTCCGCAGCGGTAAGTGCTGAACCTAAAGGTACACCGACAGATCCGACGGACCCTACAGATCCTACAGAACCAGCGGGAGATCTGGTTGTAATGTACCGGGCCGGGGACACTGATCCAGCGAATAACGCAGTCAAGCCTTTCTTTAACTTGAAAAATAAAGGAACAACACCTGTGAAGCTGAGTGAGCTGAAAATTCGTTACTATTTCACGAAAGATGGCAGCCAGGAGCTGCAATCTGCAGTAGACTATGCACAAGTAGGTAATGATAACGTGCTGCGTACCTTTACTGACAACTATATTGAAATTGGTTTCAGTGCTGCTGCCGGTACGCTTGCTGCCGGAGCGCAAACAGGTGATATTCAGATCCGCATGAACAATAGCGACTGGTCCAACCTGGACGAATCCAATGATTACTCCTTCGATCCAACCAAAACCTCTTATGCAGAATGGAACAAAGCAACGTTGTTCCACAATGATAAGCTGGTGTGGGGAATCGAGCCTTAGGATTTGGTCAGAACATGTGCCCTTGAATGATTGAAAAGTATTAAAAGAAGGTTACGGCATAACTGTCGTAGCCTTTTTTACGTCTTCGAATAAAGAATTTGATGACCAAGGGAATAAGCATTGAAATTGTGTATAATGAACAAAAGAATGCTGTTCTACTGTGGAGGGTCATCATGAGCAAAAAGTTAATCTTAGATGTAGATACTGGCATTGACGACGCGCTTGCTATTGCGTACGCGGTCCATTCGCCGGAATTGGAGCTACTCGGTATTACAACCACCTTTGGTAATATCTCGGTGGAGGAGGCAACACGTAACTCACTGATTCTGCTGGAAAAACTGGGGGTAGAGGCTCCGGTCGTGTCTGGCGCTCACAAGCCGTATACTCGGGAGCTGTTTAAACCTTATTCCCGGCATATTCACGGCGAAGACGGTATTGGCAATCAGTTGAAAGGAGCACCTTCCCGTCAGGCTGCGTCTGGGGATGCCGCTGATTTTATAATCGGACAGGCTCGTCGCTATGAAGGCAAACTTACCCTGGTAGCTGTGGGACCGCTGACCAATCTTGCGATTGCATGGGATCGCTGTCCCGAATTGCCCCAATTGCTTGACCGCCTGATCATCATGGGCGGCGCGGTCACAGTGAAAGGGAATGTAACTCCGACGGCTGAAGCGAATATTTACGCCGATCCAGAAGCCGCAGCCTATGTGCTGGGAGCGGGCTTTCCGCTTACGCTCGTTGGGCTGGACGTCACGATGCAAACACTGCTTCCACAGCAGGATGTGGACAAATGGCGTGAGCAAGGGACCGAGCTGGGTGCGTTTATGGCAGATATGACAGACTTTTATATGGAAGCTTATCGCAACTTCAGACCTGGTATAGCAGGATGTGCTTTGCATGATCCACTGGCTGTAGGATTAGCGATAGATTCCAGCTTTGTGGAGACGCGTCCAATGCACATTGCCGTTGAGGTGGGCAATTCCGCTGAGGTTGGTCGCACCCGTGAGGTGCAGAATGAGAACGAAACTCAAGCACTGACTACGGTTGAGGTGGCACTTAAAGTCGATGCGGAGCGATTTTTGCGTCATTTTCTTAGCCGGGTGGTATAAAAAAATAATTCGAAGATTGCCGATGAACCTGCATCGGCAATCTTTTGTGCATACATGTTTTAAGGGCTTTCATTTAGATGCGGACTCACCGCTATAAAAATCCCATATCATGTTAGAATAGGTATAGTTAGAAAAACTGCCGGACCACAAAGGAGGAGATTCATTGTGTTTTCTGCTGCTCGACGACTGCCTTTGCTGGAACATATGTATAATCATGCCCCGACAGGAATCGTGATTTTGTCGAGGGAAGGGAAGTGCCTGTACGTCAATCCCGCCTTTTGCAAAATGGTCGGATATGAGCAGGAGGAATTACTGGATATCCGGTATTACCATCTCTTGTATAAAGAGGCTCAGGATCAGCAAGGGTTGAGGGAGGCTTACGCAGGTTGGCTAAAGGCTACAGATCAAGTCTATAAGACAGAGCTGCGTTTGAAACATAAACGGGGAACATCCGTCTGGCTATCGCTGGAATTAACCATATTTGATGATGAGGCTACCGAACAATCTTATTTGATTGCGTATGCAATGGATATTACGGAGAAAAAAGATATGGAGCAGGTGCTCTCGGATAATGAGGATTTGTACATGCTGATTACGGAAAATACGCCGGATGTTATCTCATATAGCACGGCGGACGGCATACTCCAATATATTTCTCCTTCGGTGGAAAAACTCCTAGGCTATACAAAGCAGGAAATGCTCGGCAAAAAGCGGCTCCAATTTTACCATATCGAAGATGCCGATTACATGCGTGTACATGGAATGTTCAAGGAAACAGGCATCATGAAGCGGCGTGTACGTCATAAGGACGGGCATTATTTGTGGCTGGAAGTATCGTACCGTATTATTCGGGATGAACAGGGCAAGATCAAGCGAGTTCTATCCATCGGACGAAATATCACAGAGCGTCAGAAGAGCGAGGAGAACCTGGCAAAAGCTCAACAGTTGGCGATGTTCGGCTCATGGGACTGGGATCTGGTCAACGATGTTATGCATTTTTCCAAGGAATTTCGCAGCATATTTGGCTATCGTGTCAAGCCGGTTGAAACAAGTATTGACGCGTTCATGGCGGCTGTTCATCCAGAAGATACAGAGCGCATGAAACAGATTATCACCAACGTTATATTAAAGGGAGTTCACGAAGAAACCTTTTACCGGATTGTATTGCCCAATGGGGAACAAAAGGTACTGCGTTCAATCTGGGAAGCTGAAATGGACGAGCATGCAGGCAAGCCCGTTCAAGTGGTTGGTATGATCCAGGATGTTACAGAGCACCGGGAAATGGAGCAGCGTCTGCGCGAAAGTGAAAACCGTTATAGGTCACTGTTTCAGCATAATCCACTTGGGATATGCGCCGTGAATATGGAAGGTCATATCTTGAGTGTGAATCCGAGCTTGGTGGAGCTTACGGGCTATACGAAAGATGAGCTGCTAGGAGCTGAAATACTTGTAATGGCTTCCTCTGAGGAACAGGACAAAATCAAGCGTCATATGGAACTGGCCAAGCAGGGTGAGACGCAAACCTATGAATCGGAATTCATACATAAGGAGGGGGAGCGTCTATTCATTAAGATGACGAATATCCCGATTTTCGTGCAAGAGGAAATTGTAGGCTGCTACGGGATTATAGAAAACGTTACCCCTCTCAAAAGCTACATTGCTCAAATTGAAAAACTTAGTAATGAGCATTCGCTTATTTTGAATGCCGTATCCGAAGGGATTGTGGGTTTAAGTAACGAAGGACATGTCCGCTTTATGAACCCGGCAGCTGTCGAGATGTTCGGCATTGGATCGGCTAATCCGCTGAACGGCCCATGCATAGATATCATTCGCCATGCAGACGAGATTGGTAGCCATTTTCCGGACGAACAGTCCTCTATTCTTCAAGCGATTCGAAGCGGAGCTTCTTATCAGGCAGAGGAAGCTGTATTTTGGAAAAAAGACGGGTCCAGCTTTCTGGCCTCCTACCGAATCAGCCCTTTGATGGATAATGGCGAGCGAAAAGGGGCTGTGATGGTTTTTGTAGACAGGACGAATGAAAAGGAGATCATTCGGGCCAAGGAGTCTGCCGAACGCGCCGATCGGGCCAAGTCAGAGTTTCTCTCTGTGATGAGTCATGAGCTCCGAACACCGATGAACGGCATTATAGGCATGGCAGGGTTACTGGCAGATACTGAATTGGATGAGGAGCAGCGTAGCTATATAGACATTATTACCAGCAGCAGCGGTGCTTTAATGCAGATATTGAACGAGATACTGGATTTGAGCAAAATCGAAGCTGGCAAAATGTCTTTGCTGCACGAGTCCTTTGTGCTAGATGATGTGGTCGGCAGTGTGGCTGACCTATTCATGACACAGGCTATGGAAAAAGACATCGAGCTGGAATGGCATGTGGATCAGGAAATGCCGGGGATGCTGGTCGGTGATCATGTGCGTATTCGACAGGTGCTGGTGAATTTGGTGAGCAATGCGATCAAATTTACGGAGCGAGGGCGTGTAAATATCTTTGTGGAGAGAAAGGCTTACAGTCGTCGTAAAAATAAATGCCTGATTGAGTTCAGTGTAACGGATACTGGAATCGGTATCCCAGCAGACCGCCAGCATCTATTGTTTCAGCCCTTCTCCCAGCTTCACCCGGCACTGAACCGAAAATATGGAGGGACAGGACTCGGCTTGTCCATCTGTAAAAACTTGGTCAAGCTGATGGGGGGGTCCATTGGTGTGGATAGCGATGAGGCCAGAGGAGCGACGTTCCGGTTCCAGCTGGATCTTAAGCTACCCGAAGGGTCAACGCTTACGAATATAAGTCGTGATGAGCCTTATGAGTCAAAGGAAGGCTAAAAGAGATAGCCGTGATGCGTGATGCATCACGGCTATTTTTTTTGTAAGAAATCCCCAAAGAAAAGATTGACAAACTGTTCTAACTGTACTATTAATTATAGTACAGTTAGAACAGTTGAGCATATACAAATGAATCAGAGTAAGTTTTTGAAAGGAGGAAGTCCATGTTCGAGCTGGATATCCGCAGCCGTAAGCCGATCTACGAACAGCTTATGGACAGGGTAAAGGAAATGATCGTGTACGGATCACTTCAGCCGGATGAGCAATTGCCTTCTGTGCGGACATTGTCTGCTCAGCTAACGGTGAATCCGAATACGATTCAGAAGGCGTATCGCGAGTTGGAACGAGAAGGATACATTTATTCCGTTCAGGGCAAAGGCAGCTTTGTCACACCTGCCCAACATCAGCCACAACAAATCAAGCGAGATGAGATTCGAGCGGCGTTGTTAAAACAGATGATTGTAGCCGTCCATTTCGGTTTTACACAGCAGGAAGTGGACGACATGTACGTGGAAGCTATACAAACAAAGGAAAGGGGGATGTCCCTTGATTGAATTAAGGGAAGTCACAAAGACATTTACAGAAGAAAAGGCTGTCGACCAGCTCGCCCTTAGAGTGAAGAAGGGCTCCATTTTTGGACTGCTGGGCTCAAACGGGGCAGGGAAAACAACACTGCTCAAAATCATCGCCGGGATTTACCGACCGGATGCAGGAAAGGTACTGATTGGCGGACAGTCCGTATATGAGCAGCCAGAAGTCAAGCAGCACATTCTGTTTATGCCAGACACCCCCTATTTTTTTCCGCAAGCGACAATTCGTCAGATGGCCCGGTTTTACCGCTCCATTTATCCGAGCTGGAGCGAGGAACGCTACATACAGCTTACGGAGATTTTTAAGCTAGATCCTAAACGAAAGCTCCACCGTTTTTCCAAGGGGATGAAGCGTCAGGCTGCTTTTTTGCTTGCCTTGAGCTGTATGCCTGAGCTGCTCATTTTGGATGAACCGATTGATGGACTGGACCCGGTGATGCGTAGAATGATCAAAAATTTACTGTTCCAGGAAACCGCTGCACGCGAGATGACCGTCGTGATCTCATCTCATAATTTGCGTGAAATAGAAGACATGTGTGATCACGTCGGCATTATGCACCAGGGGCGGATGCTGTTGGAAAAAGAGGTCGACGACCTCAAGTCTGATACGCATAAGGTGCAGGTTGCCTTTCGTGAAAGCACGCATGAGGAAACCGTATGTGGACAACTTTCGGTTGTACATAAGGAGCGGAGGGGCAGTGTTCTGCTGCTCATTATCCGGGGGGAACGAGAGCGGATTGCAGAGACGATTGAGGCGTATGAGCCGCATGTGTTTGATTTGCTGCCGTTGACGCTTGAAGAAATTTTCATTTATGAAATGGAGGACGCAGGTTATGACATCCAACCGATTCTTCTGTAGCGGCGGCGTAATTCGCCAATGCCTGAGACAGCATGGCTGGATCGGTCTATTGTACTTGGTAGGATTGCTGTTTACAGTACTGCTGCCATTGTTTATGAGCATTGGTGATGAACAACCACGAGTGGTTTTAAAAAGCTTGTTTGATAACACAAGCTCAGGTAATGAATTGCAAAAATTAATCTTAACGACCGTACCCGTGCTGGCAGGTGTGATGCTGCTTCGTTTTGTTCAGCGACAGGGGTCATCCGATTTGTATCACAGCCTACCTTTGCGTAGAGAGCATTTATTAACATCACATTTAATTAGCGGTCTTATTCTTTTACTTGTACCTGTATGGCTGACTGCGGGAGTAACTGCTTGGGTTAACACGTCAGTCGAACTGCCTTATATTTTTCATATCAATGATATTGGATCGTGGGCACTGGTCGTATCTGTCCTTACGATTTTCCTGTTTACTTTTACTGTGTTTGTAGGGATTTGTGTGGGACAATCGTTGCTACAGATCGTAGTAGTGTATGTTTTGCTGCTATTGCCTCAGTTTCTATCCATGATGATAGGGCGTTTTCTGGAACGTAATTTATACGGTTATGTGCAAGTGCGAGAAACCATTGTTCAATATATTAACGGCTCGGAGTTTCGCAGCAGTAATAATGTCTGGGATAACTTATCGCCGTTTGTACGCATTATGGACAATTTGCCGCAGCGCGCCTTTTCCTACATGGAGCTACTTGCCTATTTAGGTATCTCTCTGTTGTTTGTTGCCTTGAGTTATGGTTTGTATCGTAAACGCTTGGTCGAGAAGGCGACTCAGGCCATGGCGTTTTCTTTCTTTCAACCTTTGTTCAAGGCAGGGGTTATACTATGCGCCATGCTTGTAATAGGCGATTATTTTTATAATGCAGGTACAAGAGGAGCTAATTGGTCGATTTTTGGGTATGCACTTGGAGCTGTTCTAGGCTATATCGTTGTAGAGATGGTCGTCCGCAAGACGTGGCAAATTGTGCGTGTTCGAGCTTTGGTGGAAATGGTCGTGTACGGTGTGATCATGGGGCTGGTACTATATATCCCGATATCAGGTTGGTTGGGTTATGAGGGGCGGATTCCAACAGCACACTCCGTAGAAAAAGTTTATGTCGGGCAAGAGGAGCCTCTAGGGGGAAATACAGAAAAAGAAGCTTATTACTCCCAAGACAGGGCCTATATCGCCTCTGTGCTGAATTTACATCGTGAACTCGTACGTGCACATGCAGCTGGCGAGAAAACATTGTCCAAAAACCTGGCCGTCGAAAGGGCAGTCATAATCTACCGCTTGGATGATGGTTCCACCATGACTCGCCGCTATACATTCCCGGAGAAGCCTTTCCGGACAGAACTGACTAAAGTGATGGAAGCAGAGCCTTATAAAACGGTAAGATACGAGCTGGATAAGCTGCAAGGAAAAGCAGAGACGATTAATATCCAATCCGTAGATGATAATGAAAGACGAGTGGTTTTAACCAATCCAAAAGAAACTCGTGAATTTGAAGATATACTCAGAGAAGAAGTATTAAATATGAGTTATAGCGAAATGCAATCACATCGATATCCCCTAGGGAGTGTTTCTATTACAAACAAAGAGTCATCCTTTACCAATAACGAACCGAGCTGGCATCGTGAATTTTCATTTGAATGGCCGGCTTCCTATCACAAGCTTACAGGTTGGCTAGAGCAAAAGGGATATGCGGATAAGGTGATCATTGATTCCAAGGATATTTTTTCGATACGGGCTGTTCCTATTATTGCTGAAGAGCTTGAACCTTATCAATCCAATCAGTATATTGAAGACTATAAGCTATTTAAAAGCATCCAACAGAAGCATAAAGCAATAACGATTGAAGATCCGAAGCTCTGGAGCACTGTACTGGAAAAGCGCAGACCCTATAGCTATACTCCAAATATGGCGAAAGGCACTTACCTGGTTCAGGTCAAGATCAAACCTTTATTTAGTTCAGCCCCCCATACACGCTATTGCTATTTTACTCCGAACGATATGACACCGGAGCTTGCGAAGGCATTACCGACAGCTCCTTAAGTGGGACAGCATCTGGTTTGGATGGCATATGGACGGAGGTAGATGAACATGGGATGGTTCCGACACGACATATAACAACCTCACCGACGGGCAAGAGCTCCTCAACATTAGAGCTGACATAATAAAGGCACAGAGAGATACAACGTAGAACATACAGAGAGAAGAGTTCAATTATGTCCAGTCCAATAGTGGAGGAGCAAAATAATATGAAATATACAGAAGATCGTGAATTTCTACAGTTGTTGGAGCATCATAGGCAGCCATTTTCCGGATGGGATTTTTCATTCATTTTGGATACAGGACGAGTGGCGAGCGAACCTTTGGACTGGTCTTATGCCAGCAAGGCTTTGGCATTGATCCATTCCTCCAAAGCGATGCTGGATATGGGAACAGGCGGGGGAGAGCTATTGTCGCGGTTACGTCCTTTTCCAGAGATCGTTTGTGCGACAGAGGCATATGCACCGAACGTTCCTATCGCCAAGGCAAGATTGGAGCCGCTGGGTGTGCGCGTGATGGCTATACAGGATGACAATTCCCTTCCGTTTGGCGATGCCGGGTTCGATCTTGTGCTGAATAAGCATGAGTCATTTTCGCCAACGGAGGTACGACGTATTTTGCGCCCAGGTGGGACGTTTTTGACTCAACAGGTAGGGGGCCTGGATTGTACGGGTATCAACGACCGTTTGGGAGCACCTGAATACGAATATGCGGACTGGACACTTTCTCAAGCACTTGCAGGTTTGAAAAGCAATGGCTTCGAAATTGTAGAGCAGCAGGAGCAGTTTCCAATACAGCGTTTTTACGATATTGGAGCACTTGTTTACTATTTAAAAGCCATTGAATGGCAGATTGCAGACTTTCAGCCAGAGAAATATATAGAACAGCTGTATGGTCTGTATTTGGATATCCAACGTGATGGGTACTGGGACGTGAAGCAGCACCGTTTTTTGATCCAGGCCAGAGCGATATAAAGAAGATCCGATACCAAAAAGGTCCTTCCCGTGGGGGAGGCCTTTTTTGCCATAAGCATTAGGGTAAGAACAATATCAGAAGCCATATGGCGGTTGGCAGTGAAATACCAACGGCTATGGCTATATAGGGCAAGGGAGTTCGGAAGTAGTTTTTACAGTCCGCCTCCTTGTCCTTTTTCTCGTGATAGAACGCTACCTGGGTTGCAAAGCTGTGAAGTAGCTTGAGTGCTTCATCGCTTGGAATGTGCTGTAAGGAATGCCATAGATCATCATGTGCTTTTCGGAGCAAGGTTACATCAGATGTATGATTCGGATGATCGGATAAGGACATTTTTCTCCTCCTCTCGTATACTAATCTTTACCATAATTGTACAATGAAGAAGCAATGGTTTACAGTCTCAATTCATTCATTAGATATAGGGGGATGTACATGTCTGATCCAAAGAGAGTTATAACCAAGCCGGAAAAGGATGAGTCTGTGCGGATAGCATGGTTTTGGCCATGGCTGGGCGGTACGTTTATGTTTGGATTGTTTTCAGTCATGTTTAATGTAGTTTGGAGTATGGTTGTGGCACCCCAAGTGCAGCTTCTGCTGAGGCATGAAGGTGTGACGGATACAACTGTGTTTGTAATACTGCTTCTATATGCATGGATTATCGGTCTCATTTTTGCAGCTTATGGTGCCTTGAGTGCGCGTATGTCCAGCATGGGCAAGCTTTCGCTGATGCTGACCGGGCTATTATCATTATTATGTGGGCTGTGGTTGTGGATTGTCGGAATACAAGGATCAGGTGGACAACTTGCCGAAGTGTCTGGAGGAGCATGGGAGCTGTTTTCACTTTATCACGCTTGGGCAGAACCTGTACTAGAGGTATTGGGGTTATATACACAGCGTAGCGGAATCTGGTTTTTGCTGACCGCACTGCTACCCATAGCTGGCATGGTAGTCGGGGTTGGGGTAGATCGTTATCCTGCGGTGACCGACAAGCACGGAAAGTTGGACCATAGATGGCAATGGGTTGTAGCTGCAATATCTGCTGCGCTCATTATTGTGCTGGTGATTACGATCATGCTTCCTCAACGTCCGTACATTGCGGAAAGGGATTTCCCGGTAGTAGATGGAGCTACAGCGGCCATTCCATTCGCGCAGGATATGCTGCATGAATTGACCGGAATGAACAAGGTTCGTGCGGCTCACGAACTGAGATTCAACACAACACATCAGGCTTATGTCAATCTGATTGAAAAGAAGGCGGATCTGATCCTGGTGGCGGGTCCATCCGATGAGGAATTACGCCTGGCAAAAAGTCGGGGAATTCAAATGAAGCTTACACCCATTGGGTGGGATGCTTTTATTTTTCTCGTTCATAAAGGCAATCCAGTTAACGGACTTTCTTCGGAGCAGTTACGCAGCATATATGAAGGATCTATTCGTAACTGGAGTGAAGTAGGGGGAAAGCATCAGCCGATCGTTGCTTATCAGCGGGAGGAGAATTCAGGAAGTCAAACATATATGCAAAAGAAAGTGATGAAAGGTCATGACATGGCTGAACCTCCTCGGGAACTCCGAATTGGTATAATGGGTGAAATGATTAATGCAGTTGCTGATTTTAACAAGGATCACAATGCGCTCGGTTATTCATTTTATTATTTCGCAAATGTGATGCATAATCGTCAAGAGGTCAAATTTTTGTCTATTGATGGAGTGGAGCCGAACAAAGAGCACATTCGCTCGAAACAATATCCATTCACAGCTCAACTGTTCGTGGTCACACGGGAAGGCGAGAAACCAAGCCCTTCGATGCAACGATTACTCGAATGGCTGCAAAGTGAAGAAGGAACTCGGGCCATCGAAAAAGGCGGCTTTGTTCCTGTAAACTCGTAATCCTGTAACACTGGTTTGCATTCAGTCCATTCCGTATATTCACCTTAAGAGTGAAACGAAGACAGCAGGGTAATACATAGAATATACATGGCTGTGAATACAATACCCGCACAGCCATGTATATCACCAACATAAGGGGATGAACGAAAATGAAGAAAAAAACATCGGTCTGGGTGCTTTTACTCGCCGTAGCCATAGTGACAGCGGGGTGTGAAACAGGCTCACAAACAAGTTCGCAAACAGGACAAACGGCTCAAAATGAGCAAAAGGGTGCCGCCTCGGCACAAGCGAATGGCTCGGGAGCGACTGTAGATACACCGAAAACAGGAGGACAAGCAACCACAGACACTACGATAGCGAAGGTCCGCATGGACAATATTACCGCGCTGCGTTTGATCGACGGCCAATCCGGCTGGATCGGCGGAAATGGCTGGATTGCCCGTACGGACGCGGTTGCATCCGATTCAGTCGGATCGACGTGGAATGTGCAATATCAGGGCCAAGGTACGGTTCAGCAGATTTTTGCCTTGAACGGGCAGCAGGCTTGGGCTGTTATGGCAGACAGCGGATCGCTGCTGGCCACTCGCGATGGCGGTAAACGCTGGGAGGTTGTTGGGACTGTACCTGAGCAAGGGCAAGCGGGCTTTTTACACTTTGTATCATCCAAGGAAGGGTTCAGTGGCAACCAATATACGAAGGATGGTGGGCAAAGCTGGTCTTCGCTCCCCGTGCCTGGCCACTTGGTAGGACAGCCATATTACCATGATCAGCAAAACGGCTGGGCAGTTACGCAGGACACAGACCGTTCGTTTCAGATTTTACACACGGTTGACGGGGGCCAAAAGTGGACTACTGTCATGTCACGGACAGTGGAGGCGCCTCTAAATGGAGCTATTATTCGTTCGGTAGAACGTGGCGACGCATGGATCGAGCTGGTTGGCGATACGGGGATGAATCAGACGTCGTATTCGCTTTGGCATACTGCCGATAGTGGACAAAGCTGGCGTGCTGTGCTGGCGAATACCACTGCTGGCGGCGGTCCGGCACCAGGTATTAGCCAGCAAGACAACCAGGTTCCCAAAAATGAAGGGGCTGCACCAGGTATGCTCTATGCGGTTAATAGCAATACCGCATGGATGGGCGGTTACTGCGCACCGTGCGACAAGCCCAATACCATCGGCTGGACGACTGACGGCGGCAAGACGTGGAACAATGGCAAGCAAGGCTTTGACGGTTATGGTGGTCAGCAAATCGGGATGGCAAATGCCAAGGAAGGCTGGGCTATTTTCTCGGATTCAGAGCAGGCCCCAGTCATGTATACCACCTCGGATGGTGGACAGCATTGGACGCAGAGCCATGTATTTGACAAGCCTGTGGCATCAGGCTCCTAAGGAGGGAATGCATATGAGCCAACATAAGAAAAGTGTGATTACCTGGACTGACGGTCGTGATGTGCCGCTAATCGGGCAGGGCACGTGGCATATGGGTGAAAAAGCGTCACTCCGGCAGGAAGAAGTGCGCGCGCTTCAACTTGGCTTGGAGCTGGGCATGACGCTGGTGGACACGGCTGAAATGTATGCGGAGGGCTGCGCAGAAGAGATCGTCGGAGAGGCCATTCGGGGTCGCCGGGATGATGTCTATCTTGTTAGCAAGGCGTATCCTCATCATGCGGACCGTCAAGGACTGGCTCAAGCGTGCGAAGCGAGCCTAACCCGAATGGGAACGGAGTACGTGGACATGTATTTGTTGCATTGGCGTGGGAATATTCCGCTGGAAGAGACGATACAAGGTATGGAAAAACTGCGTGAGCAGGGCAAAATCCGCAGCTGGGGAGTGTCCAATCTGGACAAGTCCGACATGGAGGAGCTATGGAGCCTAAGTGGAGGCGAAGCCTGCGCTGTCAACCAAGTGCTGTATCACGCAGCTTCGCGGGGCATCGAATATGATCTGCTACCTTGGAGCCGTACGCATGGAGTGCCTGTGATGGCCTATTGCCCGATTGCCCAAGGTGGCCGCCTGCGACGGGGGCTGTTGGAGCATCCTGTTATGGTAGACATTGCTGCCAGCCACGGGGTAACTCCATCCCAAATTGCGCTCGCGTGGGTCATACGGGACGGTGATGTCTGGGCAATTCCGAAGGCGGTGCAGGAATCGCATGTACGAGAAAATGCAGCGGCAGCAAGTATTCGGCTCACTCCTGAACAACTTCAACAAATAGACGAAGTTTTTCCTCCGCCAACGCGGAAGCAGCCGCTGGATATGGTTTGAGGAAGGAGGAGCCCATGACAGAGCGAGAGACAGAACTGCATGAGGTAGATGATCATCTGGATTATGGATTATCCGTTGTATTCATCGGCTTTAATCCCAGCTTGAAATCAGGCGAGGTAGGACATCATTATGCGAATCCGCGCAACCGATTTTGGCGCATACTGGAGGGGGCAGGCTTGACACCTCGCTTGTACGATCCATCGGAAGATCGGGAGCTGCTGAAGCTGGGCTTCGGCTTTACGAACATTGTTTCCCGTCCCACGAGGGGAGTAGAGGATATTTCACGCGAGGAATACGCCGAAGGACGTCTGAAGCTATACGAGAAGCTAAAGGAATACCGCCCGAAGGTTGCTTGCTTTGTCGGCAAAGGCGTGTACACCGAATACAGTAAAAAATCCAAAGTAAATTGGGGATTTCAGCCTGAACCGCTCATTCCCGAGATGCATGAATTTGTGGCACCTTCGTCTAGCGGACTGGTGCGCATGTCGCTGGAAGAAATCACAGATATTTATCGCCATCTTCAAACGTTCCTTTCGTCAGAAATCGCCTGAAATGCAGTAAGTACGGTGGATACAGCTAGCACAAAAAGAACCACACGCTTCAGTCCCTGCTGGGAAGAGCGTGTGGTTCTTTGAGCTGTTTCTATTCTATTGTAAGGCTTTTGCCTGCCATGCCTGTTCTACGGGAACATAAGGATATCCCAGATCACGTGCGACCGCTTCATAGGTAATATGTCCGTTCAGGACATTGGTGCCGCTAAGCAGTGGCTTGCTTCTGCGAAGCGCCTCCTGCACACCCAAATCTGCGAGCTGGAGAGCAAAGGGGAGCGTCGCGTTCGTCAGAGCGAGCGTCGAGGTTTGCGGTACTGCGCCCGGCATGTTTGCTACCGCATAGTGAATGACGCCATGCTTCACATAGGTAGGCTGATCGTGTGTGGTGATGTGGTCAATCGTCTCGACTATGCCGCCCTGATCGATGGCCACATCCACAATCACAGAGCCGGGCTGCATCGTCTGTACCATGGCTTCCGTTACGAGCCGCGGAGCTTTGGCACCAGTGATCAGGACAGCACCGATCAGCAAATCACTTTGCGCCACGGCTTCAGCAATGTTGGACGGGGTGGACACCAGCGTATGGAGCTGATTGCCAAAAATATCGTCCAGTTGGCGCAGTCTTTGCAGGCTCAGGTCGATCAGTGTCACATCTGCCCCAAGACCGATGGCGACCTTGGCAGCATTGGTACCGACCACCCCTCCGCCAATAATGGTCACTTTACCGCGTTTTACCCCCGGCACACCTGCCAGCAGAATGCCTTTGCCACCCTTTGGTTTTTCCAGCAGTTGTGCTCCAATTTGTACAGCCATTCGACCGGCAACCTCACTCATCGGAGTAAGCAGCGGGAGGCTGCCTTCAACATCTAGCGTCTCATAGGAAATGGCGGTTACGCCGTTATCTGTTAAAGCGCGGGCCAGCGCTGGCTCGGCAGCCAAATGTAGATAGGTGAATAAAATCAATCCTGGTCGAAAATATCCGTATTCAGAGGAGAGCGGCTCTTTTACCTTGATAATCAGATCCGCCTGGGACCACACGTCCGCAGCTTGCTGCACAAGAGTCGCACCCGCAGTGGCATATTCTCCATCCGTAAAGCCGCTTTCAACACCTGCATGGCTTTCCACAAATACGTGATGTCCGTGTTGAATCAATTGAGCTGCACCTGCTGGCGTTAGAGCGACACGATTTTCATTGTTTTTAATCTCTTTCGGAACCCCAATTTTCATTTCATTCACCTCTCCTAAAAATAATTGTTAAGAAAATTACACTATCATTTTTGCGCAGCCCTGCCGATTAGTTACATGGACTCAAGCCGATAAATGCAATTCATGTTAGATTAGGTACAGTTTACAAGGGGTGAAGCTCCTTGACATCATACATTTTGTCGGATTATCTGACTTAAAGGCTCGACTTTTTGATGAATATATGTCATATAAAATGACATAAAGACATATACATAAGGAGAATGCCGATGAACGGTAAAAAAACATTTACCATTGCGGATGTGCTGGAACGTCCTGTTTTCCGGCGGGCGAAGCTGGCGGCGGGGGAACAGGGCGTACATCGCCTTGTGGGTTGGGTCCATGTGCTAGAAATCACAAATGTTTCTCCGTTTGTGAGCCGTCATGACTTGATTTTGACGACCGGCCTGTGGCTCACCCGGAAGGGGGAAGAGCGTGCCGAGTATATGGAGCAACTGATCCGCTCGGAAGCCGCAGGATTGTGTGTGGAGCTGGGCACGAGCATTCATGAAATCCCCTCTGAAATTCTGGAGTTGGCGGAACGACATCACTTCCCGGTCATCGTATTTGAGCAGCCAGTACGTTTTGTTGAAATTACACAAGATATTCATTCCCTACTTATTAACCGACATCATGAACTTCTAAAAGATCTGGAGCGATTTTCACGTCAGCTTCAGCAGGAAACCCTGCGCAGCACTGATATGAACGCCCTCTTGCGTGTGCTTCATGACTATGCAGCCCGGCAGGTCATCTACATGTCTTCCATTGAAACCAATCGATTCGTACCTTCCGTCCAGCCGGATCTAGCGGACCGTATTGCAGATTTTTATGCCAATGAAGTGGAATCTAGTATGACCGCCGATCGGGAGGGGCATCTGCTGTTTCACCTAAATGAATCCACTGCCGTCTTGTTCCAGCCCGTTGTATGCTTCGGTCAGGTGTTTTCCGCAGTAGGTTTGGTACTGCATAGTGAAATGCCGACGGAAGAAATGTCGCTGCTACTCGATTACACTGCCAAGGCAGCCGCTACATTGGTGCTGAGAACACAGTTTCTTGAAGACCGATTGCTGCGTAATCAAAATGAATTGATTCAGGATGTGCTGAGCGGACAGCTTCCCAGTGAAGAACAGGCTCAGACCCGGATGGGCCTGCGATTGTTATCGAAGGGGCAGTATTTATTTTGGGCAGGGGTCATTGAGGTAGAACACCAGGACAAGGATGCCAGTCAGGTACGCAAGGAATCCATCAATCAGGATGTGCTAGTGCTGCTTCGTTCATTGTTGAAAAAAGAAACGTTGCACAACCTGCTGATGATGAAGGGAAGTCAATGCTACATCCTTTGTGCCAAGGAGGAATTAACACTGCGTTCCGCAGCGCAAATGAAAAAAGTGCTTGCCCATACTGTTCAATATATTCAGAACTATGCCGCAGGACAGCTTGATAAGGTGCGCATTCATGCAGGCTTTGGTAAGGTAAGGCATCGCATGACGGGGACGGATCGCAGTTTTGAAGAGGCATATGAGGTCATTGAAGTGACACGAAGCGTCCCAGTCATGAAGGATCGGTTATTTTACGACAGCATCGGAATCTATCAATTGTTGAAGGCGGTGCCCCGCATTCCTTTTCTACAAGAGTTCGTAGAGGACCATTTGGGCGAGCTGATTGCGCATGATCGTGAGCACCATATGCAGCTTTTGGATACACTGGATGCCTATTTTCAATCCCATGGCTCCAAGCGTGATACCGCCGGAATTTTGTACATTCACAGACAGACCCTTTATAATCGGCTGGATAAAATTAATGAAATCATAGAGGGAAATCTGGCAGACCCTGACAAACGTCGTTGCCTGGAAATGGCACTACTGGCTTACCGGATGCTTCAGGCTGAAAATTGATTCTAAATAACTAGTTCTATTTTCCATTCTACTCATTTACAATGCGTGTTAACACTGAGATAATAGAAGAGATTACGGAAATATCTTGAAAGGGGATTAATATGAATATAAAAAAATGGATCGCCGTCCCTCTTATTCTGTTAATGGTAGCTTTGACAGGTTGCCAGGCAGTAGGTGGATTTGATGTAAGTAAAAGTTTATTGGGAACACTTGATGTGAAATCCCAGCAGACAACGGAGAAAATCTCTCTTAAATTGACTCCAAAAGAAGGAATCACGCAAGGAGATAAGGAAATCGTAGATTTGATTAATTCGATTTCCGTCACTGTGGATGAAGCCAAAGTACAATCGGAGGAACTTGCTTCTGCCAAAGGTACATTGCACATCGATAAGTATAATTTGCCGTTTGAACTTGCTTTAGACCGCCAAGGTTTGGCTATTCAACTGGAAGGTGCCAAAAAACCTTATTACATATCTTTGAACTCGCAAGAGAGTTTGAGCGGTCTGCCTGCTGGATTTGATCCATATGTATATTCCAAAGACGTGAGAGAACTGACGAAAACAGCCGCTGCACTTATGCTCAAGCATGCGCCTAACCCTTCTACCATTTCTGCAACGTCTGTAACCGAGGAAGTATACGGTGAGAAAGACAAAGTGAAACTGACCCATCTGCATGCTGAACTTCGTGGTGATGAGCTGGTAACATTGGTAAAACCGTTCCTGGCGAATCTGGCCAAGGACGAAGCAGGCTTGAAAGAGCTGATCGGGCAAGCCATTGATATGACTAAAACGATTGCTTCCGGTATGAATATTGAAGGTAGTGATAAAGTAACAGCGGAACTGAGTGCTAACAAAGAAAAAATGGTCAATGAGGCTTATACCGAAGTTAAAAAGTATTTGGATCTGGCCGTTGATCAGTATGATGTAGGCGTTAGCACCATGTATGCACAGTCCCCTGAAATCAAAACGGTTCTGAGTGCTAACACGGTTCTGAAAAGCGACATGTATTTTGATGAAAAAGGAAATGTTCGCAAAGCGGCGACAGACCTGACGGTTGCTTTGCCAGATGTGGACGGTCTTCCGGTGAAGTCCTTCACAATTCTGACCGAAACTCAATCATGGAACGTCAATGGTAGTGTGACGGCTGATAAAGTGGATATTTCTAACGGTGTTATTGACTTGAATAAACAAGCTGAATTAACTCCGGGAGCGACGCTGCGCAATTTTGAAGCGAATTCTCCGATCTACAACATTTTAAAAAATGATTTGGAAATTACAAAAGTAGAAACAACTTTCGATCCTAAAGACGATTACTACGTCTTGGAGAATCGTGGTGGTACTGCCTTTATTCCATTGCGTGAACTGACGAGCGAACTGAGCTCCGAGTTAAAATGGGATGCAGCTGCCAAACAGACTACTGTAATTGATGATATTACAGGTAAGACGATTAAGCTGAAAAGTGGCTCCAAACAGGCTGTATTGGAAGGAAGCACATTGACGCTGCCACAAGCTCCATATACGGATGAATATGGTACATTGTATGTTCCTTTCAAACCAGTTGCCGAGGCGCTTGGCGCCACAGTAACTCGTAATAATGATGGGGAATATGTACTGAAACGCGACTAAAAAGAAATTCAAGGAACCGGCCCAATTAGGGGCTGGTTCTTTTTTTGTTATATTGGTAAAATGCTCAGTAAAGCGATTAAAATAAGCGCTTACAAATTTTAAAAGTGCCATACTTTCATACAGGGAAAATTGAGATAATGATAGTATCATTCCAGCATAGGAAAACACATACAATTAGGGGGATATACGATGAAAGATATGGAACTATTGAATTCCAGAGAGGGACAAATGGTGCTTGCCCGAATGTACGGTCAACAGCAAATCTCTGAGCAAACGACTCGATATGAATCCCTTATACAGGCGTATCGGGAGCATTTTGGTGTAGGGGATATTGAACTGTTTAGTGCTCCGGGGCGCTGCGAAATTGGTGGAAATCATACAGACCACAATCACGGGAAGGTGCTGGCAGGCAGTATTACACTCGATACCATCGCTGCAGCTTCTAAAGTGGAGGAGTCTGTAATTACATTCTTTTCTGAAGGCTACAAGACGAAGTACGTCATCGATTTAACTGACTTGTCGCCAAAACCGGAGGATGACAGTACGATGCTGCTGATCCGTGGCATTGCCGCTGGTCTACTTGAATTCGGATACCGTATCGGGGGATTCCAAGCTTATATATCAAGCAATGTGTTCTCTGCTTCAGGTTTAAGCTCTTCCGCTTCTTTTGAAATGTTGATATGTACGATATTAAATCATTTTTATAACGAGGGAGCGTTAGATGCTGTTGCTAAATCCAAAATTGGTCAGTATGCGGAAAATGGCTATTGGAACAAGCCGTCGGGGCTGCTCGATCAGATGGCTTGCGCGTATGGCGGCTTGATTTCCATTGACTTTGAAAATCCCAAGGAACCGATCATAAATCCTGTTCATTGGAATTTTGAACAAAACGGATATTCCCTCGTTATTGTAAATACAGGTGGAAATCATGCTGATTTAACGGACGATTATGCGGCGGTGCCCAACGAAATGTTTGCAGTGGCTCAGTCTTTAGACGCTTCGGTTTGCCGTGACTTATTGCCGGAGGATCTATATGCCAACCTTAAAATGGTCAGGGAAAAAGCAGGAGACCGTGCAGTACTGCGGGCGTTGCATTTTTTTGAAGAAAATAGACGTGTGGATGAACAGGTGAAATCACTGGAGGAGGGGCGCTTTACTGATTTCATGAGGCTCGTTACCGAATCTGGTAATTCCTCATGGAAATGGCTCCAAAACGTATATAGAAGTGGGATTGCGCGGGAACAAGACGTATCGGTTGCACTGGCTTTAACCGAAATGTATTTAAAGTCAATTGATAACAGCGCATGCAGAGTACATGGTGGTGGCTTTGCTGGTGTCATCTTGACGATTCTTCCGAATGATCATGTGGATGATTATAAGGAGTGGATCAGCGGCATGCTAGAAACTCCGGTACTTGTTGTCAACGTCCGTGAGGACGGTGCTGTTAATGTTAGTGATTTGATACATGTTGAACGGACTCATTGCGAGTCTACAAACTAGTCAGTCAGTAGAAGACTTTAACCCATGGGTTAAAGTCTTCGTCCTTTTTATCGCCGATACAGCTTGGGTTTGCGTTATAATAAAGAGATGATAGTTTTAATGAAGGAGGGCCTGTCATGGCTATATACCCGTCCTGGTCCTATTCGCAATCGAGGGCTCAAACGTTCGATGAATGCTTACGCAAATACTATTATCATTATTACGGCTCGCATAATGGCTGGAATTCGGCACAGGGCACTGAAGAGCAAGTTACGTTGTATCGGCTCAAGCAACTGAGCAACTTATATATTTTATTCGGGAATATTACGCATCAAATGTGTGAATCAGTCATACGTGGATGGATGGAAAAAGGGGCTATCCCGCGCACAGCATACCTCGAGACAGCTATGAAGAACATGTTGAATAACAGTTACAAGGAATCGCTACACCGTGAGCTATGGCTACAAGATCCGAAAAATCGCGTCATGCTGGCGGAGGTTTATTACGACGACGAGGTGCTTCCGGAACGGATCGCCCTTATTAAGGAGCGACAGCACGCGGTGATACACAATTTGTACCGTACTGCGGTTTGGCGTGAACTGCAACAGGGAAAGGCCCGAATTGTAGAAGTGGAGAAGTGGGATACGATGCTCCTTCATGAGACGAAAGTGTATGTCAAAATGGATTTGCTCTATCGTAGAGACAATGGAGACATGGTCATCGTGGATTGGAAAACAGGCAAGGAAGGCGATTTTTCCGACCAACTTTTTTTGTATGCTTCCTATGTGCAGGAGCACTATCAGCTTCCTTTGGAGAAGATTGAGGTACGTGTGGAGTATTTGATGACAGGAGAGCATGAGGTATATCGTCCCGCGCAAGAGGATATCGACAAAGTGGTTGGTAATGTCGGACGATACATCGATGAAATGAAATCCTGTCTCGATGATGATTATTATAATCGCCCCAAGCCCGAGTCTTTCTTCACTCCGATGCCTTCACGCAGAGCGTGCGGAGGCTGTAATTTTCGTGAGGTGTGTAAGTACCGAGCGGTGTGAAATGACTTGATTGCCTTTGCCCCCGGATTCCTACCCTAATTAAGCTAGTGAATCCGGCTATATGGCAAATCTATAATTCTTCTATATTTTGAAACCGCTTTATAATTTAGAAGATGCGAGGTATGATAAGGGTATTACTGGAAAATGTGAAGGGGGAAGTTAGGAAGATGACGAGTACAGAACATGCACGTATTCTTTTTCAGGGAGATTCTATAACAGACGGAGGAAGGGGACGAAATGAGGACGCGAACCATTGGCTGGGTCAGAGCTATGTGTATCTGATCGCAGGTGCATTGGGGAGCCGTTTGACTACTACGCAGCCAGAATTTGTGAACCGGGGAATTTCGGGGGATCGAGTTTCGGATTTGTATGCACGCTGGAATGAGGACATGTTTAGCCTGAAGCCAGACCTGCTCAGTATTCTAATCGGAGTGAACGATGCCTGGCGGATCGTCGAGCAGGAGCCGTCCGGGGTGACGGACCGATTTGAACGAGCCTATCGCCACCTTCTGGAAGAAACGCGTGAAGTGATGCCCGATATCGGGCTGGTGTTGTGTGAACCGTTTATTTTGAAAACGGGAGCTACCGAGGCGCGATGGGACATTTGGCAAGAAAAAATAACGGGGTACCAGCGTATTGTACGTCAGCTTGCGGACGAATTTGGGGCCGTATTTGTGCCGCTCCAGAGCATGTTGAACGAAGCAGCTACCCAGACGGACGCCTCCTATTGGCTGCATGATGGGGTTCATCCGACAGCGGTTGGGCATCAGTTGATAGCTGATCAATGGATAGATATCGTGCAAAAGAGTCCGCTGGCGATTCGCTAACAGGGTCATACATAGTCTACTCCTTGTCATTTTTGGGTAATACACGATTATGGACATCATTACTTATGTTATGGTTCCATCCAAAAATGAATGTCAAAGGGGGTGCTTCTTGCTTCGTCATGAACGGAGCAAGAGAGGGCTATGGAAACGATAAATATCATTCTGGTTATTTTACTTATCGCATTAACTGCGTTTTTTGTGGCCTCGGAGTATTCCATTATTCGTGTGCGGGTATCTCGCATCAATCAATTGGCCTCTGAAGGCAACAAAAATGCGAAAGCCGTTAAAAACATTCTGTCTCGACTGGACGAGTATTTATCTGCTTGTCAGCTCGGAACCACATTAACCTCAATGGCGCTAGGCTGGCTAGGGGAATCAACTGTTGAACATCTGCTACACCCCCTGTTTGTATTGGCTCATATTCCAGCAGGCCTGACGGGAGTGCTCTCCTTTTTGCTGGCTTTTTTGATCTTGACCTATTTCGAGGTGGTCATTGGGGAGCTGGTACCGAAAACATTCGCCATACAGATTGCTGAACCCATGGCATTGTTTTTTGCCCGTCCGATCACGATATTTTATAAAATGACCTATCCCCTGAATTGGGTGCTCAGTCGTTCATCGCGTGTCATTACGGGTCTATTCGGGCTCAAAAAGGTATCTGAAGAAGATGCAGCACTCAGTGAAGCTGAGCTTCGTTTGGCGTTATCTGAAGGCTTTCGTAGTGGTGAAATTACACCGACAGAATATCGATATCTGAACAATGTATTTGATTTTGACGACCGTGCGGCGCAGGAAATTATGGTACCGCGCATCCATATCCGTTCCATCTCCCACCAGGCAACAGTGGCCGAGTTTATGGAGCTGATCGAGGATAAAGTTTATAATTTTCTACCTGTAGCTGAACATGGCGACCGGGATCGTATTATCGGAATGATTCGCGTCAAGGAAGCCCTGCATGATTTGGCACGTGGGCACAGCACAGGGAATACGACGATGGCTTCTTATATTCACCCGGTGCTTCAGGTTATCGAGACGGTTCAGGCTCGGGATCTGCTGATTCAGATGCAAAAACGACGCATTCCAGTAGCGGTGCTGGTGGACGAATATGGTGGAACATCTGGACTTGTCACACTGGAGGACATTATGGAGGAAATTGTTGGAGACATTCCTTCCTATACCGACACCGAAACCCCCGCAGCGTTAACTCCACTCATTACAAAAACAGATGATCATCGTTACATACTCAAGTCACAGGCGCTCATTCATGAGGTCAATCGGCGCTTGGAGACGGATATTGAGGCCGGAGACGTATATACGATTGGCGGATGGATGCTTTCAGAGCGTTTTGATATCCAGCAAGGAGAAAAGCTGACCATTGGTGTATGGGAATTTACTGTACTGGAAAAAAACAGTCACCAAATAGACACAATTGAAGCGATTAAGAAAGCAGTCGTTGACCAGAAAAATGACAATGATTTTTAATAATGGAAATTGACTTTGTCGGTAACAGCTCGCTTAAGATGTGACGAATGGCCTGTAAAGCTTGTGACAGCGCGATTCGTCCGTTTTAAGATGCAAGCTGCTACCTGGTAACATATTGTTTTTTTGTAATTAGGATAGGGGACTTAAGACTCTGTATCTTTATGCTCATAAATATATCTGTCTGTGAAAAATTCTACTAGAAATGTAGCAATTTTATGGTAAAATGGAATCAAATTTGAGTTTTTTGGGGTGGGCTACAGTACATGAAGATGTCACTAGGTACGAAAATGGTTACTGCATTTGTCTCAATTTCTGCAATAACCTATGGAACAAGCGCTTTTTTTATTTTTGTACTCAAGGACTGGCTTGCTCAAGGTACACAAGAATGGGTGTACACTTCGATCATTCTGTTATTGGGTGTCCTGTGGAGTGGCATTTTGGGCTGGTTGATCTCAAAATTACTCACACGGCCAATTGTTAGGTTGGCAAAGGCGGCAGAGGAAGCTTCGGCGGGGAATCTGTCTGTTGTAATTCCTGAACGTCGTTCGGAGGATGAAATCAAAGTTCTGTATGATGCATTTCGGCATATGATGCTGAACATTAAAGATATGTTCAATGAGATCTCGTACAGCACCAGAACAACATCGCAAAGTGCGGAAAATCTGAGCTTGGCTATTGTGCAGGCTACCACGCAAATTGAGTCCATGTCTTCGGTGGTAGAAGATATTTTGAATGGCGTGGAGCAGCAAAAGCAAGCATCTGCCCAATCTATTAAAACAGCAGACCGAATGCTGGGCGATTTTAAAATGATGCGTAGCAAATCGGGGCATATGCTGGAACTGTCAGGCCATATGGAGCATTCAGTAGATTCGACGCAGACTGTATTTTCATCCCTGATGGATGGAATGGGAGAACTGACAGCATCACATGGTCGTTCGCAGCAGGTAATTGCACGACTGGAAAAAGAAGCTTCCCAAATTGAAGCGATTACAAGCACCGTGAAGGATATTGCTGAACAGACCCATCTGCTGGCGTTGAATGCTTCCATAGAAGCGGCGCGTGCGGGAGAAGAAGGGAACGGGTTTGCGGTAGTGGCTCACCAAATTCGCGCACTTGCCGCCCAAAGTACGGAGTCTGTGCAGCAAATAAATGCCATCGTTAGCCGTGTCCAGTCACAAATCGTAGAGACAGTGCAGTTGATGCATCAGCAAACGTCATTGGTCAGTGCTGAGGCGGAACGGACAAGCTCTGTGGATCAGACGCTGAACCGTTTGAACGCTATTGTACGTGAATTTGTCGAGAGCATCCGATTAATGGAAGAAGCCGTGACGGAGCAGACGAATCGGGTAGATCAAACCTTTGAGCAGATCCATCGTATTCAGCAAATGTCAGGGGCCTTCTCTGAAGGAGCTCATAAAATTTATAAGGCTGCTCATGAGGAGACAGCAATTATGCAGGAAATTTCGTCTTCTTCCGAGGATTTGAAAGTGCTTACGAATAAACTCATGATGAAAACACGTGGAATGCAACTATAACAGAAACCATCATGTGAGGCATGATATATACAAACAAAATATAGCCGCTATACACCGGAAAACGCAGCAAAATGGTTCCCCGGTGTGTAGTGGCTATTTTTTAATTTCAAAAAACTCACATTGTTTTCTGGGGTGGTAAGCCAGATCACTGACGCTGGATTGCACGACAATGGTTTGATCGTCAAAACGGATTATGATTCCGCCAGAGCCAATCAATTGGTCATCCTGAAATACCCGGACACGCAGATGACGTTCCAGTGCCTCGCTGAAATCCTGATCTGTAATTAATCGGCGATTAATGGCCATGAGGGTTCTCCTTTGAATATAATATCTTTTATCATAAAGGTAAGGTATGGAACAAGCAAGAAACACGGCTAGAACATAATCGGCTATTGGGTATAAAATAGAATGCAACGAAGAGAGAAAGAGATCAAAGGGGGCTAGCTATGGATAGGTCGTGGTCAGGGCCTTGGTTCGACGCCAACGCGCCAGAAGGGTTCGAGGCTTTTACTCCGTCACATGGGTTGGCTATATTGGGACTCATTGTATGCGCTTTGATGCTGTGGCTGACTCGGGGATGGATTCGGTCGAACAAGCCTATAAGCGAGGGAATTCGCTGGTTGTTAATTACAGTCCTCATTCTGTCAGAGGTGACTCTGAATATTTGGTATGTGATGCAGCATATTTGGGATGTCCAGACCTCACTGCCATTAGAACTGTGCAGTGTGACACTGCTGCTGTCTATCCTAATGCTCATTTTTCGAAGCCGATCGTTATATCCAATCATCCTTTTTGCCGGAATTGGAGGGGCGCTTCAAGCCGTACTCACGCCTAATTTGGCATACGCATTTCCGCATTATCGTTTTATCCATTTTTTCATAGCTCATAGTGCTATTATTCTGGCAGCCTTGTATATGACCTGGATAGAAGGACTCCGACCGACGTGGAAAAGTGTGGGAGGAGTGATGCTTTTTCTGAATGGCCTGGCGCTGATAGTGTGGATCGTAGACGATGCTCTCGGAGCTAACTACATGTTTCTGGCCGGAAAGCCGTCAACACCGTCGATATTAGATTTTTTAGGGCCATATCCTCTGTATATTGTGGCAGAAGAGGCCATTGCGCTCCTATTCTTTTCTCTTCTGATGCTGTTGTTCGAGGTGCTTCCGGGAGGCAGGCTGTATGTCCGCTCGCGTAAAGGAGCTGTGCATAGTGCTGACAGGTCGACATAAAGTCGTTGTAAAGCCATACAAAAGCAGCCTATTCCACAAGTATATGACTAGGGATAAGGCTGCTAAGAATGCCTAAACAGTAGTATGGGTATAACGTTCCCCATTCTAATACTTAACGCAGTAGTGATTCTGCTCCGTCTACATAAATTTCTGTACCCGATACATGAGATGACTCGTCTGAGGCGAGAAAAAGGACCAGATTGGCAACCTGCTCTGGCTCACCAGGGGCATCCTCTAGCGGATGCTCTCCGCCTTTCGGAAATTCGACTGGAATTTGTACCTTCTTCAAGTCTTCCGAAGGGTACGTGTTATCGTCAATTTGCGTGTCGATAGCTCCCGGGCATATCGCGTTGACCCGAATTTTGTAACGTGCCAGCTCCAGCGCTGCCATTTTCATAAAAGCAACCTGAGCTGCCTTGGTGGAGGCGTAGGCTGAGAATCCAATGCCCGAAAAGGTTCGATTACCGTTGATGGAGCTGGTAATGATAATGCTGCCACCGCGTTCTTTCAGGTAAGGGACGGCATATTTAACGGTAGCAAAGGTGCCGCGAAGGTTAATGTTCATCGTGCGGTCCCATTCCTCCAGTTCCAGTGTCTCGATAGGGGCCATGGTGCCGTTAATGCCTGCATTGGCGAACACGATATCCAGCTTTCCGTACGTTTCCACGACTTTAGCGAACCCCTGCTGAATCATATCCGGCTTGGATATATCACATTCCAGTACAAGCGCCTCGCCGCCAGTTTGCTCGATGATTGCTTTGGTCTCCTCTGCATGCTTGGGTGTCCGATCCAGCATGACCACCTTGGCGCCTTGTTCTGCAAAACGGATCGCGGTCGCCTTGCCAATTCCTGAACCTCCACCACTGACCACTGCTATCTTTCCTTGCAATCTCTGCTCTGCCATTGACTATTCCTCCCATTCCGTTCATAAACTAAACCTGACTCGTTATTCCATACCTCTGGACGTTGATGGTGAAACAGTCACAGCTGGATTTTATCCCATTTGCGAAATATGGTAACATAGGCGAACCAGCAGGAACTTGTAGCAAAAATATATAGCAGGAACAAGTATGGAGAAGACCGAGTGACGGAGGTGGATCGAATTGAGCTATAACGCAAATGACCGACCCGAATCGACAGACGCTATAGCACTGACCGGAAAAATGAAACCGTGGGCACTAAGCGGCCCCAGTATTCAAATCGATCCGTTGTTTCCCTATTACGCCAACCGTTCGCGGGACAGTATAGCAGATGAGATCGCCCTTGCGGGCTACCAGACCGTTCATTATTTTGTCGTACGTGAAAATGAAGTGGATGGAGCGCTTGTTGCTGCTTTTCAACGCAGAGGCATAGCGGTGTGGGCAATGGTGCTAGGCAACGGCTCTTTTGGCGTGTCCCAGCTACCGCCGGAGTGGAAAGAATGGCGTATGGAGCTGCTGCGCGAACCGAACGACGGATTTCAGCGGCTTTCGCATTTTGCCCAGGAGTATGTGGAATGGAAAAAGAAAGCCGCTGCCCGGCTCGTCACCGACATTCCGTTCGACGGGTTCGAGGTGGCAGAGCCTTATTTCCCCGAATGGAACGGGCTGCGCAGTGGAGTGTACGGGGATATTGGGCCGCATGCACAGCGTGCCTTTCGCGAGCGCAGTGGTGAGAACATTCCGGATTTCCGCAACAAGCATGCGCGAAATTACTACCGGAAGGTTCCGAACCTGTACGCGCAGTGGGTCGACCTGCGCGTGGACGCCGTGAACGGCCTGATCAGCGAGCTGGTGAACGGCGCAGGCGGTGTGCGCGATGTCCGGCCGGACATCTGCGTGGCGACATGGTCGCTTGCTGTGAGCGGGCGCGGCGATGTTCCCGGCCAGCTGCGGGAATGGCAGGGTCTGGACGCGGTAGCCATGATCGGGTGCGTCGCCCCGGATATGCACGTAATCCAGACCCATTGGCCGGACTGGATGCGCCGCCGTCTGCCGCCACAGTATATTCGCGGCTACGCCCGCATCGCGCAGTCGATTCGCGCCGCTTATCCGGGCCTGCCCCTCGGGGTGCAGGCGGATATCGGTTCGCTCGCGCGGATGGTTCGAGACCGCGAATGGACGCGGCGGTTCGGGGCTACCGCCCTGGAGGGCGACTACGACGCCTGGACCGCCTATGAATACCATTTGGGTGGTTACATGTACGATGAGCCGCCCAAACCGCTAAGGGCGGAACGTTCAGCCGAAGATGAGGTGGTTATTTCTTTCAACAAGCGAATTGCCACGCCGTCTGTAGATGAGCTGCGTATTTGGAGCCGGGAGGACAGAGCAGGTACAACATGCGACCTGAGCCGCCACCTAAGGAACGATTCACTAACGCTGCTGGAGCTTGTGGATGCCGTAGCAGACGGAAACCGTCTATTGCTGCGTGTACGCAATTTACCAGCGGGGGCGTTCAGCTTGCGCCTTGATGGTGTGCAGGATACACCGCAGCTATGGCTGCTCAAGGGAAGGAAGGCACATCGCAATCTGCCAGAGGATGAAGTGAGGGTTCCTTAAAATTTGGGTAATAACAAAATAACAGCTGTATAAATGGCTCATTTGCCGTAGCATTTTTGAATTGTATACTTTGAGGCAACATCTTTCAAAACATAAACTATAGTGGAGTGAAAAAAGTATGTGGGATTGGGATTATCTGATTCGGGTTATGTTTGCAGGATTATGCGGCGCGTTAATCGGCTATGAGCGCAAAAGTCGGATGAAGGAAGCGGGCATTCGCACGCATTTCATTGTCGGTATTGGCGCAGCGCTCATGATGGTGGTATCCAAATATGGTTTTCAGGATCAAGCCGTCTGGTCTAACCTGTCGCTGGACCCTTCCAGAATAGCAGCACAGGTTATAAGTGGAGTAGGCTTTATCGGCGCAGGGATGATTTTTACACAAAAAAATAGAATTAAAGGACTGACCACTGCCGCAGGCATCTGGACTACCGCCGGAATCGGTATTGCCGTAGGTGCAGGGATGTATGGGATTGGTGCAGGTGTAACGTTGTTTATTTTAGCGGCTCAGTCCTTGCTCCATAGTCGTTTTTATCAGATGGCTACCCCGTCCACGCAACAAGTAGTTGTTCAGGTCGACAATGAGCCGGGCGTACTGAATCGGATCAAAGAACTGCTGAAGCACAAGAAGCTGACGATTCACAGCTTTCACGTCGAGCGCATCAATAACAGTGAGCAGTTGGTTATTCATATGCTCTTAAAGCTGTCCCGGTCAGAGGGAGTGGAGGAACTGCTGTCACTGCTTCAAGAGATGGAAGGTATTCGTTCAGTCGAGACCAAGTCCAATTAGACGAATTTACTGCTCATACAGTAGCTTTTTTGTCGAACGCTGACGGCTTTTATAACGAAAAAAACTTTAGAAATAATGATTGAAAACGCTTCCTTTTGTGTATATACTCTTACTACATCATAGAGGTAGCAGCTTAGAGAGCATCAAGGGATAAGCAAAAACGACCTCATGCGTATGCACAAGGTCGTTGCTGTTATCCCGATTTGAAAGACTGATTTGAATGTCTTACTTTACTTTGACTGGAGCTGGATATTTTTTACCCAGCGTATCCACAGTGACTTTTTTCATCGTAGCCGGTTGGATCGGTTTGTCATTGCTATCCCGTTTGGAATTGACGATAGCATCGACCACATCCAACCCGGACGTTACTTTACCGAAAGCGGCATATTGACCGTCCAGGTAGTCCGCATCGGCAACCATGATGAAAAATTGCGATCCGGCCCAATCCAGATCCGCTGAGCGGGCCATGGATAATACGCCGCGTGTATGTTTGAGTGTATTGTTAACACCATTGCTCTTGAATTCGCCTTTGATACTGTAGCCGGGGCCACCTGTACCGTTACCTTGCGGATCACCACCCTGAATCATAAAGCCTGGGATAACACGGTGGAAAATGGTACCGTTATAGGCTCCCTTTTGCACTAAAGAAATGAAATTGTTAACCGTGTTCGGTGCTACTTCCGGATACAGCTCAAGCTTAATTTTCTTGCCATCATTCATGACAATTGTGACAATCGGATGGGAAACAGCCTTGTTCTTGTCTTTAGTCGCAGCAGGAGTTGTAGTGCTTGTCCGGCTGGCAGCTTCCACATCGGCCGCTTTTGTACCGCATCCAGCAACCAGCACGAGCATGATGGCCAGTAGAAACAGCGTGTACCATGGGCGTATCGTTTTTCGGTTCATTGATATTCCTCCTGAAAGGTTGGATGGTGTAACATCCTAATTTAAAGTTTGGGGGCAGCGCAGAACACTTTTCCTTTTTCTATCATACCTTTTTTGCTGGGGATAAGGAAATACGGGTTTGAAAGCCGTATTCTTGACCCATACTGCTGCTATTCCCAAGGAAAGGGGCAGGATCATGATGGAGGTAGACAAAAAGCTGGCAAAAGGTCTCATATGGGGTATGGCGTTCAGTCTGCCGGTTTGGGTAGGGGTGCTGTACTCAGTACAACATATTCGTGACTGGCTATAACATAAAGCGTAAAGATAGGCCAAAACCGTTATGGTTTTGGCTTATTTGTATTTGTGCCAGTCCAAATTGCTGTTATTCAGCAGATGCTCAAAGTTGTTATCTAGCTTCTTCTGTTCAGCTTTTTTTGCTTCGACGGCACGCTGCCGTTCGTCTTCTTTACGCTTGTCCTGTTCTGCTTGGGCTTCATTGGCTTGAGCCTTAAGTTTATTCAGCACATCCTGACTCAACAGATCCTTTAACGTAGCAGGTTTGTCCTGAGCCGCAGGAGCAGGGGAAGACGAATTTCTCTTCTTAGCCATGTCATCAACTCCATTCCATTCGATTATATCAGCTTCTTCACGGTTGTTCCACGATTGAAGGATGAGGGGGCGGTAGACTTTTCTAATTTAGAGGGTAATAATGGAATGAGCAGAAGGGACGTGTGGCATCATGCATCTATATTGGAAGCGAAATCTGGTCATTTTGTGGATTGGAGTATTGTTTTGCAGCATGGCCTATTCCGTGTCTATTCCGTTTTTACCTATATTTCTGAATACGGAAATGGGTGTAAATGATCATCTGGAACTGTGGTCGGGGATTGCCTTTGGAGTCACTTTTCTAGCCAGCGCGCTGATTGCCCCATTTTGGGGTTCGCTTGCAGATAAGTATGGACGTAAGCCGATGCTGATTCGTTCAGGCTTTAGCCTGGCGGTGTTGTACCTGATATGTGCTTTGGTGACAGATCCATATGTGTTCGTAGGAGTACGGTTGTTTCAAGGTCTACTATCCGGGTTTATTCCTGCTGCGATTGCGTTGGTCGGAACAGGTTCGCCTGAGGAGAAAACCGGCTATGCACTCGGTATTATGGCGACCGCTGGGGCGACAGGCAGCATTATAGGTCCGTTAATTGGCGGTGTGGTGAGCCATTATTATGGCAATCGGAATGCCTTTTTTTTCTCTGCGGCTCTTGTACTGGTATCTGCGTTAATCGCGACCTTTGGCGCTAGAGAGGACAGCTTCAAGGGAACCAGTACCCGCTCGCATGTTCGTGATGATATCAAGGAGGCTATTGCTAATCGGCCTTTGTGCTTTTTGCTTATTCTGGCGGGGTTAAGTACCTTTTCCGTCATGATATTGGAACCGTTAATTACGGTGTATGTGCTTGAAATGGGAGTTGACCGTAGCCAGGCGTCTTTAAGTTCCGGGATTGTATTCTCAGCCGTAGGCATCGCGGCGGTGCTGATGGCCCCCCGATGGGGACGGATTGGAGGACGGACCGGATTTGCACACGTGCTGCTGATTGGGCTGATCGGTTCGGGAATCGGGAATATCTTACAATTTTTTATAACCAACTTTGTTGGTTTTGGTGCGCTTCGGTTTGGATATGGATTGTTTTATGCGTCCGTCATGCCTGCTATCAATGCGATGACTGTGGAGGTCACCAAGCCGGAGTTTCGCGGACGAGCCTTTAGCTTGAACCAATCAGCCACTCAACTCGCGACAATGGCAGGGCCGTTGATTGGCGGCATGCTTGGCAGCTGGATGCCGATCCGCTGGATCTTTGTGTTAAACGGTGGCATACTGCTGCTTGCAGCGTTGTTGCTAGGGGTGAAGGAGAAAAACGTGTTCCCGGTTTCAGCCAAGAAGAACGTCACGGATCAGGATATTCATTCTGCCGGATAAGCGAATCACACAGGATTGTCGAAGAGGACAACCTTAGAGCCCTTAGAACAGGTCTTTTTTTGTGTTATTAGATAATTATCCCAAACCTTTACTTTTAGTATACTTATTCATAACCCTCTACACTGATAATATGACAAGGAGGGATATATTATGATAAGAGACGACATTTTGTGTCAACAGCTTGAGAAAGCTCGTCAAAAGCTGTATATTTTGCAAGCAAAACATGGTTTTAATCATGCCAGTGTGCTCAGACAGTCTGTAATTATGGATAACCTCATCAATCAATATAACCACCTTTTTTATATAAAAGAAAAAAAGCCAACTGCATAAATGGAACCGATGGGCGAGAAACTTTTGGTGAGGTCACTCGCCCTTATATTGGAGCGCTGATACTTATCACAACGATGCTTGTCTTAACTTTTATAACTAGTGTGCAACCTTTCATTTTAGGTACGGTTTGTTTGATGTGCACTCAGTAAAACACCGATAATAACGACCAAACCACCAATGATTTGGCGCCATGTAATCGTTTCTTGCAAAAGCAACACAGAAAATAAGACTCCAAATATCGGAACCAAATTCATCAGAGAAACGGAACTACTCGGTGACAGCTTGATTAATCCGTAATTGTAGAGCAAAAATGCGATAACGGAGCAGAATACACCTAGATATACTAACAACATAAACGATCCGGTTGTCGGAACCTGCCAACGATCCTTTTCTAATAGAGCCAACGGTATGAAAAAGATACTCCCTGCAACGGTTTGATAAAAAGATAACGTCACAGGCGGATATTTGTCCACAACCTTGCGCGTCATGAAAGTGTAAAACGCCCACGCAAAACCCGTCCCGATTAATATTAAATTTCCGATTAGTTGATTCTTACTATCCGAACTTTCGCCAACCGAAGTCAAGAAATATACCCCGATCATGGCCAGTGCTATGCCGCAAATTTTATATTTGGATATTTTCACTTTATACAAAATAAGTTCAAGCAGCGACGTAATTGCGGGATATGATGCAACAATTAATGCTGCGTTGGAAGCGGTAGTCAGGCTAACCCCTATATTCTCCATTGAAAAGTAGAGAGTGATCCCCAAAACACCACTAAACGAAATCGTAGCCAAATCTTTTGGCTTTACTTTGACATGTTCTTTTTTAATCAGCAAAACGATACCTAGCACAACGGAAGCTATAATAAATCTGGATAGACCCAAGGTAAGAGGGGGAAACGTCGTGTAGGCTGCTTTGGTGGCAATAAACGATGTACTCCAGATCAATAGGGCTAGAATCGTAGAACCGTAGTAAATGCGGTTGCTTTCGCTGTGATGAGCTATGACTTTGTTCAAGTTAAATCCTCCCTGAAGCAATTCCCTGTGAAGTATAATAGTTGCTACTATAGTGACTACTATAAAAACGTTACTAAAAAGATAGTGTGTATATCAGTTTTTGTCAAGGGGAAGTGATATAGTAAGGATGAACACGAATTGAGGAGAAGACGTCATGAAACCAAAACCAAATATATTAGAAATTCTACGAGATTTGAATTTTAGTGAATATGAAGCCAAGGCTTATGTGACCTTATTGGAAAGCTCTCCACTTTCGGGATACGCCGTTTCATTGAATTCCGGGGTACCGAGATCCAAAATTTACGAGGTTTTGTCTGGAATGGTTAACCGTGGGGATATCATGGTCAGTCAAGAAAATACGCCTCTATATGTGCCGCTTCCGCCACATGAATTGATTGCTCAGAGAAAACGCAAAGCAGAGCAGATTTTCAATGTGGCGCAAGAGAGTTTGGAGCAGTACACAGCATCATTTCAAAATAGAGAGAATATTTGGAATATTTCGGGGTATGAAGCCATTATCAATCGCATAAATGAAGGGGTAAAGGGAGCAAAACACCGAATTTTATTGGAAATTTGGAAAGAGGATGCCGAGGTGTTCCGAGATGCCTTAGAGCAAGTCGCTCAACAAGGAATTGAAGTGATCATTGTAGCGTATGGGGAGCTTAACTTTGATTTCGCTACTGTTTACCGCCATGATATGAGTGAGGAGATTACGTCTGAAATTGGTGGTCGGTGGATTGTACTTAGCATAGACGACCGGGAGGTCGTAGCTGGCATACTTTCACTTGGTGATGACAGCCGCGCTGCATGGACGTTGCATCCGGGGCTAGTGATGCCGATTACTGAAGTGATTATTCATGATATTTATATCATGGAAATCCTATATGAGTTCCGTGAACAATTAGAGGAGAAATTCGGCCCTAATCTAATTCATCTTCGCAATAAATTTGCTATGGGTCCGAATGGCAAAGGATATTATGTTCCTTTGACTGAAAAAAGCATTAAACGTGTATAGAGATTGTCCGAGGTTCGATGTGCAAAAATAAACAGGCCCATGGAGTGTTATTCCATGAGCCTAATTTTATTGATGTTGTGTTCTATTATTTTACGATTATAATCACACGTTGATAATGCTTTAAAGGATGTTTACCATTGTCCTGTACCTCTGCAATGATATGAATCGTATTTCCAGACTTAGCATCTGCTGGAACTGTGAAACTTGCTGTATTTGTGTCACTTCCTTGCAAGTCAATTGTGTTTACTTTCTCGCCTTTAGCTACTTCTCGGTGAAGCCCAAGCTGCATTTCTCCCAGCAATTCAGGTTTAACTTGTGCGGGTTTTACTTTAGAATCTTCATACGTGTCGGCTTCAAAATATCTCCACCATTTGTAAGTCAATTGATCACCGTCTGGATCTGCACCTTCTGCATGCAGGGTTATTTTCTCCCCTGGGCTAGCGGTTAGGTCTAATCCTTCTTTAATGGTCAATGTTGGATTATGGTTGGCATCTTTGTAGTCGGACGCAATAGCCCAATCTGCACGAGCAGCAAAGTCATTTTGAATATCATCAAACCAACGCATCAAAGAATATTCTGCTTCGAATTTTTTCGTATGCACATCATAATCTAACACAGTATTTCTAAACAATTTATCGTTAACGACACCGAAACGACCTCCCCAGCCACCATAGGTTGGGTTTTCCATACTCCGCAATCCGTTATCAATTAAATAGAAGAAGGATGGAGAATCACCTTCAGAAATAAAGTCATACTTGTCGTATTGTGGATTTTTCTTTAAGTAGGCTTCACTGCCTCTTTGTTCTTCATCCAACTCACCTTTGATGATATTGCCATCGCCCATCAAGGCATACATATTGAGCAACTTGCCATGACCCTCTTTAATATTTTTGAAATTCCATTCCCCGTGCAACTTGCTGTTTACTTCTTCTGTGTGCATTTTCCAAGCATAAGCGAAATGCCAGAAGTTAGATTGATCATTAATAATTCTGATGTCAGGCCAATTTTTAGCGATGTAATTATTGTAGCTATCGTCCTGGTCCAGAATGATGTACAGTACGAGTTTATCACTTACTTTTTTACGAATCGTTTCCCATTGATCTGTATTTTTATATTCGTCTTCAATGGACTTTAAAGCCCTGGCCGTGGTATTGGTTCCACCCCAAGTCTGTACGTATAAATCTCTTTTGTCATCGTCCAGGAAAAGCGTTTTAAGGAAATTGGAGCCTTCCGTTTCTTTGTCCATTTCACCTTTATTTGAAATGTTACCTATTTTGGTAACGCTCTTGATATATTCAGGCTTTGGATATCCCTCGGCATGTTTAATTAAGTTGGGATAAATCTCTCCGTAGGCATCAATCATGTCCGTTACCCATTGGGTTCCGGTCCATCTAAATGGTTTGATGCCAGCTTTTTCATCACCTGCATAATGATATACAGAGCTAGTCAGTACAATCCCCGACAAATCCATTTCATTGGAGTAAAGAAGAAAGCGAATGACAGAGTTCATATCATCTACTTCTCCATCGGTAGTGATCACCGTTCTGGCCTTGGTAATTTTATTTTCCGTTTGTTTTTCTGTTGGAGCAGCGCTTTCATCTTTCACAATGGCGGGCGCCTTACCACTGCAACCACTGATGATCAGAATACATATCATGGCTAATAGAAAAATGCTTAACCCTTTTCTTTCTCTCATTTCTGTTCCCCTCCCTGAACGTTCCTATGATGTTTTTTGTGGATTATAACCATGTAGGTATTCTTTTTATTCAAGAATTAGGCATAAAAAAAACCTAAACATATATATGTCTCAACAAAAGTCGAGCATATATACATTTAGGTTTTGCCTGCATGATCAGTCACAATCCTGATCCAATTTTACATCATTATCTGAGGAAATGAAAGCGGTTTATGAATGCCGGCATAAAATTAGTTTTACGCTTTGAATAAACCGGATTCTTTGACTTCAGACAGGAAGTTGTGGAACTCAGGAATGTTCAGCTGTTGCTGAGCATCGGACAAAGCGACTGCCGGGTTCGGGTGAACTTCCACCATGATACCGTCAGCTCCAGCAGCTAGGGCAGCTTTGGCGCAAGGGGCCAGGATGTCCTTACGTCCTGTAGAGTGAGTCACGTCCACCAATACAGGCAGATGGCTTTCCTTTTTCAAAATCGGAACAGCGGAAATATCCAGCGTGTTACGCGTCCATTTTTCGTACGTACGAATACCGCGTTCAATCAGCATGACTTGCGTGTTACCACGGGAAACGATGTATTCAGCAGCATGAAGGAACTCTTCCATTGTGGCAGCCAGTCCGCGCTTGAGCAGAACCGGAGTTCTGGTTTCACCAGCAGCTTTAAGCAATTCAAAGTTGTGCATGTTGCGCGCACCAATTTGAATAATGTCGATGTATTGGATCGCTTCCTCCAAATGTCTTGGATCGACGATTTCACTGATTGTAGCCAGCCCGAACTCGTCGCCTACACGTTTAAGAATTTGCAGTCCTTCCACGCCCAGTCCTTGGAAATCATACGGGGACGTACGTGGTTTGAACGCACCACCACGTAGAATTGGCACACCGGCTTCCTTGAGAGCCGCACCTACTTCGCGAGTTTGCTGGTAGCTTTCCACCGAGCAGGGACCTGCAACCATAATGGAGGCTTTGCCGCCCACCAACGTATCTTTAACCTTGATAACTGTGCTATCCGGTTGATTTTTGCGGCTGACGATCAGATGTTTTTTGTGTTCTTCTTTTTGATAGTTCAAAGAAGCCTTGAAAATATTTTTGAACAGCTGGCGAATCGTAGCATCGTCAAATGGTCCACGGTTAGCCGCGATCAGCTTGTCCAGCATTTGTTGCTCGCGTACCGGATCAAAGTCAGGTACCCCTTGAGCTTCCTTCAATTTTCCAAGTTGTCCCGCCAGTTCAGCGCGTTGGGACAGCAACTCCAGCAATTGCAAATTTGTAGCATCGAGCTGTTCACGCAGCAGCTCCAAAGAATTTTCATTTGTAGACATACAGTACACCCTTCCCGAATTTAAATTTGTTTTTTCTGTTAGCCCATGGACTTTTTTTGCAGAAAATAACACAAAAAGGCATTCGCCGCAAGGGACGAATGCCGTGGTACCACCCTAATTACAGAAGTATACATACGAATCGTCAACGTCGTTCAGTCGACGGCAGTAACTTCTGAGCTTGATGCCCGTAACGGGGGCTTCCGGAAACCTCTACTGCGGACAAAGGAATGAATCCTTCTGTCGGTTCAAGGCTCGACTCGGGAGTGAATTTCAACGCGGGATTGCGGTACGCTCTCAGCAATTCGTACCTTTCTGTGGGAATCCGTTAAACGTCTACTTGTCTCCGTCGATGTCTTTGTTTATGGTATTCAAAAGATTTGACCTTATTTTAAACAAAGTAGGTGCAGAAGGCAAGCCCTGATTATCAGGTTCATGTTTTTGCCCTTTAATCGCTCCTTTGCAACATGTGAAGTTCAAAAGGGTGCTCCTCAAGCCATGTGTATCATTTGTGTGGCTTGAGGAGCACCCTTTTTGCATTCTCTATCTGTTCTTTCATTTTCCTTGATCCCTGGGTTCGGGCTTCGCAGATGCGACTCCTCGTGGGTTATCTTCGGCCGAGATATCATCTGTAATTGTCTTGTCCGCAGACCTGCGGTCATCCTCTTCCACGGGATTCAACGTTTTGTAGCGCTTATACTCCATATCGGCTTGAGACATCGGATCTTTATACATAGGAGATCAGTCAACTCCTTTCGGTTATACACTTCATTACCCGCATAGCAGAATAGGTAACCGTTGTCTTTCACCCGATAAAATGAAGTGTTTAATCCAGCATATCGTCGCTGTCCAGTTGCTCTTCTTCGTCCCCATCGGTACCATTCAATAAATCGGTACCATGCAGGAATTCGGCAGGAGCAGAAGGGTCAACAGGACTGTTCGGTGTCAGTTCATCGGCATCTGGGACGTCTTCGAGAGGAGTATCTGGGCCCTCGGTTAGATTCTCCCAGTTGGTTTCTGCATTTTGCAGAGAAGGCTCAAAATCATTGTCATGTAGCTCATTAACTCGATCATCACGATTGGCCATGTTGCTCAGCTCCTTTACTTTTTGTTGCTTATTCCGACCTTACCCAAACAGTAGAACGGCTAAACCTTGAGTTAGTGTGTCTGTAGGAAGTTAAAATCATGCGAATAGGGATATGCCCATTCTCAATTAGCGTTTTTTTGGTAACTGCTGTGATATGATAAAGAGGATAGGGAGGGATATGAATTGGAATGGTACATGTTTGGTCCGATGATTAGTCGTATCCGAGTAGGTCAAAAGGCATCTACCCCGGGATTTTCCCGTACCCTCATTCGGCGCCCGGAAGGCTTATACTGGACAGATGGCGGACAGGCTGGAAAAATAGTAGAAATACGCGATTATTTATTTTCCGATATTTGGACGATCTATGAGGATGAAGATTGTGAACCATGGTTGGGGCTTAGAGAGCAGAAGGAGCGGCGCGAACAGGAAATGATCATTAATCAATATGAAGATTTTACAAAAAATGAGTAAAAAGAACATGATACCCTACTAATGAAGAAGGTATGCACATCATCGTATAGAATAATATAATTTCAGGACGTAAAAAATGTTAAAACGTATACAAACTTGTAAATCCTACTATGTAACTTTGAGGTGCTTAATATGAGGCATGTGCCCAAAGCTGTCGCCACCCTGCTAGCGGTCATTGTGTTGTTGTCGCTGGGCTACTCCGCCTATGCGGCCAAAATGACCCCGGAAAGGGATTATAAGATACCCTCCTGGGATATGAGATGGGGAGCGGTAAACGAGGATGGCTCTTTAGATGAGGTAAAGGATTCCAGTAAGGTCTGGATGCATATTGAAAATGATACACAACTGCTTAGGCAGCCCGGTAATATAGGCTCTGCCTGGATTCGTATTAAGTTACCTTCGCTAAATGATGAAACGCCAGCGGTACTTTTTGAAAATATTTATGGCAGGCATATTACGCTGTATAAAGATGGGACCAATTTTTACGAATCCTACCGTGGGTACAATTATGAGAATAATCGTATTCTGATTCCGCTGAAGCCGGAAGACAGCGGTAAAACATTATACATATGGACGGAAAGCAGTAAGAATAGACTGGGCATTATCGGCAATGTGATGACCGGTGATTATCGTGATTTGTTAGGGACCTTGGTCAGAATGGATGTTTTAGATATTGTACTGGGCAGTACGTTTATCTTTATGGCACTAGTACTACTGATCTGCTCATTTTTCATGTTCCGTCCGAGTATGGCTATGTGGCTGTCCCTAAGTGCGATAGTATTGTCTATTGGTCTGATGATCGTAACGTATTCACCATTCTTGTATACATTCTATCGCGGCTATGGCAAGCTGTACTTACAACTTTTTGATGTGGCACTATTTATTCTGCTGCCTTCATTAGCCTTCTTTTTTGAACAAAATATCAATTCGATTATACTGATTCGCAAATTCAGAAAGTTGTTAACCGCATACTCTTTGTTATGCTTTACCCTGATGATTGTGAATTTAGGAGCACAGGAGCGGTTGAACGATATATATTATTTTTTTAGTGTAGTCATCTTGGGTATATTACTCGTCGCCTTAATGATACTGCTGGTATTTGCTTCGGTTCGCATGGCACTTAAAGGTGATCACGAAGCGATCATTTTATCGACAGGCTTTGCATTTTTTGCAGTCATCTCTATCGGGGAACTGAGCTGGTTCTTCATTCTGGACGGACACTACAATATGTTTTTGTGGAAATGGGGCGTGTTCGGTTTTGTACTGGCGTTGATCGCGATTTTGGGCAGAAGGCTGGCAGAAAAGCACAAGCAGGTGGTTCGGTATTCCAGGGAACTGGAGATGTTCAATAATGAGCTTCAACGTTCGGAGAAAATGGAGATTATTAGCGATTTGGCTGCATCTGTAGCTCATGAGGTACGTAATCCCCTTCAGGTTACACGTGGATTTCTTCAGTTGATGAGCAAGCAGGAGGATGGTAAAAATAAAGACTATCTACATATCGCTCTGGAGGAACTGGATCGAGCCTCCGCGATTATTACTGATTTTCTGACTTTTGCCAAGCCAGAATTTGACCAAACCAAAACGTTGACCATATTGAATGAATTCAAACATATTGAAGGAATCATCAGTCCAATGGCTAATTTGCAAGGTGGAAAAATTTCACTGGATATTCCCCAGGAAATCAAAGTGCGCGGGAATTCCTCCAAGTTCAAGCAAGCGTTCATCAATATCATCAAAAACAGCATTGAAGCGCTGCGAGATCAGGGTCATATTCATATATGGGCTTATGTGGACAACGGAGAAGCTGTCATTCATATTCGGGATAATGGTGAAGGGATGGATGCTCAGACTTTATCCAGACTAGGTGAGCCTTATTTCTCGAATAAGACAAAAGGCACGGGTTTGGGGATGATGGTGACTTTTCGGATTATTGAAACGATGAATGGCAAAATAACCTTTACAAGTTCAAAAGGGGTGGGAACAGAAGCGACCATCCGCTTCCCCGTAGCCGGATAATATCCGGCTTTTTTGCATTCGGAGAAAACGGAGGGAAACTTGCTGAGCCCACCCACATGAGAGTAAGGAATATAGATTAAATAAGCATGAACAACTAATTTACCACATCGAGCGAGGTTTCTGGGATGCAGCAAGCACGCCGGAGGGGTCTGGAGGAATTACCAGAAAAAACTGATCAGGCGTTTCCTCTAACGTTTTGATTTGGATATGATCGGGGATCACGACTCCTAACACATCACGAATTGCAGATTTGGGATCTGTCATCAGTTTCTCTCTGAAACTGGCATCCTCCCAAGCTTTTTGAATGACTTGTGTTTGAAGAACTTCAGTAGCCATCAAAAATCACCCTCTCATTCAATTGGTTATATTTACCTAGTCAGTATACCACGAAAGGCTCAGAAAAATCTAGCATTATTTCATATTTTTGGAGAGCCAGTAGTCAAGTCCGCCTCTTCTCAAATGCGAGCGTCCGCCTTCAATTTCCGCCGCCACTTCGCCCAGTTCTGCTGCGATAGAATGTGCAAAGCTACGTAGGCCATGGATAGAAGGCTCCAGGGTCTCTAACTGTTGGACTGCTTGATCGGCAATGTTCACATAGCTGGCGAGCGCACCGCGTACATAAATTGCTTCCTGAATCTGTTTGGGTCCCAATCCTTCACAGTAAGCTGTCTTTTGCTCAGCACTGATATGGGACAAAAGACAGTTATAGCTATGTTCGACCAAATCTTCTGCCCAATCCGCCCAATCATCCGACATTTGAAGTACGAGTAGCGCCAAGTCTGTCATATTTGTAATGATCTGGATCAGATCGGCACGGCCTGCGAGCAGTAAAGCACCCGTTCCGGCCATTTTTAATGGACTTGCTTTCAGCGCGACCTTATTTCTTTCTCCTTGAAAATAGTCCTCTGTTCCTTCGGATATCACACTAACGGCCCATTCATCAACATACGTTCGGGCATATGACCAAAAAGGAGAGGTTGCCGGAAAAAGGTCCCGATATACGCTTATACACTCGGTATAGAAGAGCTGGCTTAAGGCGAGTTGCGTTTTACGGTTGTCTGCTGCTGTGTCCATCACATCATCTTGAATTAAATAGTGAGCCATGACGAACACGTTGCCAAGTGACAGCTTGCGGCATGTTTCGGGGGAGAGTCCGGTGAGTTCTTGCAGCCAAAATGGAAGCAAATAGCATATGTAATTACGCGTGCTGTCTTCCCGCAACGGATTAAAACGCGCCAGAAAGTCCAAACCCTCCTGCTGAAAGGGAGCTGGAAACGTGGACGTCCGTTCCTCTGCTTGACGAAATACTTTTTCCAATTCGTCTTTGTATGCAAAATACCATTCCATCGCCATCACCTGCATCTCTTATGAATATTTTTATAGCGATTTCTAGTTGTTACCCGCCATTATACAACAGATTGCAAATTTCAATATTTTGTTATTTTTACATTGAGAATGTTGTGAAAAAACATAGGGAATGAATAAAAAAAGCAGAAAGAGAAAATATAGATGAAAAAGGATGAAAGAAGGGTCTGCAACATGAAAAAACAATTGAAATTGACCGCTGCTATCCTATATGGAGGAGTGATGATGTATGGTACTGCGGGTGCAGCAGGAGCTTCCGGGACCGAACTGGGTAATTCGTTGAAAACTCTCACTCCCAACGACTCTATCCAAGGGGCAGCCCTCCAATGGAATGTTGAACCACAGGACGACCACAGACATGGGCATGTTCACAGACATAGGCACGGTAAAAGGCCTGGCGGCTTGAATCACCATCTCAACGAGAAAGTAGCTAGGTTGCTGGGCATCACTCCTGTCCAGTTAGAGAAAGAGCTGGGACAAGGGAAGTCGTTGGCCGAGGTTGCTAAAAGCAAAGGCATCAAAGAAGACCAGCTCATTGATAAATTGAAGAATGAAATGACCGTGGATCTGAAACGGCTTGTGAACCGTAAAGGCCCGATTACATTCGATCGTAAGTCCGGGGCTTCGAATGAAGCTCAATTAAAACATGAGGCAGGGACGCCCTCAACCTCGGCTAACGAAAACTAAATGAGTATCTTTTTACACTAAAAAACCTTGAGAATGGCGGTCCTCAAGGTTTCCATATTCACCGGGCAGTACGCATTGGATTCCTGCTCTCGCAGGGTACCTTGGTCTGGCACAGTCCGCAGCCAGCACCCGATTTGGCCTCGCCGCCGTTTAGAACCGCAAAGTCCCGTGATGCCTGTCCGTACACAAAATTCATGCAGGCGATTTTGTCATGTCCGCCGTCCTTGCTGATGGCCTGCACAGGGCAGCGGGTAATGCATACACCGCAGATGCCCTTGCTGCATAGCAGGCAGTTACCAGTATGTCCTGTGGCTGATATTCTGGCATCAGGCGGCACCTTGAGATCGGTCACCACGGACAGCAGGCGGATGGCAATTCCTTTTTCGGTGATGAAGCCGTCATTGATACTGAAGGTGCCGAGACCCGCAGCATATGCAATGTGGCGCTCCGACCAGTTGGAGATCGGCCCCCCCCTCGGCGCCATGGATGCTGTACCAATCCGTATCCAGCGGTGCAACCGCACGGTAACCAAGGCCTGTTAAGTATCCCGCCAAATGCCGCCTTGCAGACTGTACAAAATATTCATCGCCAAAGGTCCGCAGCAGCGCCCATTCCCTTGAGGCTCTTTCTTTTTGCGCACGATTAGCCTTACGGATCGTCTCGCTAATCGGTAGCACAACGCTGATAACGGTGCCTCCATCAAAACTCCCCGTTCCAAAGGAACGTTCAAATGCTTCCTGCGGCGTGGCGTGATCGGGCCCCACCACTCTTTTGTACTCCTCAAACAAAGGATCATTAGCCGCAGCAAATTGGATAATCGGCTCCTCGTAATAAGGACTCCGCAGTTCTTCACAAACATTGCCTTTGTCTTCGCTCACATAGGTTTTCATCTCGGCTGCAATGTTTTCTCTCATATCCGGTACGGATTCAACCATCCTATCCACATCCCTCTCCGTGGTTATTGTTCACAGTAAAGCTTCCCTTGATACCGCAATAAACATTTCGATCTTTTTCGTGTATATACACGAATTGAACACAACTCCACCTGGATGAGGAGCCGTCTAATATCCATCCAAATTTTCAATCTTGGATAAGAGTGTGTTGAGTATCTGCAACTGTCCGATTCCCAATGACTCCTGCAAAAAACGTTGCGCCTCCTCCCAAAGCCCTGCTGCGTCATTGTATACCGTTCTTCCCCTCTCCGTCAGAGTAAGGCAGCGGTTGCGACTGCCCTCAGCAGATGTATCCTCCACATACCCGTTATGCTCCAGCGCTTTCAAATTGCGAACAATCGTGGTCCGGTCGAGCCGCATCTCCAGCGCCAATTCACTTACACTTGCGGGGCCCAGTGCAGTTAAGTGCTTGAGCAGCGAGAATTGGCTAATATTGAGTCCGCTCGGGGCCAGATACCGGTCATACAGTCCCGTAACAGCCATCGAGGAACGGCGCAGATTGATGCAGGTACAGACTGAGGCTGATCGCTTCTGCGAAGATTTCTTATTCTTTCCTGTCGTTTTCATAAGTTCTCCATTCGTGTACTGTTTCGTGTATCTACACCATCTCAAAAGTGGTAGGCTTTGTAAGCGATATTTGTCACAGCAGTCAGTTCTGTCGGTCTATCATGATTTATCCCCTGTAGTCCTTCCTACTAATGAAAAGTTGAAATAACCAGTCGCACGAAATCAACCAGCGACTGGTTATTTAGCTTTGCTAGAATGTGAGCCGAGCGATACCTATAACAGCTTTTAAGCTGGGAAATACGGCCTTGGGATACGCCGAGCCATTCAGCATATTCGCCTTGCTTGGCTGTTGGATGCTCGCGCATGAGTTTTCTTAGATTTTCAACTAATTGTTATGAAGACGACCGATGGTTACTTTTTTCCTTGTACGCAGGTTTCTTTACGACAGGAACAGGTAATGGACTCACGCCTATATTTCCCTTCAGATCGTTTATGCATTTTTTACATAAAAATGAATCCCTGAAATAGCTTAAATCCTGAATCGAATAGCATAAGTGACAGCAGACTCCAATATACTTCCGCATACTCAATAAACCTGTTTCACAATCTAAATAAAATTCTAAGGACTCACCAGCTTGAATGCCCATAGAGGTTCGCATCTCTTTAGGAATAACAATTCGACCTAACGTATCCAATGGACGTGTCATACCTGTATTTTTCAAGTGATCTTCTCCTTCCATTGTCCAACATCCAATGATCTCCTAATAAAAATATAAAAATCAATAAAGTAAAAGCATTTATGTTTGTTCCAAAAGATGGTATTATCGTGAAGGAAAATCAATAATTATACTATTAGTTTCCAAACTATATTGTTTATTGAAATTGAAATTTTATGAAAATGCTGAAAGGGTGGTTTATATATGGAAATCACACCTACGATACAGGCAGAAATTCAAACCTATTTGAAACGAAAAGGCTTAACGATGACCAAGTTTGGTCACACGATTGATTTGAATGTAGGTACAGTTAGTAGCATTGTGACCGGTAACCGATCTATTTCTGTTCACCAACTGGATAGCATTACTGCGGGAATGAATTTACCACCGGATTATTTTTACGAACGTTATATTGAAGAATGTATTGAAGAATCTCCGCTCAACTGGAAAAAAATTAGCCCTTTCTTATACCGATGTATTGAGCTAGGACGACTGGACTGCTTGCAGCGAGTTGTAATTCTGTTATTGGATAACCCTAATTATCCGCCATCGCTCTTTGAAGTTGCCGAAAATGTATACAAAGACGGTTACAATGAAGCAGCGGCTTACCTTTACAAAAAAGTGGCTGAAAGTGAGAAGCAGCAGCATTCAGAGCGATTGGCGATCTGCCAGTATCGTTTGTTCCAAATCAATATTGGACAAGATAGAGCTATAAATCTTCAAGCTGCCATTGAATTTGCCCCTTTTGTGGATCGTTTAGACGAGATAGAGCAATTAGATGCATTAAAAGATTTGGCGAACGTGTACAGATCATTAAGTATGTGGGACAAGGTGTATGAATTTGCACATCGAATGGGTCAAATGGGAAAGATCCAATATAATTTGGTTCATAACTCTAAGCGAAAAGGAACAGAGCCACGAAAAAAGCTAAGCAGGCCACTGTTTGTATACATAGTTTACTCCGAATTGCTGTGTGCTAATGCTTGCGATGCAAAAGGAGATCATGAACAGGCATTAGAACATATCCGAGGTTATACCGATCTAAGTTGGGTAAAGGAGAAGGACCCTGATTCACTTTATTGGAAGAAACAATATCAGCAATGGGCGAAAATTAATACTTACGTCAATAGGCTTATGTCCGGGGATATTAGTGTTCTCCCCGATTACGTAGAACATATGGCTGCCGAAAATGAGATTTTTGCCGAGCTACTAAACGTTCTTGAAGTTGCTAATCGGTACAATGTAGATGTAGACCATATCCTTCAGCGTTTTGAATCCCAAATTGAGGCTTATCAAGAACCGTCATCTTCAGACATGTATACACAGCAGGTTTTACCGGAAGAGTACGTACGCTTCTGGTACAAAATGGCTAAGTACAGCCTAAATAAAGGCAGATACCTATATGGTTTCAAATGTTTAATAAACGCGTTTGAAAAAGCTGTTACAATTAATCATGTACTACTTATTGCCAATTGTTTTGGATTATTTTTTCACTTCAAAACACATGCGGCTCCCGAAACACAGACACAGTTCCAATCTATTTATGAGGAGGTGTGGGAGAAAAATGATCAAAAGGATGGCTTTCTTCTTGGCGGTAACTAGCTTTTTACTGGTATTCACAGTACCAGTCCAAGCTGGAAATCTAAGCCATGGCACGATCCAAACACAAGGACACGTCGGTGGATCTTGACTAAGCACTCATTCATTACCATGGACCAGTTTATTGCTGGTCTTTTTTTGTATTATTTTGTAATTTTTCGACTCAAAAAAGATCATGACGTATTTGTACATCCCTCCTTAAAATGAGATTCATTAGGAGGTATGCAGGATGAACAGGTATGAAACGGTAACGTTAATTCAACAGATGGAACACGCCAGACAACATTTGCATGATCTTTACGAAGAGTATGGCTTCGGACATGCTTGTGTACTTGAGCAGTCTATGCTTTTGGATGAACTGATTAATCAGTACAACCGTATGTTTCAGACCAAGAAGCTACCTCACTATGTTTAGTCCATCCTCTCCCTTCTTTGGTATGCAAAACTATGACTTCTCCCGCGTAACGTTTATTATTCTATATAATGACTTATTTTAAAATAAAATACATATTCATGTCATAAAATGTTAATCATCTTTTTGAGGGGACGGCATACTAAGGCACAGAAAAGCAGAGCTCAATAAGTGAGCCCTGCCAAAGTTCATTGGAATCATAACCCCATGCTGAAAAACAGACGCATAAGATTAGCCAAGCTCCTGCGTGCTTTTGGAAGCACGTTTGGAGGAAAGGAACTGGAAACGAAACGAATGCCAGTTCAACCGCTGTCTTCCTTTGGAGCCAACAATCCAGTTGCCGCCGGGCAGATGGGCAAAAAGCCAACTGATGCCCAGAGAAACACTTGCCACGACGATAAACGTAATGAGCGTAGCTGTAAAATGATGATCGCCCAGTGCAAGCGGGCGGGTGTAGTAGGATATGAAGGCCAGCACGAGCGCATGGGCCAGATATCCTCCAAAAGAATAACGCCCGATCCAGTTCAGCATACGGCGAAACGGCTCGGATCGTGTATCTTTTTGCAAATGGAGCAGCAGTCCGTACAATAAAAGCAGCTGCGACACAATGAGCACAAAGGTGCTTGGCTTCAAATAGGTGGAAATATTGAGATTGATCGTAACACCCGACTGGATCAGCATCGTGTGACCCATGAGCATGAACAAACCAATGAACACAAATACATTCCACGGCAACGTCTGTTTGGCCAGTCCACGCCAGGTGTCTGTCATGTAAGCACATACTGCGCCCAGCATAAAATAGAAAAAGTACATGACAAAGTTATAGGTGCGATAATCCAGCAGAGTCTGCCAAAAGGACGGCAACCCAGTGCTCCATGCAGACATGTCATAGTAGGACCATTGTAACAGCAAAGCATAAACCGTAGCGGCAATCAGCATAATAGCCAAAACAAGCTGTTTGCGTCTTTTCGTGCTGTAACGACGTAGAAACGCTTGAACCTTCCCGGCTGCTTTTGCAAATAAAGGAAACAAAATATAAAACTGAAAGATCATCACTACAAACCATAGATGATATCCGCTGACGGGGATGATCATTTCCTCGAACATACCTTTATAAAAGTAAATATTTCCCCACTGCGCCGTTGACCAGTTTTGAGTACATACCCAATAAATAACACTCCAGCAAAGGAAAGGAACATAAATATCTCGAAACCGCCTGCCAATATAGCGAGGATAGCCAATCGGTTTGTTGCCATTATAAAAAAGCAGCGCCGCAGACAGGAAAACGAACGTCGGTGTGCCGAAACGTGTCAAATGATACAGCATTGCGAGCATAACAGAATCTGGCTGTTGGATGTCGCTGCGATAAATATATTCGCCAATGCAATGCTGAAGCACGACAGCGAGGTAGGCAAGGCCCCGTAGTTCTGTCCACTCCGCGATACGCGGCTTGCTCATCCATATCACTCCTTTTCCGCAAGATATGCACATGTTTTCCCTAGCACAATTGTAGGTATTGTAACGTAGAAACATTAGTGCAGGATTAACGCCACCTGAAAGTAAGAAGAGTGAAGTAGTTCCAATTTAATATGATTGCGTTTACAATCAAGTAAAACCAGAATAAATTAAAGTGAATTTATAACTTAAGGATACACACAGGAAGAGGAGAGGAAGGATGAAAAAAACGCTGCTGGTATATATGCTATTGATTGCGGCCTTTGCTCTCTATGTGTTCAGGTATGAACAATCTGGCCCGTTAAATGGCACTTGGGAGGATAAAGGGCTGCGAGGCAGTATCGGAGAGACCTATATAATGATTACGTTCCAGTCCGGTTTGGAGTATTGGAAAAGCGGGCTCAAGGGCTTCGAGGATGCGGGTGATGCTTTGGGGGTGACTGTGGAGTATCGGGGAGCTACCCGTTATGATGCGCAGGAGCAGACGACCGTTATTGAGCAAGCGATTGCTCGTAAACCCGCAGGGATTGCGATTTCTGCGATTGATCCTCATTCCCTGATTCCGGTGATTAATAAGGCGCTGGATGCGGGCATTCCTGTGGTACTGTTTGATGCCGAAGCGCCGGGGAGCCGGGCGTATTCCTTTTTGGGCACGGATAATTATAAGGCGGGCGTGACCGCTGCGGATAAAATGGCAGAGCTGTTGGGACGAGAAGGTCAGGTCGCTGTTCTGACGCTGCCTGGACAGCAAAATCATGAGGAACGCTCGCGTGGCTTTCGCGATACCATTCAACGGCAGTATCCTGCGATGAAGGTGGTGGAAGTCGCAGATGGCCGCGCAGACGCGATGGTCTCCCGGGATGAGTCGCAGAGACTGATGAAAGCTTATCCGAAACTGGCGGGCATTTTTGTGACCGATGCAACGGGAGGGGCAGGTGTGGGTGAAGCGGTACTGAGTCAAAAAAACAGCCATCCGCTGAAAATCATTTCTTTTGATACGAATAAAGCGACATTGGATATGATTCGTGGTGGGACAATCTCGGCAACGATTGCCCAGGGAACATGGAATATGGGTTATTGGTCGCTTCAATATTTGTTCCATCTGCATCATCATTTGACGATTCCTGCACCTTCTTCCACTGGAGACAACACTCCGTTGCCCGTGCGGGTAGATACTGGGATTTCCGTGGTCACCCGGGCGAATGTAGATGATTATTATGCGAAATAAATTTTGGGAGCGTATCCAATTAGGGGTGCGCCAAACGATACCGCGGTTACGCTTGCGCAATATGCCTTTACGTTATCAGCTCATGCTGCTGTTCCTGTTGTTCGGCATTGTGCCTTCGCTGGGATTAGGTCTGCTGGTCAATTGGACGGTGGAACGGATTATTGAGCGGCAGGTGGAAGACCATACGATGCAATTGATTGGCAAGGTGAACGAAGCGCTGGACACCAAAATGGAAAATTTGCAAAACATGACGTATCTGATTGCTTTTAACCCCGATATCGGGGAGTTCTGGAAAGGGAAGACGCTGGCTGACGGACACGCGGGTCATGTGAGTATCGTAACGCCGGAAAACCAGACTCTCACTTCCAAGCAGGCATTAAGTTCTGTACAGGAGCAGGATACGCTGTATAAAATGAAGCAATTTTTGCAGGGCTATACCACGTTATATCCTGAAATTGCAGGGATTCTGATCGTGAACGAAAAAGGCGACTATATCAGCAACGAAATGTACGCTCGAAGCACGCGTAGCCTGACGGAAGAAGGCTGGTACCAACAGGCGGCGCAGCATGCAGGCATATTCACTGTGCTAGGACAGCCGAGCCACCGTAATGTGACCACTCATGTCCGGTACAAGGACAGTGAAATTGTCTCCGTCGTTCGCTCGGTTACAGATCCGGAAACCGGACGCGTGCTAGGCGCGATTATGATTGACCTCAAGCTGCGGGCTGTATCGCAGGCTGCCAGAGATGTAACCCTGGGCAAAAGCGGGTATTTAATGGTGACAGATGCTGAGGGGCGCAGCGTGTACAGGCCGGATATGCCTTTGATTGAGCGTATCCCGCCGCAATGGTTCGGGGCAGGTGACAGCGGGATGTTTACCCGTGAAGCTGGGGGCAGGGAATTGCTGTTCATGTTCAGGGCTTCCGAATTCACGGGCTGGAGAACAGTGGGGGTATTCCCGGCACGCGAATCTACACTGGAAGTGCGGCAAATTCAGTTCTATGTCATCTGTTTTGTTTTCATTGTATGTCTATTTGGCTTAACGGCATCCTTGCGATTGTCGAGTTCCATTGCGCAGCCAATTTTCCGGCTGATGTCCTATATGCGGACGGCAGAGACAGGGGATCTTACAGTTCGCCAATGGAGTGACCGTGGGGATGAAGTTGGAATGCTGGGGCGGAGCTTTAACCGAATGCTGGAGCAAATTCGCCGTCTCATGTCACTTAGCGAACTGAGGGAACGGCAAAAACGGGATGCCGAGCTGCGCAGCCTTCAGGAGCATATTAAGCCCCATTTTCTATACAATACGCTAGATACGATTCATTGGATGGCCCGAAAAAATGGAGCAGACGACGTGTCCGATATGGTGGGATCGCTATCGAGATTGTTCCGTCTCGGGCTGAGTAAGGGGGATGACTTTATTCCACTGCGCTCCGAGATTGAGCATATATCTAGCTATATGCAAATCCAGCAAACCCGCTATCGTGACCGACTTCGCTGGGAATTGAATCTACCTGACGAGCTAAAGGATCTGTTCGTGTTGAAGTTAATGCTTCAGCCTGTAGTGGAAAACGCGATTTATCACGGCATCAAGGCCAGACGTGGTCCAGGCACGATTTGGATAGAAGCTAAAGCTGAGGGCGACAAGCTGCTGCTGACGGTACGTGACGATGGCGCAGGGATGACGGCGGACCGTCTGCGTGAATTGCGTGAATGGCTGGAAATCCCCCTGGAGGCGATGGAAGTAAAGCAGAAGCAAAAGGGAGTTAGTACCCATGGCAGGAGCTATGGCATGCTGAATGTACAAGCGCGTATCCGGTTGTCTTTTGGCGAGGAATATGGAATTGTACTGGAGAGCAAAGAAGGGACAGGTACCTGCGTGACGATCACTCATCCGTTGCTGCTGGATATGGCGCAACTGAAGAAGCCTTATGAAAAAGGAGAGGGTCAGGATGACGAAATCAAAGGCCACACACAACTCGACAACGGCGAGTCTGATTGACCAGGCCATAACAGAAGTGACCATAGGCACAGCAAAACGTTACCAAGTATTGATCGCAGATGATGAGCCGATCATTCGTGAGGGGATACGAGATTGCATAGATTGGACGGCACTGGGCATGGAGGTGGCAGCAGAGGCGGAGGACGGAGAAGAAGCGCTGGAGCTGGTGGGTCAGCTTCATATCGACATCGTGCTGGTCGATATGAATATGCCGTTCATGGACGGGATTGAACTGATTCGGCGGCTGCGGGAAGAGCGTCCAGAATGCCGCTGTCTGATCATTTCCGGGCATGATGAATTTGCTTATGCGCAGGAGGCTGTCCGACTTGGCGTAGAGGATTATATTTTGAAGCCGGTAAATGCGGATCAGCTTCATGCTGCACTGTTGCGGCTTCGTCAGCGAATGGACGAAGAGCATAAGCGTGCCGCCTATGTAGAACAAGCCGCCGGACAGATTGAACGGAATATTCCGCTGCTGCGCCAGCGTTTTTGCCTGGAATGGATGGAAGGGCAACACACGGGAAAAGACATCATGGAACAGTTGGCGTTTTTACGGCTTCCATCGCGACCGCCTGCTCAGATCGGTGTGGTACGGTGGCCTGCGGCAGAGGCACGGCAGACGATTATGCGTGAGAATGACCGTCAGTTGTTTCTTTTTGCCGCTGAAAATATTATTGGCGAACTGCTGGAGGACCGACCGCATGTGTTGTTCCGCGATGCGAACGGGCTGATCGGCATATGTCTGTGGCAGGAGGCACCCGAGACGATAGGCGCTTCCATGGAACAGGCGATTGGACGCTACTTGAATATAGCGGTTCATACGCATGTGGAGTCCAACGCGGGTGGACTAGAAGGTGCAATTGACGCGTACCGGGTGAGTCGGGATCGAGTGTATGGCGAATCGCAGCTGTCTCCCATTGTACGTCGGGCCCGGCAGCTCATTCAGGAAGATTACGCCGATCGGGAACTGACGTTGGAAGCCCTTGCTTCGCGGCTACAAGTATCCGCCGTATATCTCAGCCGCGTGCTCAAAAAGGAGCTCAACGACAGCTTCGTGACCCTCGTCACGCGTGCCCGTATCCGTAAAGCAGTGCAGCTGTTGGATTCCACGACGTTGTCTATCTATGATATAGCAGAACGTACGGGTTACGACAGTCAGCACTATTTCAGCACCGCTTTTAAAAAGACTATGGGCGTGTCCCCTGTGCAGTACCGTAAAGGCGGGGGAATTCAAGAAAACACGGTGGAGTAGGAAGGATTGAAATGGGGGATGAGTCCCACACTGTCTAATAATAAACTGTAAGAAAAAATGTGTGTGTAATCACACCTACGCATTCAGGGGTTTGTTACGCTGGGGATAACGAACAAATATCTATAAATATTTGGAGGAAAACGATATGTTTTGTTATCAGTGTGAACAGACGCCGAGTGGCGGGTGTAAAGTAGTTGGGGTGTGCGGGAAGGATGAGACGATAGCGAGCTTGCAGGATACGATGATTTTTGCATTAAAAGGGATTGCTGCCTATGCGACACATGCTCGCCAGTTGGGCTATACCGATCCTGAGGTAGATCGCATCACGCATGAAGCGTTATATATGACCTTAACCAATTCTAACTTTAATGTACAAGAACATTTGGAGATGGCGATGAAGGTCGGAAATGCGGCTGTACGGATCATGGATGTGCTGGATCGTGCGCATACGGATCGTTTTGGCATTCCGCAGCCGATTACAGTCAGCCAGAATAAAATCGAAGGCCAATGCATCGTCGTGACCGGGCATAATCTGTATGCGCTGGAGGAATTACTGCGCCAGACGGAGGGTAAGGGCATCAACATCTATACCCACTCAGAAATGCTGCCTGCTCACGGTTATCCAGCATTGAAGAAATATGCACATCTCAAAGGGAATATCGGTAAGGCCTGGTACGATCAACGCAGACTGTTCGAAGAGTTCCCGGGCGCAATTCTGGCTACGACGAACTGTGTAATGCCGATTAAAGGCACGTATGCAGACCGCTTCTTCTCTTATGAAGTAGCCGGGCTGGAGGGAGTAGCCAAGATCATGGACGACGATTTCTCTCCATTGATCGAGCGCGCGTTGGCTCTGCCAGCCGCAGATGTAGATTCAGAGCAGGTGCTTACAACTGGATATCATCACGAGACGGTTATCGGGCTGGCTCCTGAGATTATTCAGGCGGTTAAAGACGGGCATATCCGTCGTTTCTTTGTCATTGCAGGCTGCGACGCACCAGGCAAAGGCGGCAACTATTATCGCGAGCTGGCTACATCCTTGCCGAACGATACGGTCATTCTGACCACGTCCTGTGGTAAATTCCGCTTTAATGACGTGGATTATGGCACCGTTGGAGATACCGGCATTCCACGTTATATTGATTTGGGGCAATGCAACAATTCGGGTTCTACTGTGAAAATCGCTCTGGCATTAGCGGATGCTTTCGGTTGTACGGTGAACGAGCTGCCTGTCAGCATTGTACTGTCCTGGTTTGAGCAAAAAGCGGTCGCCATCCTGCTAGGCTTGTTCAGCCTTGGCATCCAGGATATTCGCATTGGACCGAAGCCGCCTGAGTTTATTTCTTCTGGCGTACTGGATGTGCTGGTGGAGATGTTTGGCTTGAAGCTGATTACAACAGCAGAGGAAGATATGAAAGCGATGTTGGCATTGTCGTAAGGGATTGGTGGGGAACTGCAAAGCGCAGTTCCTTTTTTATTTCATCGTTCATCGATTCTTATAAAGATGTCTGTAAGAATCTTTAATGCCAGCTCAGTATCTTTGGATTCACGAGTTCTTAGGAGAGTCAAAATGGTTTTTATACTCGAATCTTCTTCGGTAAGCTCATCATTGTCCTTTACATATGTAAGCAACTGATAGACGCCCACGTTCAATGCCTTCGCTATTTTCTCCAGATTTTTCAAAGATATATTTCTCTCCGCACGCTCAATGAAACCAATATAACTCGAATTGAATCCTGCTTTTTCGGCTAATGCTTCTTGGGAAAGTCCTTTAGACTTTCGAATATCTCGAATACGCGTACCGACTAATTCTAAAAGTTCTGACATGATTACACCTCTCTATAGTAAGAATTTCACAAAATTCGATTCCAATCGCTCCGAAATGTAATATATAGACGAACGAGATCATCTCGATCTATATATTATTTATTGGAAGTCGCTTATTGGATTTTGCAAAATCCTCTAGTTAGAAGTGTAGAGAAAGAGTTACATCTAATTAATAAGTGTTAGTAAGTAAATTGAATTAAAAACTACTATATAGTAATATTTATTAGGAAGCTTGTCCGATAGCTAGAAAATTATACATCTTGATGGTTACATAATTGTGCTACGTTGCTCACATTTGTTTAAGGATTTTGCAAAACCTTCATTTATGAAATTTTAATTCAGGAGTTGATTCCCCTTGAAACATTACTCCTTAGGTCCCCAACTACATAGTGTTTCCGATTTCAAACTGCCTAAGTACAGCGACACCTACATATTTATTTGCATGATGGATTTTCAAAAACTTGCCGAATACCAAATCAAGCTTGCACAAATGATGCGCGACCATCATCAGTTTCAAAACTGCCTCATTCTTTGTGATCGTGCGCTGTTTTCTATGGCTAAGGCCATTTATGTTCATCGAAACCAAATCATTCCATCGTATATTCGTTTATCCGTCACTGACCTGTTCCCTTTAATTCACACAGAGGCTGAGCCCAATTTAGATATGGTGCTGTTTATCGGCACGGTACATTATCTGGTTTCGGGAGAAGATGATGTAACTAAAGAGCCGATGAAGCTGGGGGAAGTAGACAAGTTGCTTTATAAAACGGACTCTATTCTAGAGTCTCTGTCACATCGGATCGTAGCTGATCCATCTAAGCGATATCCATCTATTTATAAAGAAAATCCATTTAATGAGTCGTTAGATCTTTTATCAATAATACCCGATTCTTTTTGAGCCAATGATATAATGACGAAAAGGAAGATGTTGGATTACGACTTAAAGTTCTATAACAGAAAGGGTGTATTTCATATGCCTACATACAACAAACTGGTACGAGATCGGATTCCGCATATCATTATGTCTCAGGGCGAGGAATGTCGGACACGCATTTTGGACCCAGAGGAATACAAGCAGGAACTGCGAACCAAGCTTCGTGAAGAAGTCGAGGAATATTTTGTAGCGGACAAAGATCAGGATGCGCTGGAAGAGCTGGCGGATATGCTGGAAGTCATCCGAGCGCTGGCAGAAGAACATGGAGCGAATGCAGCAGAGCTGGACAGGCTACGGGCAGACAAAGCCGACGCACGGGGCGGATTCCAGGAGCGGGTGTTTTTAATTGATGTAGATGAAGGTAAGAGTTAACTGTGAAAATATTTCAATGATATGCACATTCAAAAGGGCAGCTTGGTAAACTGGAGCTACCCTTTTTTTTCTGTTTTTAAGCGTCCCGTATAGCGAAAAATTATAAAGTGGAAGTTGTTTTAATTTATTTACAAGCCATATTACTTAGTCAATGAGTTTCATTTTATCTCCTCCAACTTCCCTCCATCACAAAGGTTAAAATTTTATAAAAAAAGTTCAAAACCAGCAAAGACCTTTCCCGGCCTGGAATGATACCATGTGTTTGCACATAAAAAAAGGAGAGGCGCTCATTGCCTCACTTATGTAAGCGCTATCTAATTCAACTCTAATCAGCACTTACCTTCAAATTGACCCGCATCACATGAGGAAAGGGGAACTTCATATGAAAAAAGGAGCTGTTGTCGTTTGGCTTCTGGTTTTGGCCCTGATGCTTTCGGCCTGCAATCTGGCGGAGAGTGGAACGGGCAGCAAGGAAAAAGGCTATGTGGGCATTTCCATGCCGACCAAATCGTCCGAGCGTTGGGTAGGAGACGGGGAGAATATGGTCCGGTTGTTTCAGGAGCAAGGCTATAAAACGGATTTACAGTACGCCGAGGACGTGGTGGAAAACCAAATCTCTCAAATCGAAAATATGATCACCAAGGGCGTCAATGTTATGGTGATCGCTTCGGTCGACGGAAACACGCTGACGGATGTGATTCAGAAGGCACACGACCGAGGCATTCAGGTCATTTCTTACGATCGTCTGATTCGCAACACACCGTATCTGACGTATTATGCGACCTTCGATAACTTCAAGGTGGGGGTACTACAGGCAGCATATATTGAGAAAAAGCTGGGACTCAAGGAAGGCAAAGGCCCTTTCAATATCGAGCTGTTCGGTGGTTCACCGGATGACAATAACGCTTATTTCTTCTTTAATGGTGCGATGTCCGTTCTTAAACCGTACATTGATTCCGGTAAGCTGGTCGTACGCAGCAAGCAGATGACGATGGCGCAGATCGCTACACTGCGATGGGATGGAGCATTAGCGCAGTCGCGGATGGATAATCTGCTGAGTGCCTACTATTCAGGGGCCAATCTGGACGCGGTACTATCCCCGTATGACGGCATTAGCATCGGTATCATTTCATCCCTGAAAGGGGTCGGATATGGATCAGCGAACAAGCCGCTACCGATCATTACAGGGCAGGATGCAGAGCTGGCTTCCATCAAGTCCATTGTGGCTGGGGAGCAGACGCAAACTGTATTTAAGGATACTCGCAAGCTGGCTGAGCAAACGGTCGTGATGGCCAACAGCATTTTACAGGGCAAGCAAGCGGAAGTGAATGACACCGAATCCTATAACAACGGTAAAAAGATCATTCCTGCCTACTTACTTGATCCAATCTCGGTGGATCGGACGAATGTGGAAAAGGACATTGTCGGCAGTCACTATTACACCAAAGAGCAAATCGGACTGAAATAAGAGTAAGAATCCAACCGAAAGGAGCGTATTCCATGACTGGAATCATTTTGGAAATGAAGGGAATTACCAAAACCTTTCCCGGCGTGAAGGCATTGGAAAATGTAAATCTCAAGGTCAAGGAAGGCGAAATCCATTCCCTGTGCGGTGAGAACGGTGCGGGCAAATCGACGCTGATGAAGGTACTAAGCGGTGTATATCCGCATGGAACCTATGAAGGGGATATTGTTTTCCAGGGCAAAACGTGTGAGTTCAAGGATATCAAGCAGAGCGAGGAATTGGGCATTGTCATTATCCATCAGGAGCTGGCGCTGATTCCGTATCTCTCGATTGCGGAAAATATTTATCTGGGTAACGAACGTGCCAGTGGCGGTGTGATTGATTGGAAAGAGACTTTTGTGGGTACACGCGATCTGCTGTCCAAGGTCGGTTTGAGTGAGAATCCCAATACATTAGTTACGAACATCGGGGTCGGGAAGCAACAACTGGTCGAAATTGCGAAAGCGCTCTCTAAAAAGGTGAAGCTGCTTATTCTCGATGAACCGACAGCGGCGTTGAATGAGGATGATAGTGAAAATCTGCTTAATTTGATGCTGGAATTTAAAAGACAGGGCATTTCCTGCATTCTCATCTCCCACAAGCTGAATGAAGTCGCAAAGGTGTCGGATTCAATTACGATTTTGCGGGATGGGAAGACGATTGAGACACTGGATATGAAAAAGGATGAGGTCACGGAGGATCGGATCATTAGCGGGATGGTTGGACGTGATCTGACCAGCCGTTATCCAGAGCGTCATGCGGAGATTGGCAAAGTCGTTTTGGAAGTGAAGGATTGGACGGTGTATCACGAGCATCATGCAGACCGCAAGGTGCTGGATCAGGTGAATTTGAACATTCGTCGCGGTGAAATTGTCGGTATTGCCGGGCTGATGGGGGCGGGACGGACCGAGCTGGCAATGAGCATTTTTGGCAAGTCGTACGGACGCAACATTTCCGGTCAGCTGATTAAAGACGGCAAGCCGATCCAGAACAACACGGTTACGGACGCGATCAACAACGGCTTTGCCTATGTAACGGAGGATCGCAAGGAGTATGGCCTCATTCTAATGGATGATATCAAGCGTAATATTTCGCTGACTGGCCTGAACAAGCTGACGAAGGGCGCTGTCGTCAATGAGCAGGAGGAAGTCGTTGTTGCAGAGGAAATGAAAAAAAGCATGAACATCAAAGCGCCGAGCATTTTACAGAAAACGGGTAATCTGAGTGGCGGCAATCAGCAGAAGGTGGTGCTGAGCAAATGGATTTTTGCCGGGCCGGATATTCTGATTCTGGATGAACCGACACGTGGCATTGATGTGGGCGCCAAATATGAAATTTACACGATTATTCATCGACTTGCCGCTGAAGGCAAGGGAGTGCTGGTCATTTCGTCCGAGCTGCCAGAGGTACTAGGTTTGTGTGACCGGATTTATGTCATGAATGCTGGGCGGATCACTGGAGAGGTTAGCCGTGAGGACGCGTCGCAGGAAACGTTGATGAGATATATGACCAAGTCAGGAGGCGTGAAGCATGGAAACCATAACTAAACTATTTAAAAATAACATCCGCCAATATGGCATGATGATTGCGCTGGTCGTCATTATGATTTTGTTCGAGGTGCTGACGGGCGGCCTGCTGTTGAAGCCGATTAATATTACCAATCTGATTCTGCAAAACAGCTATATTCTCGTGCTGGCCATCGGGATGGTGCTGGTTATCATCACTGGACATATTGATTTGTCCGTCGGCTCCATAGCCGCTTTTGTCGGTGCGGTTGCCGCCATAATGATGGTCGATTGGCAGCTTCCAGCATGGATCGCTGTGATTGCATCTTTGCTGGTCGGGGCGTTAATCGGCGCATGGCAAGGGTTCTGGGTCGCTTATGTACGGATTCCGGCATTTATCGTTACATTGGCGGGGATGCTGCTCTTCCGTGGATTGACCATGATCGTGCTGGAAGGTCAATCGATCTCTCCATTTCCGGGGGGCTTCCAGAAAATCAGTTCAGGCTTCCTACCGGATTTTTCATCTACCGGTTATAACCTGGTATCCATCATTGTCGGTATTGCACTCACGGTATGGTTTATCGTGAATGAACTTCGCGAACGTCGTTCTCAGCTTAAATATGGATTCGAGGTTCCGTCACAAACTTTATTTGTACTCAAGTTGATTGTGGTAGCTGCGGTCATCAATTTGTTCACCTTCATGCTCGCGAGCTACGCGGGGATACCTAACATTCTCGTGCTGCTGTTCATACTGATCGTTGTGTACTCCTTCATCATGAACCGCACGATTATGGGCCGTCATGTGTATGCGTTGGGTGGAAATGAAAAGGCAGCGGGTCTGTCCGGTGTCAAAACGAAAAAGGTAACATTTTGGGTATTCGTCAATATGGGTGTGCTGGCCGCCATTTCCGGTCTGATCTTTGCTGCACGTCTGAACGCGGCTACGCCGAGAGCGGGTACGAACTTTGAGCTGGATGCCATCGCAGCCTGCTTTATCGGTGGAGCTTCGGCGTCCGGCGGGATCGGAACCGTTTTTGGAGCCATTATCGGTGGTTTGGTCATGGGTGTACTGAATAACGGTATGTCTCTGATCGGTCTGGGTATTGACTGGCAGCAAGGAATCAAGGGCTTGGTACTGTTGCTGGCGGTTGCCTTCGATATTTACAACAAAAACAAAAGATCAGCTTAAGCTCAGATTCGGTATCGTAAAATAAGAAAACCTCCAGTTCCACTAGAAATGTGGATGCTGGAGGTTTTCTTGCTTGTTGGGTCTTGTGGCTATCAGCCAACGAAACTAAGTGGTGACCATTTGGCCGCCGTTTATATGCAGCGTTTGGCCTGTAATGTAGGAACCGTCATCCGAAGCCAGCAGCACATAGGCAGGAGCCAATTCATAAGGCTGCCCGGCACGCTTCATTGGTGTATTGCTGCCGAAGGTGCGAATGACTTCAGGCGACTGTGTGGCCGGATTTAGCGGAGTCCAGATCGGACCGGGAGCAATGGCATTCACGCGAATACCCTGATCGACCAGATTATTAGCCAAAGCGCGGGTGAAGCTGACGATAGCTCCTTTGGTGGCTGAATAGTCGATCATATTCTTTTGACCAACATAGGCTGTCACCGATGCCGTATTGACGATGCTAGCCCCAGCCCGCATATACGGCAATGCTTCTGTAGTCATATGGAAGAAGGAAATAATATTCGTATCAAATGTATCACGAAGCTGCTGCTCACTGATATCCAGATACGATTCGCGCACAAACTGAATACCTAGGTTGTTAATCAGGATGTCAATCCGACCAAAGGTTTCCATCGTTTGTTGAACAACCAGACAGCAGTTGCTTTTTAGCCTTAGATCACCTGGAATTAACAAACAACGTCGGCCAAGCCTGTGAATGACATCACGGGTTTCCATAGCATCTCGATGCTCATCGAGATAGGCAATGACCACATCAGCCCCTTCCTTGGCAAATGCCACTGCAACCGCGCGACCAATACCACTGTCCCCACCGCTAATAATAGCCACCCGATCCTGAAGCTTTCCGGTGCCGATATACTTTGGATTATCATAAATAGGGCGTGGAACCATCAGGTATTCCAACCCCGGTTGTCTATATTGATGCTGGGGAGGAAAGGTAATCGGAACTTCTTTACATTGGGTTTCTGTACCATAATAAGGATATTGCCAATTCATTGATAATCCCTTCTTTAGCCGTTTTGAAATCCAATATATTCAAAATAGGCGCAAGCGGTGACTCGGGATTATCGCCTTATCCCGAAATCGTCGCTCCATCTGCTGGAATATGGACACGTCCCTCCAAACCTTCACGGTTGATGTATTCCGTAAGCTCGGAGCGAGTTAGTAAACAATGGTTGATTGCTTCCATGTGGACAGCCACGATTTGTGTGCAAGAGGCATGCTGCGCAACAGCCGTTACATCTTGGGCAGTCATAATGATGGGATCACCAATCGTAAACCGAGCCCCTCCAGCGTTCACAATTGTCCACTCCGGACGGTATTTATCCAGTGCTTCCGCGACTTCACTGCACCAGATCGTATCCCCGGCCAAATAGACGACAGGTTCACCTGGTGCCTGAAACACAAAGCCGGATACGGGTCCCATCTGTTCCCCGATTTCTCCGGTGCCGTGATGCCCGGTAGTACGGATGAGCTCAATTTCTCCCACGGAGCCAGCCACCGAAATCGGAGTAACCTGTGTAAAACCGTCAGCAGTAATTTGTTCTTCATTTCCGGGCTGGCAGAAGACGGGAAGTTGTTTGTCCAACCAGCGTACTGCTGCCGGGTCCCAATGATCGGGATGCAAATGTGTAACGATCACAACATCAGGCTGTCCGAGTGCCTGCCATTGCGGCGGCAAGGGAACCAGCGGATTACGGCGGGCATTTTCCGTATTGGGAACCGGCGGATTTGCGCCAGCATCACTCAACATCGGATCAACCAGAAATTTTACTCCAGCGTATTCGATCCATAAGGTTGCGTTGCGGATTAGTGTGATTTTCATCTATGGAAGCTCCTTTGGTAGTGAATGTTTTTGGACAGAGTGTATTTTCGGTGGTTCTTTGTTTCTGTTACAATCATATCTGACGCAAGGAGCTACAGGCTACGGCCTGCTGAAAGGAAAACCAGCATTATCGTTTCATCATGAAAGGAAAAATAACTATGGAACTATTCGTACCTGATGACACCGATCTGCGCATTCTTCATCATTTAATTGAAGACAGCTCTTTATCGCACAAGGAGATCGGTCAGCTTGTTCATTTGACAGGCCAAGCAGTAGGAGCGCGTGTTCGAAAAATGCAGGATGCGGGCATTATCGAGGGCTATACGCTGCGCTGGAACCCTGAGAAAATTGGACAGACGATTCATGCCTTTATTACGGTTTTTTTGAATTCAGGAACAACTCACAGTGCTTTCCAGGCTTTTGCACGGGAGCATCCCTATATTGTCGAAATCCATCGAGTGAGTGGGGAAGGCTGTTATTGGATGCGCTTGCGCATGTCATCACAGGCAGAGTTAAATACCATGCTGGATGAGCTTACGAAGTTTGGTAATTACAAATTGAGTTTTTCCATTGGTGAGATTTAACGATAAAAGCTTTCGGCGTTTGTGCCGAAAGCTTTTTTATTTGGGCGAGGGCTATGAGGTCAACGTTATAGGCTTATTTTTAAAATATGCTGCAATCCGTGTTGTCCCATTTTAGTGTTGCCTTCATCGATAAAGCCGCATTTGCGATACAGACTTTGGGCAGGCAGATTACGGGCATTGACGCCCAGTACAATCTCGCGAATATGTGGGAAGTGTCTGGCGATGAATTGTGGTAGTAGAAGCAGCCCTTTTTTAGCGAATCCTTGTCCCTGATCTGCGTAATGAATAGAGAACGCGCGCAGCAACAGTGCCTCAGAAATATTCGTATAGTCCGCTAATTCATCCCCATCGTATAAAATGAAAAATCCAACGGGTCTTCTAGTAGCCGTAATCACGACAGGATGGCGGTGCGGATCTTCCTTGGCCAGTGTCAGCATTTCATCCGGCATTCCAGTAAACTGCTTCTGCTCCTCAGGCAAGTAGAAAGTATGTAAAATGGCATCATGTTCACAATGGTAAGGGACAAGCTCTACATTAGCAGTTGAAGAAGACTGTGAGGCGAATGTGGGATTATTCATCATTACACTCCGATCTGTATGGATTTTTAACTTTCTTTATCATCTAGTTTGCTAAAAAAAGAAACCTGAACTCGCCTTACTTACGTATTACCCATACATAAACTAGCATAGTCAAAAGGAGACGTCTACGGTTATGAAGCAGCTTACAGAATATCGGGAAAGCCATGATGTATTGCGTCATGAGCTGAAGAATATTGAAAAATGGGAAAAGGAACAGAAGGACATTTTTTTCTGGGAAAAAATCGGCAGATGGCCTTTTATGTTGCTGGATCGGCTGACGCCCAAAGTCATTAAAGACAAGCTGGAGCAACTGCTTAATGAAATGGGTAGTTTCATTCAGAACGGCGGCAAATATTTGGTGAAGGAAGAAACGGTTCTGAACAGGCTGAAAAAGACGGCCCATGAACATGTAATTCAGCAAAATGGCTCAGATTCCGTGTCGGATACGCAGGACCTGCCTCGTGCCGGGGAAAACGCTGATTCGGAACATAGTGCCGAACCTAGGTGGGAGTTGAAGCAGGCGGCTGAGCTCCCGCTAACAATCATGGATCGGACTGCTGACGATATGACGTCGGCTCGTATTACCTTTGCTACCGCTCAGGGAGCAACAACGGGAATTGGCGGTGTGTTTACGATTGCGGCGGATATTCCTCTTTTGCTCGGCTTGTCACTCAAAGTGCTTCAGGAAATAGCCTTGTGTTATGGCTTTAATCCCCATGATAAGCAGGAACGCATTTTTATTATTAAATGTATGCAATTTGCTTCATCTGATATTGTGGGTAAGAAGGCCGTATTAGAGGAGCTGGCTTTGTTCGATGATCCTTCACGTCAGGCACAGGTTTTTTCCCAGATGCAGGGATGGAGAGAGGTCATTAACACTTATCGTGACCAGTTTGGATGGAAAAAGCTGCTTCAAATGGTCCCGATTGCGGGTATTTTGTTTGGCTCCATTGCGAACCGAAGCGCTATTAGTGACGTAGCTGAAGCAGGGAAAATGCTGTATCGGAAGCGTCGGATTTTAATGCGTTTGGCAGAAGTAGAGAGTGAGGAGTTACGTTAGGTGGGTATAAAGGGGTGCAGCGGCCAAAATGGCCGCCACACGTTTGCCTGTTACACTTCTGCTCCATTTTCTTCCGCCCAGCGGTTCAGGGTTTTATCTGTAGGAAGCAGGAAGGTTAAGATGCCGAGCAGTGGTAAAAAGCCGCACAGGAACATGATGTGAGTGATGCCTACCTTGTCGATCCAGTTGCCGAGCACGAGTGCGCCCACACCACCAAGGCCAAAAGCGAGGCCCGTAATTAGACCGGACACGGTCCCGATTTTGCCGGGCACGAGCATCTGCGCATATACGACTGTGACCGAAAAGCTAGACAGCATAATAAATCCGATAATTGCCAGCAGGATCGCCGTCCAGAATTGGTTGGCATAAGGTAGTGCCAGCGCGAGTGGTGCAGCTAATACCATGGACAGAAAAATCATGTTGCGTTTACCAAAACGGTCCGCGAGCGGACCGCCAAAAAAGGTGCCCAGCGCTCCAGCCCCGAGGAACAGGAAAATGTAAAGCTGTGCATCAGCCAATGGCATTTTAAATACTTCCATCAGGTAAAACGAATAGTAGCTTCCGACCGAGGTCGAGTACCACGAACGGACGAATACCAGTAGAATGAGGACAATCATGGCAAACATAACGCGGTTACGCACTTCGGGCTTCATGCGGCGTGCCACCGCTTTTTTGCGTGCAACGCCTTCTGTACGCAGGACGTTACCGTACCAGCGGGCGATGAACGATTGCACCACAATTCCCGCTGCCGCAATACCTGTGAACCAGATCGCACCGAATTGTCCTAACGGGATAAAAATCCAGCTCGTGAGCATCGGCGCCAGCGATTGGCCCGCATTGCCACCAACTTGAAAAATGGATTGTGCCAATCCCCGACGCGGCCCGGCCGCCATATGGGATACGCGCGAGCCTTCAGGGTGAAAGGCAGCCGAGCCCAGACCCACAAAAATGACTGCGATCAGCACCGCTTTATAATCGGCAGCATAGGCGAGCAACAGCATGCCAGTCAGCGTAAAGCCCATGCCGATGGGAAGGATAGCGGGCGTAGGCCGTTTGTCCGAAAACAAGCCAATCACAGGCTGCATGATTGAAGCTGTAAAATTGATCGCGAATGAAATCCAGCCGATTTGCGTGTAGTTCAGGCTCATAGATTCCTTCAAGATCGGAAAGATCGCTGGAATGACCGATTGAATCGAGTCATTGAACAGATGGACGAAACTGATCGCAATCAGTATCGCAAAAACGGTGCCTTTCGCTTGTGGACCCGGGAGGGGGAGCGATCGGCCCGTTTCAGTTTTTGTAGCAGATTTACTAGTCATGGCAACCTCCGAATATGTATGTATATTTTAAGATATAGGAAGCGATCCGTTTGCAGCAAATGGCTGAAAGTGGGATAAAGGCCACCTTTACTCATTACTGCTTGCCCATTCTGCTGGATACTCTTCATTGCTCCATTTAGTTAGAATTTCTAAAATGACATATCCAAATTCAAACATTTACCATCCCCAAAACCGATATATATGTGAGTATTTTGCATAAGTCCCAAGAGCCGCTTTTCAAATCAGCAATATAGAGATCGAAGTGATCTAGTTCGTCTATATAATGTATTTTTGAGCGTTGGGAATGGAATTATGCAAAATATTGATATGGAAATATAAATAGAAAAGGGGACCACGATGAGAAAAGCAACGAAGATTTTGCTGGCAGTATCTATGGTATGTGGAGCGGTGGTGGGAACTGCGTTAAACAATGGAGAAACAGCAGTAGCGGCAAATGTAACGACGAACAACACTTGGAAAAACGCTAAAATTATAGACGTGATCGACCGGAATAACTACATACTGGATGATGGTTTTTTATGGAGAAAGAGTATAGATGGCCCGGTTATTGAGAAATTGAATTTGAAAGGCATTACAGGCAGTAAAGACAAGAGCCAAGGTTATTATGGCTGGACTGAGGACGGGAAGGTAGCCATCTGGGATGATAACTCCGACCCAAAAGTGACGGCTCAATCCTCAGGAGTTAAAGAAATTACAGGTGAGGGTTTGGCTATTAAAACCGATGGGACGATCTCCTGGGGAAGAGAACAGGTTGAGGGAATATCGGATGCTATAGACGGTGACAAGGTAAGTACCTACTTTACGGTTCTTACTCGATCCGGTGATGTATGGTATTCCACAGGGTACGCAGAATCTAAGCCCCGCAAGATAGGTCATGTAGATGGTGCGCTTGATATCAAAATGAGTACGGCGTATGCTGCAGTACTTAAGGAAGATGGCCATGTCACGATGCTGGATATGCTGACCAATGAACCACCGCGCGAAGTGGGAAGTGATATTGCTTCGATTTTATGGAAAAAAGGTACACATGTCTTGATTACTGTACATCATGATGGGACTGTATGGGGCTATGACCGAATGAAGAAATATCCAGCTGTGCAGCTTAGCGGGTTGTCTAATGTTGCACGGTTGGTTGATTCGCCTGACGAGCTTTTTGCACAATTAAAGGATGGCTCTTGGGTCGGCTATAAGGACGGAATCACGACTGCGCTGAGCTTGCCTACATTAACGGGTATGTCCTTGTTGACGACCTCTAAAGAGGCTGCCATCGGCGATACGATTCAATTAAATGTACAAGAGACGTATTCGAACGGTTATCGACTAACACGTCATCCCGAAGCTAGTGAGATTGAAGTGGAGAAACCGCAGGTTGCCGAGCTACAGCAGAATGGTTCCGGTACACTCAAAGTAAGGGGCATTGGAAGCACATCCGTAGCTCTGCGGACCGAAGGAATACCCTCTTCTTTTACACTAAAGGTTTCGTCCGATCAAACCTTGACCGGGGCGGCTATACTGAACGGCAATGTGTATTTGCCTGTGCAGTCTGTGTTCAAGACGCTGGGTGGATCTGTTACCGTGGCGAACCAGACCTTTACGATCAAGCTGGGTAAAAACAATATCGTACTCCAAAAAGGGAGTTCCACCGCAATGGTGAATGGTAAACCTGTTGCACTGAAGGGCAAGGTTCAAACGGTTAACGGACAGGTTGTATTCCCGGGAACATTACTGACCGATCTGAAGTTGGGCGGATTCAAATGGAATCGTGACCGCCAGCAAGGAGAATTATCTGTGGGCGCTACCAAGCTGGTCATTGAGACGCCGGAAACGGCAAAAATTATCAGAGCCATTGATCTGGGAAGTCTGTCCAAATTAATTGGCAAAACCTATTGGGTCAATAACTTCTATAGCGCTGGAGAGCGATTTGGCAAGGTAACAGTTAAAGATATCGAAGTCAGTACGGACCCGAACGGTGTTAAATCTTACGAAGTTATTTTCCAGGGGGCCAATGGCGAAACTTATAACACGTTTTCCATCATCGGAGCTTCACGCATTCCACAAATGCTGTCTGATTCCGATCAATTTCTGACTTACGACCCGTACAAGAAATACCAATGGTCGCAAGCCATCTGGAACAAGATTAAAAATAATGAGGTAAGCTTGGGCATGAATACGACGCAGGTGCAGTTCGCATGGGGATACCCAACAGTCAGAGAAAAGGGGGCTGCTTCAAACGGAACTCAAGTCGAAGCCTGGGTATACGGCAACCGTAGTCTTTATTTCAAGGCGGTAGCTTTCGTGAATGGCAAAGTCATAGAAGTATGGCTGTAGGGTAGCTGGTTTTTCTATAACGGTTTGAACGAGGTGTCTCCAGAGTCGTGTATACGGCTCTTGGGATGCCTTTTTTTCATTTAACAAAACTAAGCTCTTGATTTAACAAACTTAAGATATGATTCTTTATGTCATACATCTTGTTATTTAGATAATAGCTCCGTAGAGAAAGTATGAAGAGCACAAGAGAAGAGAGGATCTGATTTGAGAATGAAATCGCTAAGGAAACCATTATCAGTTGCACTACTATCTTTACCATTACTTCTAGGTTCCCTGGGTGGAAGTTATGCAAGTGCGGCAACCCTACCAACAACGGTAACTCCAACAGAACCGTCATGGGGATATTTCGTAGATCATTATAAAAATAATAGTTCTGCAAATAAGACGGAAAGCTCTAATCCGACTCTCGGATTGCTCTCCGAATTTAATAAGCTTTGGACTCCCGGTGCTACTTGGGATACAGGTACCAAGCTAAACAGCAGCGTGCTGGACGCCAATATTCAAAAGGTAATTGATATAGCTGCCCGTCGCACTTCCAGTGAGGCTGATGCAGCTTATTTGGATGATCGCAGAAACCAGAGCTACAGTGTGATCGACGGGCTGGGTTCGCTCACTGATGTATATCGAAAGAATGCAGGTGCCACGACAACGATCAACGATATTCCGGCAGATGCTCTGACTAAGAAATACGAAGATGAGGGAACGAATGCTGGGAGTACAAGCTCCAATCTCGGCAATATCGTAAATCTGGTAAATACCTTGCGCGGGGAATACTCTACGACGAACCCGGCTAAGTCTTATTTTAGCTATCCTCGCCCGTTTCGCTGGAGCGATAACTCAGTGGTTGTTCCGAGCCTTATTCCCGCTCTCAAAGCTGATGCTACTAGCGATGGCGGCTTTCCTAGCGGTCATACCAATGCTGCGTATCTCAGTTCTATTGCTATGGCCTATGCCGTGCCGGAGCGTTATCAGGAACTGCTGACGCGAGCTTCGGAGCTGGGCAATAACCGTGTTGTTGCTGGTATGCATTCCCCGCTTGATGTTATGGGAGGACGTGTCATGGCAACAGCGATGGCTGCTGCTATCCTGTCTGATCCAGCCAATAGCAGTTTGAAGAAAGCGGCTTATCAGGATGCTCGCAAACAACTGCTGTCCCAAAAAGGTTCAGCTCCAGATCGGTTCAGCAATTATGTCACAAACAAAAAAAATTATAATCAACGATTAACATACGGATTCAGTCAGGTTAATCCAACTACGACACCAATGACAGTGCCTAAGGGAGCTGAGGTATTGTTGGAGACACGCTTGCCTTACCTGGATAGCACACAACGTCGTTGGGTTTTGGCTACTACAGGGATTCCTTCCGGGTATCCTGTACTTGATGATGCTGAGGGATGGGGACGATTGAACCTGTTTTCAGCTGCGGATGGCTACGGCGCTTTCGCCAATAATGTGACGGTGAATATGGATGCTTCCAAAGGCGGTTTCAATGCATTGGATCGCTGGCGCAATAATATCTCTGGTGTTGGAAAGCTGACTAAAAAGGGAACAGGTACGTTGAAGCTAATGGGCAACAATACGTATTCCGGGGGTACACAGATCGACCAAGGTACTTTGGAGGGAACTTCGGAAACGGCTTTCGGAAGTGGTGGAATTACGAATAACGGGGGAACTTTTCTTAAAAATGCCTCTGGAAAGCTGATTATTGGCGGAAATTACAGACAATCTGCCAAGGGAACACTTGAGCTTAACCTGCGCAGTAAAAATGATGTGCTCAAAATAAAAGGAACAGCTATACTCAACGGAAAATTACGTCTGAATTTTTCTAACAAATATGTACCGGCTAATGGTGCTACGATCTTAACTTATGCTAAACGAAATGGCGCATTTTCTTCCATTGAAACGGTAGGTTTACCAACCAATTATAAAGTGAAGGTTATCTATACAGCTAACAGTGTTCATTTGAAAGTCACTAAGTAAAACATAATTAGTTCGCTATATAACAATTGAAGTGCACCTTTAAAATACATGGGGATGTATTCTAGGGGTGCACTTTATTGTTTCATCATAATTCAAATGCGAGTTGATCTCCAAAAGCGAATATAGACAGGCACCAGTTGCTATATGCATTTATAATCAAGGATATAAAAAGGTCAAAATTTGACCTTAATGAAGTAAAATAATCCCGCTGTTTGAAAGCGCAGTCATGATATTCTTAAGAAGCCTATTTGATCAAAGTTTTAAAGGATTCAGACTAACTAAGAGGAACAGAGGAAAGGAAGAGACTGATGAGTCTTGAAAAAGAATACGTTAAAATTGCCCAAGATGTCATTAAAGGGCTTGGCGGAGAAGACAATATTATTTCCATGGCACATTGTGCCACACGGTTGAGGCTGATTGTAAAAGATAGAGAAATTATTGATGATGAATTTATTGAGAATATTGATAAGGCCAAGGGCGTTTTCTTTACCTCTGGGCAATATCAAATTATTTTTGGAACCGGTACTGTAAATAAAGTATACGATGCCATGGTTGGTCAAAGCATATCTGCTACATCAAAGGCTGATTTGAAAGAAATGGCCTCCACCCAAGATGATAATCGGTTCAAAAGAATGATCCGAATTTTCGGGGATGTATTTGTTCCAATTATGCCCGCATTGGTAGCTACAGGATTATTTATGGGAGTTAGAGGCTTAGTAACTCAGCCTGCACTGCTCCAGTTATTTGGACTTACACCTGATCATATTTCTGCGAATTTCATATTGTTTACGCAAATATTGACCGATACCGCTTTTGCATTTTTACCCGTGTTGGTATGTTGGTCGGCATTCCGGGTGTTTGGTGGGTCTCCACTATTGGGGATATTGATTGGATTAATGTTAGTAAGTCCTTCGTTGCCTACATCCTGGGATGTCGCCCAAAAAGTTCAGGAACCACTAGTGTTTTTCGGATTCATTAAAATTGCAGGCTATCAGGGCTCGGTTTTGCCTGCTTTCATAATAGGTGTCGTGGGGGCGATGCTGGAGAAGAAGATCAGGAAGTCAGTCCCCGATGCATTGGACTTAATTTTAACACCGTTTTTGACATTATTAATCACACTGGTACTGGGATTGTTCGTGATCGGTCCTATTTTTCACGAGGTGGAAGCTTTAATATTAATGGCTGTTACCGCCATTTTAAAATTACCATACGGCATCGGTGGATTTATTTACGGTGGCATCAATCAGATTATTGTAGTTACCGGACTGCACCATGCCTTAAACCTGATTGAAATACAGATGCTAGTGGGCGGCGGTTGGAATATGGTAAACCCGATCAGTTCTGCATCAATTTGCGCACAAGCAGGTGCTGCGTTGGCTGTTGGTCTAAAATCCAAAAATTTGAAAACCAAATCCATTGCGTATCCTTCTACCTTGTCTGCGTTATTGGGTATTACAGAACCCGCTATCTTTGGGGTGAACATTCGATATGGCAAACCGTTCTTGATGGGCTTGATTGGCGGAGCGGTTGGCGGTTTCTTCGCACGTATATTTAATGTTCAAGCAACAGGCATGTCAATCACAGCCCTACCGGGAATGTTATTGTACCTGAACAATCAGATATTCATATATATCTTAGTTTGTGTAATCGGCTTTGCTGTGGCATTTGCACTAACGTGGATTTTTGGGTTTAAAGAAAAAATAGATAACAAATAAAATGATGTGGGGAGAATCATGGACAACAACACACTGCTTAAGAAATTGGACAGCCTTTCAATAGAAGAGAAAATAGGCCAGCTCATCCAACTGACCGGTGATTTTTTTGAAGGGGATATAGACACTGTTGTGACAGGACCTTTAAAAAAATTAGGGTTAAACGCCGGCTACAATATATATAACACAGGCTCCATATTGAACATCACTAACCCGAAAAAAATTATCCAGTTGCAAACGGATTATTTGGAAAAATCGATTCATAAAATCCCGCTACTGTTCATGGCAGATATTATCTATGGGTATCGAACCATCTTCCCGATTCCAATTGCACAAGCATGTACTTGGAATTATGAGGGTATAGAACATGCAGGTTCAATTGCTGCCCAGGAATGTTACGACGAAGGTGTGCACGTGACCTTTTCCCCTATGGTAGATATTGTTAGAGATCCTCGCTGGGGGCGGGTGATGGAATCGCCGGGAGAGGATACTTTGCTAGCGAAGAAATATGCTGAAAGCATGGTTCAGGGAATACAGGGAAGAAACTTGGAGGGTGTCATACCAGCCAATAAAATTGCCGCTTGCGTCAAGCATTTTGCCGCTTATGGGGCACCTGTGGCTGGACGTGAGTATAATGCCGTGGACATGTCGGAACATGCGCTGCGAGAATATTATTTGCCAGGGTATCAAGCTGCAATCGAAGCGGGGGCAAAGCTTGTTATGACGGCCTTTAATACCCTGAATGGCGTCCCTGCGACAGGAAACGAGTGGCTTAACCGCGACGTGCTAAGACGAGAAATGAATTTTAATGGTGTGTTGATCTCGGATTACGCCGCTATAGAAGAACTGATCATGCACGGTTATGCCGAAGATGAGGCTTCCGCTGCAAGGCTGGCATTGTTGGCTGGTGTTGATGTGGATATGAAGACAGCAGTATACGCCAATCAATTAGAGAAAGTAGTATCTGATAACGAGCATATGCTGGGGCTGTTGAATGAAGCGGTATACCGTATTTTAAAGCTGAAAAATGATTTGGGGCTGTTTGAGGACCCGTTCCGCGGATTACAGGAAACCATTCAGCGGTCGAGAAACAGCATTCTGTCAGATGAACATAAAAAAGCCGCGCTGTCCTTGGCTGAAGAATCCATAGTCTTGCTGAAAAATGAAAATCAACTGCTGCCATTGTCTAAACATACCAAAGTAGCTTTAATCGGTCCTTACGCAGATGAAAATTCCACTCTGGGCATGTGGGCGATTAAGGGGGACGAGGCGGATACTGTTAATTTGAAAATGGGATTATTAAAGCATGTTGATCCCGACAATCTCTCGGTTTGCAAAGGGGCGCACATGCTCCCCGCCAATGCGAGAGAATCCCTTGGCAAATATGCGGACAAGCTGGCTGCTGAAACAGTCGATGAGGAGGCCCTGCTGCGCGAAGCAATCCGAAATGCTAACGAAGCGGATGTCATTGTCCTCGCCTTGGGAGAAAGTATTTATCAGAGCGGAGAAGGGGGATCGCGAACGAACCCGACGCTTCCTAAGCCGCAAATGAAACTGCTCCATGAATTAAGTTTACTGGGCAAAAAGATGGTTCTGATCGTTTATAGCGGAAGACCTTTGATTCTTACTGAAGTTGCCGGAAAAGTTGACGCCATTGTTCAAGCCTGGTATCCAGGAACGATGGGCGGAGAAGCATTGGCCAATATACTGTATGGGGAAGTCAATCCATCGGGGAAATTAGCCATGACCTTTCCACGAAGTGTTGGACAAATTCCGATATCCTACAATGAATTGAATACAGGAAGACCAAATTTAAAGGAAAATGGTTCTTATCGGTTTGCATCCCGATATATTGATGAAGTGAATGAACCCTTGTATCCGTTTGGCTATGGTAAATCCTATACCTCATTTGAATACAGCCTATTAACAATTAGCCAAAAAGAAATGAAAAAAAATGAGTCAGTTGATATCCGTATCTCTGTTACCAACACTGGAATTTATGATGGAAAGGAAACGATCGAATTATATATTCGCGATAAATTTGCAAGTGTTGCAAGACCAGTGAAAGAATTAAAAGACTTTAAAAAAGTTTTTTTGCAAAGTGGCGAGACCCAAAATGTTGAATTTTCAATTCATGAAGAGATGCTTAAATTTTATGATCGTGAAATGCAATACAAAAGTGAACCCGGCGAATTTGATGTTTATATCGGGTCAAGCTCGCAGGAAATTTTGCTGAGTTTTAGTTTTGTTTTGTTACCGGAGGATGAGCATGAATAAAAGCGACGCGTATAACCTGAAGTATCATATTACCCCTCCTTACGGTTTGCTCAATGACCCTAATGGACTTGCCTATTTCAATCATCAATATCATGTGTTCTATCAGTGGAATCCAAAAGGAACGGACCATAAAAATAAATGTTGGGGCCATGTTGTTTCCAGCGATCTGGTGCATTGGCAAAGGAAAAGTGTCGCGCTGGAGCCATCGGAATGGTATGACAAAGATGGCATCTATTCGGGCGGGGGCATTGTTCATAATGAAAAGCTGTATCTGTTTTATACAGGAAATGTAATCCGAGATGATGGAGTAAAAGAAAGCTATCAATGCGTCGCGATTTCGGAGGATGGAGAGGATTTTCAAAAAATCGGCCCTTTGTTTGAGCATCCCCAAGGTTATACTAGGCATGTTCGAGATCCGAAAGTATGGAGAGACCAACATGGGAACTGGTGGTTGATTGTTGGTGCTCAGAGAGAAGATTTGACTGGAGATACACTTATCTACAAATCTAAAAATTTGTCCGAATGGGAATGCCAAGGATCATTTGTTGATCATGATCATCAATTTGGATATATGTGGGAATGCCCGGACGTACTTCATTTTGCGGAAAGCGATGTTTTTGTTTTCTCTCCTCAGGGTTTACCCGAGAGAGGCGAATATTATAAAAATCCTAATCAATCGGGATATATTGTTGGCAAATTATCGAATAGAGGCAAATTCAACGGGGACCTTTCCGATTTTAAAGAGCTTGATCGAGGATTTGATTTTTACGCACCACAATCATTCAAAGTTAATGACAGAACCATTATGTTCGGATGGATGAGCGCCATGAATGAAGAAGCGGAGAGGGCTGTCCCGACCATTCAGGAGGGCTGGGTTCATGCGTTGACTCTTCCTAGAGAAATGGTGTTGATGAACGGTGTGTTGTACCAGAAACCATTACCGGAATTACAATTGTTAAGGCTGGAAGGCATGCATTACAAAGAGGAAATTCAAAATAGTAGTGAGTGGGTGCTGCCTTCTACACAAGCGGAGCTAATTGTTCATTTTTCCTTACTTACAGAAAACTTTAAAATGATCATAAGGGATGCTGTGCAAATTGACTATGATCAGGAACAAAACAGTCTGACAGTTTGGAGAACAAACTGGTTGACTGGCGAGAGAGAGTACAGAAAAGCAACGTTAAGTAATAAGCTTGCAGAAATGCAAATATTCATAGAAAGTTCAAGCCTGGAGATCTTTGTGAACGAGGGTGAAGAAGTGTTTTCCTTGCGTTATTTTATAGAAGATGCAGAGCAACGCAACGTATTGCTTGAGGCAGGAGACAATGCAGGAGAAGTTAAAATGTATCAGTTGCAGGAATGCGTAGGGTAACATTTTTTGCTTGCAGAGTTGCAAGCAGGCTATGGAAGGCTGTTCATTATCCCGTTTGCGGGAAGAACTGCCTTCTTTTTTATTTTGTCCGTTGAATAGATTCTGCTTGTCCGGACATTTTACTATCGGTATAGTATGAGTATTAGTACAAGAGTTTATCGCTTAATATAGAATACAGATGGATCACTCATGGCTGGCTGATGAGGTGTGGTGATGAAAAAAATATATGAACATATCGAAATAGACAGAAAAAAAATGATTAACCTTTTTATGTTCCAATCCAGAGATACAGAAAGAGTCATTCCTATGCATTTTCACAGCAATATGGAGTTAATCTACTGTACAAGTGGAAGTCTAAAGGTGTGGCATGAAGGAAAAATAACTATTTTGATGGAAAAGGATGCGCTATTCATTAACAGCAATGTTCCGCATTCCACGCAGAGCATTACGGAGAACCAGGTCATTGTGCTGCAATTTCCAGACACTTTCTTTGCCAATGAACAAGTAATCATCCATTTAAACACGCAAGAGAAACAAGTTGAAGATACTATAATCTCTAAATTAAGAGGATTGTTTATGGATATATATGATCTACATATTTCTAAAAGCAAATACGACTACATTTTAGAGCAAAGCCGAATTATTGAACTGAAATATTTGCTTGTCAATCATTTTAGTCAGGCGACAGACATTCCACCGGAAGTATTCAGTGAAAAGCAACGAAAGATAAAGACAATCATGGACTTTATTAAAGAGCATTATACTGAAAATATTAGCCTGGCCAAAACGGCCCGTATCTGCGGTTATTCGGAGGCTTATTTGTCGCGAATGTTTCATGAATATACAGGCCAGACGTTTACCGAATACAAGCAAATTCTTTGTTTGGAGAAGGCGATTGATTTATTGGATTCAACCAATAAGTCACTTACAGAAATTTCGTACGAGGTTGGGTTTCCAAACGAGAAGTCTTTCAGAAAAGCTTTTAGAGAAGTTATGGGTAAAACACCTTATGAATATAAAAAATCAAGATTTGATCTGGATGTGTAACGCCACAAGCGTGCACAGTCTCCTTTCAGTAAAACCAAGGGGCTGCCCTGAGTCATTTGATGACTTTAGGACAACCCCTTGATATTTACGCTATGTCAGAAGAGTTATTAGCTTATCGGTTATCAACCTTTTCCGGGTACATATCATGGTTCATCATACGGTGCTCCGCTATCTGTTCATACTTCGTTCCTGGTTTGCCGTAGTTGGTATACGGATCGATAGAGATGCCGCCGCGTGGCGTGAATTTGCCCCATACTTCAATGTAGCGAGGGTCCATCAGCTTAATCAAGTCATTCATGATGATATTGACGCAGTCTTCATGGAAATCGCCGTGGTTACGGAAGCTGAACAGGTACAGCTTAAGGGATTTGCTTTCTACCATTTTAATATCGGGAATGTAGCTGATGTAGATGGTTGCAAAATCAGGCTGTCCTGTAATCGGGCACAGGCTGGTGAACTCCGGGCAATTGAACTTTACAAAATAATCCCGATACGGATGTTTATTATCAAAGCTTTCGAGAATGGCGGGATCATAGGCAAACGTGTATTGTGTGCCTTGATTGCCAAGTAGGGTAACGTCGGTCATTTCTTCGGGTGTTCTTCCGGTCATATGGATGAGGCTCCTTAAGTTTAGTTTGGTAAAAGAGAGAGGGAGTTATGGTGATGGGGAGGTCGCTCCGCGAAGGATTTGAGCTTCCGATCGCTGTTGAAATGGGATTCTTTCTGATAAAATGAAAGATATAGGGTAGAATCCCATTTCAAAGGCGAACGCTATCGCTTCTCCAGCTTCAATTCCTCCGCTTCGCTGCCGACCGCCGTCAACACCATAAAGTCCCTACCCGTTTACATATTGGTTGGGGCAGAAGTGAATAATACTCGCTCCTATATAAAAGGAGCGTTGTGAGAAACCCCGTCCTCGGACGAGGGTTTCTCTTGTTTTGTAACTTGGATGTCGAGGGTGTACTTCGACTATCTTGTGTATCACATACAGCTCATACGGAATATATTACATATAAGTGTTATACGCCGCGTTTGTTGCCCCATACGAGGGTGTGGAGCTGTGGGAGTACTCTTACGTCGTTTAGTCGGGAATCGTCCATGACACGGTCGATAAGCCATTCATAACGATGGAGTAGGGACTCCGCAATCTGTCCGGTGTTCTCCGTGTTTACATCTGGATTACCCGTCTGGAGGAACAGCGGTACGTGTGGATAGCGCTCGTGAACGGTGCGGGCGTAGGCAAGATCGGTGTCATCGAAGATGACGACCTTCAAGCTGCAAGCTCCAGTATAGAGCCGCGCAGATTCATTAGCGGGTTCCTTCAAGCCTGTTGCGGTTGGGACGTTGGACGTAGCTCGGGGCTCACCAGCCATCTTCCGGTTCGACAGACGGGCGACGATATCATCCAGCACATCCCAGTTGGTCGTCATACCCGAGCTAGGTGGCTTCGGGGATAGGGTTACCTCATCGATATCGTACAGCCATTCCTGCCAGCGGGAGCCTTGTGTTTCGACAGCGGTGGCAATGCCTTGGCTGCGTAGCAGGGTGATGAGCTCCCCAAGCTGCGGCAGCAGGGCAGGATTGCCTCCAGAAAGGGTCACATGCGAAAACCGTTCGCCACCGATGGCCTTCAGCTCCTGCCAAATGTCTGTGGCACTCAGACGACGGATCTGATCCTTGGCGCTGCCGTCCCAGGTAAAGGCGGAGTCACACCACGAGCAATGGTAATCGCAGCCTGCGGTACGAACAAACATCGTCTTACGACCAATGACCATCCCTTCGCCCTGAACGGTGGGTCCAAACACCTCCAGTACGGGAATAGGGGCTATTTGGGTCCCGTGGGAGGCTATCATGGGTTGGTGAGTAGTCACGGTATTACTCATCGAGCATCCACTCCCGTCGGAACTCGGCGTAGCTGGTAGGTGTCTCGAACAACCGTACAAACTCGGTACGTCCACCTTCGACACGGTTGCAGTATGCATCCGAGGTCAAGGCGGACTCCATTTGTTCAAAGATCCAGACGACCATATTTTCCGCCGTTGTATTCATTGGAGGAAGCGTCTCATTCAAGTAACGATGGTCCAGAAAAGGTTCAATCCGCTCTTTCCAGATCGTTTTGATGTCACCAAAATCCAGCGTTAGACCCGTTTCGCCGGGTATACCGCTTATGCCAAAAACGACGATGTAGGTATGACCGTGCAGATTTTTGCATTTGCCTTCGTAGCAGTGCAAATGATGTGCTGCATCGAATGTAAATTGTTTGCTGACTAGTACACGTTTGCGGTGATAACGCAGCTGAGAGTGCTCAATGTCTGTCCCGAACTGCTGGAGCTTGTCGACAATGCGGAAGGTACCTGGCTCACGCATGACCTTCAACTCCTTGGGAGGAAGCTCCGCGCATCACGAGATATTGCTCGAGTCCAGCACGGCGAAGTTTGCAAGCAGGGCATTCGCCACAGCCGTCGCCAATGACGCCGTTATAGCACGTTAGTGTACGTGTTTTTACAAATTCAAAAGCTTTCAGCTCATCGGCCATCTGCCAGGTTTCGGCCTTGTTCAGCCACATGAGCGGGGTATGAATCACAAAGGGATAGTCCATCGAAAGGTTCAGTGTGACGTTCAGCGATTTGATAAAAGAATCCCGGCAATCGGGATAGCCGCTGAAATCCGTCTCACAAACGCCTGTAATCAAGTGACGCGCTCCTTTTTGCTTGGCGAGAACTCCCGCGAAGCTCAGGAACAGTAGGTTACGACCATCTACAAAGGTGCTAGGCAGTTCGCCTTCCTGTTGTGTAATGTCAATGTCGGTGCGTGTGAGGGCATTAGGGGCTAGTTGATTAAGCAGGCTCATATCCAGTACCGTTTGTGGAACACCCAGTTCACGGGCGATTCCAGCGGCTACTTCGATTTCCTGCTTGTGGCGTTGACCATAATCGAACGTCACGGTTTCTACTTCAGCAAAATGTTTTTTTGCCCAAAATAAACAGGTTGTGCTGTCTTGGCCGCCGCTGAATACGACGACCGCTTTTTCGTTTGCAAACATAAAAAAACCTCTCGATCTTCTTGGAATGGTGCAAGACACGGAGTCTTGTCACTTGGAAGAAGGAGAGTTCTTGAACCGACTTCAACAAAAAACAGGCCTTGCCCCGAGAAATCATTTTTCTTGCGGAGGACAAAGCATCGTTAGTTTTTTATAGAGGGAGTTCGCGAACCTCTCCCATGCATAACGCATGGATTTTCTTCATTAGTATCTGCCACGAGGACAGACGGCTTTAGCATTGTCATTATAGCATGGCAGGGCTATTTGATAAACACTCCACCAAATGGAATGACTTCCCGTAAAAAGCGCTTGATCACGCCATCGTCGTTCATATCCTGTTGGAGCCGTCGATGATGTTCCCCGGCATGGAATAGTACGGTACCCTGTCCGGTCATTTTAAAATGATAGTTCATATGCTGGCTGGCCAGATGGTTGCCGTACACGGTCAACTCCAGTTTGGCGTTTTCGGGATAGGCAATGACGCTGCTTGCATCCACATAAATCGGCTCTGTCGGATGAAGCTGTTCTTGACATACCAATCCCTGTGTCAAAAGACCGATTTGACCCACACCGTCAAATTTCATTTTTATAACATCGCGGCTAAACAACATGTTTTTCATGCTTAGCAGCTTGGTACGCATTTGAATACCGGAGCTGTACCAGAACAGGTTGCGAAAATCGTATAACAGATCATCGCTTCCTTCAAGCTTAATCATTTTTAGACTAAAGCCAGGTGGAAGTGCGGCAATTAGGCGACAAGCTCCGGTGAAATCGGCCTGAATCAGTTTGTGTTTGCGATACATGCCCTTAATGTTCATTAGTTTATCACTACGGCCTGAGCTGGGTCCGCGGTATGCGATGATTTGCTGCGGATGCAGAACGTGCAGCTTTTCTCCTTCCGCCAGATCGAGCGTTACGACCGAACCGACGCTTTCATCATGGTGTTGTCCTGCTTGTATGTCCATTCAGACCTTTCATCCTTTCAGGCAGTTAGTATCTTCCCGAACGTCGACGCATCCCGTAACGCAACAGTCGGATACCGATAAAATAACCGGCCAGCAGAATTATAGCTGTGATGATGAGCATTTTATTTCGGTGTGAAGCCTGATCGCGCTGGGTTTGAAGATTTTTTAATTCTGTGACAGTGTCAGTCAGCTTGCGGTTTTGCTCCAGTAATTGGGCGTTTTGCTCTTGATAGGCTTCTAAGCTGTTACGGGCCTTCTCCAGATCCTCCTGTGTTTGTCGGTAGCTTTCCTTGAGCTGATACACATCACCGGGTAACCGCGAAAATTGCTCGAAGCCTTGGTACACATCATCCCAATAAGCAGCATGTACTTCGGGTACACGAGTTATCCCAAAAATAAACAAAAGTGCTATAGCAGCGCAGACAATGCGGCGGTACAAAGCAAAACGACAAGTTGGTCGTGCCAAGAGATGTTCCCCCTTTTGATAAACCAAGATGTTAGATGATACAGATCATTACCCATATGACATGGTTACGTATAATATAACGATTCGGATGCAGATTTTAGAATAAACAGACGACAAATATGGGGAAAATGTTTTCAAAAAAAGTCGATATATTAGTTTAAGTGTACCTTAAAACGGGTATATCAAGGAAGCGGCAACATTCCGGCATTTTTCCCAGCATACGAGTAAAGAACGATCCGCACCTGATCAGGGGCTTAAGTTGAATAAATGAACTGAAATATATTAAAAATTGATATAAAAGGAGATTTTGCAAGATGAATGAGAGAGAACAAAACTATAAAACTTTAAAAATCACTGTAAATGGAAAGCCGTTATCAAAGGATCTCGTCGTAGATAGCACTACTTTTGCTCCTATATCTGATATTTGCACAAAAACGAATGTTTCTTTAACAGAAACTACAATCTCATAAGTTTAAATATAAAAGTAGACTATAATATGGCCCGGCATACGCCGGGCTATTTTTGCGCATTCATGTAATTCAAATGGTTTAAAATGTTATTTACCAAACTAGGTCCCCCTTCATAAAGATTCCCATGTATAATTTTCACAATCAAACATACGTTCCCTGACAATATAGTGTCAGATAACACTGTTAATTTAGAGTTACATGTTCTTTTAGGGGGAATTTACCAGTGGTGAAGTCAATGCTCAATGTAACGTACACATGGGACAAAGAGTCTATATCTGCGAATGGGTCCAAACAAGTAAATCTACTGATAGAATGGGGCTATGGAGCTATACGCAAAAGAAAAGGGAATCTAATACCGAAAGCAGCGGGATGTGACCTTCAACTCCAGTTCATTCCAGAAAACGGAGTAAGTCTATTAAAAGCTGAAGGGGTAAGGCTCGGTTTTAAACGCTCGGAAAACGGAGATAGCATGTTTGTTCACTGTGGTGATGTAAGGCGGGGAAAATATAGACAGGCTATTTTGACGTTTTCTATACCGGCCCACTCGTCCGGAAGACATACGATTGGAATGATGGAGTGGAGATGGCGCAAGCTATCGCAGGAAAAGCGAACGCTGATCCGGACAGACCAGGTCTACATCCATTTTACGCATCATCTTGGTCTGCTGAGCATTCCATCCAACCCGAAGGTGGAAAAATACATAAAGCTGAATGAGACGTCCCCTATTGTAAAAAAGGCATTGCGTATGTACGAGAAAGGGGAATATGAGCAAGGGGCGTTCATCCTTACCAGACAAGCAGATGAATTACTAATACGTGCAGCAAGAAGCGATGATATGGACTACCTGCAGGAAGCCGAGTTGCTTCTGGCTATACGTAATAAATGGAGTAGTGCTTTTGTATCATTTACAGCGTATAGTTCTAAAGTCTTTTTTAATAAGGCGATATCGCTAGAAGATGTTCGTTTTACTGAAAATGATACTTTGAGATAGGCAATTATGCTAGTTTATTTGTGTAATATAGTGAGTCTAATTTACTATCTTTTTGTAAAGGAGAGACTTCCTTGACTGATCGGTTGATACGTTTAATGCGGATTATTACTATTGTTCAGGCAAATCCAGGGATATTGGCAAGAGAGCTTGCCGAACGTTGTGAAACATCAGAACGTACCATATACCGAGATATGGAGGCGCTAAGCGCTATGCATATACCGATTACGAATATGGGGCATGGCAAGGGGTACATTTTTATTAGCAATTTTGCTTTGTATCCTTTGAATTGGACGGAAGAAGAGGCAGAGGCTTTTACTAAGCTGGGAGAGATTATGGAAACGATAAAGCCTCTTTTACCGCCAGCTTTTGAAAGTGCTTATGAGAAAGTGATGGCCTCTAGTCAGAAAAAAAAGATGGACCAGACGAGCTTCGCGCAGGAAATGAAAAATATTGTCCGGCTCGGCTCGACACTTGATCGGGAAAACCAGCCCTATCTGCTCAGGCTGATTGTTTTAGCGAGTCTTACGCAGCAGACGATTGAAGCGGAATACAGCTCACCTCAAAATGAAGATGTATCCCTCGTTCAGGTGGATCCTTATTGTTTGGTTCCGCAGGATCGGCGATTCTATATGCTTGGTTTTTGTCACAAGCAATCCGCGATGAGAACCTTTCGGATCAGTCGATTTCGGAACATGAGAATTTTGCCGTATACGTTTCAAAAAAATACAACTGAAATGGAAATGTTTTTTAAAGGGACCTGGTCGGTGACCAAAGGAAATCAGAATATCCGGTTTGTGGTACGTTTTTCTGCCGAGTCTGTATATCGGGTCAAAGAAGAAGAGCTGTTCATCAAGCCTTTTCTTAGGGATTTGCCGGATGGAAGTTTGTTGTTTGAGGTGACGGTCAATCATGACCGTGAATTTTTGGATTGGCTCACTTCCTATGGAGCTGAGGCCGAGATCCTGGAGCCTTTACGGTACCGCAAACGAATGCAAGAAATGCTGCGGACCTGGGGGACATTCTATTTCGATAAAAAGGCAGGAAATCAAGAATAACAGGGGGAGATCCCCCGGAACGGGCCGGGGAGCTATCCGCTTAACGGTCCTTAAACAGGTTGGCGAGATTGCCAAAAGGACTGTACTGCTCCTGTTCTTCTTCTGGTGAGGAGTAGACGAGCTTCGATCCACGGCTTTCCTCATCGTCAGCAGCATTATGAACTAATGTAATACGATCAAAATGGTACATGAAAACCTGAGCGGTGTTCACGGCATCATCCAGTGCCCGGTGTTGTTGACCGTCAAAGTCAATGTTGCACAATTCCAGCGCCTGAGACAAGCTCAACTGACGGTACTTTCCATTGGAACCAAACAGACGGGAAATCTGCTTCTGTATATCATTTGTATTATGAATCCATCCAAGATCTACATGATGGGTACGACAATGGGATACCAGCTTCTGACGGTCATCCGGGCCCCATGCGCATAAATAATAAGGGGAATCCGTACCGAGCCAGGCTATGAATTCCTTCACAGCTTCAGGAAATAGTGGAGCGGCATCAATATCTCGTTGAGTAATACCCGTGAACTGAACGGTATCTGTAGAGAGTACAGGCCGATTCGAGGGTCTTACAAAACTGTGAAACGTATCCGCAACGTATAGGCCATCGTCTCCCTGAACAACTTTGACGGCACCGATATCAATGATTTCGGAGGAATATCTGGCGTTACGACTAACGGTAAATTCAAGATCGTAAATAATGTATTGCATTTCTGGACTCCTTTCACACATATAACTGATCCCGATGGGTATCGGGACGAATGTTCTCTGCCCGAATGACTCTTCTCCATCATACCTCTCGGTTCACAACTTGTCAGCGGTTAAAAGGTTTGCTTTTAAAAAAAATATGCGATGTCCAAATAAGCTTGGACTATCGCATATCTAAAAACGCCTGACATACAGCAGCATCCGAAACCACTAGGATTCCGGACGCTGCTTTTGCTAGCTATTGAATTAGGCCGGGAGGTCTAACTTTTGTCCCGGATAAATGCGGTGAGGATTCTTCAACTTATTCAACTGCTGAAGCTGTTGCCAGGTGGTACCATGTTTGCGGGAAATGTCATACAGCGTATCCCCGGATTTCACAACATATACATGGTTATTTGTAACTTGTGCAGAATTTGATGTCTGCTGTGGCTTGGCTGTTTGAGACTTTGCCGGCGCCGGTTTTGCGGGTGCTGGTTTTGCAGCCGGTGTAGGAACGGGTTGCGGCTTTTCCTGCACAGGTGCAGGTGTTGCGGTTGAAGCAGATGGCACAGCTTGTGTGGCAGGGACAGAAGCTTTACCGTCAGCCTTGGCTTCTTGAATGCGACCGTCCGCTTGTACTTGCAGGCTAGCGGAGCCGACCTTTTGCATATAGCGGATTAACGCCTCATCAAGCGAGCCGAACATACCTGCTTGTGGATATTTAGCGAACATCGTATATTGGTCACCACCTACGGCAGTAAAATCATTGGTGGCCAGTGTGTATGTTGCCTCAGGATCAAGTGTTTTTCCGCCGATCAGGATGGAATGAACACGGCTGCCTTTGGCTGCTGATGTGTCTATTTTGAAGGTGATACCTGATACCTGTGGGAAACCTCCGCTTGGTTCTGGATAGGAGGCTGTACCATTTTCCAGTGCGGCCTGAATGTCAGAGCCCTTCACTTTCAGGGTAACGATCTGGTTGCCGAAGGGCAGTACAGTGATGATGTCTCCCTTGGTTACCGTCCCCGTCTTGATGGAAGCCCGGATGCCGCCACCATTCGTTAAAGCCACGTCTGCTCCCGAAACGTCACGCATAGCATCGGTGAGCAAGTCACCGAGATTGGTTTCACTTGCACGTACCTTTTCGCGTGCTCCTTCCAAATCCACACTCGTTTGCGTTACAACCTCTTTAAGAATAGGTTCCTGGTCCTTTTGAATGGAGGCGATCAATGCAGCAATCTCAGCGTTGGGCTGAACATCGGATGCTTGAGTCGAATCAATCAGCTTGGCTTGCTTTTGCGTAACCTTACCGCCGTCGACCCATAAGTCCACAACACCCAAATACTTGGTGTATTCACCTGCGCTAGCGATCAATGTACCATTGTCACTAACCAAGCCTTTTTCCAGTACAGTATGGCTGTGTCCATCGATGAAAATATCAATGCCAGGCACTTCCTTAACAACCTTGAGGCTGGTGTCCTTACTAGACGCATCCTGCCCCAGATGACCAAGAACAACAACGACATCTACTTTGCTACGGATTTCATTAACAGCCGCTTTGGTCTCAGCCGCAGGATCGGTGAATTGAATACCCTCAACATTTTTGGGATTCGTCTTATATGCCGTTTCTGGCGTAGTCAGACCGATAATACCAATTTTAACGCCGTCCACTTCTTTAATAACATAGGGTTCGAACAAGCGTGTTCCGTCGGTTTGTTTAATATTGGCGCTAAGCACAGGGAACTGAATCTCCTTACTTAGCTCAACAAGATGCTTCCAACCATAATTAAACTCGTGGTTACCCGGAACCATAGCATCATAGCGCAGCTTGTTAATCACTTTCACAATACTTTCACCTTTAACCAAAGTAGCGAAGGTCGTTCCGTGAACGGTATCCCCGTCATCCAGCAGCAGTGTATTGGGATTGGAAGCCCGGTACTGATCAATGATACCCGCCAGCTTGGCGAATCCCATTTCCTTGTCGTTCGCGACCACGTGGGCATGGGTATCGTTCGTATGTAGGATAGTGATGTGTTTACCGCTGACTGGAGTCGTTGCCGTTCCCGCTGTTCCCACATTGGTTGCTGGGTCTGCTGCTGCTGTACCGAGACACCCAAGTAAAAGCACGGCAGTCGTCAGGATCGTCGAGAGTTTTTTCCATGAGTTCATGTTGTTCCTTCAACCTCCCATAAAATGAATGAATTAGAGAAACCGCTTACGACCACATTTTATCAGATGATTGTAAAAATAACTTCTATTTTATATCAAAGCATTAAAATTTTTTGATATATCGGTTGTTAAATCCATCGTCTAGTTACCTATATTATAGAGGAAGTAATAAACAGTAGCTCACAGAATGAGAACTAATGTTCTAGTTTATGGTTAAAAAAAAGGGCAGTCTCTTTGGGCAGCCCGATCCGGGGTAAATAGTGATCCAACGTTTCGTCAGCTAGTGGCGGTTTTCCTTCACTTAGCAAAAGCACGGCAAACCGATTGGCCTGCTGTTCAAATTTTCCTGGGGAAAAGTAGGAATGCTCCTCCATAAAAAAGCGGCTGATGCCTTTATGCAGTCGGTCATGTCCCAATTCATGCGCACAGACGAACCGTTCCCATTCGGGTGTGAGGCCATTGTGGATAACGATAAATCTTCTACGCAGCTTGTGGTAATACAGCCCTTTGGTTGTGGGGCCTAGATCGCAGTATCGGATATGGATACCCAGGGCTTTCGCAATATCGAAGGGGCAGTTGGTACGGTATTTTCGGACAAGTTTGTGAATGAGTTCGTTCATACGCTCACCTGCTATCCCTGATCTTTGCCCGTTCGGGGCTCTTTGGGCTTTTTATATTTGTTCATCTGCTTGGCTTCCCAGAACAGACCTGTCAGCACGTCTTTGATCCGTTGACGATCTTTTTCATCCAGCGGAATGCCATCGAACATTAATTCGTCGTCTTCCTCCAGCATTTTTTTAAAATCCCGGCGGTCTTTAGAGGTTGCCCATTCCGGCACAGTAGAACGATAAAGTTCATGTGGACTTTGCTCCATTGAATCATCGTCTCCCCAATATCCGGCGGCCTTCATCATTTCGGTATAGGATACGCTAAGCGCGTCCGCTATTTTGCGGAGAGTGGAGGGTTTGGGGATTCCGCGCAGTCCATTTTCAATGCGGGAAATTTGTGAATTGCTAATACCTGCAGCATCTGCCAACTGGTTGATGCTCCATTGTTTGTGCTCACGCTGCTGCTTTAAGTAAGTTCCGAATGCTGGCTGTTCCACAATGGGGGCTCCTTTCTGCAAGAGAATCATAGATATTAGTTTTATTATACCATTAGGTAAATAGTAAAAGCACGTAATATGCCAAAAGGCATAGGAAAATGAAGCGAATATCCTGCTTTTGGAGCTATACTGCTTTTTTTGACGATGGATACCTATCCTAAATAATGTTATGTTATACTCAAGATACGAACAAAAGGGGAACAAATTGTAAACACGAGCGTTTTTCTATTTCAGGATTTTGCAAAATTCGATTCCAGTCGCTTCGAAGTGCAAAATCCTCATTTAAAAATACATCATTGTCAAAAGGCATAAGATAAGGAGTGTTGCTTTACATGAGAAATAACTTACCCGAATTGGACCGTCGCAAAACGCAGAATGCATTGGAGGGTGTGTTTGAGAAATACCGAATTTATAAAACGATTACTTTTATGGATCGGGAGAGCTTTATTACTGCTGGCTATACGGATCGACCGAACGGCCCAACAAATGTGACAAGCGATCCAACGGCCCGGACAGCCGTATATAATGTAGATGCTCCTGCCGCCCGCTTGGCCTACTGCGAAATGGTGGATGCCGTAGTGAGTCGCTTGAATGAACGCGAACAGCTGCTCATCCGTGAACGTTATTTAAAGGATGACGATGTGTTTGATTACAAGGTTTACAATTATGTGTTAGACCCGCCAGTCAGCAAGGATACGTATACGAAGCTTCGCACGCGTGCTTTTTACAAAATGGCGCTAGCGCTGGCGGACCAAGGCGTTTTAAATTTGGCAGGCTTGCAGAAGGGCGCGGATCGAAAATTTGGTTAATGTAATAATTATCCATATGTTCTCGTTTATAATTTAATATCATTTCCTAAAGGCTTTGATTTCCTGTAATAACAGGGATCAAGGCCTTTTTTATAGTAGGAACACCCGTTCTCTAAAAACCTCCCAACATCATCCCTAGTCTCTGCTTTTATCGTCCATTTCCCCGGCAACGCATTCGTTATTAGGGTGTAAGATTATATCATCGGGAATCAAGACAAGAGGACATACCGAAGACACACACAGTCAAACGTTAGCCGGCCATTAGGGCCGGTTTTTTCATGCGGTGATCGTCTCTGTCGGTTCCCGGGAATTCGTTGAATAGAAAGGAGGAGTCGTGTTGCCTAAGCAAGGGATGCTGCAATGCATGAGTACGAGGTTACGCCGGCTGAGAACACGGAAGTGGAAAAAAGCCTGGCTGAACAGCCACAACATGCGAACGCAGGGTACGCAAAGGTGGCATGCCGCAGGATGAGACAAGCCTTTAAGCAAAAGCTCATTGAAATTATTCCAGCGCTGCAAGGGCGTGTATACGATGTTCAGCCACCGTCGCAGACGGCAGAGGAGCCGTATGCTGTTATGGTGCTGGGCGAGGAAATCTGGAAGTCTTCCTGGGCCGGCTATCGGCAGGTTGTTCGCATCAAGCTGTACGCAGGACAAGCCGGGCTGGCGCAGGCTGATGTATGGGCGAACGCCCTGATTGCCGGGCTGCACCGGGAACCAGTGACAGGCGAAGGTGAGGACACGTCGGCTTTTACCGCGCACTATTTGGGCGTGCGGGATGCAGAAAAGCTGGACACTGTTACGGGGAAGGCCTATAGAACGCTGCGTTTTGGCGTGTATGTGCCTGAAACGGAAAGTGGTTCGGCCACTACAGCAAGCGGTGCTGCACAGCCGGAAGAGTGGCTGGCCGCGCTGGTCCGCTGGACGCAGAAGCAACTGGGCGAAACGTGGTCGGTATACGCCGACGCTTGGCCCGCACAGCCGGGACGGCACGCCGTACTATGGCGGATGAGCGGCTGCGAAACTAGGATGGCGGGAGCCTCCATGTATGAGCTGCGCAAACGGTTCATCGGGCATATTACCGCCCCGGACACCACCGAGGAAAACCGTGCAGCTTCCGCACTGATCGAGGGCTTTGCCGCTCAAATCCAGCTTCCTCTGGATCAGGACAAGGGCCGTTATATGTCTACAGCTGAAGCTTCAGCCGATTTGCAGGCGGATGCCATTTTAGATGGTCAGCTTCGGCTGATGCTGGTACAGCGGCGTATGCGCCCAGCTGAGGAAGCGGCGTTGATTCGCAGAGTGGAAATTCATCCTATTTTGAAATGAGGTGGTCCGAGTGACCTTGGAAAACCATGAGAAGGCCCCGGTACATTCCGGGCAGGAAGTAAGTGGCCCCCGCTATACGCTGGAGGAGCTAAAGGAGCACGCAGAACAATTGTTTTCCGTGAAAGAAGAAGTGCTGGCAGGCGCCTTTTTTGGCACACAGGACAAGCTGTTTACAGTAGCAGAAGCACAAACTAAAATCGAACAATTTATGAAAGCGAAGGTGGACTAATTATGGCAGGCGGAACATGGGAAAACACGAATAAACCGGTATTGCCGGGTTTGTATATGAATTTTCAGGCAGCAGCAGCTTCAGCGATTCAAGGTGGGTCGCGTGGTACAGTCGTTGTACCCGTTAAGGCGAATTGGGGCCCTGTACGTGAGTTTGTAGAGATCGGCAGTGAAACGGCAATCAGCCAAATCTTTTCGGGTGACAGTCTGGACGGGGCGACCGCATATTCGACGCTGTATCTGGCTTTGCTGGGCGGTCCGAAAAAGCTGTTAGCCTACCGTTTGGCAGATGATACAGCTGCTGAAGCATCTGTGACGCTGAAAAGCGGCGGTGAGACCCCAGCGGATGTGCTGCGCCTGAAGGCTTTGTATACAGGTAGCCGCGGTAATGGTTTTGCTGTAACTGTACAGCCAACTTTGGGTGATGAGCAAGCACGTGAGGTGCGCCTTTATGAAGGAACCAAGCTGCTCGGCACGTACAAAGGCAGTGACGGTACGGCTGCCTCCATTGCCAAGGCCATGAACGAGAACAGCGAAAACGTATGGGTGAAGGCTGAGGTTGTCGGCGACGGCGGCATTCCGGTGGATGTCAGCGGCGTACACCTCACTGGCGGCAACAGCGGCAATAGCAAGCTGGTTAATGCCGATTACATCGCGATGCAGGAGGCACTTGAAGGACAGGAATTTAATGTCTTGGCCCTGGATTATGCAGCTGATCTGGCATTGCTGCAAAGCTTTGCTGCCTGGATCAAGCGTGTCCGCAACGAAGGTAAAGGCGTAATCGCTGTATTCGGTGGTTCTACGGCAGATGATGTGTCCAAAACAGCCGTCAGCTTGGCCTCTGCACGTTCCCTGGCACTGAACCATGAAGGCATCGTGAACGTCGGTACAGGCGTACGTCTGGCAGGTACGGACTACAGTTCTGCCCAAACGGCTGCTTATGTAGCCGGACTGATCGCAGGTCAACGTCTGAATCAATCGGCAACATATGCGGTTACGCCTTTTGAGGATGTAACCCGCCGCTGGACACGTTCCGAGCAGGAGCAGGCTGTCCGTAATGGTGTCTTCCTGCTGTTCTTCGACGGACGTCAGGTCAAAGCGCTGCGTGGGATTAACAGCTTGGTAAACCCGTCTGCCGGACAAAATAACGCATGGAAGAAAATCCGTTCCATCCGTGTCATGGACGCTATTAACGCTGACTTGCAGCGTGCAGCCGAAGAGACATACATTGGCAAAATCAACAACACGGTGGAAGGTCGTCTGGCGCTTATCGGTGCAATCAAAGAATACCTGGCACAGCTGTCGCTGAGCAACGTCATCGAAGCAGACGGCTACGATGTCATTCTCGACCCGGCTTACTACGGCGATGCACCAGTCATCAAACCGGAGCCGGATCAAGTGTTCCTGCAATGGAACGTGAAGCTCACCGACGTGATGGAGCAGTTGTTCGGCACATTTTACGTGCAATAAATAAGCATTTTACGTGTATAAGTATTTCGCAGGCTATCGGCAGAAATGAAGTAGCTTGTTAACAACGAGGATTTTATGGAATCCCGAACTATATTATGGATTATTTTGAGGAGGAAAAAGAAATGTTGGATGCTTCAAGAGTCATTTTAGGTACGTATGGTCAGGCATATATTGATGGGGTATGGCAGACACATATTAACAAGCTGGAAGCCAGCGTGGAAATTGATAAAAGAGAACTGAATCTAGTAGGTAATACCTGGAAAGTGCATAAAAATGGAGCCAAAAAAGGTACTGGAACGATGAGTGGTTACAAAGTAACTTCTGATATGATCCGTCGCGGTTTTGAAAAATTCGATATTATTTCCAAGCTGGACGATCCCGAATCTTTTGGACATGAACGTGTTCGTTTGATTCGCTGCATGCCAGATAAGATTCAGTTGGCTAATTGGACTGCAGGAGAAGAAGTGCCAGAAGAAACGACCTTCACTTTCGAAGGTTATGAGCTTCTTGATCCGATTGTAGCAAACTAAATTGAAAAACGGGGGATGGGATGCTGTCAGGCATTCCATTCCCCAAATACAAATTAACAATAAGGGAGAATGACTTATGAGCTTGCCTGAAAATATGTCAGAAGAACAAATTTTAGATAGTCTTTTTGAAGCTGCAGACAAATTACCTGAGGAAACTGTTCGAATTCAACGCCTGGATATGCTTCTCACACTTCGTGGTTTGACGTCCAACAAAGTAGATAGTATCCGTGAACGGTGCACAATTCGTAAAACCATTAAAGGCCGTGTAGATGAAAAAGTAGATACAGAAACATTTAATGCATTGCTTATCTCTGAAGCTACGGCTGGTCTAGAGGTAAAAGGTCTGCAAATTAATGGATGGGGTGATCCGCGAATTACTAGCCGGCTTAAATTGTCCGGTGGTGAACAGGCTGTTCGCCGTATGCTTCTGGCAGGGGAACTGGATGCGGTAGGTGACAAAGTTCTGGAACTGTCCGGCTTCGGTGTGGAAATTGATGATCTAAAAAACTGATTCGCTCCGGCGGAATGACGACTGTGCTGTATCATCTGTGGATACGGCATCATCTCCGTCCCGGAGAGTTTTGGTCCTTAAACAGAGGGGAAAAATCCATGTTAATCGCTTTTGCAGAAGAGGAACTGGACGCATTGTCAAAACAAATACAGCAATAATAGATACGCAAGGAGGTGAGTAGATGGCAGGTTCAAGTAACTATAGAGTTAATATTGTTACAGATGTAGAGGATTTAATCATTACAAACCGGGAACTTAAAGCGACAAGTCGCTATATTGAGCAGATACAAAGGCTTTCTGATCGCTTAGGTCGTACCCGTTATCAGAGTTTGATTAAGCTAAATACGGAACTCAAGTATATGCATAGGCATCTAGGTAATATTTACAGCCTAGCTATTCGTCTTAGTCGGCTACGAATTAGGCCAAAAGTCTTTCTGATTGATAAGGCGACTCCAGTGCTCGAAGCGCTTATCAGAAAGCTAAAAAGTCTTAAGGATGCCTATATTGTTGCACGTGCTAAAACGGGCATTGATCAAGACGGTACAAATAAGAAGAGAGCTAAGGACGGCAACAGGGGAAATAATTTAAATGTTTCCAATATTGTGAACAAGTCTATCAGTGTTACTGCAAATATAGAAATAAAAGATCCTAAATTTGACTTTAACTTTAATTATGATATTAAGGTAAAACCACCAAGATTGAATATTAGAGTTGCAGCTCCAAAATATGCGCCTAAGATCAATGTAAAAACAGGTCCTATTCGAGTTTCTCCAAAAATTAAGGTGATCTGTGATTGTTGCTGTGGGAAAAAAGGAAACAATAAGAAAAGTATTGCTGAACAAGATGGACCTGATGGTAAAAGCAAAAACAAAAATAAGAACAACAAAAAAAATCCTGGAAAGAAACAAGGACTTCCTAAGCTGTGGGAAACGATAAAACGTATTTTTACCCCAAAGCCTGGCTCTAAGCCTCATAAGCCAGGAGTTCCAGGAGGACCGAATGGAAATAAGGGGACACTTGGAAAAATCTTTGATTTCGGTAAAAAAATACTTGGTGAAAATCCAGGAAATATGCTTAAAAAGATAGGTAAGGGAGCAATGAAGGGGGGCAAGAAGCTGCTTGGCCCAATTAGCATAGTATTAGATATTGTAGACATTGCTACAGCGTCGCCGGAAGAACGTCCGGCTGCTATTACATCAGCGCTTTTAGGAAGTGGCTTTATTACTGCTGGGGCAGCTATTGGTACAGCGATTGCTCCAGGTATAGGTACTGTAATTGGTGGTCTTATTGGTGCAATTGTAGGCGCTGTAGTAGATAGTTTAGCAGGTGAATGGTTAGCTCAAAAGTTCTCTGAAATGAGTGATTGGGCCGGAGAAAAAGCTACTTCTGCAATGGACTGGGTTGGAGAAAAAGCTATTGGTGCAAAGAATTGGATTGGCGAGAAAGCAAGTGTTGCGAAGGATTGGGTTGGTGAAAAAGCTTCCCAAGCTACAGATTGGATGAGTAATAAAGCATCTGATGTCAGTAATTGGTTTTCTAGTCAAACAGAAAGTTTGAAAAGTGACTTCTCTAATTTGTTTGGTTATTCAAATGAACCTGAAAAATCACAACCTGCTGTTTCTGTAAATAAGGCTTCGCAATCTTATAATCCCGCTTCAACTGCACCGGGAGCGTCATTAGCTCTGTCAAGATTCCCTTCGGTTGATCCGGGGCTTCCATTACCATCTTTTATTCAGGATGCCCAAAACCGTTCCAAGGTGATTCAGGGTATGGGGCCAGGTGGTTCACAAATTCCTACGGCGAAAGGAGGAAAACCAGCTCCACAGCTCGTGCAAATAACGGATGAACAAATGAGTAGCCTTTCAGGCTTTCTCAAGGATTTCAAGACAGAAACGAACAACCAAATCAGTGTAACGTTGCCTCCTGGAGCAGTACAGGTAACGGTTCAAGAAGATTCTATTGATTTCGACACGATGGCACTTCAAGTAGGACACCGGATTGTAAATGAGGTACGACAGGCAATTATTAATAGAGGTGGAGGGGACAATAGTTCCCTTAAAAAGGATAAAGCTGTACTAGTCTAACGTAAATCTATCACAGCAGAAAGGAGGGAGGCTATGGGTATAGACTTTTTTCTGATTAATGGTCAAAGCGTGTTTCAATTCCCAGTTAATCCCGAAGAGGTGAATATTTCACGGCAAAAAGGGTATGAAACAGTTACGATGCTTACACATGGGGAATTTGATTTTCCACAAGGAGAAAAGGTGAAAGAAATCACCTTTTCTTCTTTTTTTCCCAAGGTGTACGATGCATCCTATTGTCGTTATAAAAATATCCCAGATCCTAACGAAGCGATGAACAGGTTAAATGCAATGTTAAAAGCAGAGAAGCCGTACCAATTTATTATTACGAATACACTAATTAATGTTCCTGTTTTTATCATTGCTCATAATACGACCTTTCGGGGAGGCGAGGCAGGAGATATATATTTTGAAATTACTTTGCGTACATGGAGGGAACCTAAAATAGTGTTGCGAAAAGGGAATTCTCCTCAAAAAGTAAACTCTAGTAACCTTCCACGCACGAATCTTAAAACTAAATCTAAGACGTACACTGTCAAAACTGGGGATTCGCTTTCTAAAATTGCAAAGTTGGAGTTGGGGGACAGTTCCAAATGGAAAAGTATATATCAAGTGAATTCAAAGATCATAGGCAACAATCCGAATAGGATTAAAGCGGGTCAAAAGCTGGTGATGCCATGAGTTACCAAGTAATACTTCAAGATCGATATGATCTTACCTCCCTAGTTGAGAAAATAACTTTAAAAGATGCTCTTAATCAAATTGCATATCAGGCCAGCATCCGTGTAGCTGCTTCAAATGTTATGCCCACGATTACTCCGGGAATGTCTATTCGTGTCAGTGGAATTCCATTTGGAAAAAATGTAAAGGTACCACTTCTCCACCCTGCTGTTGTATGGGAAGTAGAGAGCTCTAACAGCGGTACAAAACGTTTCTCTCTGGTGGTATATGATCGGACGATTTATCTGGATAAATCCGAGGATGAATATTTATTTCCTAAAGGGCAGACAGCCACGCAACGGTTGCGTAAATACGCGAAGGATTGGGAGTTTCAGATCCCCTCAATACCTGATACGAAAGTGCGATTAGGAAAAGGTATTTACCGCGCCCAGACTCTATATTCCATGATGCTTGCTGATTTGAAAGAGACAGCAAAATTGGGCGGAGATTTGTACCAGTTACGCATGACAAGTTCTGGGCTGGAGTTGTTTAAAATCGGTAGCAATCCTTCCCCTTACGTGTTAGACCGATTTATTGATCTTACACAGTTACGAACACTTGAGGGAGCCGTAACTAAAGTCAAAGTAATGACAGCTAATGAAAACGTAGGAAGTGGACAAGAAGTGCCGTCTAAGGTGCTGGCTGTAGCAGAAGGGGATACTAAAGCGCTAGGTACTTTGCAAAAACTGGTGGAAGATGATCAAGTGAAAGCAGCTGGCGGAGCCAATAAGCTAGCTAAAAGTCATCTAACTGGAATTCAGGAAACTTTTACAGTAAATTTACCAGATATTAATACCATACGCGCCGGTGAAGCTGTGATGTTACAAGGATTAAAACTGATTGTTACTTCAGTCAGTCGGGATTTGGGGAGCCCGGGGAATATGACTTTAGAGCTCGCTTCCTTCGATATGGTTAAAAGGAGGTATTTTCTTGAGTAAAGATCCCTATGGTGCATTTGTAAGTGTAATGCAGTCGTCTATGGCGGGACACACCCGGCAAGCGCTGAGTGGAGTGGGCGCCGTACTAGGCACGATCACCTCCACGGGACTCAAGTTGGACGATTTTAAACATGAGCTTCAGGATTATCTGGTCGCGGAGCTGCCGGGACTGCTATCTGTACCACGTCACATGTACAAAGGTACCTCAACCGCAGTGGAATCGGAGAATTGGGAAGGCAAAGAGCTGAAAACTTCCTTTTATATCGGGGAGGATGAGCTGGAGGATGTGAATCTTAGCTTGAACGAAGGCCTTAAGCCTGGAGATCGTGTGCTTACGGTTCGGGTGAATAGCGGGAATGATGTGGTGGTCGTGTGCAAGGTGGTGAGTGGACGTGGCTAATTTATTTCCCGAAACAGATGATATGATCTGGACAGAAACGGATATGACCGACCCGGATGTACTGGAGGATAATCGCGCAGTATTTGGGCGAAGCTGGCGGTTTGATTTTGAAGCCGGTGAGTTTGTTATGAGCCCTAGTCGTAAAATCGTGACTACAGGGGAGAAGGAAGGGTGGGTACAGTGGTGTGAAAAAGCGATTCGCACTCCTCGCTACCGGCATGTGATCTATTCGCCTGACTATGGTAGCGAGCTGGAGGAGCTGATTGGCAGCAGCTATGGGCACGGTGTGCAGGAAAGTGAAATTAAACGTATGGTCACAGAGGCGTTATTAGCAGATGCACGTACGGCTAGTGTGGATCAATTCACGTTTCGCTGGGAAGGTGAGGCGTGCCATTTTAGCTGCCAGATTACGAACGTGCGAGATGAAACGGAAATTGTGGAAAGTGTGGTGATCTAATGGCAGACTTGCCGGAATATTTGGTAGACCAGACGGAAGAGGAAATTTTAAATCGGATGCTGGAAAAAGTGCCTTCGGACATGGATAAGTCCGAGGGCTCTTTTATTTGGGATGCACAGGCCCCGGTAGCGTTTATGCTATCCGAAGCGGCAATCTGGGCGCAGGAGCTACTGCGACGTGGCTTTGCCAGCACGGCAGCCAGCGACAACCCGGATTTTCGCTCGCCGGAGCTGGATTTGCGTACAGCAGAGCATGGGGTAACACGGCGAGAAGCGGTTGCGGCCTCAGGTATGGTCACGTTCACGGGCACAGCGGGAACGACCATCCCGGCGGGAACGTTGGTGGCGACTCCGGCAGATGATGTATCCGGGGAAGCTTCCATTGAGTATGCGACCACGGCTTCGGTCACGCTGGATGAACAAGGTGCCGGGGAAGCGGCTATTCGGGCGGTCAATCCCGGGCGTAACGGTAATGTGCCTGCGGGTGTCATCCAAGTGATGGCAACCCCGATTAGCGGGGTTGCTTCTGTGATTAATACGGAGGAAACCAAAAGCGGTACAGACGTTGAGAGCGACCAACTGTTGCTGGAACGTTTTTATGCCAAGGTGCGGAACCAAGGCACCAGCGGCAACAAGGCGCAGTATACCCAGTGGGCGAATGAAATTGCTGGAGTGGGTGGCGTAGAAGTTGTTCCGCTCTGGAAAGGGCCAGGAACAGTGGGGTTATATGTACTGGATACGGACAAACGAGCAGCCAGCCCGGATATCGTGGCTGCGGTGCAAAAGTATATTGATCCGACGCAGGATGGGCAAGGAGAAGGGCTGGCACCAGCGGGTCCTGTGGTGACGATCATGCCAGCGACAGAAGTGGAAATTAACATCTCAGTCAAGGTACAGCGTACCAAAGAGAAGCCGTCCACATTGGATGAAATCAAAAAGCTGATCGAAAGCGGTGTGCGGACGTATTTGAAGCAGCTTGCTTTTTACAAGGAAGACCCGTTGGTACGGTATACCCGGATTTCTGCTGTTTTGCTCGACATTCCAATTATTATTGATTTCTCTGAACTGAAAATCAATGGACAGAGCAATCAGAATATTGAGATTGGATCAGGTCAGGTGGCAGTGCTGGGGACGGTGAGCGTCAGTGAGTAACAATGGAACGAACAGCTTTGAAGATTTATTGAATAACCCAGACCAGGGAAAACGTGCAAACCGTAGTGACACTTTTGTTAATCGAGTAACTATAGCGGGAGATACAGTGGGCCAAATGAGCAGCGAGCGGGGACGCGAGCTGCTTTCCTATTTGCCTGCCTATTATGAAACCTCACGTGTGATGCGTTCCGATATGGATGCTAAAGGAAGCGAATTGGACGCCTTGTATCTTGCGATGGATGCAACGGTGGGACAGTTTTTCGTACGTACCGCCACGTGGGGGCTGGAACGCTGGGAAATGGAGCTGGGGATCGAAACCGACCTGGCGAAGCCATTGGACCAACGGCGTGCTGTGGTGGAATCGAAGCTGCGAGGGGCAGGAACCTTTTCCGGCCGGCTTGTCAAAAATGTAGCTGAAGCGTACGACGGAGGCACGGTAGATGTTATCTTTCATCCCGCCGAATGGGGATTTACCGTCAAATTTATGGATACCATCGGGATTCCGCCCAACGTGGAGGATCTTAAAGCAGCCATTGAGGAGATCAAGCCCGCTCATATGGCGGTGGAGTACAAATTACGCTACCTGACCATTGCTGAAGTTGAGTCTATGACCCTCTATGAAAATGAACATACAACACAGGATAGATATTTAGGAGGTGGCGCATAACATGGCAAGCGAAAAAACACCAAATCTTGGCTTAAATCAAATTGACCGCACATCGCCCAAAACCACGTATTTTGATCTGGAGAAGTATTTGGACCAAAACTGGCGCGCTGTAGACAATTTCGCAGGTGATGTGAATGATGGTGTAAATGAGATCAAGAAGCGTCTGGATACAACAGAGCGTAAGGCGGTAACTCTCGAACCTGGGGTGCAAATTGTTCATGCGGAAAAGGCTGCCCCATTTTCGCTGACGGGGCTGAGCGGGCGTACGTTGGTGAATTTGTTGGGAAGATGGGGGAATTTGAGTAGCTTAAGGGGGGTAACACCGTATCAAGCTGATATAGCGCTAGATACTTTGAATAAAGGGACAATGCCTAATTCGTTAAAAGTAACGATCAAGCCTGGATATACCGTTGGAGTGGGGTTTTATAGTAATTTTAAATTTTTAGCTGGGAAATACTATGTTGCAATTGTAAGAGCTAAAGTAGGTAACGCTATAGATGCAGGAATCTCGGCTCCGAATGCTCTGGTAGAATCGAAAGTTGTAGTTACGGATAAGACTAACTTTGCTACGGCTTGGTTTAGGCTGGCACCTACCAGCGATATTATTACTAACATAGATTTGGTAACACAGGGTACTGTAGGACAGTATTCTTATTTTGAGGCTGCGCGTATCTATGAGATTTCTGCAGCAGAATATGCAGCATTAGCAACGATGACCGACGATCAAATTGACAACAAATATCCTTATGTAGATAGTGTAATGCCTGTACGTAATCCATACGCGGTCCGGTATGGGGAGAATTTGGCCCCACACTCTTTTTATTCTTGGGACACTGCGGTCGGAACACCTCTTATTAAAGATGATCGAAGTGTTGTTGTTTCTTCTTCAAATATAATGATATCTTCCATCTACCCATTAGTTCCGGGTCAGGCTTACACGGTTTCCGCTCAGTCGAGTGGACCAACGGGTAGAATACATGTAAATATGCAAAACGAGACTGCGGTTATCGGTAGTGTAACAGGTAGCGGAATTATATCTTATACATTCACAGTTCCGGCAGGTACTAAAGGTGTAGTGATCCGCTTGTTGGGCACATCCACTGCCGAAGTAACGATTTCAGACTTTATGTTCAACATCGGCAGTATTGCCAAACCATTCAAGCAGCATGAAGACTCCATGCTGGCACTGCAAACAGACCTATACGCCGATCCAGTTACAGGGGCTAATGCTGATACAGTGTTTGAATGTGATGGGCAATATTATAAAAGCAAACGTTGGCACAGTATGACGCTTGACGGCTCGCTACCCTGGGGTTACTTCGATTCAGCCGCAGGCTACAAAGTTGTACGGATACCTGCCACTAATGGAATGGTTGACAGTGAGAGGATAACAAAGTTTGACGGTAAGTTGGTTCAGCATGTTTTCCCGTTAAGCGGGCCGGATCAATCCCACCTTAGCCCAGAATCTGGTGTTGTGGGTCTGTCCATTTCTAGCGCAGACAGTGGATGGGGAGATAACTACACACCTACAACAGACGAAATAAAGGCGTATTTTATGGGCTGGAAGATGTATTTGGCTGGTCAAGGAGACGTTAGTAAGCCGTTTAACAATGAGGCAGTAGGGAAGGCGTGGTGTCCGCTTGATTCTATCTACGATTCGAACGGGACCGCAGCAACGCTGTACGTAACTACTTTGCCGACAACAGCGATAACATCCTTGTCGTACGTAAGATATGGAAATTGGTCGGCATACCAACTCGTATACAAACTCGCAACGCCTACAGCAGAGCCTATCATATCCGAAGGACAACTAACGTTCGTTGCGGGAGACAATCAGGTTGAAGTAGGTACGGGAATTGTGTTGCGCGAGCCTGCCGACGTATTTATGGAGACAGGAACTATGTTCGGCAACAGGATGAACATAAATAACGCCAGCTTTAGCGCGCGCTTGCTCAGGAACAGGTCTATACAACCGTTGACGGTATACAAAGATGGGGTCTTAGACACAAGATGGACTAAGGGCGTCGGATGGATCACGAGTGCGGGTACGTTATCGCAACTTTTGAATGCATCGGATAGCGACAGAGCATCGGCCTACAGTGTCACGTACTTTATGGTTGGTCTCTCACCCGTTGTGCCGTTCACAGGAATCTACGCAGCCAACGAAAAGACACTGCTGTTGGATTTGATAGACTGCGTGCAACAAGCAAATTTGCGCCTGTCTGTGGTGGAGAACAAAAAGGCGGACAAGGATAGCCCTTCCTGGATTACACCCACGTTGCTTAATGGCGTTACAGCAGAAACATCCTCAGTGGATATGTGGCCTCAGTACCTTAAAATGTCAGATAATCTTATTAAGATGCACGGGTCAATAAAGGTACCGACTTCTAATGCAACCGTCACGTGTTTTAGGTTGCCGGAAGGATACAGGCCTAAAATCCTAACGGTATTAACCTGCGCAGCATCTGATGCGGTGTCCGCTGACAAAACTGCCGTAATTGCAATATCCTCTGACGGACGTGTTGAAGTAGTAGGCAGAGGGGGCTATGGTTGGATACGTTTAGATGCCGTTCAATTTATAGCAGAAGTTTAAGGAGGATAATATATGAAAGCAGTACCTAAAGTAAATACAGATGGCCTCTATCTGGAGGACAAGCTAGTGGACGATGCCTTTTCGGGTGTCGTCCCTTTTTATGCTCCATCTTCACTCATACTATCTGACACAGACCAGCAACAAGACATCTATGTGCGTACTACCGATAAATCGAGTGCCATTGATGAAGAGAATACAGAAACCAGCCCTGCTGGCTATACGGTTGGTATTCTAGTTCCACCGGGCTTATATCATCCTCTGTTTGATATTCAAGGCTGGTTGACCTATGAAGCAGAATATAACGAAACTCTGATTGAGGCACAAAAGAAGTACGAGAAAATTAGTAAGGAATCGCAAGCTTCATTTCAGAAGTTGCATGTTGAATGGCAAAACAAGCTGGAAAACGAACGTGGAGACGAACCTATATATTCTGCTCCGGCTTTTGCGACTCCAGAACGAAGAGACCCGACGACATTTTGGAGTGAAGGATTGAGTGAGGAAGCGATTAAGGAACTGACACAAAAAGCAGAGCAACAGCCAAGTGAGACAGATCAATTGAAGCAGCGTATTGCAGATCTCGAAGTAACGCTGACCCAGCTCATGCTTGGTAACACAGGAAAATAACCATGTACTGACTCCTGTTTAGCCGCAAAATTCTTATTTAAAAAGAGGTGAGGTCATAACTATGACTGCTTTAACAGAGACTCAATTGCGTATTTGTGCTTATGCTTGTGTTACCCGCTATGACCGGGGAGAAGGTAATATAGCAGCTATCATTGGATGCTACGCTTTAGATGAAAAACAACGTAAACAAGTGAAGGAAATGATTTTATCCCATCGTTCTGATCTGGTATTGGATAACGTAGAGGAGTCGTCATCTATGGAGGTTTCCAGTGCACAGCGAGAACCGGTTAAATGGTATAGCTCTATTTTTCGTAAAAAAACGGTATAGAGCAGAGAGCAAAAATGTCTGGGCTCAAAGGAGGAGCGAGCATGTATGAAAGAAGGGATCTGATTATAATGGGTTTCTCCAAGCTGAAAATGAACAGACAAAGCAATCCTTTTATAACGATTCAATTCGAATCAGGGGGTAGAACTGGGGATGGTGAGTATGGATGGATATTGACGAAAAAAAAGAATCTGTTATCCAAGATGTAACGGATGATTTTAGTAAACGAATGTTCAGTTCGCGGGGGCCGGAGCTATTTTCCTATCTTCCTGCCTATTACGAAGCATCCCGTGTTATGCACGTCGATATGGATGCAAAGGGTAGCGAACTAGATGCTCTATACCTTGCGCTAGATGATACGTTAGCCCAGTTTTTTGTTCGCACCGCTACTTGGGGGCTTGAACGCTGGGAAATGGAACTGGGTATCCCGATCCATTTGGAAAAGCCGCTGGAACAGCGGCGATCTGTTGTGGAGTCAAAACTTCGTGGCAGCGGCAAATTTTCAGGGGATTTAATACGGAAAATCATGAGCTCATTTGGTGTCGATGGGGAAGTAGATTTTTATCCGGCTGAGTACAAGTTTGGTATGAGCTTTGAAAATAGAATCCCTGAAAATATGATTGATTTCAAAAAGATCATCGAGGATATTAAGCCTGCTCATCTTGCTTTTTATATGAATAACAAAACTAGGCTTGCATTTCTTCATGAGAATGAAATGGTTTCTCGTATTCGATTACGTTCAAGAGTTCGCTTTTTTGGTGGGAAGCCATGGTATTTAGATGGTGTCGAGTTACTGAACGGAATAGCTTCTTTGTCCGGGTGGACAGAGGAACCTATGCGCTATTTAAACCGTACAAAAATGGTCATCAAGCATCGAATGGATCATCATCAGGAAGGCAGAATGATAATTCGAGACCATTATTGGAAGTTAGATGGAAGTATGAAGCTGGACGGTAGTCAGATGTTAAGCTCAACTGAGAAAGTTATTTCAGTCTAAACCAATATAACTTTTATTTAAAGATAGAAAGGATGGTAAGTATGGTAGAACAAGTTTTGACAGTTACGACTGCATATGCAAGGGAACAAATGGCTCGTGCCCGCGCTGAGGGAGGAACGCTGACAAAAGTAGTAAAAATGGCGTTTGGTAGCGGCGGTGTGGATCAAGCAGGGAAGCCACTGCCTTTGGATGGAACAGAACAGGTGTTAAAAAAGGAACTGGTTCAAAAGGATATTACGAGCTTTGAATTTATTGCTCCTGCAACAATTCGTTATACTTGCTCACTGGCAGAAAATGAATTGGTGGGTGAGACGATTAATGAGCTGGCTTTGGTAGATTCAGCGGAGAAGCTGACGGCCATCCGTACAATGAGCAACAAGATCAAAGATAGTGATATGGAGTTTGTTTTTGAAATTGAAGACATCTATTAAGGAGGATGAAGAAGTATGAGCATACAACAGCCACGCAGATTTGTTACTACCGACCAGGGACATGCAGACGTCCTGAATGGACCGATTGATACGCTTTATGCTAACGATCAGGAATTGGCCGCACAGGTTGAAAATATCAAAAAGGACCCGGCTGGGAACGGTGTTGCTTCCAAGGAAGCGTTGGACAATCACGCCAGCAATACAGACCTCCATGTTACAGTAGCCAAGCAAGCAGCATGGAGTGCAGCAGAGGGGAATGCCAAGAAGTATACAGATCAGTACGCTGCTCCTAAGCAACATAGTCATATAGCATCGGATTTGCCTTCAGCATCAACACAGGCGAGGGGGATTGTGCAGCTTAATACATCTACAGGAAGCACAGCCATAGATCAGGCAGCTACTCCGAGTGCGGTAAAGGCAGCTAATGATCGAGCGAATGAAGCTTACAGTCGGGCAGACCAGGCTTTTACGCAAGCCAGTGATCTTAAATCAAAGGTCGCTAACGCTATCACTGGCAAAGGCGGCAGCGCCAACTCTGGTATGACCGGAGATCAGTTAGCGGAAGCAATAAGTGGATTATCTACCAAAAAATCTGCAAGCGGGAATTTTAATGGTCAGGTATCCGCAACATCTACGAATCCCTTGTTATCGTTAGCAGTCTCAGGATTGTCGTTTACACCTAGCATCGTATTGGTTAACATATCAATTTCCAGTAGTACTAGTGATTATAACGGTTATATTAGCAATCTTGCAGGTATTCGCACTTATAGAGGTGCAGATGCTTCTGTTTCTTATTCAGGAGTACCGGGTGGGTTTAATCTTAATATCAGTGCAACCGTTTATATATCTAACAATGTTAAAATACAAGCTTATCAATGGTATGCTTTCGAATAAGGACAGAGCTAAGTAACAACTAAATGATGCCACACAGATCGTGTTATTTTATGCCCTTGGACAACCAAGGGCATTCACTTTAAAGCTAGGTTCAAAAGGGGGAACAAACATGTATGAAAAGATCGATCAGATTTGGCTGGGGCTTTCCACGGGGACCTTGATCGGTTATTTTTTTGGGGGGTGGACCACAATGTTGACGTTGCTGTGGTGGATGGTCGTGATCGACTTTTTCACCGGATGGGCAGCGGCCTGGATTAATGGGGAGCTCAAAAGCCGCCAGGGGTATTACGGTATTTTTCGCAAGGTTACCGTGTTTTTGCTCATTACGGTAGCTCATCTAATCGACGGTATTCTCGGGGATGCACATTACTTCCGGGATGCCGTCGTTTTCTTTTATTTAGCGAACGAGCTGTTGTCCATTATTGAAAATGTGGGCAGAATGGGAGTGCCGATGCCGGATATTTTGCGGAATGCAGTAGCTATTTTTGAGTCCAAGTCGAGTGGAGAAAAAATAAAGCCAACCGACCCTTCCGACAAAGAAAATAAAGCTTCATAAAGTGCCACCGGTGGCCACTACAAAATAGGTAGACTACCTTTTTGCCCTTTTTTCGGTGTAAAAGTGGAAAAGCCCAGACCGTATGGATGGTCCAAGCATATGGATAACGAGACAGAGTGAGCTACAACATTATGAATGATAAGGAGGGAACGCCTTATGCAGAATCGCAGCCCTAACGCTGCCGAAGGCATTGACGTGTCCCGATATCAGGGAACAATTGATTGGAAGCGTGTACGAGCCGATGGTAAATCGTTTGCATTTATTAAAGCGAGTCAAGGACAGCGTTACGTCGATCCGACATTTATCACGAATGCAAAAGGGATCAAGGCAGCCGGGATTCTGCTGGGAGCTTACCATTTTGTAGATGCAACCAGTGTAAACGCAGCAAAAGAGGAAGCCAGGCATTTCGCCGAGGTGCTGGATCAGGTGGGTGGTGCGAAAGCGCTAGACTTGCCAGCGGTAATGGATTATGAAAATAATCCGGGAGGGCTTAGCTCGGCCGCGATTCATGAGGTTGCGTTGGCATTTGTAACAGAATTTGAACGGGTAAGCGGCCGTAAGCCGATGGTATATACAGGGAATGCTTTTGCCGCCCATTTCAAAGCGCCATTGGGTAGTTATAAGCTGTGGATTGCACGTTATAGTACACGGGTGCCCGGCGACTCCACAGCATGGAAGAACTGGGACTTTTGGCAATACAGCGATAGTGGACGGGTTGATGGAATTCAAGGGCCGGTTGACCTGAATGTATACGCCGGAACAGAGGCCGAGCTACGCCAAGCATTTGCAGGAGTAGAGGGGGATGAGCCAATGACAGCAGAGGAAAAAGCGGCATTTCAGGCCCTGCAGCAGCAGATCGCCGCTCTTGAAAACAGCAAAGATGTGCTCAAGCAGACGTTGAATGAACAAAGCGCTAATAATAAAAAGTTGGATCAGCGGGTAGCTGAATTGGAGGGACGTCAGGCTATGCCTGTACCGACCTGGGCGAAGGAAGCGATGGCTGCCGCTGTTGCATTTAATCCGGCAAGCCCGATTGTGGATGCGAAACTGCCAAGCAGTTACGATTTTTATCGCTTACTGATCGTACTTAACCGTCTGGGTGTGTTTAAAAAAAATAAATGATCTTTTGCAAATCTTATGCCCGGAAGGGATTATTTTCATGTGAACCAAGCCATACACCTGAAACGTAAATTGACAGGCGGTTCAAAGGCAACCGCCTGCACTTATTGTAAAGTAATGTTCTTCATGATTTCTACATAAGCTGAACTCCAACGCTTTAAAAGTGTGAATCATTGGGTGAAAATGCAGCATGTCTACCAGCCGGATCGAGCTGTAAAGGCTCCTGTAGGTTTGGTGCTGAATACATTTTTGAGGTAAGATCATACTCCTGCTTGGAGGTTGAAGACCCCAAGCAGGAGTATTTATTTGATATGATTATGTAAATTGGTTTGTAATATTAATTGACATGATGTATAAAAACATATGGTAATGTATGAAAAACCCCCTTGTCTGCTTCCAGATTTTATAGTAAAGTATCCAATAATCAACTTTGTTTGAGCATAATATTCACTGTTTGTGAGTATATATCACACTTTCACCACGACCTGACATACTCCTCTTTCTATTTATTACATCACATCTATCCATTACCCTACAGCATCTCTTACACCACTAGATTATGAACACTTCTGTCCTACTACACCTATTTGATGAACTCGGAATTTGGGACCACAGCTTGAGGACAAGCTTGTCATGTCAATCTAAAGGAATTGGCATTCATCCGGTATCAACGAATTAACAATATATAAGGTGTGAAAGGGGTTTGCTGCATGAGCAAAAAGTATGCAAAACACAAAATCTGGACCGTTCTGCTGGTGCTTGCGCTAGGAGCTGTTTTGGCGCTTTCCGGTTGTGGGGGATCAGGTGAAGGAGCAAAGCCAGAGGCAGGGAAAACACCAAGCGGAGCAGGAGAGGGCGTGCAGGACACGCTCATTTATGGACGCGGCGGAGATTCCGTGGCGCTAGATCCTGCCATTGTGACTGAAAGCGAGTCGCTAAAAATCGGATTGCAAGTGTTCGACACACTGCTGGAATATAAGGAAAATACAACGGAGATCCAACCGGGGCTTGCAGAGAGCTGGGAAGTATCACCGGATGGACTGGTCTATACGTTCAAGCTGCGTCAGGGTGTGAAATTCCATGACGGAAGTGACTTTAACGCAGAAGCGGTTGTGTTTAACTTTGACCGCTGGGCTGATCCGAAAAGTCCATACAAATTTGAAGGTGACTCGTTTGACTATTATGATTCTATGTTCGGTCCTGAAGGAAGTAGGGTGATTAAGGAGGTTAAAGCGGTAGATGCGAACAGCGTCCAGTTTACACTAAACAAGCCGCAGGCGCCGTTTTTACAAAATATCGCTATGCCATCCTTTAGTATTTCAAGTCCCAAGGCTATTCAGGAGAAAAAGGCTGATTTCAAGAGTAATCCGGTCGGCACGGGGCCTTTTGTATTTAAGGAATGGAAACGGAACGATACCATCACGCTGGAGAAGAATCCAAACTATTGGAAAGAGGGGCAGCCGAAGCTGGCTAAGATCATTGTTCGCTCCATACCCGACAATACCGCACGATTTAATGCTCTGCAAAACGGGGAAATTGACCTGATGGAGGATTTGAACCCGGATGATGCAAAGCAGTTAGACGGCAATAGCGATTTGGTGAAAATTGAACGTCCCTCCTTTAATGTGGCGTACATTGGCTTTAATTTAAAGAAAAAAACATTCAATAATCCCAAGGTGCGGCAGGCACTGAATCACGCAGTGAACAAGCAGGCTATTATTGATGCATTGTTTGCAGGGCAGGCTAAGCCTGCGGTCAATCCGATGCCACCTACGTTATGGGGGTACAACGATAGTATTCAGGATTACGCCTATGATCTGGATAAGGCTAAATCTTTGCTGGCGGAAGCGGGCTTTCCTAACGGGCTTCCCGAGCCTTTAACCTTCTATGCAATGCCCGTATCTCGTCCTTATATGCCTGACGGCAAAAAGGTGGCAGAGGCCATTCAAGCCGATTTTGAAAAAATAGGCGTCAAAGTAAACATCCAATCCCCGGAATGGGCTACGTACCTGGATGATCTTAAGGCGGGGAAAAAGGATGATCTGTATATGCTGGGATGGAACGGGGATAATGGTGACCCGGATAATTTCCTTTATACATTGCTGGACAAGGATACGATTCCAGGCAATAACCGTAGTTTTTATGTGAATGAGGAACTCCACAAAATATTGGTGAAGGCGCAGGTTGAGGTCGATCAGGACAAGCGTGCGGAAATGTATAAGGAAGCACAAGTGATTATTAAACAGGATGCGCCGTGGATTCCATTGGTTCACAGCACACCGCTGATGGCAGGTAAAGCGAATCTCAAGGGTTTTGTACCTTCTCCGGCAGGTATTGAAGCGTACGGAAATATTTATTTTGAATAGCCCAAACGCAAGCAGGCGGTGAATAGGATATGAACTCATATATTGTAAAAAGACTGGCCATATTGATTCCTGTATTACTGGGCATGACGCTCATCGTTTTTTCCATTATTCATGCCATTCCGGGAGATCCCGCGGAAACCATACTGGGAGATAAGGCTACGGAACAGTCCAAGCAGGCGCTACGTGAGCAATTGGGGCTGAATAAGCCGTGGTTACAGCAATATGGGACCTATTTAGGTGAGCTGGCACAAGGGGACTTGGGCGATTCCATTCGCACCAAGCAGCCGATTGCCCGGGAAATGGTCCCTTATCTGGCGGCTACACTGGAGTTGACAGTAGCAAGCATGTTTTTTGCCGTTGTAGTCGGAATGAATGCCGGCATCGTGAGTGCCTGGAAGCGAAATTCCTGGTTTGACTATGTGAGCATGGTCATTGCACTGGTCGGAGTATCGATGCCGATTTTTTGGCTGGGCTTGATGGAGCAGTGGATCTTTGCGAATAAACTGCATTGGCTTCCTTCTATCGGACGCATGAATTCCCGTGATCCGGTGGAAGCTGTGACACATTTAGCCGTGATTGATGCGTTTATAGGTGGGCGTATGGATCAGGTATGGACCGTCATCAAGCATTTGATCCTGCCCAGTATCGCACTTGGAACGATTCCAATGGCGGTCATTGCGCGCATTACTCGTTCCAGCATGCTGGAGGTTATGGATGCGGACTATATCCGTACGGCTCGGGCGAAGGGGCTGGCATCTTTTCAAGTCGTGTACAAACATGCGCTTAAAAATGCTGCGATCCCCGTACTTACTGTCATCGGTCTTCAGACTGGATCACTACTGGGAGGCGCGGTACTGACAGAAACCATTTTTGCCTGGCCCGGCATCGGACGGTACATTTTTGAAGCGATCAGCTCGCGTGACTATCCGGTTATTCAAAGCGGAATTCTGATCATAGCGTTCCTGTTCGTCATCATTAATCTGATTGTCGATTTGCTGTACGCGGTGCTCGACCGGCGTATCCGTTATCAGTAATCAAGTCGTCAATTGTTCAAGGGGGAGCTTGTCCGATGTCACAATTTTCAATGGAACCCAACAACATACCGACGACACGCAGCACATTGGCGCATTTGCCTGTCGTGACTGGCCCTTGGAGGGACGCATGGAGGGCTTTCCGTCACAATAAAATGGCGTTCGTCGGCCTGAGCATTATTATCTTCTTTGTCATCATTGCTTTGATCGCGCCGTGGATTGCTCCTTTTGACTATAAAGAGCAAAATTTGGTGAGCCGTTTGCAGCCTCCTTCTGCGGAGCATTGGTTCGGTACGGATGATCTCGGTCGAGATTTACTGACTCGCACGCTGTATGGAGCCAGAATCTCGTTGTGGGTCGGTTTCTTGTCTGTTATTGGTTCAATGATTGTAGGAACAGCCTTAGGTTTAATCGCAGGATTTTACGGAAAATGGGCAGATATGGCCATTTCGCGGCTATTCGACATTTTACTGGCATTTCCGGGGATTTTGCTGGCCATTGCTATTGTGGCCATTTTAGGGCCTTCATTGGAAAATGCGTTGTACGCCATTGCCATTGTCAATGTGCCAACGTATGGACGGTTAGTTCGCTCTAAGGTGCTAAGTGTCAAAACGGAGGAGTATATCACTTCTGCTAGAGCGCTTGGAGCCAATAATACACGAATCATCCTCCGCTATATTTTGCCTAACAGCCTGACACCAATCATCGTACAGGGAACGTTGGGGATCGGAACGGCCATCATTGAAGCGGCAGCGCTTGGATTTCTGGGCTTGGGTGCACAACCTCCTGAGCCAGAGTGGGGTAAAATGTTGTCCGATTCGCGGCAATATATCCAGAACGCGCCGTGGACAGTTATCTTTCCGGGGATATCTATCATGCTGACCGTATTGGGCTTTAACCTGATGGGGGACGGGTTGCGGGATGTATTGGACCCGAGGGCGAAGCGGTAGAGCAAAAGTGATGAGGTATAAAAAGTTGAGTAAAGAGGTGTTCTCTGGCCTGAAGCAAATGGCTGGGGACCACCTTTTTTATATGACATTTTTTGTATTGGAGTAGAAAGCACCATCCGACTGCGCAGTGGTGCTAAAAGTAACTTTTACAGCTGAAAGTCATGTGAGCTTTCCTGAGGCGCGAAAAAAATGTATAATCACTCCAATTGAGTACGTAGGGAGTGGGCTTTATGACATGGCAGGACAAGAGAGAGCATCGGCAATTTGCGGAACAGACACGAAGCGACGCTTCACGGGCCGCATATGAACGGGACTACTCCCGTTTGATCCATTCACCGACTTTCCGGCGGTTGCAGGGTAAATCACAGGTATTTGGCGCAGGCACGGGCGATTATTACCGCACACGACTGACGCATTCTTTGGAGGTAGCGCAAATTGCGCGTGAAGCATCCCGAAGCTTGCTGCGCCGCCATCCCGAAGTAGAGCTGGAACAGGCAGATAACGCAGGACTGATCATTGACCCTGAGGTGGTAGAATGTGCTTCCATTGCACATGACTTTGGGCATCCACCGTTCGGACACAAGGGAGAAGAGGTGCTGGACGGGATTTTGGATCAACTGATTGAAACAAAGGTAGAAAAGATATCCTCTGCCGGAGGCTTCACACCGGAGTCCAAGCGTGGACAGGAGGCCTATGCGCGTGAGCGACAAATTTATGAGCATTTTGAAGGGAACGCGCACAATTTCCGACTGATTATGTTTTTAGAGAAGCGTGAGAACGTGGATGGTTTGAATTTGTCGGACGCTGTGTTACTGGGGATCAACAAATACCCATACCCGGGGATTCTGAACAAAAAAGGGTTGTACCTGCATGAGTGGGAATACATACGTTCTATCCGCGAGGATTGGGGTATCCCTGATGGCAAAAAGACGCTAGAAGCCCAGCTTATGGACCTGTGCGACGATATCGCTTATTCTGCGCATGATCTGGAGGATGGAATTAAGGCTGGGAAAATCGAGGTGCACGAGCATTTCTTATATGATCCGTATTTAATTCGTCTGATTACGGAGAAAATCACCACGTTAGAGGATAGCTTCTGGCAAGGCTGGCAACTGGCTGAGATTGAGCAGAAGGTAGCGGCTGTGCTGAGCGAATTTTTGAAGGTGTGGAATGGCAAGATGCCGATGTGTGAACACGACTATTCCCGTACTCGCCGTGAAGTGAAGGCATACTGGGTCAGCCTGTTTGTCAGCAGCTTGGGTGTAATTGATGATGGAAATTGGAAAAAGGTAACCTTCGTGCGGGATGGAAGCGAAGATTTGGATATGCTGCGCACTGTGAGTGTGTTGAAAAGCTTTGCTTGGGTTACGATGATCCGCGATCTGCGCGTACAGCGACTGCAAAAACGGAGTGAGTGGATGCTTAGACGGCTGTGGCTGGCGTTTCTGGACCCAGAAACGTCCAAATCGATTATCCCAAGCGACTGGCTCCAGCGCTATGAGCGCGACCAAGCCAAGGCGAAACCGATCTGGACATGGGAGCATATGGTCATAGACTATATTGCAGGTATGACCGATGCTTTTGCTGAAAAAATCTATAATGAGTTATACGGTCTGAAGGTGGGTTCCATTTATGATCTGGATTGACCTTTAAATTTCCCCTATATAGTAGAAGGAACTGGTTTGTAATGGATAGCAGGAGGGAGGAATGTGTCTATGCAATCTCGGTCTTTATCTATAAAAAGGTTGAATCTCGGTGTGCTCGATATGGTGCCGTTGCTGCCCGGTAACCGTCCGGAGCAGGCGGTTCAACGAGCTGGTGAACTAGCGAGACAGGCAGAAGCATGGGGATATACACGCTACTGGACCTCGGAGCACCATGATATGGAGGGGCTGGCTTCCTCCAGCCCGGAAGTGCTGCTGTCGCATATCGGGGCAGTGACGAAGACCATTAAACTGGGTGCGGGCGCTATTTTGCTCCCGCATTATAGTCCAGTCAAGGTCGCGGAATGGTTTCATCTACTGGCCGCTCTATATCCTGGCAGAGTCGAATTGGGCCTGGGGAGAGCACCTGGTGGGGGACCTCATGCTTCGATGGCACTGAGCGGTAATTTTCTTCAACATGTGACGGAGCTGCCACAGACGATGGAAGCTCTATTGGCTTTGCTGGAAGGTACTTACGAATATGAACAGGTGCCTGTGTTTGCTCGGCCGATGCCTGAACAGCCGCCAGCAGTGTGGATGCTAGGTACAAACCGAAAAAGTGCCGAATATGCCGCCCAGTATTCAACAGGCTATGTATTCGGTCAGTTTATGAGTGAACAGCAAACGGAAGAAATGCTAAGCATTTACCGCTCCGGCTTTCAGCCATCCAATCGGATGGACAAGCCACGTACCATGGTGGCTGTAGGAGCAGTATGTGCCTTGACGAATGAACTGGCGCAGCAATGGGCTGCTCAGATTTCATTGGGCGACCCGGCAATGCGAGCCAGCTGGCTAGTGGGAACGCCGTCGGATATTGCCGAACGGTTACGCGGCTTGCAGATTAAATATGATAATGATGAGTTTCTGTTGGTCACACCGATTCCAGATTATGAGCAGCGGCTTCACTCCTACCGTCTAATAGCGGAGGCTGTAAATTTTAGCCTTGATTCCAAATGAAAAGAGATATGACATGAATAAACAGAAAACGAATATCGAAGAAATGAAACCAAGCTACATATATACCTATGCGTGTCATGAAACAGAGCGTGAGTTGTGTCTTTTGGAATTGAAATGCTTGTTCGGTCAGCCGCCCGTACAGGATTCCATCCTGTTGTCCCATCGGCGGCTGGAACCGGGGACGAGCCCGTTTATTCATCTTCGGCTGGATGTAATGACAGATGCGGGAACACTGGAAGAGCTATGCGAAGCAGCCTCTATGTTACAACTTGAGGAAGGAAAGACTTTCAAGGTGTTGTGCCTTAAAGAAGGTGACCATGAGGCCGACTATGACGAGCGGCGCGGGATCGAACGCCGAATTGGGGCACGCATTCATGGCCAGGCGCAAATGAAGACACCGGATATCACCCTTGGTGTTATTCGGATAGGAGAACGGTGGCTACTGGGCACGTGTCAGTATAGCGACAGATCGTGGCAGGAGCGTCGTCAAAAGCCGCAAAATTATTCTACTGGACTACCCGTTCTGGTAGCTAGGGCACTTGTGAATTTGGCAGGAACTGATCTAACAGCCGCAAAGGGAGAGTCAGGCTCATTGAAACTGCTAGACCCGTGTTGTGGTATGGGCAATGTAATGATTGAGGCATTGAGCATGGGGAAGGATATTCGCGGTTGTGATATCAACCCGTTGGCGGTGCGTGGGGCACGAGTGAATTTGCGTCATTTTGGATTTGAAGAAGATCTAGTGAAGCTCGGGGATATGAATATGCTCGAAGGCACATACGATGCGGCCATATTGGATATGCCCTATAACCTGTGCTCCGTGCTCCCGGCGGATGAACAAAAGAAGATGCTGCGCAGTCTGAGACGCTTGGCCGCGCGGGCAGTGGTCGTGAGCACGGAGCCGATGGAAACATTGTTATCTGAGTCAGGCTGGACCCTTACGGAGCAATGCCGCATACATAAGACAGGTATGAGTCGGGAAATCTGGATCTGTAAGTAGCGTATTAATACTGAGTTTTGTAGTTAACCAAATTCAGCGGTAACTCCTGATCAGCGGCATAGGCATTCAAATTAGTAAGAAAAATATCCACCGCCCGTTCGGCATATTTGTCCGTATCGCCTGCAATATGCGGTGTGATCAAGACATGGTCCAGACTCCATAGCGGATGTGAAGCAGGTAGCGGTTCTTCCTCGAATACATCCAGTCCGGCAAAGGCAATATGCTTTTGTTCCAAAGAGCGTACAAGCGCATCCGTATGAACGGTGCCACCGCGACCTACATTAATGAAGAAGCCACCCTTACGCATAGCTGCAAATGCTTTTTCGTCAAAGAAGTGATGGGTTTCCTCAGTGAATGGCAATATATTTACCACGATATCCGCTGCTCTCAATGCTTCGTGTAGTTGTTCGTTAGTATACATGTGCTCTACATGGGGAGCTTCTTTGCCAGAACGGCGGACTCCGATCACCCGCATGCCAAAGGCTTCTGCAATCCGCGCTGTTTCCCGGCCAATTTCGCCAACGCCTGTAATCAACAGCGTTTTGCCCCGTAATTCCGTCAGTTGGCCTTTCGGTGGCTGCCATGTTTTCTGACGTTGCAAGAGAGCTGCTTGCTGTAAATAACGTGTATGCGATAGCAGCATGCCAAAGATCTGCTCTGTAATTGGAATTGCATGCACACCACTTGTATTCGTTAGTAAAATGTTACGCTTCTCCAATTCGGTAAGCGGTAGTTTATCAATCCCGGCCGACCAGGTTTGTATCCACTTCAGCTTGCTGTCTGGATGTAATGCCTCTTCGGCAATATGCTTGGACCAGCCTAGAATAACCTCGGCCTCCCGAATTTGTTTAGACTCCAATTCCGGAGCTTTGCCAATAATCAACTCGTAGCCCGGAGCCGTTGCACGAACATGTTTTTTTTGCTCTTCCGTAAGTTGATGTAAGCTTAAAATGTTTCCCATAGTTCATAGCCTCCTCGATTTTTGATTCCTTGGAGTTTCCAATATATTCTGGCGAACCATCCTTTCAAGAATAACAGATTGCCGAAAAAATTGCATAAGGAGGGTAAAAAAGCGCTCGCAGTGTCACAATATATAACAACAAATGGCTTTACCCTGATCAGGGACAAACCAAACAGCTACTTTTTGAGATATCCACAATTATCTATTAGGAAAGGAGGTAATAGGTTGATGAAAAATGAATCGCAAAGACTTTTTACAGCTATTGCTCTTCCGAATGAGCATAAGAAGAAGTTACATTATTGGGTGGAGCAGGATTTAAAAAACCTGACTTTTCGCAAATGGAGTGATTTCAGAGATTATCACGTGACACTTCAGTTTTTGGGTGATGTGGAGACCTCGGTTATACCGAAACTTGAGCAGGTTTTAGTTCAAGCTGCAGCTGAGCATGACCCGTTCACACTCAGCATCGGAGAAGCAGGTTTTTTTGGCCGTGAAGAATTTCCGCGTGTACTGTGGAGGGGAGTGACCGGGCAGCGTGATTCACTGGATCAACTGTACCAGTCCATACTCCAGGCTACCGAACCGCTGGGTTTTAAACCCGAGGAGCGACCTTATCGACCTCATATCACCCTAGCACGTTCGTACACAGGAAAGCAGGCTATTCCACCGTCTATTTGGCAGCCAAATGACCGATGCAGCGAGCCATGGAAAGTGGGAGAATTTGTTTTATATGCAACCCGAATGGGTCAAAAACCAATGTACCATATAATTCAAACATTCCCATTAATGAGGTGAATGCCTTGATCTATCAGCGAATTTAGTGATATAGTGTTTCAGCGTTATTCAAAAAGCGCATTTTAGGTTACATATCTGAGGAATGTGCTTATAGTTAACGGGAGGAACATTATGGAAATCGTTAAAGAACATCGTTGGTTTGCACCTCTATTGAGTGTGCTGCTTGTTTGTATATTGGGGATAGGCCTCTACGCTGAGGTTCAGCAAACACAGAAAAATCATAAAAATACACCTATGCAATCTCTGAGCTGGTCAGGGAACTCTTCGTCTCCTACATATGGCGACAGGATGGGGACCCATAACGGGTCAAACAGGACAAGCCCCATCTTTGTCGCTGCTCATGGGCAGTCAAGCTGGAAAGAAATCATGCCGACTCCGTTACCCGCTTCCCAGATGAAGCAGGCGGAACAAGCCCGGAATAACGTTGCTACAGGCAAGAAAAAGCCTGAGGTCCAGCATAGCAAGTCCGCAATCCTAACCCCTCCTACAACCATCTACTTTACGAAGACAAAAATGCTCACCCAGGATGACAAGGCGTTGTCTACCTGGAGCTATCCTGTCTCCGCTAAAGAACTGCTCCTGCTGCAAAAAATAGTGATGGCAGAAGCAGAAGGCGAACCGTACGAAGGCAAAGTGGCAGTTGCCAACGTTGTCTTAAACCGGCTGCGGTCAGCCCCATTTCCCGATACGATTCAGGCAGTGATTTATCAAAAAGCGCAATTTAGTCCGGTCGCGAACGGGCGTCTTCGTCGTGTTCAGCCCAACCAGGACAGCATCCGTGCGGTTACTGCTGCTTTGAACGGCCATAAAGCCGTGCCTGATAACACCTGTTTTTTCCTGTCGCTTACGTTGGCCCAGGATCTTACGGTTCATCATTCGCGTACGAAGGTGAAAACTATCGGTCATCATACCTTCTACAAATAACAGCCCTTTCTAAACAATAGGGTTCAGCTTTGTGAACGAATTTTAGGGTACAGGTGAAGCCAGTATGCAAAAGAGGTATAATAGGTAAAGGAAAGTAACCAAAATAATGAAAGTGACAAAGGAGGCGTAGATGATATGAAAATCACATATTATGGACATTCAGTTGTACTGGTAGAGGCAGAGGGGAAACGGATTATTATTGATCCTTTTTTGACGGGAAATCCTAAAGCAACCGTACAGGCCGAGGATATTCAGGTGGATGCCGTGTTGTTGACACACGGTCATGCCGATCATTTTGGAGATGCTGTTGAAATTGCCAAGCGCAATGATTGTCCAGTAATCGCGGTCGCGGAACTGGCCGAATATTGTTCATCCTTGGGAGCCAAAGCTCACGGTATGAATCTGGGTGGAGGTCACCACTTTGACGGTTTCCATGTGAAATTCACGCTTGCATTCCACAGCTCATCTTTGACGGTGGACGGGCAAACCATTTACATGGGAGAGCCGGCGGGGATCTTATTGACCATGGGAGGCCAAACCTTTTTCCATGCAGGGGATACTGGCCTGTTTGGCGATATGCGTCTCATTGGCGAAACTAACTCCATCGATGCTGCGGTATTGCCCATCGGAGATGGTTATACGATGGGACCGGAGGATGCACTGCTGGCAGCAAAATGGCTGCGTGCAAGCCGCGTAATACCGGTGCATTACAATACGTTCCCGGGTATTGAGCAGGACGGAGACGGCTTCTGCGATCGTCTGCACAAAGAAGGTATTGAAGGGAAAGCATTGAAGCCCGGCGAAAGTCTCGAATTTTAATACGGATATCTAATTTACGGGAATACACTTGATGGTCTATAAACTCATCAAATCTCCTTTGTCAGCCTTTTCTGTTCCTTAGAGGAATAGGAAAGGCTGTTTTTTAAAAGTGAATATTTATACATAAAAATGAGATATTTTTGCATTGATACGTTGAAGCTGTAATGTAAAAGATTTATTATCACAATCATAAAAACTTTGAATTGCTAACATGATAGGTCAATGATAAAATGATAGAACTAATTAGATTCATCAGTGGAATCGACGTATTTTTCAAGTCAAGCCATTGCATAATTATTGAAAAACATACGCATTCGGCGGACCGTACCGCCTTGAATACGTCACGTGTTTTGTCCCCCATTCCTCGTAGTTGTTCTTTGAGTTACCTCTTGTCGCCACTGTCTTCTATTCGGCCGCCTGTATTTAGGCCAGCATGACTTTATAACAGAAAGGTTGCGTTCCATGAGACAGACAGGTTTACCACCCAAACAGGGACTATATGATCCCCAATTCGAAAAAGACGCCTGCGGCATGGGCTTTGTTGCCCACATCAAGGGAAAACCATCGCACAATATTGTAAGTCAGGCTTTGACCATGCTCGTGAATATGGAGCATCGGGGCGGTCAGGGAAGTGAACCAAACTCCGGTGACGGAGCAGGGATCATGATTCAAGTTCCTCATCTGTTTTTTCAAGAGGAAGCGGAGCGATTGGGCTTTAAATTGCCAAAGGCCGGACATTATGGCGTGGGTATGCTTTTTGTATCCAATGATCCAAAAGTTCGTGAGGTGCATGAGCAGAAGCTAAGAGATATCATCGTGGACGAAGGTCAAAATTGTTTGGGTTTTCGCGATGTTCCAACTTATGACGAAATGCTGGGTAAATCGGCAAAAGCAGCTAAACCAGGCGTGCGTCAGGTATTCATCGGTCGCAGTAGCGATTTGAAGGAAGAGCTGGACTTCGAACGGAAACTGTATGTCATTCGCAAACGTGCAGAGCTTGCTATTCGCTATAACCAAGAGGATGAGAACGGTGAGTCGTTCTATATTCCAAGTTTGTCATGTCGCAAGGTTGTATACAAAGGAATGCTCACAACCGAGCAGGTAGGCAAATTTTATTTGGATTTGCAGGATGAGCGGGTGACATCGGCGATCGCGCTGGTCCATTCCCGTTTTAGCACGAATACGTTCCCGAGCTGGGATCGTGCGCATCCTTATCGTTTTATGATTCACAACGGCGAAATTAATACTATGCGCGGCAACGTGAACTGGATGCATGCTCGCCAGGCGCAGTTTGAAAGCGAAGCGTTTGGCGGAGATATCAAGAAGGTAAAACCAGTCATTAACCCAGATGGCTCAGATACAGCCATGTTTGATAATACACTAGAGTTTCTGTATCTAAGCGGACGTTCCCTTCCTCATGTAGCCATGATGATGGTGCCGGAACCTTGGAACAAGCATGAAACCATGGACCCGAAGAAACGAGCATTTTATGAATATCACAGCACCATGATGGAGCCGTGGGACGGACCTGCTGCGATGGCGTTTACAGATGGTATCCAAATCGGGGCGATTCTCGACCGCAACGGTCTGCGTCCTGCACGTTACTATGTGACCAAGGACGATCTGATCGCACTGTCTTCAGAGGCGGGCGTATTGGATATTGCTCCTGAAAATGTGCTCTATAAGGATCGTCTCCGTCCGGGTCGTATGCTGCTGGTTGATACTCAAGAAGGCCGTATCGTTTCTGACGAAGAGTTAAAGGAACGTATTGCTTCCGAGGAACCTTATCAGCAATGGCTGGATGAGCACTTGGTTGATCTGGATGAGCTGCCGGAAGCACTGGAACAGCCGGAGCCTAAACATGAAAATGTAAATCAGCTTCAGCTTGCGTTTGGATATACGTTTGAAGAACTGCGCAAAATTCTGGAACCGATGGCACTTACAGGTGCAGAACCGATTGGTTCAATGGGGTACGATGCCCCATTGGCGGTGCTGTCTGACCGTCCGCAACGTTTGTACAATTACTTTAAACAAATGTTTGCCCAAGTCACGAACCCGCCGATTGACGCCATTCGTGAAGAGATTGTAACGTCAACCGCAACCACGATTGGACCAGAGCGCAATTTACTGCATCCAGAACCGGAAAGCTGTCGTCAGATTCGTTTGGATTCGCCGGTGTTGTCGAATGAGGAGTTTGCCAAAATTCGCCACGTACACCGTCCTGGCTTCAAATCGATGACGATTCCGATCTTCTTTGAAGCGAAGGAAGGCGCTGAGGGCTTACGCAAGGCGCTGGAAGGATTGTTTGAGGCGGCTGACCGTGTCATTGACAAAGGTCATAACATCCTGATTTTGTCCGACCGTGGAGTGGATGCGGAAAATGCGGCCATTCCGGCGTTGCTAGCTGTTTCCAGCCTGCATCACCATCTGATTAAGCAGGGTACACGCACACGTGTGAGCATTTTGCTGGAGTCCGGGGAGCCAAGGGATATTCACCATTATGCGGTGCTGCTTGGCTACGGTGTGAGCGCGGTTAATCCGTATCTGGCTTTTGAAACGCTGGATGTCATGATTCAGCAGGGCTTGTTGCGCGGCATCTCGCACGAAAAGGCAGTTAAAAATTATATTAAAGCGGCAACGAAGGGTGTCGTTAAAATATTGTCCAAAATGGGTATTTCCACGATTCAGTCGTACCGTGGAGCACAAATTTTTGAGGCTGTAGGTCTGAAACAGGATTTTGTTGACCGTTATTTCACCTGGACACCTTCCCGCATTGGCGGTATTGGTCTGGAGGAAGTGACTACGGAAGCGCTGGTTCATCATAATCGTGCTTTCACTGACAAGGACGGCAACGACAAAGTACTGGATTCGGGCGGCGACTATCAATGGCGTAACGATGGGGAAGAGCATTTGTTTAACCCGCAAACGGTGCATTTGCTCCAGCAGTCGGTACGCTCGGGAGACTACGAGCTTTACAAGAAGTACGCCAAGCTGGTACAGGGTGAATCTGAACAGTATTTGACGATCCGCTCCATGCTTCAGTTAAAGCCTTCGGGTGAGCCTGTGCCGCTGGAAGAAGTGGAATCCGCTGCATCCATTATGCGTCGTTTCAAGACAGGAGCCATGTCCTTTGGCTCGATCAGTCAGGAAGCGCATGAAGATATGGCGATTGCGATGAATCGGATCGGTGGCAAGAGCAATACGGGTGAAGGTGGGGAGAACCCAGCACGTTTCATACCGGATGCCAATGGCGATTCTCGCCGCAGTTCGATTAAGCAGGTAGCGTCGGGCCGATTCGGTGTAACATCGAATTACTTGGTGAATGCCGACGAAATTCAGATCAAAATGGCGCAAGGCGCGAAGCCGGGCGAAGGTGGACAACTGCCAGGACGTAAGGTATACCCTTGGGTCGCTGAGGTACGTGGTTCTACGCCAGGAGTAGGTTTGATTTCACCACCGCCGCATCACGATATTTATTCTATCGAGGATTTGGCAGAGCTCATCTATGATCTCAAAAACGCCAATCCGCGTGCTGACATTAACGTGAAACTGGTGTCAGAAGTAGGCGTAGGCACGATTGCTACAGGAGTAGCAAAAGGCCGTGCTGACATTATTCTGGTCAGCGGTTACGACGGTGGTACAGGCGCTTCCCCGCAAGGCTCCATCCGCCATGCGGGTATGCCCTGGGAGCTGGGCCTGGCGGAGACGCATCAGACGCTAATGCTAAACAACCTGCGCGACCGCGTAGTATTGGAGACAGACGGTAAGATGCTGTCTGGCCGCGATTTGGTAGTAGCTGCCCTGTTGGGCGCGGAAGAATACGGCTTCTCTACAGCGCCGCTCGTAGCGTTGGGCTGTATTATGATGCGGGTATGCCAAATGGATACATGTCCGGTTGGTGTGGCTACGCAGAATCCGGAGCTACGCAAAAATTATATGGGCGATCCTGCCCATGTGGTGAATTTTATGCGTTTCATCGCAGAAGATGTCCGTGAAATTATGGCGGAATTGGGCTTCCGTACGATTCAGGAAATGATTGGACGTACGGATTGTCTGGATACCGTGAACGCCGATTCGCACTGGAAGAAGAAGGGCGTAGACCTGAGCTTGCTGTTGCATGTTCCTGAGTTGGAAGAAGGTAGTGTACGTTACCGCGTACAACGCCAAAATCACGGTCTGGAAGAAACACTCGACATGCAACAGCTCGTACCGATGGCTGCGGAAGCGCTGGAGAACGGAAAGCCTGTTGAGGGTACCTTACCTATTACAAACGTGAATCGGGCGGTAGGAACGATTCTGGGCAGCGAGGTCACCCGTAAGTATGGAGCGGCGGGTCTGCCTGAGGATACAATTCGCTTTAACTTTATTGGATCGGCAGGTCAGAGCTTCGGGGCATTTATTCCGAAAGGCATCACGCTGAGCGTGGAAGGCGATAGCAATGACTATGTTGGTAAAGGGCTATCTGGCGGTAAGGTTATTGTGAAAAAGTCTCACAAAGCGACCTTTAAGGCAGAAGAAAACATTATTATCGGAAATACAGCCTTGTATGGAGCAACCAGCGGTGAAGCTTACATTAGCGGAATCGCAGGCGAGCGCTTTGCCGTTCGGAACTCCGGCGCACGTATTGTAGTTGAGGGCGTTGGTGATCATGGTTGCGAATATATGACGGGCGGACGTGTAGCTGTATTGGGTGGAACCGGACGGAATTTTGGAGCCGGAATGTCCGGAGGTATTGCCTATGTCTATGACCCTGAGGGGACGTTCCTGAGCCGTTGTAATCTGGAAATGGTGTTGCTGGAAGGTGTGGAAGATCCTGCAGAAGCAGCGGATTTGCGCGGCTTGATTCAACGCCATGTCACTTACACGGGTAGTGAAGCGGGACAACGTATTTTGGATGATTGGCAGACTGCGATTCAGCAGTTTGTACGAGTGATTCCAAAGGATTACAAGCGTATGGTTGAACAGATCCAAAAAGAAGAGGCAACTGGTTTGAGCGGAGATGAAGCTCTGTTGGCAGCATTTGAAGCCAATATGCGTGAATTGGCGCGTGCCGGGGGCTAAAATGTAGACTACCAAACTTACTAAAAAAGGACTCGCTGAATACCGCTGTTATAATCACGGTGGTACCAGCAAGTCTTTTTTAGGTTACTAAAATGTGATTTATTTCCTTGACAAACGTCATAAATTCTGACATTACCCCCAAAATGTTTTCCTGAAACGGTAAATATGTTATAAAAAGTACCAATTTTTTTGGAATGTAACCGTTTACGTAAGAGTTTATGTCTTGTTATTTATTTTTGGATTGGTTATGATTTTTTTAGAGTACACAAACACAAACAAACCTAATATGCCCATCGTCCCTTCAAAACACAGAATAGGGTGACAGGATGAAGTTGAGGAAGTCAGCAGAAGACCAAATGATTTTTTTATACCGTTATGTATCACTATCTTTAACGTCACTTGTTTTTCTGTTCGAATCATCTAGATTAATCGTGTGGCAGAAGCTATTACTGATTGGTTTTCTATTTTTATCCGTTACAGCATTTACTTGGATTTACCGTAAATACAGACTTCATGATATGGTATTGAAATGTAGCATTGCACTAGAGACAGCAGGGATCATTTTGTTGTTGTTCCCAACCGGAGGGATGGATAGCCCGTTCAAATGGTATGTGATTACCCCCATGCTGGTGGCTTGTGCTCATCTGTCTATGAGATACAGTTGGACACTCCTCCTTTCTTATATCGGCTTGGTGCTTACATTTTGTTATATCTTTTTTACACCAGGTCAATATTTTTTGTGGGATCTTATATTGCAGAACATCAATTTGTTTCTGGTACTGATCGCAACTACGATGGCAATGCAGGTTATCGGCGTCATGAAGGACGAACTGAAGGTGGCAAAAGAACAAGCCAATGAGACGATGGATCATATCAAGTCGATTTACCACATCATGGAGACGACCAGCCACAATGAGGCTTTAAATCTCGGTCAGGTCATCTCGGACTATACGGTCAAGCTAACCAAGCAGAGCCGTGCATTTTTCTGGCTGGATAGTCAGGAGGAGGATGCACCGGAAAGCAGCCAGACAGGCTGGACGGTAGAGGAGGAGGAGCAGCTATTCGAGGAGCTGGGGAATTATCGGGAGGAATTCAGGGAAGAGCGTGAACCATTTTTTAGACATCTGCCAGAATGGGGCGATTTCCTCATGATTACCGTACCGATGACGACCCGTTTTGTAGCGACGATTGGCCTCAAGCTGGGCCCGGATCAAAGTCTGACAGGAAGACGCTGGCTCGTGCAACAACTGATATTCTTGGCTGAGCTGAGCGCTGTGTTCTTGGAGCGCTATGAGCTGGAGCGTATTGAAAATCAGCTGATTGTGACGAATGAGCAGAACCGGATTGCAAATGAAATGCATGACAATGTTTCTCAAAGTCTTTTTGGTATTGTGTACGCAACGCATTCTCTCCGGCAAACCTGGTGTCATCAGCCAAAGGAGCAGGTGGAGGAGCAAATTGATCTAATTCAGCAATCAGCCAACCAAGCGGTTAGAGAGCTGAAAGGGGCGATTCATAGTTTAAGTTCGAAAAAAAGCGGAGGCTCAACTTGGTTAGGGACGGTGAAAAGTCATCTTCATACACTCTCCAAGCTGAACCATGTACAAATTGATTTTGACATTCATGGTGATCATTATTCACTTCCGTATTTGTACCAAAAGGCTTTATTCCGCATCATTTCCGAAGCGGCGGGGAACGCAATCCGTCATGGATTGGCCAAGCGGATTGATGTGAAGTTAAAATTGACGCCCCAAGTGATTAGACTGTCTATTCATGACGACGGAGTAGGGTTTGAGACGGCGAGAATGGTAGCAGGAGGTGAGGCGGTCAGTGCAGGCGGGGGCCTGGGCATGATGAATATGGAATATTTAGCTCAATCGATGGGAGGCGAATTTGATATTTCAAGTCGAATCGGAGAGGGAACACAGATCCGATTGTCCATTCCGGTAAATGCTTATGAATGAGGATTTTGCAAAATCCTCGAATAAAATGTGTGAACATTCTGCAATACAAAATCTGCGGTAACAATCGGATACATAGGGATTATGCAAATCCTGAACTGTAGACAGGAGGCCGAATCATGAAAATTGTCATTGTCGATGATCATCCTTTAGTACGGAAAGGACTCGCTGCGGTTATATCCATGCAGCCCAATGTTCAGTTTGCGGGAGAGGCCCAGAATCAACAGGAAGCACTTATGGTGATTGAGGAAACAGATCCGGATCTGGTGCTGCTGGATTTGAAACTAGCTGATGAATCGGGGCTGGATATTATCAAGATAGCGCGCGGACGCGGTTTCAGAAGCAAATTTATTTTGCTGACTTCTTCCGCAACACGTGAAGATTTTCTAAAAGCAGAGGAAGCTTCCGTGGACGGTTATGTGCTTAAGGAAGCATTGCCTGAGGAACTAATTTACGCGATTCATCTTGTCAACAAAGGACGCAAATATTATGATCCGGCTATTCTCGAAAACAAGCTGCGTGAAGATGCGGGCAATCTGACCGACGACCTGACGCCAAAGGAAAAGGAAGTGCTGGTCGAGCTGGGACAAGGAGCTTGCAATCGTGAAATTGCATCCCGGTTATTTATCAGTGAGTTCACAGTCAAAAAGCATGTCAGTCAGATACTGGCCAAGCTGCGGCTGGCGGATCGTACGCAGGCAGCATTGTATGCCAATGCCATCGGTCTGGCGAAGTACGAGCCAACAATGATGCGCTGACTCTATAAGCTACGCTGCACTTTCATGTGCGAGTGGAAAGAAAAGCCTCAAAATCACCAAGTTTTGTGATTTTGAGGCTTTTTTCGATTTATTTTTCCATAATCGACAAAGCATGGTACAAAAGTATACCATGCCGTATCCGAAAGTATACATTTCCCTCCCCCCATAGTGAGGGAGAAAGTGCCATTCGGTTCCATGTCGTTCACAGAGCCAATTGTTACAATAAAGTCATACTTAAATATGAAGAGAAATTGTGTAGGAGGGAGGATTTTTGTGGAGAAAACCATTTTGGATTATCTAGTCCTGATCAAAAGAAGATTGTGGCTGATCGCAATTTTTGTCATTCTCTCATGTGTAACAACATACTTTGTGAGCGACAATGTCGTGAAGCCAGTCTATTCCGCTTCAAGCCAACTGCTGGTTAATCATATTTCCGCCAAGCAGGGGAGCAACAATCTGAACGACGTCAACACAAGTCTTAATTTGGTGGAAAGCTACAAGCAAATTCTCACTTCACCTAAAATTATGGACGCTGTTGTAGAGGCTCATCCTGAGTTCGGTTTGACGCAGCAGAAGTTGGCAGAGAAACTGCAGATTAAATCCTCGGATAAAAGTCAGGTTATCGGTTTGACGTTTGAGGCAGGGAGCTATCCACAGGCCGCAGCGGTTGTAAACGCGGTAACCCAGAAATTTGTACAGACAGTTCCGGGATTGATGGAATTGAATAATGTGAAAATTTTAAATGAAGCGGACCCTCAGGCCAATCCTGACCCGATTAATGGGAACCCACTCATGAATATTGCGATTAGTTTTCTCGTATCGCTGATGATTGCATTGGGCACGATTGTGTTCCTGGAAAGCATTAACGGTACGCTGCGCTCGGAGAAAGAAGCGGACGCGGACATCGGTATTCCGGTAATTGCATCGATTCCAGTCATTCGCAAGAAGGACGTCGATGGAGCAGCCGGAAATTCCAAAGAACGGGTAGGGGAGCGTAAATATGCTGCGATTGAATGACATGTTGATTACAGAAAGTAATCCATCATCGTATATCTCGGAATCATTTCGATCCCTCCGTACATACATCCGGCAGCAGGTGATTGGGCAAAAGGACCGTGGCACGGTTCTATTGTTGACCTCGCCGGAAAGCGGAGCGGGTAAAACAACACTGCTCGCCAACATCGGAGTTTCCTTTGCACAAGAAGGCAAGAAGGTGGCTCTGGTGGATTGCAATCTGCATAAACCAGCGCTGCACGAGATATTCGGAATGGAGAATACCGGAGGTCTATCGGCTTATTTGCGCGGTGGGACTTCTTCCAAGTCTATCGTTAGGCATGGTGGCCTGGAGCTATCGGTTGTTCCCGGTGGAGACACCCTGTACAACGCAGCAGATCTGCTCGGTAGCGAACGTATGGCTGAGCTACTGGAAGAACTCAAACGTGAATATGACATCATTTTACTCGATTCGGCTCCGGCGCTGAATTATACGGATGCTCGCCTGATTGCAGGCTTAACGGATGGTGTGATTCTCGTTGCCAGACATGGTCGTACCAAACGGGAAGATCTACGTAAAACAAAGCAACTCATGGAGCAGGCCAGTGCGACGCTGGTTGGAATTGTGATGAATCAGGTGAAGTAAGCAACACCAAAATTCGATGAAGCAAGGAGAATGAGTGCGATGACGAAAAGAGTGAAAAAGGCCATTATTCCAGCAGCAGGGTTAGGTACGCGCTTCCTCCCTGCCACAAAAGCGATGCCTAAGGAAATGCTTCCAATTATCAACAAGCCTACGATTCAATATATCGTGGAAGAAGCGATTGCTTCTGGTATTGAGGACATTATTATCGTTACGGGTAAAGGCAAACGTGCCATTGAGGACCACTTTGACAACGCATTTGAGCTGGAATCCAAACTGCTTGAGGACGGTAAGCTGAAGCTTCTGGAGGAAGTACAGCGTTCTTCGGGAGTGGAAATTCACTACATTCGCCAAAAAGAACCCAAAGGTCTCGGACATGCGGTATGGTGCGCAAGACGCTTTATCGGGGACGAGCCGTTTGGTGTGCTGCTGGGCGATGATATCGTAACAGGTCAGAAGCCTTGCCTTCGTCAGCTGATGGATCAGTATGAGGAAACTCAAAATTCGGTTATCGGTGTGCAGCGGGTACCGCAAGAATTTACGAACCGGTACGGCATCATTGAACCGGATCAGCAGGACGGACGCTTGTACCGAGTGAATAATTTTATTGAAAAACCGGCTCCAGGCACAGCGCCATCCGATTTGGCCATTATGGGTCGCTACGTGTTCTCGCCGAAAATTTTCAAATATCTTGATCTTCAAGAAAAAGGAGCTGGCGGCGAAATTCAGTTAACGGATGCGATCCAAAAGCTGAATCAGAGTGAGCGTGTGTACGCCTATGATTTTGAAGGCACACGTTATGACGTAGGTGAACGTCTTGGATATATTCTAACCACACTTGAATTTGCACTTGCCAGCGATGATTTGAAGTATCCGGTTATGGAGGCCATGAATGAATGGTTGAAAAAGACCGAGAAAGCAACCACGGCAGGTTGAGAGGGGGTACGTCAGCATGAGCATGGAAAATTTACCGGAGGACGGCGAGGCTGTCATGTCAGGTAAAGCGTTTTACATGCCATACGGAAATACACAAATTCAGGATAAAACGTCCTACCTGGTCACAAAACGCCTCCTTGATATGCTGCTGTCGTTCGTGGGCTTGATCGTCTTGCTTCCGCTTTTTGTAGTGGTAGGCGTTTTGATTAAGCTCGAAGACCCAAAGGGAAGCGTGTTTTTCAAGCAAACTCGGGTGGGCAAGAATGAGAAGTTATTCGATATGTATAAATTCCGTTCAATGGTGTCCAATGCTGAGGAACTGAAAAAGGACTTGATGGAGCTGAATGAAGTGAGCGGCGCCATGTTCAAAATTAAAAACGATCCTCGGATCACGAAAATTGGCAGTTTTCTGCGCAAGACGAGTATTGATGAGATTCCGCAGCTGTGGAACGTGTTGGTCGGCGACATGACTTTAGTCGGTCCGCGTCCGCCGTTGCCCAGCGAGGTCGAACAATATTCCGATTATGATAAGCAACGCCTGATTGTAACACCGGGATGTACGGGTTACTGGCAGGTGAGCGCACGTAACAGTGTAGGCTTCGAAGAAATGGTGCAAATGGATTTGAAGTATATTCATGTTCGCAATACGTGGCTCGATTTGAAAATCATCATGAAAACAGGCGTTAAAATGCTGTTCTCCAAGGATGCTTACTGATGGATGCATTCAAGCGATGTCCCGCAGTGTCCGTCGTTATTTGCACCTATAACCGGGCGGACCTGCTGGAGAAAACGTTAATGTCCCTGCTGGAACTGGAAGACCTTGCACTGGCTGAGATCATTGTGGTCGATAACCGATCCACTGATCATACAGCAGCGACGATCAAAAGGTTCACCGTCGCCCATGGTCAGAATATCCATCTCCGATATCATTATGAGCGCGAACAAGGACTGTCTGCTGCTCGTAATGCAGGCATTACGTTATCAAGAGCGGAAGTCATTGCTTTTCTCGATGATGATGCAATTCCGTGTGTTACATGGTTGCAAACGATTATGTCAGCATTCGGGAACAATCCTGAGCTGACGGCTATGGGTGGGAAAATTGACCCTATGTTTGAGACGGAACGACCGGGTTGGCTGACAGGCCCGCTTGAACTGCCTTACACGATTATTGATCTGGGCAAAGCCGTTCGTGAATATCCGTCGGGACTGAATCCATTTGGAGCGAATATGGCGATGCGCAAAACGGCTTTTGCCGCCGTTATGTTCCCGCTTCATCTAGGCAGAAAGGGAGATATCCTTCTATCTGGTGAAGAATCGTGGGTTTTCGAGCAAATTCGTAAAAATGGTGGAACGATTATGTATCATCCACACATGTCTGTGGAACATTTTGTGCCGGCTTCACGGTTAACGAAAGAATGGATCATGAACCGCTACTATTGTCAGGGCATGTCTAACGCTGCTCAGGCCGTAGGTCTGCGCGGTAACGCGATGCTGATGGCGAAGACGGCAGCCAAAGTGTTATACATCACTGTGGATTCCCTGCTGGCGCGTAGTGAGGGCAGGAAGCTGTTGAACCGGTGCAGGCTTGAAAGTATCCGTGGGACGCTGGATACACTGCGCAACCGGAAAAGCGAGTCAGCTGCGGGGTGAAAGATGGAACATGAGTAACTATCCTTGGACTACTAGAATAAACACCATACAGCATGTTTTTATTTTTCTACTGGGGGCTCTTGCTGTAGGAATTGCGGCTACCTATCAGCCGGTGGTCAGTATTGCGGCGGTATGTTTACTGCTCTTGCTGGCTGTTTCCATACATCATCCGGAGCGCATCAGCTACGCTGTTTTGCTAAGTACAGCAGTCTCAGTCGATTCTCTGTATCAGGGTGGCGTGTTCGGTATTGAGATTTTGTCATTGTACAAATTGGGCATTTTGGCTCTGCTGGTGCCGTGCATGCTCGTGTATGGCATACGTCTCAAGTTCAGCTATCCGGTCTGGGCATTGGTGATCATGCTGGGGATCACATTTGGATTTTCAGCATGGCTGCCTTTGTTAACGACCTCGATTGCCGTCAAGGCGTTCGTCGGTTTATCACTCCCTTTCTTTTTTTTACTGATCCAGTGGAAAAAGGATGTGGCAGAAAAGCATATCCGACTGATCAGTTTGTTGCCCATTATTAGTGTGGTCATTGGACTGGGTTTGCAGGTTCTAGGGCTGCATTCGTTTACGGATGTAGAATTTACGGGCGCAGTCAGAGTACAAGGAGCGAATATACCGCCGCATCTGGCAATGCTCTCCTTTCTCGGAATTGCTGTCTCTCTAATTGAGGTCAAGCGTAAACCCAAGCAAGCCGCTTTTTATTACACTGTGTTGGCACTGAACTTTCTGATTCTGATCGCCACCGGTACACGTGGACCGATTCTGGCATTGTTATTAATGTTTGCTGTGTATCTGTTTGATATTGCCCGTCAGTACCTCAAGGGGAAAGTCAATTATTTGCTACCGCTGGCCGGATCGTTTTTGGTTGCTCTGGGGGCGGTGGCCCTGCAATGGAACAATTTAAAAAAACGCTCCTTCGAACGGGAGACCGATACAGGCATTGACCTGTCGGGACGCTCGGAGGCATGGGAATATTTTTTGAACAGAGTACATGATTACCCTTGGTCAGGGAGAGGTCTTGGCGCGGTAACGGTCGCGAACGACGGGACATTATTCAATGGCTTTGTTGTACCGCATAACGAGTATATACGCTTTTATTTTGACACGGGATATATCGGTTGCGGGCTATTAATGCTTTCATTGCTGATCGTGTTCGCTCTCATTTACCGGTCGCTTGCCAAGTCTATCAAACCTTATTTTGCAAGCTTAATTGCAGGCTTTCTGATCTACTCGTTTTCAGATAATACGTTGTCGACGGTTCAGATGATTATTCCATTTTGCTGGTATTTGAACGCGTTATACCAGACATCTACTCAAACCGATTTTCGCAAAGAGAAGTGATACGATGAGCAGAGTGAACATGTTCGATGTCAACTTTGATAATTACGATTTTAATGATCTACTCGAATTTATAGATACTTCTATTGAACATCAGCGTCATTCCTACATTTTGACCTGTAATGTCGATCATGTGATCAAGCTTCGCAAGGATGATGAATTCCGCAAGGTGTATTCGGATGCCGGAGCTGTAGTGGCCGATGGGATGCCTATCATATGGGCGTCCAAGTTACTGAAAAAACCCCTCAAACAAAAGGTGTCCGGGTCAGATTTGTTCACTCGGCTGGGAGAGGCTTTTGAGGATCGAGGCTATCGTTTATTTTTTCTGGGTGCAGCTGACGGTATTCCTGAGAAGGCTATGCTCAATCTCCAGGAATCTTATCCGAACATGAATGTGGTGGGCTGTTACTCTCCTTCTTATGGCTTTGAGAAAAACGAGGAGGAGAATAGGCACATTATCCAACTGCTTCAAGAGGCTCGCCCGGACATCGTTTTTGTAGGTGTAGGCGCACCTAAACAGGAAAAATGGATCTACAGATATTATGAGACTTACCGTGCTCCGATTTCGATTGGGGTGGGAGCGACCTTTGATTTCCTGTCGGGAAATGTGAAAAGAGCACCGGAGCTGATGCAGAAGACGGGATTTGAATGGTTCTGGAGGTTGTCTCAGGAGCCTAAACGATTGTGGAAAAGATATTTGATTGAGGATTCCCAATTTCTCGTTCTGCTGTTTAAGGAGATGTTCAAGCGGAAGCGGATGAAGGGAGGTCAGGGGTGAGAAACATGAGTCGGTTGGCAGATCAGCAGATTTCCGTTTGGCTAGGAAATCGGCGTGGAATCAGCATGATCGGCATGGGATTGCTGGCTTGTATACTGCCACTCGCCATCGGATTTGTCAGCGCCAAGATGAATCCCACCATGAGCCAGCAGGGAGCCATATTGCTGGCGCTCGTTTTTCCGGCCTTCCTGCTGGCGATCCTGCAATCGCGGCTACTGATTCCTTACACACTGGCAGTGTGGGCAGTAGGCCCGGAAATCCGCCGCATTGCGGATTGGATGGAGGGAACATATCACTCGGTTTCCTTGTTGAGCGTGGCACCGCTGCTGGTAAGCAGTATGTTGATTATTCCTGTGTTGCGAGGCATTCATCAGGCGGAAAAACCCTTGACCCGAATTGCTGTATTTTTCGGCATAGAATTGGCCTACGGAAGTGTGGTCGGGTTATTCAAAAATGGTATTGTTTTTGCTTATGATTTAGCCAATTATGTGGTTCCTTTGATCCTGTTGCCTTATCTTGCGATTAAGCCCATGAAGGCGAAGGAGCTGGACCGACTGCTGTATTCATATGCCAACATTGCTGTTCTTGTGGCAATTTACGGCATTATCCAGTACTTGACGGTGCCTCCGTGGGATGCATTTTGGATGAATCATGTAGAAATGAATTCCATTGGTGTTCCAGAACCACTTCAAATCAGAGTATTTTCTTCCATGAACTCGCCCGGTCCCTGCGCTATTTTCCTGGCGATGGCACTTGTACCCATGCTAATGGAAAAACGTTGGCGCGGCACTTTGGGATGGATCGGAATCTTGCTGACGGTCGTTTGTCTCTTAATCACGCTGGTACGTTCAGCCTGGCTAATTGCCTTCGTCATGTTGCTGGCTTACATTCTCAGTTCATCTTCCAAGGGAAAGTGGAAAACCTTGTTTCAACTAGCTCTAGTTGGCCTTCTTCTCTACATCATTGTTCCAAAACTTCCAGGGGCAGAAGGTTTGGTGGCTCGCATGCAGACGCTGACGGATATTCAGCAGGATCATTCGTACAATGAACGTTTGGATTTACTGCATACGATGCTTCCGGCGATTGCTAGCAATCCGGTCGGGCAGGGGATCGGGAGTGTAGGAATCGGAACCAAGCTTGATAACGGCGGCGATCTCGGCGAACTTGGGATTATGGATAATGGATATATCGCCATTTTCCTCACCTTCGGTATTTTCGGGGCATTCTTTTTCTTCGGTGGTCTGTTCGTTATCATCAAGCGCCTTCTCGCCCGTATTGCCGAACGAGATGCCAGTCAGCCTTATATCAGACTGGCGTTGGCTACGTGGGCCGGAGCTGTAGCCAGTCTCATATCAGATAATGGTTTCCCCGGTATGCGCGGCTATCTGATCTGGATGATGATCGGAATAGGACTATGGGCAAAAGATGTCATCGCGGAAAGAAGGTAAAGGCTGTGCAAAACTTACAAGCATTATCCGCACCTGTCCGGACACTATGGTCCACAGTGATTCGGTTTGCCAAAAGCAAGGATAACAGCTCTGCAGCAGTAAAAACGATGATATTCAGTATGCTGATTCTCGTCGTGAATATGCTGACTGGTGTGCTAACGGCACGATTCCTGGGTCCTACTGGACGCGGGGAACAGACAGCGATGGTGAACTGGTCCCAATTTCTCGCCTTCTGCATGAGCTTCGGTGTCCCGTCTGCATTGATTTACAATGCGAAAAGGAAACCGGAGGAAACGGGCAAGCTGTATGGTCTGGCCTTGCTGCTGGCTACCATGTTCGGGGGCTTGGCGACACTCGTCGGAGTTTTTCTAATTCCTTATTGGCTGCGCTCTTTTTCTTCATCGGTCATACTTTTCGCGCAGTGCTCCATGATGATGTGTCCGCTCATAGCGATTTCACAGATCAATAATGCATTGCTTCAAGTTCGCTCGGAATATAAGCAGTACAATTTATTCCGGTATCTGGTACCGCTGAGTACACTGCTGGGTCTAGCGATTCTGATCTTAACCGGAAATATGAATCCGTACACCTCGGCATTGGCCTATTTACTGCCAGGCTTGCCGATTTATATCGGTGTCACGATACGAATGATTCGGCTGTACAAACCAAAGGTAAAGAACAGCTGGACGCAATTTAAAAATCTCTTTACCTACGGTATGGGTTCATACGGAAATGATCTCATGGGGCAGGTTTCCACTTATATTGATCAGATTTTGATTGCGGGTCTGCTCAGACCCGCTGATCTCGGTTTATATGCAGTAGCGGTCAGCTTGGCCAGGATGGTGAATGTATTTTCTACCTCGATCATTGTCGTGCTGTTTCCCAAAGCCTCTGGTCTGAATAAGGAAGAGGCGGTGGCCATAACATTTCGGGCATTTCGAGTGACATCAACGGCAACCTTTCTGGCTGCGGCGATGCTGATGCTGATTGCTCCGTTTGTATTTACATTGTTATATGGTCAAGAGTTTAAACAAGCGCTCACGGTATTCCGGTTCTTGGTGCTTGAGGTTGCTATCAGTGGAGGGACCATGGTGCTGGCACAACAATTTATGGCGTTGGGTAAGCCCAAACTGGTTACCATTCTACAGGGTGTCGGATTGGCGCTCGTCATTCCATTGCTGTCCATACTCGTGCCGAGATATGGATTGACGGGTGCAGGGATAGCAATGCTGTCTTCGGGGATTTTACGGTTCATTTTCATTTTATGTAATGTTAAATTCGTTCTAAAAATGAAGATTCCAAGACTGCTTATTTCCAAACAAGATTTTCAATGGCTCCGATCAACGATGTCACACTACATCCGGAAAAAGCCAGTTAACGGTTAGATAAAGAAGGAGGCACCCGCTAATGAACCACATGTCTAGCGTTCCCGCGGACAACCGGATATCCGTAGTTATTATCGCTCAGGATGATGGCACTCGAATCACAGCCGCCATTAAATCCTGCAAGCCCTTTGCGGACGATATCGTCGTCATTGACGGAGGGAGCAAGGACAATACGATTCAGGTAGCTGAATCCTTGGGCTGTCGGGTGTTTTCTAACCCGTGGCCGGGTTATGCCAAGCAGCGCATGTTTGGTGTTGAAAAAGCGGAATTTGATTGGATATTCCTGATTGATACGGACGAAGTAGTGGATGCAGAGTTGCTTGGAGACTTGTTGAAAGTAAAGGAAACGCTCCACGATCCGGCCAAAGCATATTCCGTATTTCGGATTGGCGATTTTCTCGGCAAATGGATGAATAAAGGCGAATATCTGGTTCGTTTGTACAATCGTCGTATTTATGGCATTACGAATAGTCTTGTTCATGAAATGCCGGATGTAGCCTCTTCCCAGATTGTCAATCTGGAGGGCGTGTTATGGCACTACGGCTTCCGCAGCATCAGTGATCATATGACCCGTTTTAATAAATATACAGATCTGGAAGCAGAGACGGCATTTAACAAAGGAAGATCCTTTCGGATTACCAGACTGTTGTGGCGGCCTCCTGCCCGCTTTGTGCAGAAGTATTTTGTCCAAGGCTTATACCGCAAGGGATTAGCGGGTTTTGCCGTAGCCGTTTTCTGGGTGATGTATGAGTTTCTCGTCTGCTTCAAGCATTATGAGCTAACCAAGCGGCGAAAAAAGATAGAAATCGTGGATGACGGACATACCGAGCAGAAAGGAGAAACCAGCTATGTCGTACAATAACGGATTTCGTATTGCGGCAACGGGGTTGAGCTGGCCGTCTTTGCAGCCAGGAGGCCTCAACACATATTTCAAATCGATCTGTGAGCAGCTTACGCTAGAGCGCAATACGTTGGATGCTCTAATCTGTAGTGACGAGCAGCCGCAAGCACCCGACCGTATTCGGATTCATACGATTGGCAGCAAGCAGCAATCCATCTGGAAGCGCCGGGAGCTAATGCAAAAATATGCAGCAGAGTTGTTCGACAAGCAACCGATGGATATATTGTATTCCCATTTTGCCCCCTATAGTGTCGGGCCAGCGCTGGAGGCGAAAAAAAGAGGAATCCCGGTAGTTACCACCTTTCACGGACCGTGGACGGAGGAAATGAAGATTGAAGGACAGGGCATCAAGCATTTTCTAAAAACGACGTTGGCTAAATCCATTGAAATGAAGGCCTACGGTCTGTCGGATAAATTTATAGTGCTAAGCGAGACTTTTCGGGATATTTTGCATGAGCACTATAAGGTTCCACTCAGCAAAATTCATATTATTCCTGGTGCGGCGAATGTAGAAAGGTTCCACCCGGCAGATGATCAAGAAGCGGTGCGGAAGCGCCTGAATTTGCCGCAAAATGCGACGATTGTGCTAACCGTTCGTCGTCTTGTTAATCGAATGGGACTACTACAGCTACTGGAAGCATGGCGACGAGTAACCGAGCGTCATCCTGATCATGTGTTGCTGATTGGAGGGAAGGGTCCCTTGATGGAGGAATTGGCTTCCAAGGTGGCGGAATACAATCTTCATAACCATGTAAGGCTGCTCGGTTATGTGTCGGATGAGGAGCTTCCCCTGTACCACCAAGCATCGAATTTGTTCGTTGTACCCACACAGGCACTGGAAGGTTTCGGTCTGATCACAGTAGAGGCGATGGCCTCGGGACTGCCGGTGCTGGCGACTCCTGTGGGTGGCAACAAGGAGATTTTAAGAGGATTCCGTCCCGAGCTTTTGTTCAAGGGAACGGATAGTGAAGCCATTGCTGAAGGGTTGCTGCGTGTGCTGGATCATCGTGAACTTCTACCGAATGCAAGGGAATGCCGGGACCATGTCCTGAGCAGGTATACATGGGGACATGTAGCGGAGCAGGTGGAAGAGGTGTTCCGACAGGTCCTTGATAGAAAGGCGGCGGCGAAATGATGAGAGTAGCTTATATTGACCATACGGCAAGATGGAGCGGCGGCGAAGTCGCTTTGTACAACATACTGACGAATATCGGGGAACATATCGACCCGCTCGTTATTTTGGCAGAGGAGGGCGATTTGGCAGATCGGCTTCGGCAGCGTGATATTGATGTGCGCATCGTTCCATTGGACGATTCGATTCGCAATCGGGGACGGAATGCCGTGAATCTAGGTGCGCCTGCAGCAGCTTTTCGTTTGCTGGCTTACGGTAGAAAACTTGCGCCCTTGCTGCGTGCGGAAAAGGTCGTGTGCGTTCACACGAACTCGCTCAAGTCTGCACTGTATGGTACAGTAGCCGCCAAATCGGCGAAGCTGCCCTTGATCTGGCATATCCGTGACCACATCGGTCCGCCGTATCTGAAGCCGATTGTGGCCAAAGGGATTCGGCTGATGTCCCGCTTTTTGCCCAACGGAGTGATTGCTAATTCCAAGTCCACGCTGAGTGCGTTGGAGTTACCCCCGGACAAAAAGACGCTTGTCGTTTATTCCGCTTTTGCCAAAGCAATTACAGCACGTGACACGGCTGCCCATGTACGTGGTGATGACTCGTTTAACGTCGTATTGGTCGGCAGATTGGCGGAATGGAAGGGACAGCATATTTTACTGGAAGCAGCACGCTCCTTTTTACCGGATCAGCGCGTGAAATTCTGGCTGGCTGGAGATGCGTTGTTCGGAGAAGAGGAATACAAGCAACGATTAGAGTCCACGATGCGCGAATACGGGTTGGCTAACGTCAATCTGCTGGGACACGTCGATGACATTCAAGGCCTGATGCAGCGTTGTGATTTGCTGATTCATACCTCTATTACACCAGAACCATTCGGTCAGGTCATTATTGAAGGCATGGCTGCGGGTCTCCCCGTGATTGCTTCCAATGAGGGTGGACCCAAGGAAACGGTGGTACCCCATGAAACCGGGCTGCTTATTGAACCGGGTGATCCGGCTAAGCTGGAAGAAGCCATCCGCTGGATGTTGGAGCATCCACAAGAACGTCAGCAGATGGGTGAGAGAGGGATGGAACGGGTCAAGAAGCATTTTGTCATCGAGAACACAGTTAAGGATATAGTTCATTACTATAAGGGTTTGTTGGCAGGAGTCTGACCGACATTCGCGTTAAAGGATGATTCTGATGAAAATAGCGATAGCACACGATTACTTAATCCAAATGGGCGGAGCGGAAAGGGTAGTAGAGGTATTCCACGATATGTATCCGGAGGCTCCTATCTTCACAACGGTGTTCAGCGACGACCGCCTGTCGCGTAACTTGAAGGATGCGGATATTAGAGCCACTTGGCTACAAAAAGTCCCAGGAGTGAAGGACAACTTCAAAGGAGTGCTGCCGCTGTATCCCATTGCTATCCGTGATTTTGATTTTAGGGATTTCGACATTGTTTTAAGCTCCAGCAGTGCATTTATGAAAAGCATCCAGGTACCCAAACATACGTTTCACATTTGTTATTGTCACACGCCGATGCGGTTTGCCTGGGATTACGATACATATATGGCCCGGCAGTCCAAATCCAACCTGCTCAAAAACATGCTCAAGCTGTACATGAACCGGTTGAAAACATGGGATGCCAAAACTTCTCGCAACGTAGACCAGTTTGTCGCCAACTCTTCGGTTGTTAAACGAAGAATTTTGCACTATTACCAAAGGGATTCGGATGTGATTTTCCCACCTATTAATACATCCCGTTTTAAACGCGCTACAAACATCGGTGACTATTACCTGATCGTATCCCGATTGGTGTCCTACAAGCGCATTGATCTCGCGATCGAAGCATTCAAACGTAACGGTCTCAAGCTGCGCATTGTGGGTGAAGGACCGGACCGTAAACGACTCGAAGGTATGGCTGCCCCGAACATTGAGTTCCTCGGCAGGCTTGAGGATGAAGAGGTTAACAAGCTGATGGCAGAATGCCGAGCACTCGTTTTTCCGGGTGAAGAGGACTTCGGTATTACGCCTTTGGAGGCGAATGCGGCCGGACGGCCTGTCATCGCTTTTCAGGGTGGGGGAGCGTTGGATACGATTGTTCCTCATGTGAACGGCGTATTTTTCCGCAAGCATCAAGTAGAGGATGTGCTGGAGGCCGTCGAAAAGGTTGAGCAACATGCGTGGAATGTGGACGATATCATTACCCATGCCCGCAAATTTGATGAAGAAAACTTCAAGGATCAATTAAAAAAGTATGTAGAACAAGCCTATGTGAACTTTCTAAAAGGAGGATGAACGGAATGAAGCTGGCTGTAATCGGTACTGGATACGTTGGGCTCGTCTCGGGTGTATGTTTTGCGCAAAAAGGTAATGAGGTGATTTGTGTCGATCTGGAGCAGCACAAAATCGACATGTTGAACCGGGCAGAATCTCCGATTTATGAACCGGGTATTGAAGAATTGATCGCGTTGAATCTGGAAGCGGGCCGGTTGGAGTTTACCTCGGATTTGGCCGATGCGGTACGCCGCTCGGATATCGTAATTTTGGCGGTAGGTACCCCTTCTCTGGCTAACGGTGAGGCGAATTTGTCGTACATTGAACAGGCGGCCGCTGATGTTGGGAGAGCCATGAACGGGTATAAGATTATTATGACCAAGAGTACTGTACCTGTCGGAACGAACGAAAAGATTAAGGACGTGTTGGCTCGTCACACGAGTTTGTCTTTCGATATCGTCTCCGCGCCGGAGTTCCTGAGAGAAGGCTCAGCCATCAATGATACGCTTTATCCGGATCGCATCATTATTGGTTTGGACAATACAGGATTGCGTGAAACCATGGTCACTCTGCATCAGGTGTTCACGGATAAAATCTATGTGACGGATATCCGTAGTGCTGAAATGATCAAATACGCGTCCAATGCGTTTCTGGCAACTAAAATTTCGTTCATTAACGAAATCGCTAATATTTGCGAAAAGGTTGGCGCCGATGTAACCTGTGTGGCTGACGGTATGGGTATGGACAAACGGATTGGCTCCTCTTTCCTACAAGCAGGGATCGGGTATGGTGGCTCTTGCTTTCCAAAAGACACAAATGCGCTTATCCAAATTGCAGGTAATGTAGACTATGAATTTAAGTTGTTGAAATCGGTGGTCGAGGTGAATACCGACCAGCGCTTTATGATTGTATCCAAGCTGCGCGAATCGCTGGGTCAACTGAACGGTGTGTCCATTGGCATTTGGGGCCTCGCCTTCAAGCCAAATACAGATGACATCCGCGAAGCTCCAGCACTGGAAATCGTAGAAACGCTCATTCAGGCAGGCGCTATTGTCAAACTGTATGATCCCATTGCGATGGATAAATTCAAGGAGCGCGTGGATCACCCGAATATTATGTGGTGCTCATCCCCACAGCAAGCCGCTGAAGGTAGCGACGCTGTGTGCCTGTTGACCGATTGGGAAGAGTTCAAAAAAGTCGATCTCGTACAACTGGCCTCCATTTTGCGCAAGCCGGTTCTCATTGACGGTCGTAACGTATTCGCTGAGGAACAGATCCAAGGCTCCGGGCTGGAATACTACTCCGTGGGTCGTCCGCGGATGAGTGGGTGGAATCGGGATAAAGTGGAAGTTTAAAAAGTGACCGAAGTGACCGATTAAAAAGTGACTGTGGCGGTGTTGGAGGCGCTGAAGGCGCTGCGCGTGCAGATTGTTCTTCCGATTGCTGTTACCCCCGGATTTTCTGGATTATATAAAACATTCAAAGGTTAAAATCCGGGGATAAAGGCAAACGCTGACGCTTCTTCAGAACAATTCTGCCCGCTCCGCTGCTTTTCGCCGTGGAGTCACAGTTTTTAAACTCCCACCTTATGGGGGGAGTAGGAAGGGCGTATCGGAGGGAGCGGCACGGTTGAAGCCGCTCCTTCCGATCAAGTACGCCATTGCGGTTGCCGAAGGCAATCTGGGCAAGGCGTTACGAAACCTCGATTACTTGAAGCTTGCAAGCACAGCGGGCAAACTCTGAGTTTTCGAACATTTTACAGGCTGACCGGACTTAATAATGTCCGGTCGTGCCTTTTGCACCACAAGGTATGATCGGGTATGATGCATTTTTGAGTAGCGCAGGGATGGATTTGAATCTGGAGAAGCGGAGCGTTCGCCTTTGACTTGGGATTCTTACATATAAATGTCTTACACAATCCAAAGAATCCCACGGCAACAGCGATCGTAAGATCAAATCCAGCCCGTAGCGGGCTACTCAACTTTGCCCCATCCGATCATCCAACCAATATAGAGAGGAAGTGGAGAGTTATGAAGCTCGTACTTTTGTCTGGTGGTTCCGGTAAAAGATTATGGCCTTTGTCCAACGATTCCCGTTCCAAACAATTTTTGAAGGTACTGGAGAGCCCGGAGGGGATTTCGGAATCCATGGTACAGCGGGTATGGAGACAATTGGGAGACAACGGATTATCAGAATCCTCGTTTATTGCGACGGGGAGAGCACAGGTCGAAATGATCCAGAGTCAGGTCGGGCCGAATACGCGCATCATTGTTGAGCCGGAACGCAGAGACACCTTTCCTGCGATTGCGCTGACAGCGACTTATCTATATTCCATTGCTGGTGTTTCCCCTGATGAAATTATAGCTATATTGCCTGTAGATCCTTATGTTGAGGATGCTTTCTTCGCTTCCGTAGCCCAGCTGGAACATACACTCCAGGAGAGTGAAGGCAAGCTTGCTTTAATCGGGGTTGTCCCTTCCTATCCTTCAGAGAAATATGGTTACATTATTCCGAAAAACGATGCCACCCAAGGTAGCACTGGCTACCGCGAAGTGAGCCATTTTCAAGAGAAACCCGACCGGGAGCAGGCGGAGCGTCTGATTGAACGCAATGCTCTATGGAACTGCGGGGTTTTTGCATTCAAATTAAGTTATTTGCTGGATATCTTGGCATCCAAGGGTTTGCCGCTGAATTATGAAGAAATGCAAAAGCAATACGCATCTCTGGAAAAAATCAGCTTTGACTATGAAGTAGTCGAGAAGGAAAAGGATATCGTAGTTCTTCCGTATGATGGTTTTTGGAAGGATTTGGGCACCTGGAATACGCTCACAGAAGAAATGTCTAATCAACAAGTGGGCAGAGGTGTAGTAACGGAGGATTGCGTCAATACGAGTCTTATTAACGAGTTAGACATTCCTGTGGCGATCATTGGAACGAATGATCTGATTGTAGCTGCTAGCCCGGATGGTATTCTTGTGACCAATAAGGCTGAAAGTCCTCGCATTAAGGAAGTGCTCAAGGCTCATGATCAGCGTCCAATGTATGAAGAACGTCGTTGGGGGCAGTATCGGGTTGTGGATTATGTCAAATATGACGAGGGTAACGAGGTATTGACCAAACGAATCCGCGTACGGAAAGGCAAAAATATCAGCTATCAGCTTCATTTCAAACGGAGTGAAATTTGGACCATTATTAGTGGTGAGGCGGAAATTATTTTGAATGAGAAGCTGCACAAAGTAAAAGCTGGTGATGTAGTTCGCATTCCTGAAGGAACGAAGCATAGCATTTTGGCTGTGACCGATGTGGATTTTATTGAGGTGCAGACTGGTTCTGAATTGGTTGAAGAGGATATTGTACGCTTTTGTATGGATTGGAATGAAATTTCCCGTCACCAATTTATCTCATAATTGTTTTCGTAAAAACGAAAAAAAGACGAATTCATGAAAATTCATAGCCCGAACTGTCGAAATTGGGCGAAAACCTGTAAATTCATGAACATGACCTATTAAATTTTGGTAAAAAAAAGTCGATACTTAGGGTAAGAAGGAATCCAAACTCCTTCCAACGATAAACGCAGCCCTGTCGAAAGGCAGGTACGCAAAGCTAAAGGGCCTTCTACAAGGATGGCAGCCTGGCTACCGAAAGGAAGAGCGAAAGTGAGATTCTATTTTATTCCTCTGTATCGACTGATACGTCATGTACTCCCCGTTGTTATGTTTTTTTCATTGTTGCCCGTCGGTTTTGGTGATTCTCTGTCTGTGGCGAATGCCGCTTCATTACAACCTGTTAATTCGGACGCTTCTACTCAGGCCCGTGAACTATACAATTATTTACTCAACATCTCAGGGAAAAAAATAGTCACCGGTCAGCATGATTATTTGGAAAGTCCGGATGAATTAAGTAACAAGGTCCAAAAAATCAGTCAGGCATATGTTGGTCTGCACGGCTATGAGATGGGTGCCATCTCTGGTCAATCCGACACTACAGAAGCAGCACAACGTAAAAATGTCGTCGATAGTGCTATCCGTTGGAGCAGATCCGGTGGTATTGTGACGATGACTTTTCATGAAGCGCTACCGGGTAGGCCACTGACTTGGGCCAATGTACAGGCGAAAGTAAGTCAGGCAGAGTTCAACAAATACGTGACCCCAGGTACTACGCAGTATAACCTCCTCATTGCCGATCTGGATAAGGTCGCTGTATCATTAAAGCAGCTTCGTGATGCAGGGGTTCCGGTTTTGTGGAGACCTTACCACGAAATGAATGGTGACTGGTTCTGGTGGGGAAACAAAACTAATTTTAATCAGCTATGGAATATCATGTACGACCGTTTTACAAACACACATCAATTGAACAATCTGCTGTGGGTATGGAGTCCGAATGCGCCCAATTCGTATACCGTCCCGTATACCCCGAAATACCCGGGGGATGACAAAGTGGACATTTTGGCAGTAGACATTTACAACAATGATTTTAAGCAAAGTCATTACGAAGGTCTGCTCGGGCTGGCACGGAATAAGCCGATTGCTATTGGGGAGCACGGTGAGATGCCTAGTTCTGAGGTGTTGCAGGCTCAGCCTAAATGGGTATACTCCATGACTTGGGGCAAGATGCTGACCGAGAATAACACAACAAACCAAATACAGGATTATATGAATGATTCGAAGAGTTTGACACGGGATGATGTGAAAAATGGGCTGGCAGCAATCGAACAACCTGGGACAGATGTACCGACCTTACCGGACGAGGGACAAAGTGAGCCTATCCCGGCTCCGACTCCTCCTTCCGTCCCTGATGTGGTATATGTGAACGGGCTGCAGGGCGAATATTTTAACAATATGAATTTGAATGGAAGTCCTGCTTTGATCCGTACAGATAGCAAGCTGGACTACAACTGGCGCGCCATTGCAGCTGATCCAAAGGTGAATGCCGATCAGTTCTCGGTTCGCTGGACGGGGAAAATCAAACCACAATATAGCGAGACCTATACGTTCACAACGATATCCGATGATGGTATTCGCGTATGGGTAGACGGCAAGTTGGTGATTGACAGCTGGTTCAAACAAAGCTGGACGGAGCGTAAAGGCAGTATTACTTTGGAAGCAGGCAAAATGGTAGATTTAAAAGTGGAATACTATGATGAAAAAGGCGACGCGATGGCACGTCTAATGTGGGAAAGTCAGCATGAAGCGAAAGCGGTGATTCCCGGAAACGCTTTGTTTCTTCCTTGATTGATACTCTTTCCCGGTCTAAAAATATGAGGAGAGAGGGTGGATCATATGATAAAAAAATGGTTATCCCATAGGTATACAATCGTTTTATCTGGACTATTAGCGGTCGTAGCTATAGCGATGATCGCTTGGTTTATATACACGCCTTCAAGAAGCGCAGAATTGCAGACGGATAAAGTAGCGGCTGCCAGTCCAGTATGGAAGCTGGGTCAGAGGGATGACTCTTCAGCGGAATTCAAAGGTATGGTCGGTAGGGATAATATCGACATTTCTACAGCAGCTGCCTCTACCGAATCGTCTGCTAAAGGAGCATTGTCAGCGTTGTCGGTAGCAGAAGAGAGTACAACAGTTCCGGTATTGCTCAGCAGTGGAGATATTCCTCCCGGTTTGAATGCGTCCACGAACCCTGAACTGACACTCCAGTATAAGCTGAATCAGATTCCTCCCAATGGTATGATATTCCGTGTTCGGATTTTGGATGCGGGCAAAGCAGTCCCGCAAATGGCTGTATTTTCAAATCATCAGTTGTCCGGTATTATTCAGATTGCCGGGGTATCCGGTACTGGGAGTGCTTTTAATTTCAAAAACAACTACGAGTTATATATACCCAAAGAGCAATTGCAAAGCGGTGTTAACGTACTCAAGCTAAAGACAGCGCGCTGCCTATACTGCTCCTCTGCAGAAGATAAAAATGTGTGGTGGACTTGGGATGACTTGAGCTTGGAGACGTTAGCTTCACCTGCGGCCGAACCGGTACACGGTAAATATATACTGACCGGAACAAATGTGAACAATAAAGAATTTTATTATGATCAGGGTGCAGTTAAGCATTTACCATACGTTCTCAAGTGGCTGGGCATTGCTTATAGTGGCAACGTCATGAGGGTGACCTGTGCCAGTAATGTGGGCAAGGCATGTACAGACGTGGATGATTACTATCAAACGTTAAAGCAGTATAATATGCAATCGTCTGCTTTGTATTTATATACAGGTGATATTAAGCTGCAAAAAGATGGTTCTCTGCCAGAGACGGCCAAGCAAAAGTTGCGCGATTATGTAAAAAAATACGGTTCTTATCTTCAATATTATGAAGTAGATAACGAACCTGGCTTATTTAATCGCTCCAAGGCGGTAAATCTGGCTGTGGCCAAGTGGTTGAATACAGAAGGCAAGCAATTGGCACCGCATCTCAAAACCGTAGCACCGGGCTGGGCCTACTGGCCAACGTACTCTACCAAAGCGTGCAAAAATCAAACCAGTGGTACGCAAAAATGCGGTGACCCAGATGGATGGGAACGGGACCCGGCGCAACGTAAACAGCTGGAGGAAGTCACCGACCTGACCAATGGACACGCCTATGGTGAATCGTATAATGAAGAGGGCGGGGGCAGCTTCGTCCAAAATTTGAAAACCTTCGGCGGTTCGAGCAATGGATTGGCGAAAAAGATGCTGAACACAGAGTTCGGCACCAATGATACGCATCGAGACAATCCAGATTACGGGGCTAGTCAGCCACAAGCAGCCGCATTCGATCGGATTATGCGTTCGCAAATCGGGTTTGCCGATATGTTTATCCAGCACGCTGCTTTTTATAAAGATTATACGCTGTTTAAAACAGGCTTCGATCTGCAAAGTCATAACCCGGCCAACACAGAAATTTATCCGTTCGGGCAAGGACAGGACACCCGCGTTAAGATCATGAGACGCTTGAGCTTAGCCTATGCCACCCATGGAAAACCTCTGACGTATACAGTGCTGAATCCAGAGGATACCAAGGACAAGATGGTCTATGTTCGTGCGGTGGATACGTCCAAGCTTAAACCGCTGGCAGGTAGCGGCGCTACTTCAGACAAATTGCTGGTGAATCTAGTGAATTTCGAAGCTACCCCGCAGACCGTTCGTGTACGGGTAACGATGCCGAAAGCCGGTTTGTACACGGGTGAACGTTTTGGAGCGGGTTCTACTTACAGTCAGGCACAGCGTTCCATATCAGGGCTCAAGGCTTCTCCTGCCCTTGATTTTGAAGAAAAGCTGGGTCCTGGCGAAGCGGTACAATATATTTTGGAATTAAAAAGTACAGATCAGACCGCAGCTTCAGCCCCAACAGGGGTGAAGGCTGCTTCTGTTCAGGATGGGGCGGTAAAGATTAATTGGCTTCAGGCAGAAGGCGTATCTTCCTATGATGTGCTGCGTGCTGACGGGACCGACGGGGCCTATCAGGTGATTGCCTCGCAAGTAGCGGGAAGCACGTATACAGACCGCACAGTAAAAGCTGGAGGCCACTATGTCTACAAAGTCCGGGCGACCGGAGGCACTCAGGTTTCCCAGGCAGCCGAGGTCGCTTAATAACAGATCGGAATGTATATAGGACCTGAGTTAACGAATACCTAACATCATTTCGAAATAAAACAAAAAAGAACCTATCAGGAGAAAATAGGACCTGACAGGTTCTTTTTTGTTGGAAAATTGTTCTGATTTGCCAATACTTTACGTATAATGAAGAAAAAAATAAGAAAATCCTTTTATATTCTCGTCATAAGACGACAACATTGCAGGTATGTATTCATATATAATAGTTTTGTTCATGACTATACATACATGGTTTTGTAGGAAATCTCTTTCCGGTGACCAAGAATAATAAAGTGAGGTTAGTGCTGAATGAACAAGGAGACAGAATTAGGGGTGAACAACCCTCTTTTTCAAAACAACGCACGGAAAGTAGACAAAGCCGCTATCGACTTGGACATCCGGGACATTTTGCTCCAATGTGGGTTCACGATGCCAGAATGGCTAGAAAACGACACTGATGGAACCACATACCGGAAGGACAAGCGCGAGTAAATTCCAACGGCTGGTCTTACTTGAGCGAGACGTGAAGCAATCGGAAGCTTTCTTTATTCCATCATTCGTTCCATTCGGACAAATGCAATAAAACGTTTGGCTTCTTCCTCAGACAAGGTACGTCCGTCAATGGTCAGGTTGAAACGTTGCAGAATATCCTCGTCGGACAGTTCAAGCTGGTCCACAAATTCCCTCACATCTGAATCCAATATTGCCGCCGGATGGGTCGTACGTCCCACCAAGTAGTCAATCGTTACCCCGAAAATATCAGCGAGCTTGGTCAGGATCTCAAAATCTGGCTTGCGCCTATTTTTTTCATAGTGTGAAAGAGCTGCCCGCGTAATTCCGAGGGATTGCGCTAGTTCCTCTTGTTTTAATCCCTTATGTTCTCGTAATTCAGCGATGCGGGTGCCATAATTCATCTGTTTTTCCTCCTGAAGGCAAGGTTAAGAAAGGTAAAAAAGCAATTTTACGCTTGACAAGATACGTTTTGTATCATAAATTAGTTATGTAAGTTACATAACGTATCTTTATTTCATAGTTTTCACTTATGTCTTCGTTTATATACCCTAAGAGGCCACCGATGATTGAGCATTTTGTGCTTATTCGCTGGCTGGACCTTCTATGCGCTATTATACAACATTTTACTATAGATTAGAGGGTCATGCATCGTTCTTTTCCCCGTTATGCAGAGGATCAGTACAAGCGTTATTGCATCGAAAACAAGTCAATCAGGGAGGACTGGTCTTGTGCAGTTGAAAGAGTACATCCGTTTGATCCGTAAAAGAATGTGGTTGATTGGTAGCATCGTACTGCTGGTATGTACTGTAGTGGGCATAAAAAATGTATATTTTACCCCGCAGATTTATGAAGCTACCGCAAAGCTCATTATCAACCAGACGCCACGACCGGATCGTGCAGGTGTCGTTGATTACAGTGTAGTTCAAACGAATATAGCCTTAACGAACTCCTATAAGCAAATTATGATCTCCTCGGCGATTATGGATCAGGTGGTCGCCAGCTTCCCCGACCTTAAGGTCACTCCGTCAGCTTTGGCGCAAAAATTAAGAGTGAACACCGCAGGTGATTCACAGGTCATGGATGTAACAATCCGCGATTTATCGTATACGAAGGCTGTAAAAACCGTCAATGCGGTAGCCAAAGTATTCAAACGGCAAATTCCCTCTATCATGAAAATGGACAATGTCACCATCCTAAGCGAAGCCAGTCTGAATGATCCAGCAGTTCCCGTGAATAGTAATCCCGCTATACAGATATTTATTGCTTTTGCCACCTCTTTATTGTTGGGAATAGGTTTGGCATTTTTGCTGGAGGTACTGGATGATACATTTAAGAATGAAGAGGATATTGAAAAAGAACTCGGTCTGCCTACCCTATCCCTGATTACGAAAATGAAAAAAGAAGATAAACGCTCTGACAGCTCCACTACAACTCCTAAACAGGTAGGTGAAGGGCAATATGCCGCGATTAATCAATAATCAGCTCGTTACATCCCTACATGCTCAGTCTTCCGTTTCGGAGGAGTACCGCATGCTTCGCACTAATATCCAGTTTTCTTCTATAGACGAGCCGATTGAGGTTATGATGGTGGCGTCCGCTCAAGCGGGTGAAGGGAGAACGGTCACGATTAGCAATTTGGCTGTAACCTATGCGCAAGAGGGGAAAAAGGTGCTGATTATGGATATGGATCTGCGCCGCTCCTCCTTGCACCATATGTTTGGTTTGCGTAATCATACAGGGCTGACACGGGTGCTTGCCAATCAACAGGCATGGCAGGATGTGGTTCAGGAAACCGGGATTGACCATCTGCATGCAATTACAGCCGGACCGAACCCGCCCAATCCGTCCGAGATGCTCAGTTCCCGTAGAATGAATGCTCTGCTGGTTGAGCTAAAAGAACATTATGACGTGATCTTAATGGATACGCCGCCGTTGCTGTCCTTTCCGGATGGCTTAATTATAAGCGCTATGTGTGACGGAGTCATTCTGGTGGTGCAGGCAGGGAGGGTCAAAAAGGATGTCGTCAAAAAAGCAAAAGCGAATTTGGAAAGAGTAAAGGCGCGCATTCTGGGTGTAGTACTTAATAATGTGAAGCGTTCGAATACCCGCGCCGAGAGGGGTATGGAGGAACGCAATCTGACATGAATAAAAAGGAGGAGAATGAGAGTATATAAAATTCTTTTAACAATGTATAAATAATAATTATCAATAAGGAGCGAGGTGATGAGACGTGTCTTCTTCCCGCTCGAACGAGGCCGAAGTGCTGGGCGCGTCAGTGGATGTATATTCGGTCGCTCATGGGCTTGAACGGCGGCAAGGATGGAACGTATACCCGTTCGTGAAGCGAAGCATGGATATTATATTGTCTTTCATTGGAATCATCGTGCTATGCCCGGTATTTCTGCTTGTCATTCTGCTGATTAAGCTGGAGGACCCAAAAGGCAGTGCATTATTTTATCAAGTACGTATTGGGAAAAATGAGCGTCCGTTTCGCATGATCAAATTTCGTTCCATGGTGTCTGATGCCGAAGCCAGATTGTCTGCACTGCTGGTGGAAAATGAAATTGAGGGTGCGATGTTCAAAATGCGGGACGATCCCCGAATTACCCGTGTGGGTCGCTTTCTTCGCAGAACGAGCATCGACGAGCTGCCACAACTGTTCAATGTACTGCGTGGGCAGATGAGTCTGGTAGGACCCAGACCCCCGTTGCCAAGAGAAGTCCATAATTACACAGTGAGGGATAAGCTGCGTCTGACGGTTACACCAGGCTGCACCGGTCTATGGCAGATCAGCGGTCGTAATCATCTAAGCTTTAACCAGATGGTAGAACTGGATTTGGAGTACATATCCAGACGCAGTTTCCGCACAGATATGATCATTATGCTGAAAACATTTCGTGTGCTGCTAGGCTCCAAGGATGCGTATTAAAGTCTTTCATTTTCACAAAGAAGGTAGGGGATAAGTATGGATCTTCATTCCAACATATATGTAGCAGGGCATAACGGACTGGTGGGTTCCGCTATTGTCCGAGCGCTTCAGAATGCGGGTTACCGTCATATTATTACTCGCACAAGCCGTGAACTGGATCTACGCAATAAAGAGGCCGTAGATCATTTTTTTGAAACAGAGCCTGTGGATTATGTATTTCTGGCAGCGGCCAAGGTTGGTGGGATTTTGGCGAATAACGAATATCCGGCTGATTTTATCCGTGACAATCTGCTTATACAAACGAATGTGATTGATGCGGCATACCGGGCGAATGTAGGCAAGCTGTTATTCCTCGGCTCTACCTGTATCTATCCTAAATTTGCTCCGCAGCCGTTGCGAGAAGAATATCTGCTTACGGGTGAACTGGAGCCTACTAATGAGGCCTATGCGATTGCTAAAATTGCCGGGATTAAAATGTGTCAGTCTTACAACCGTCAGTATGGAACTCGGTTTATTTCTGTGATGCCGACGAATTTATACGGTCCGGGCGACAATTTTGATCTCCAGACCTCTCATGTGCTACCTGCGCTCATCCGCAAGTTTCATGAAGCCAAGCTGAATCAATCTCCGACTGTAGAAGTATGGGGCTCTGGTACGCCGCGCCGAGAATTTCTTCATTCTGATGATCTGGCTGAAGCCTGTCTGTTCCTGATGAACAATTATGAGGGAAATGAAATTGTAAATATCGGCGTAGGTGAGGATATCTCCATTCGTGAGCTGGCTGAACGAGTGAAGAATGTAGTCGGCTATGAGGGAGAAATTACCTATAACACCTCCGCCCCTGATGGAACGCCGCGTAAGTTGGTAGATGTATCCCGTATTTCCGGACTGGGCTGGTCGGCGCGTATTTCACTAGAAGAGGGATTAAAGTCTGTGTATCAGGCATTTCAAGGCCTGGATCTGGTTGAACAATAAAAAACGGTGGGGGAATTGGAATGAAAAAAGCGCTGATCACAGGGATTACCGGACAAGACGGGTCCTATCTGGCTGAGTTGCTGCTGTCGAAGGATTATGAGGTATACGGGGTGCGCAGACGAACCAGCACACCGAACTTTGAAAATGTAGCGCATATCCAGAATGACATTCATTGGCTTTCCGGCGATATGACCGATCTGGCTTCATTGATCGAAGCCGTCCGTCAGTCCGACCCGGATGAGGTCTACAACTTGGCTGCTCAATCCTTTGTAGCGGCCTCGTGGCCGCAGCCGTTGGCTACAGGGCAGATTACAGCGCTATCTGTCACCAATATGCTGGAGGCGGTTCGAATTGCCAAACCGGAAGCGCGCTTTTATCAGGCGTCAAGCAGCGAGATGTTCGGTAAGGTGCTGGAGACACCCCAGACAGAAACGACTCCGTTTTACCCACGTAGTCCCTACGGTGTCGCCAAAGTGTACGGCCATTGGATTACAGTGAACTATCGCGAAAGCTTTGATATGTTTGCTTGCTCTGGCATTCTGTTCAATCACGAATCGCCACGCCGAGGACTGGAATTTGTAACGCGTAAAGTGTCGGATGCGGTAGCTCGTATCAAGCTAGGGTTGCAGCAGGAGCTGCGCATGGGAAATTTGGATTCACTGCGAGACTGGGGTTTTGCAGGCGATTATGTAAAGGCGATGTGGCTGATGCTTCAGCAGGATCAACCGGATGATTACGTCATTTCCACAGGAGAAATGCATTCTGTACGTGAACTGCTGCAAATTGCCTTTTCCCATGTAGGTTTAAATTATGAGGATTACGTCGTAATTGATCCTCAATTTGTCCGTCCGGCAGAGGTAGATTTATTGCTCGGCGATTGTGCCAAGGCGAAAGAAAAGCTGGGCTGGCGATTGGAAGTAGGCTTCGAGCAGCTCATTCATATGATGGTGGATACAGACTTGGAGCGGGTAAAAAGGCAGGCTGCAGTTGAAGCTTCTGTCGTCGTGTAAGAGATGGAGAGGCCACCCGCCTGAGCGGGGGTCTCTTCGCTGTACATGATTGCAGCTGCATTGACAGAACAGCAGGTTATAAGGCTGTGCGAAAGGTCATTTTTTAAGATGGAGTAAAACCTATGACATTAGTCAAAAAACGCGCCAAACCGCGCAGAAGTTTGCTGGTGAATACATCCTGGCTGTTCGGTGACAAAATGATTCGCATGGTGTTTGGCCTGGCAGTCAGCATCATCATGGCGAGAGTGTTGGGACCTGAGGAACTGGGAAAGTGGAATTATGCGGAATCCTTTTTCGGGATGTTTCTGATTTTCACGACCCTTGGCTTTGATTCTATATTAGTACGCGATCTTGTCAAAGACCCCAAGGATGAGCATGAGCTATTGGGGACGGCGGTTCTGCTGAAATTGGTAGGTACTCTGATAGCCATTGTACTGTCCTATTCCTTCATTTCACTGCTCAGACCGGAAGATAGTTCAGTGCGGTTGATCAATCTGATCCTGGCTACGGCCTCGATATTTCAATTGTTTGATATCATCGACTACTGGTTTCGTGCGCAGATGCTGTCCAAATACACGGTCGTTGCCAAGAATACCGCTTTTGTTCTCGGCTCCACCATCAAAATCATTCTGTTGTTGTCCGGTGTTCCGATATGGTTGGTAGCGTTGTGTGCTCATGGAGAGTTTCTGTTGGGAAGCTTGCTACTGCTGTATTTCTTCCATAAGGAAGGACGACGTGTGAACCGATGGACGTTCCGCTTAACCACAGCTCGCCGAATCATGAATCACAGCTGGCCGCTTATATTGTCATCCTCCGCTGTATATGTACAGGCACGGATCGATCAAGTCATTATCGGTGAACTGCTGGGGAATGCTGCGGTCGGGCAATACTCCGTTGCACTCCGACTCATCGAAGTGCTGGGCTTCATTCCGGTCGTTCTGACGACGGCTTATGCTCCGGTGGTGACGCGTTCCAAGCAGAAAGGAAGCGACGAATACAGGCAGACATTGTCCAAGGTGTATCGGCTGATGTTTATATGCTTTCTTGTGACCTCGGTACCTTTATTTTTTCTATCCCAATGGGTAGTGGTTGTGCTGTATGGGAGAGAATTTACCGAAGCAGGTTCGCTGTTGTCTCTGTTTGCGATTCGTCTGTTTTTCACCAACTTCAGTGTTGCTAAAAGCTTGTTTATTACCAATGAAAATTTGTTTAGATACACGCTGCTGACCTCGGTGGTAGGGGCGGTTACGAATATCGCTTTCAATTACGCGCTAATCCCTTTGCTTGGTGTCCGAGGGTCGTTAGTGGCGACAATCTTGTCCTTTACGATATCTGTATTTCTATTAGATTTGCTGTTTAAGGAAGTTAAATCTAATTTAGGTTGGATGATAAAGTCCATCCTGACCTTCTGGCGTGTTCAAATTACAGTACCGAAAGTTGGAGAGAACAATCATGATACCCATTAAACCGTTTGTTCGGCATGAGGAACAGTGCCCGCATTGTGGAGGTAAGGTACGTGGTGGAGAGGTGCTGTGGCAGGGAATCCATGTATGTGTCAGTACTGCGTGTGAGGGGTGCGGACGCGAATATCTCGAGGACATGAGGGTCGGTCATGCCACGTATTCACCTTATCGTGTAGAAATGCCTGACTATATTTTGACCGGTGATGCGAAGTCGAGAAAATGGCTCGGAGAGCCTTTGCGGCAATCGTTGATGAATCCTTCCTATGACTTAGCAGTCGGCATGACCGTGCATAAAATGAAAGCTTCTACACGTGTAATCATCGTCAACACTATGGATTATTTGTATGGTCATGCATTGCTCAAGCTGCTCAATGTGCAACGCGAATACGAGCAATCCCCGGACCTGGGAATTATCGTCATTGTGCAAAAGTCGCTGGAGTGGATGGTGCCAGCATATGTGTCTGAAATTTGGACGGTTGATGTGCCATTCAGCAGGGCACGTAACTTTTATCCTGTACTACATCATCGGATGATTGAGGAACTGATGCGTTTTGATGAGGTGTATGTCAGCCCGGCATATTCACATCCCAATCAGTTTGATATTGAGCAGTTTACAGGTGTTTCCCGCTATGACGAGGGACGTGAGTCGGAGCCGCGCATTACTTTCGTATGGAGGGAAGATCGCTTGTGGAGCGGCAGCCATCATATCGCAAGAGCGGTACAGAAATTTCCGCAGCTCAAACGTGGGCTAAAACCGCTAATTTATCATCAGCGCAGTAAAATCATACGGCTGTTCCGCAGGCTAAAAGAAAGCTTCCCAGATCATCGTTTTACAGTCGCTGGACTTGGGCGTACCGGGAGCTTCCCGGCATGGATTTCTGATGAGCGTGTCACACGCTTCGACCGGGAAAGTGAGCTGCGGGTCTGCGAGGTATACGCAGCCAGCCGATTAGTAATCGGTATCCACGGCTCTAATATGCTACTGCCGTCTGCGCATGCCAGCATGACCATTGATTTGATGCCCAAGGACCGATGGGGGAATTACGCTCAGGATATTTTATTTCACGAAACGGATCATCGGCTTACAGCCTACAAATACCGCTTTGTGCCGATGGAATCGAGTGTGACTCTAGTGGCAGATATGGCAGCAGCCCAGCTCAAAGGGGCAGATCATTTTAATATGCAGATGACGGAGGAAAAGCAGCGTGAGCATTCGGTTTGGAGGGGAGAGACTGCTTCGGGGCGGGTTTGATCCTGGAGCAACTATTGTGGATGGAAGGCCGCTTCGGGACGGATTTGATCTTCCGATCGCTGTTGACGAGGGATTCCCTGGATTGAATAGGCCCTGTAAGAGGTCGGAATCCCACGTCAAAGGCGAACGCTGACGCTTCTCCAGATTCAAACCCTTACCCTCCGCTACCCACCGCCGTCAAAAAGAATTTCCCCCAGCCCCTAGGGTGGGAAAGGTAAGAGCGTTTGGCGATAGCTTCGCCCTATCGCCGCGAACTTCTCGCCGGGCATGCATCCCGGCGTAATTAGTGCTCTGTACCGTTCTCTGTCAGGGTGACAGCGTTTGGTGGATAGCAATCTTTTAGCAGGCGACAATCTAGCCATCGTTAAGGTCTTGTGTCAGCCCAGTGGTAGTAGCTCTATGCTGTTCAATCATTTATCGCTAATGTGATCGGTATACAAGGTAGCGCGAAGTCAACGCCTGCGTGCATTCGCTCGCGTATATCCGCGCAGCGGGGGGCACTTCAGCATTCCCTTTTTTAAAATGGGGTGACTTTATAGACCCGGCGGTCAGTAGCGGAGCGGTCCATTTGAATCTGAAGAAGCGCTAGCGTTCGCCTTTGCAGTGGGATTCTTACCTCGGAATGTTTTATATCCAGGAATCCCACTGCAACAGCGATCGGAAGATCAAATGGAACGCGCAGCGTTCTCTGAACCCTCCGTGCTCCATAACTCACCCAATATGAAATGGCAGGAGCCCTGATGATGATTCGAAAAATATTGTATCTCCGCAATTTTGCCAGCAAAGTGAACGGGGACTCATACAATTTACAGGAAGTCGGTTTGGGCAAAGCACTCGTTCGAAAAGGCTATGATTGCGATATTGTTTACTACAACGATCGTAAAGAAACCCATCTGGAACAGGTCTACCGTCACGAAGGATGCACCTTGCGTATTATCTGGCTCCACGGGTTTAAGTTCTTAAGCAACAGCATCTACAGAGATGTTCTCAAAGATTCTTTTCTGGATGCCTATGATCTGGTCATTACTACAGAATACAACCAGATCATGACCTATCTGCTTTCCCGCAAATGTCCTGATAAGCTGGCGTTGTATCACGGCCCATACCGAGATAACACGCACGCGCTGATCCGCAAACTATACGATATTATGCTGCTTCCGAAGGTAGCAAAATCTCTACGCCGTACCTATGTCAAATCCGATCTTGCTAAGCGCTATTTGGAGAATAAAGGTTTTGACAACGTGGTTACGATTGGGGTCGGACTGGATCGCAGTAAAGTAGAGAGAGCATTCGATAGTGAAACCAGTAACAACAGTGAAGACATAAGCGGAGAACGTGAGGAAAACCGTGAGGTCGCGAATGAGCTGCGTAGAATCGGTGATCGTCCGGTGCTACTGTATGTTGGTGTATTGGAGGAACGGAGAAATATACGTTTTATGCTGACTACGTTCAAAAGGGTACTCCAAAAGCATCCTAGCTGCCTTTTGTTAATGGTCGGGGATGGACGGAAGACGGACACAGACCGCTATTGGACATATGCTCATGAACTGGGAATAACGGACAGTATTATACATTTTTCAAGAGTGGAGCAACGTCATCTGTGGCAGGTTTACGGAGCGGCGGATGTGATGCTGTTTCCGACCCAATACGATATTTTTGGTATGGTGCTGCTGGAAAGCATGCTGTTTCGCGTCCCGATTATCTCTTCGGTAAACGGGGGCTCGGTTACCTTGCTTGAGGACGGAGTGAGCGGAGTGATGCTGAGAAGCTTTTCAGAAGAGGAATGGTCTGGTCGAATAGGCGATTTGCTGGATAATGCTGAGCTGAGACGAAGTATGGCGGAGAAGGCCTTTCTTACGGTCGACCGTATGTCGTGGGATCGCATTGCGGATGAAATAGTAAGTCATCAAGGGATCAAACCTACGAGCTCGAACCACGCTATGCAATCAACGCAGGAAAGAGGGGCAACCACGTGAGCCAACAGGTCAGCAGACAGATGAACCCTCCTGTGAGCAAGGTGCTGATCATCCATAACTTTTATCAGCAAAGCGGGGGAGAAGACAAGGTTGTCGAGCAAGAATCAGCTATGCTGCGTTCCAGAGGAATAGAGACAGAGCATTACTATGTGCACAACGACAGCATTCAAAGCAGAGGGCTAGCGAACATGGCAAAGCTGGCGGTAGAGGCGGCATGGTCCCTGCCGGAATTCAAAAGAATCAAGAAGCTGCTTTTACAGGTGAAGCCAGATGTGGTACATGTGCATAATTTTTTCCCGGTTATATCCCCTTCGGTCTATCATGCTTGTGAACGGCTGGGGATTCCGGTTGTCCAGACACTTCATAATTACAGGCTGATTTGTCCGGCGGCAACCTTTATGCGAGGGAATAAGGTTTGTGAAAAATGTCTGCACGGCACGCTACTGCATTCCATCCGTCATGGATGCTATCGAGGTTCACAGCTTCAGACGATTCCGGTAGCGGCGATGATTAAGTTCAACGATCTGATCGGCACATGGCAGCACAAGGTAAGTCGCTATATTGCGCTGACAGAATTTGCACGGGACAAATTTGCCGAAAGCGGTATTCCACTGGATCGTATCGCGGTAAAGCCAAATTTTGTCCATCATAAAACAGTGAAAACCCAATATGACCCGAATGATCGTTATTTATTGTTCGTGGGGCGGATTTCTGCTGAAAAAGGGGTTCGCAATCTGCTGAAAGCTTGGTCACAGTTGGAAGATCGGGGGGGATTGAGACTGGTCATCATTGGGGATGGTCCGGAAAAGGCTGAATTGACCGCTGCTTATCCGCAGGAAGATGTTCGGTTTCTCGGTAAGCAGGATGGAGACACGGTACTGGATTGCATGAGCCGGGCCATGTATGTCATGGTGCCTTCCATTTGGTATGAAGGATTTCCCATGACCATTGTAGAGTCTTTTTCTGTTGGAACTCCGGTATTATGCAGCCGGCTAGGTGCACTGGAGGAAGTCGTGGAGGACGGGGTGACGGGTTTCCATTTTCAACATGATGATTTGGAAAATATAAAGACTGTGATTCGCTGTGCAGTAGCCTATGAAAACTATGCAGCTATGAGACAGAAGGTGTCGGAAAACTACGCTGCATGCTATACGGAAGAAGTGAATGTGAAGCAGCTGATGGCGATATATAGCGAGGCGATGGAGGAGCGTGATTATGAAGCAGCTGCCCCAATATAGAGTCGGAAGGATTGCGGAAGCAGATATTGCAGCACTTACGTTTCAGGAGACGGTACACATGCTGGAACAATGGGCAGTCGAACGAAAGGACGGCTATGTTTGTATTTGCAACACGCATTCCATTGTCACAGCCGGGAATCATTCCGAGTTCCACGAAGCGATCACTCAAGCCGATTTGTGTACTCCCGATGGTATGCCGTTGGTATGGGCGCTTAAGCTGTACGGATTTGAGCGTCAGGATCGGGTAGATGGTCCCAGTCTGATGCTCAAGTTGTGCGAACGTGCGCCACAGACGAAGGTAAGTATATATTTTTACGGCAGTACGCCGGATACGCTGGATAGCTTAAAAGAAAGAGTAGAACAGGATTACCCTGGAATCCGCATCGCTGGCAGCTTTTCACCACCATTTCGTGAGCTTCATCCAGATGAGGAGGAGCGGATCATTGATGAAATCAATGCGTCTGGCGCGCATATCATATTCGTCAGCTTAGGCTGCCCGAAGCAGGAAATATGGATGCATCGAAACAAAGACCGCATTCATGGCGTGATGATTGGAGTAGGGGCGGCCTTTGACTATATCACTGGAAAGGTTCGTAGACCGCCACTAGCGATACAAAAGCTGGGGCTGGAGTGGCTGTACCGTCTGATCTGTGAACCGAAGCGATTATGGAAGAGGTATGCCTATAACAATCCGATGTATGTATACCGTTTTCTAAAATCTTATCGGCAAAACAAACGGCTTATGCTTTATCATAATCGGCTTGCAGGAAGAGATATAGAGAAGTGAAGTCGGTAAAAGCAGGATGCAATGAGACAGCATGTAAAAGGGGGAGTTGCTTTGAAGTTATGTGTAATTGGTGCAGGGTATGTCGGGCTGGTGTCGGGGGTCTGTTTTGCCGCACTCGGGAATACCGTCGTCTGTGTAGATCAGAATGAGGATAAAATTCATCAGCTGCGTGCAGGTGGGGTGCCGATTTATGAACCGGGATTAAAGGCTCTAATTAAAGATAATGTAGAACAAGGCCGACTAAGCTTTACAACAGATACGGCTGCTTCGGTGGAGGCAGCCGAAATTGTTATTTTGGCGGTCGGCACGCCTTCACTGCCAGGCGGAGAAGCGAACCTGTCCTATATTGAAGAAGCCGCCTGCGAGGTGGCAGACGCCATGAATGGCTACAAAGTAATTGTCACCAAAAGCACGGTGCCTGTCGGAACGAACGAACGTATTCAAAATTGGATTGCGAGCCGCACAAATTATCCGTTTGGTGTGGCTTCGGTTCCCGAATTTTTACGTGAAGGTTCAGCAGTCATAGACACCCTACAGCCAGATCGAATCATCATCGGAGCTTCCGATCCGCATGTGTCCGCTGTGCTGACTACACTGCACGAGCCGCTGACGACAAATATCGTAACCACGGATATCCGTTCGGCGGAGATGATCAAGTACGCGTCGAATGCTTTTTTGGCGACCAAAATTTCGTTTATTAATGAGATTGCAAATATTTGCGAAAAGGTGGGCGCAGACGTTACACGCGTGGCACATGGTATGGGACTGGATCAGCGGATCGGTTCCTCCTTTTTGTCTGCTGGTATCGGCTATGGGGGTTCCTGTTTTCCCAAGGATACACAAGCTCTGATCCAAATTGCAGGTAACGTGGACTATGAATTCAAGCTGCTGAAATCTGTGGTAGAAGTGAATCAGGGGCAACGTTTTAACGTGATTCGTAAGCTGAAAGAGGCGCTGGGTGATCTGGAGGGAGCTACGATTGGTATATGGGGACTGGCTTTTAAACCGAATACAGATGACGTAAGAGATGCCCCGGCGCTGGATATCATGCAGTCGCTGCTGGAGGCAGGGGCGCAAATTCGTGCATATGACCCAATCGCTACCGCTAACTTCCGCAGACTGCTGGACAGCTCGGAAGTAACGTGGGCAGATAGCGCACGAGAAGCGGCAGAGGGATGTGACGCACTGTGTCTATTGACGGAATGGGAAGAATTTGGTGATATCGGGTTGGGTGAGCTGAATGAGCTTATGAAGTATCCAATTATGATTGACGGACGCAATGTGTACAGCGAGGAGCAAATCAGACAATCCGCCTTTGCATACTATTCTGTCGGCAGGCCACAGATGAACAATCTGGATGTAGATCGTCATCAGTCTGTAGTGAATCCGTAAAGGGGAGGCTGCGTATGAAACGATGGCTGAAGGTGACATTGGGGGCTGCGGCGTTATTGCTCGTAGGGGCTACTGCCTACACCGCTTATGTGTATCATTCCTTTAAAACAGCGGCGAATGCGATGTATCATCCGCGCAGCATCGTGCAGCCTGGGGCGGTTTCTACCCTTGCAACGGGCGGAGCAGGGCGATCTGTAGGTACAGACATTGGATCAAGTATACCCAATCCGGCAGCCATCTCCCAGTTCAAGCCGTTCACCGTGCTGGTGCTGGGCGTAGATCGGCGGCCTCACGATCCAGGACGATCGGATACGATGATCGTTTTGTCTGTTAACCCTGATGAAGGCTCTATGTTGATGTTCAACATTCCGCGTGATACGCGAACAGAGTTGATCGGCAAGGGGCGTGAGGACAAAATCAATCACGCTTTTGCTTTTGGGGGCGTGGATATGTCGATCCGTACGGTAGAGCATTTTTTGAACCATCCGATAGATTACTATGTACAGATGAACATGGAAGGGTTTGCGAAAATGGTGGACCTTATGGGGGGAGTCGAGGTTTATAATCCACTTGATTTTCAATATGAGGGCCATCATTTTGCGCAGGGTAATTTGAACTTGAACGGGGCTGAGGCGTTGGCCTACGCCCGTATGCGATTCGATGATCCACGTGGGGATCTCGGAAGAAATGCCCGCCAGCGGGAGCTACTCAAGCAAATTCTGACCCAGTCCATCAGCAAGGAAGGGCTGTTGAGGGTAAAGCCGATACTGGAAGCAGCGGGGGAGCAGATTCGCACAGACATTACCTTTGACGATATGACCACTTTCCTGACCCGGATCGGTCCGTCCCTCAAGCAGACGGATACCGTTGAACTGAAGGGACATGGGCGTAAAATCAACGGTGTATATTATTACATTGTGGAGGAGCAGGAACGCCAGCGTCTCCATGGAGTGCTGGAGAAGCACATGCTTACCACGGCCATATCGCCTTAGGTAAGCCTTATGTAGACGGGTGCCCTATTTGGGAGGTCACCCGTTATTTTCTTCTAAAGACTTCTAAACAAGGCTTGTCCCACATACATCTGTAAAGAATTCGGTATAGTCCAACAGAGGGAGGGGCAATGTGTGCTGTTTAGAAGGAGAGCGGCTTCGGCGTTCGTCCGTAAGCTATTATATTTTGCCATCATTTGTGGATTGTTATGGCTGCTGTGGTTGGGTCTGCGCGGGGTGATGTCTACAGGCGAGGGCGATCAAGCGGTAGAAGCACTGAACGAGTTCTACACTATGGAGCAATCGGGAAATTTCGGAGGTTCATGGGAGTTTTTTCATTCGCAAATGAAAAAGAAATTCGAGAAATCTACGTATGTACAGCAGCGTGCGCACGTTTTTATGCAGGATATGGGGACGGATACGTTCACGTTTGAACTGGGGGAGCCGCAGGCTGAGTATGATATTCGTACCGATCCGAATGGAGAAGAGTTAGGGAAGGTTTACCGTATTACGGTCACTCAGCATTACAAGACCCGATTCGGTAATTTTGATATCGTACAGCCTTGTTATGTGACACAGGAAGATGAGAAATGGCGGGTGCTTTGGATATACAAGGACAAGGAATAGAGGTTGCGTGGTGTTTCTAAAAGGTTAAATATGGTACAATACTTCCAAAACCGGAAATGTACAGTAAAATGGATAACAGCTTCACTCCGGATGGAAGGAGTTTCATAGTATGCAGCAAGCGACAGGACAGGTTCCCGTCATACGTATGGAGGGTGTGAGTAAAATCATTTCCTCAAAAGCGATCGTGGATGATCTGACGCTGGAGGTTCCGGCGGGACAGGTATTTGGTTTCCTCGGACCCAATGGTGCGGGAAAAACGACTACCATCCGTATGATGGTTGGCCTGATTTCGATCAGCAAGGGCGATATTCATATTTGTGGAGACAGCATTAATACCGATTTTGAGAAGGCCGTTTCCCATGTCGGCGCGATTGTTGAGAACCCGGAGATGTACAAGTTTTTGACAGGCTATCAAAATTTGCAGCATTTTGCGCGAATGTCTCCTGGGGTGACCCCAGAGCGCGTGGATGAAGCGATTCGTTTGGTGGGACTCGGAAACCGAATTCATGATAAAGTAAAAACCTACTCGCTCGGGATGCGGCAGCGACTTGGGGTAGCTCAGGCGATTTTGCATCGACCGAAGCTGCTCGTGCTGGACGAGCCGACCAACGGCTTGGACCCGCAGGGTATTCGAGAACTGCGGGATTATTTGCGTCAATTGACCCGTACGGAAGGAATTACCGTGTTCGTATCAAGCCATTTGTTGTCCGAGATGGAGATGATGTGCGACCGTGTAGCCATTATTCAGAGCGGACGGCTGGTTGATATCAAGCAGCTGAAGAATACAGGGGGGGAAGTGCAGACGGCAGAAATTGCTTTTGAGGTAAATGATGCCGAGCAAGCTTATGCGCTTGCTGGAGCAGGGCGCGTCGAAGGCAATCAACTGCTGCTTCACTTGGAGCGGGAACAGATCGCAGAGATGAACAGCCTGCTGGCTGCAAACGGAATTAAAGTATATGCGATTCGCCCGATTGCCCGTACGCTGGAAGATCAATTTTTGGAAGTGACGGGAGGCGGGTTCATTGGCTGATTTCTTCAAGCTGGTACATAACGAAAATCTGAAAATTTACCTGCGTGTGCGCACATGGATTATGCTGGGTCTGCTGGCGGTCATCACGGCTGCGATTCCGATGCTGATTTCCCTGGTTTCCGATCAGGTCAGCGTGTGGGATGGGATTGCGTTGACGACGTTGTTTACATTTTTCCTCAATACGACGTTTACGGTCATTGTAGCCGCTGATTCGGTGGCTGGTGAATTTACTTGGGGAACGATTAAGTTGTTGCTCATCCGACCTTGGACTCGCAGCAAAATATTGTTGTCCAAGTATATATCCGTGATTTTGTTCAGTTTGCTCGGAACGATCATTTTGATCTTGATGGTTACGCTGTCCTCATGGCTGATGTTATCCAAGGATGCACCAGCGGGTTCTGTTCCGCTGTTCAGTGATCCGATATCTTATGTAACGCTGAACTTTTTGTATAGCTATATCGCCTTATTCGTGACGATGGCCTTTGCATTTATGCTATCCGCAGTTTTCCGTTCCAGTGCCTTGGCGATTGGGCTGTCGTTGTTCATGATGTTCACCAAAACAGTCTATAACTCTATTGGCTTGTTCAGCACAGATCGTTATGAATGGACCAAATACGTACTATTTACACATATGGATCTGAAAAAATATCTAGATATGCCGCCGGGTACAGTAAGTTCCAGTCTAACCTTTTCGCTCACCGTGCTGGTCGCCTATTATGTGATTTTTATCGCCATTGCCTGGGTGGTTTTCGTAAAACGGGATGTTTCGACCTAAATGGAAGTGTCGTAGAGTAACACAAAGGACGTTCAAATGCCTAGCATTTGGACGTCCTTTTATTATTTCAGGAATTTGCAAAATCCTAATTTAACACTATTTTATACTGTATCTATGTCATTTTTGCTACACATTCTGCGTGTAGGGGTATATTGTAATCTATTTTCAGCAACAATCAATCAATAGGGTCATTTTGCGTTTAAAGAGGTAGAGAGAACAGAACAGAGGGGGGCCGCATGATATGCTGCAAAATAATCGTTTTTTTCGTCTGACTACTGGTATTGTCATGCTATTACTCATCATTTACTTGGGCACCAAAGTAAGCTTTATATTCAGTCCTCTCGTATCTTTGGTCAGCTTGCTGGTTGTGCCGTTGATGCTATCTTTTTTCCTCTATTATTTATTGAGGCCGATTGTAGATGTAATGGAACGTAGAAAAATCAAACGATCTATCTCCATTTTGCTGATTTATTTGGTCATTGGAGTGTTATTGTTTGTTTTCTCATGGGGTGTGTGGCCTACGCTGCGTGATCAGGTAACCAATTTATTTGAAAATGCGCCGAAGCTCATTAAAAGTCTGGTTGATCAATTGAGCCAATGGCGGCATAATCAATCCTTGAGACAAGTGCTGCCTCCGGGTGAAGACCCGCTGTCACAACTGTCAGATACGTTGAACGAAGCTTTTTCGACACTGTCTGATTACTCGGTAAAGCTGGTATCGTTCGTATCCTACTTTTTTATCGTATTGGCTACTTTTCCCATATTGCTCTATTACATGCTTAAGGAAGGGAGCAAATTTGGCCCTAAAATGCTAAACTTCTTTCCTAAAAAATATCACAAAGACGCGTTAGAGGTCATGGAAGATATCGATAGCGCGCTCAGCAGCTTTATCGTGAGTCGGGTGCTGATCAATGTCGCGTTGGGTGTGATGATGTTCCTTGGATTTTTAATTATAGGTTTGCCTTATGCCTTGCTGCTCGCCGTTATTTCGATTTTTCTTAATTTTATTCCCTATGTGGGGGCAGTGGCTGCTTCTATACCTGTAGTTATTATTGGATTTCTCGAATCACCTTCGATGGCGCTCTGGTCGCTGGTCGTGGTGATTGCTGCACAGCAAATTCAGGATAATTGGCTGTCACCTATAGTTTTTGGCAAGCAGCTGGATATTCATCCGTTGACAGTCGTTATTTTACTGTTGGTTGGTGGCGACCTGCTCGGGATTCTGGGCATCATTTTGGTGATTCCATTGTATATGTGCGGAAAAATTGTCATACGTAAGGTGTACCAATTATTTTTGGAACGCAGAGTGGAGGATATTATGGAATGAATGGAGAATGCACTGGGTTTAATGGAGTGAGTGTATATTGATTTTATCCTGCTTCGGATTGCAGATCGGCTTGGCTGTCCTCCCTGTTTTTGCTGAAACTAGATTGGGTTTCGTCGTTTGACTCATCCGTAGAAGTTGACAACTCTACATCCTTCGTTCGGTTCATTTGACTTGTGCCGTCCAGTACACCGCCTTCAGATATGACCAATGCAGCGGTCGCCGTATTTCCGTACAGTTCACCTGTCGGCGTAATGGTCAGTCGTCCTTCTGTAGTAATGCTGCCGAACACCTTACCGGCAAGAATGACGTCTTGTGCGATGATGTCCGAACGTACCACAGCAGATTCTCCAATGACGACAGTACGAGTGCTGCGGATATCGCCCTGAAAATGACCGTCAATCCGAATATTGGCCTCTGCCTCAACTGTACCTTCAAAGCTGGTGCCATTAGCGAGCAGTGTATCCATAGCTGGGGCGGAGAGTTTTTTTTTGGATTCCTTGAACATGATGGTTTTCCCCCAATCTTTTATTGTAAGGATTTTGAAAAGTCCTCATTGTACATACAGTAATGGATCGACAGGTTGGTTATGCTTGACGATCTGAAAATGAAGATGAGGTCCCGTGCTTCTCCCGGTACTTCCTAACAGACCGATGGTCTGTCCTTTGTGGACACGATCTCCCGGAGCCACCTGCATGCCGCTCAGGTGCATATACCAGCTCTGGAGTCCGTCAGGATGCTGGATGATGATGCACTTGCCGCGGGCTCCGCTAGAAGCAGCCTCCAAGACGGTGCCTGCTCCTGCTGCATAGACAGGATCACCGGTTTGTCCGGCAATGTCCACGCCTGAATGAAAGGCAGACCTACCTGTAAAAGGGTCGCTGCGATAGCCGAAGCTGGAGGTCATTCGCCGTGAACCTACAGGCCAAACGGAGGGATTCCCTTGTTCGGCAAGAGCCAGCCTACGGGTCTGGAGTAGCTGTGCGGCTTGTTTGCGCTCCAGATTCTGCTGCACGGCATTTGCTTGCTGAATAGAGCGGGGAACCGTACGTTCCACCGTGTCCAACAGAGATTCGATCTCCTGAAAATCATCCATTGCCTGGCGAGTTAGGAGGGCAGTATTTTCATGCACTGCGATCAGTTCACCTCCAATATGGCCGGAAGCATCCCAGGAGAGCGGCGTCATGGTCTTTTTATGGTTACTTGTGGCAGATGAGTTTCCGTGTTTACGAATGAATTGCTGCATTTGTTGTTCCAGCTCTGTTACGCGCTGAAGGCGTTCACGAATATTGGTGGCTTGATTCGTCAGCTCCATGACTTCCTGCCGTAGTCGCCCAATGGCTGCATCCTTGTCCGCTACCGTGACCTCCATCTGCAAACTCTGGACAGCAAGATTCGTTTCCATTTGGGAGATAATATGGGAAGAACGGATTTGCAGCCCGATCACGAGTGTAGAGATAGACGCGATCACAAGAGTCGGGACGAGAATGACAGCGGCTGTAGAGCATTGTAGCTGCTTGGGCGGTTGCTGTGCATCCCGAATAACAAGCAGGGTCATCCGGCGATTTAGGCTTCCTTTTTTCATAATCGCTCCTTTCCGGACATCGCTCCTATAGTGCTTGGTTACTATCTATTCAGCTTAAGAGGCAAACATGTCAAAAAAATTGGAGCTTAGTATAAAACGTAGATGAGGATTTTGCAAAATCCTAAGATATATAAGGAGGCTTAGACATGCTGTGGTTGCTGTTGGCTTTAATTGTTTTTATTTTTCAGACCGGGACGATCCTGCTCTTTGAATTTCGCAAGCCGTCCAAAGCGGTAGCCTGGCTCTTTATTTTGTTTTGCTTCCCGCTCATTGGCTTTGTCGTGTACTACTTTGTTGCACAGGATTATCAGAAGCGCAAAATGGTCCGAAAAGGGGGATCGCAGCTGTTTCGTGAATTTCGCGAGCGTCTGTGGGCGCAATCCAAAGTGATTGAACAGGTGGAGCAAATGCATAATCCTCATTTCAAGCATCAGGAGCGTCTGTTTAACCAGTTAATTCGCATGTCAGAAAACCCGTTGACTGGATGTAATCGCACACGTGTGCTGACGAACGGTGAAGAAACCTTCGAGGCTATGCTGACAGCGATGGAACAAGCGCAACATCATATCCATGTGGAGTTTTACATATTTCGGGCCGATGAAATTGGAAGAAAGTTTCAAGAGGTCATGATCCGCAAGGCACGTGAGGGAGTAAAGGTACGATTCATTGTGGACGGTGTAGGAAGTTACAATTTGCCTTATTCCTTTATTCGTACCTGTAGTGAGGCGGGAGTGGAATTTCATTATTTTCTACCTCCGTTTTTCGCCACTTTGGATCGCCGGATTAACTATCGCAATCACAGGAAAATCGTGGTGGTTGACGGCATGATTGGATTTGTGGGTGGGATTAATATAGGCGACGATTATCTCGGAAAATACCCCAAAGTGGGATTTTGGAGGGATACGCATTTGCAGATTGAAGGAGATAGCGTCTATTTTCTGCAAAATGCATTTCTTAGCGACTGGAAGCTGGCCTCAGGGGAGAGATTGATGGATGTGAATTTTTTTCCTCCACATACCTGCACCGGGGATGAGGAAGTACAGATTTTGAGCAGCGGTCCCGATCAGGTATGGGATACGATTCAGGAAATGTGTTTTGGTGCGCTCACGGTTGCCAAAAAGCGGATTTGGATTACGACGCCGTATTTTATTCCCGATCCGGGGATTCATGAGGCGCTCAAGCTGGCAGCAGTCAGTGGCGTAGATGTGAAAATTATTATTCCCTACCAATCTGACTCGAAGCTGGTTCATCTGGCGTCTTTATCCTATGTGCAAGAACTGTTGGAGACAGGGGTGGAGTTCTACCAATATCGAAAAGGATTTATTCACGCCAAAGTAGTGATTGTCGATGATTTACTCGGCTCGGTCGGGACCGCCAATATGGACATGCGCAGCTTTTTCTATAATTTTGAGTTGACCGCTGTAGTTTTTGCTAATTCAGCGCTGGAACGGCTTTCGGCAGATTTTGTAGAGGACATTTCCAACTCCTCACGCATTGATTTGAACGTGTTCCGCAGACGGCCTCGATCTCAGAAAACAGCTGAAATTCTAACTCGCATGCTCTCTCCACTCCTTTAAAGGCGATTTTCGACGTTTTTATCGCTATAATCCCACTTTATTGTGATTTATGTGCTCTTTGCTAACTTTTTTGCGCAAAATCGCAGTTTTATGGTATACTATTCATATAACACAAGCGCGGTAAAGGAGAGGGGACTGCGGATAGCAGCCCCTTTTTCGGTCCAATATACCATACTGTAACGGGGGGATTTATATATGAGTGTAGTGAGCAAGGAAGTCCAAAATCTGTCTGAGATCACAGATGTGACCGGAGAGTTGACCAAGATCAGCAAAATTCCAGCTAATCCGAAGAACAAAGTAAAACGCCTGTTTCAGCGTGCAGCCATGATTGTGGTTGGTGCAGCTCTGATGGCAGTGGGATTGGAAATATTTCTGGTTCCTAACGGCGTTATTGACGGAGGCGTTACAGGTATTTCCATCATGGCCTCCAAGATTACTGGCTATCCGCTCGGTATTTTCCTGACCCTGTTGAACCTTCCATTTTTACTTATCGGCTACAAACAAATCGGTAAAACCTTCGCTTTATCCACATTATTCGGTATCGTCGTTATGTCCATCGGAACCGCGTTACTTCACAATGTAAGTGCATTGACTCCTGGCGAACCGCTGCTCGGCGCTATTTTTGGGGGCGTCATTCTCGGTGTTGGGGTGGGTCTTGTGATTCGGTCCGGCGGCTCGCTGGATGGGACAGAGATCGTAGCTATTCTCGTCAGTGAAAAAACTCCTTTTTCGGTCGGTGAGATCGTACTGTTCGTTAATATCTTCATTCTGGGAAGTGCAGGTTTTGTGTTCGGTTGGCCAAATGCCCTTTATTCCATGATTGCTTATTATATCGCCATGAAAATGATTGATATTACGATTGAAGGTCTGGATCAGTCCAAATCGGTCTGGATTATTAGTGAAAAATACCGTGATATCGGGGATGCCCTGACAGACCGTCTTGGACGGGGCGTCACTTATCTGGAAGGTGAAGGCGGCTTTACGGGCGAAAGCAAGAAAGTGATTTTCGTCGTCATTACCCGACTGGAGGAAGCGAAGCTGAAGAGCATCGTTGAAGATTGGGACCCGCACGCTTTCGTTGCGATCGGTAACATTCACGATGTGAAGGGCGGACGCTTTAAGAAAAAAGGAATACACTAGCGCAAGGGGACAATTTCTCAGCCTAATGGCTGCGGGGTTCGTCCCCTTTTTTGTTCTTCCAAGCATGGATCAGGTTCGGTGTGCCTTGGTGCGCATATGCTTGAGAACGTCTTCTACGGGCTGGGGAGGAACCTTGTCGATCAAGTCGCCTACCTGGTTTAGTCGTTCCTCAATATTCAGCAAATGGTAGTCAAGTGGTGATACATCTTGCCGTACCTCTTCCCAGGTTAGCGGAGTAGAGACCGTAGCGCCGGGGCGTGCCCGCGGGGTATAAGGAGCGGCCAGAGTTTTCCCCTGATAATGCTGCAAATAATCAAAATAGATGGCTGTTCCACGGTCCTTCTTTAACCGTTCGAGTGTGAACAGATGCGGGTGCTTTTCTGTCACAAACTGCCCGACTAATAGCCCGATGCTGCGAAGTTCGTCGAAGGTTATGCCTGTACGGATCGGAACGATAATTTGTACACCTGTAGCCCCGGATGTTTTGGGGACGGAATCCAAACCAAGCGAAGCCAGTACTTCACCGACAATAGAGGCGGCCTCCATAATACGTGGCTCCACCTCTCTGGATGGATCAAGGTCTATCATCCATTCACAGGGCAGCTTGCTTCCCGCTTCATGTAGAGAGGGGTGGAATTCTAACGCAGCCTGATTACCAAGCCAGAGAAGTTGTGGCAATTTGCCGAGCACAATATATTCAATACCGTCATGCAGAGCGGTTTCAATATAGTCCGGCCGAGGACGTGGGGCATTTTTTTGATAAAAAAAATCACCATGAATCCCATGTGGCCAGCGGATGACGGTCAGCAGACGATGATGGCAATATTTGAGCAGGAAGGGAGCCAATACCGCGAGCTTGCGAAGATATAGCGCCTTAGTCACGCCTGCTTCAGGCCACAGCGGTTTATCTGGGTTTGTGATAGAAATTTCCTGACCTTCAATGGTAATTGTGCCTTTAACAGCTTGTCCCATAGTGCTACCTCCTTTGGTTAATATGCAGCAAAATCTTTATTTATAGGCTGATTGTTGAGCTCATAGATCTACATATGGTTTAACATGAACGTGAAGTGCTGAATTTATCCATCAAAGGGATTGACAAGATACACTATGTATCATAAATTTATAATAAAAAATACGATATGTATCTATCAAAGTGTCTTGAGCAGAGGTAGAGGAGGAGTTTGCTTGATTGAAAAGCAAGGCGGAGGGCTGGTATTCCTGTTAAGTGTCCCTCGGAGTGGAAGCTCGCTGCTTACCGCCATTTTGCAAAACCATTCCCGCCTGTTTGCCACGCAGGAAATGTGGTTTCTGCTCAGTTTATATGATCTTCCTCAGTCACATGCACGGCCATATGGAGGAACAGGGATACTTCGGCAATTTTTTGAAGGTATGGTCCCCCCCGATGTATTGGAGCGGGCCTCCCGTTCGTATGCACTTGAAATATATAATGGTTTGCTTCAAGGAACAACAGCAGATATGCTTATCGACAAATCCCCGCGTTACTATACGGTTCTAGAATTTATAGACCGTTTATTCCCTGCTGCCCGTAGGCTATGGCTTATCCGGAATCCTTTGGCCATTGTGGCCTCATTCAAAAAGGTTAATCAGCTACGGAATGGACGTTTTCAACTGCTGAAAGAACTGGGGAGCCCGCATTTTAATATGAAAATGACGGATATTACGGTTGGTTTATTCCGTTATGCTCATTATTTTGCTACACCTCATCCACTTGCATACCCGCTTAGATATGAACAGCTCGTATCCAATCCAACGATGGAGATCGAGAAGCTGTGCGGTTTTCTGGGAATCAAGTACGAGCTGGGGATGGAAAAGTACGGGGACTTTGCGGATACGCCCAAATCCAGTCTTTTTTATAGTATGGGAGCGGGTGATCCCTTCGTAGGAGAGCATGAGCAGGCGCATCAAGATTCGGTACATAGCTGGCAACATTTGTTGAGTAAAACGGAAATTGAGCTGTATTGCAGAAGCATTGGGTCCCGCATGTTTAAGCAGCTTGGTTACGCGGAAGAGCTGGAGCAGGCTGAGCAGATGGCTGGAGTCCGCTTTGAGGATGAGCCGGATATAGAGTTGCTGAGTCGACGTACACAACAATTCCTCCAGCAAAGCGGCTTTGAATGGAAGGCAGCTTATCGGATGCTGGAAGAACAGGATGCAGATAACAGAGAACTCATGATAAATGCAACCCGTCATGCTGCACCTCAAGATCCGGCAAGGATGCATGTGGACCAGATCGTGAACGATCGGCGGATTCAATCCCTGGAAAACAGGTTGGCACATAGCTATGAGGAGCGGAACCGTCTTATCGCTCAGCTCCAAAGCTATCAACGCCCAAATCAAGGTCTCCGATATCGCAGCCTCTTTGCCCGTAAGCTCGGGCGTTTGGCGTCTGTAGTGTTATCAAATATAGGAAAAGAAAAGGGGGGAAGAACGTGAGTGCGATTGCCGGAATCTATAGCTTTGGGCATGAGTCCGTATGCACCGAAGAAGGCGGGAAAATGATGCAAGCCCTGCGAAAATATCCCGCTGACCGCGTATGCGCTTGGTGTGAAGGCTCTATTTTTTTGGGTTGTCATGCCCAGCATGTGACCCCGGAATCTGTTCATGAGCGTCTTCCCTTCCATGATGAGCTAAGAGATTTGGCAATCACAGCGGATGCAATTATTGACAATCGTTCCGAGCTGTTTGAACGGCTGGGAGTTGAGCAGGAACGGCGACAAGATATCACGGACAGCGAGCTGATTTTGCTGGCATATGACAAATGGGGAGTGGATGCAGCCGGTTATCTGATAGGTGATTTTGCCTTTGTTATTTGGGATGCCAAGGAACATCGATTATATGGTGCTCGAGATATGACAGGCAATCGTACGTTGTACATCTACCAGCATGACCGAGGATTCGCGTTTAGCACGGTAGTCGCTCCGCTTTTGGCCCTGCCCTCTCTGCGAAAAGAATTGTATGAGCCATGGCTGGCCGAATTTTTGTCCATCCGAGCCATGCAGGAATCTGTCGATATCGGAACGACCGCATACAAGCATATCAACCAGCTTCCTCCTGCACATTGGTTCACGATGGAGGAGGGAAAGCGAACCCTTCATAAATATGCATGTCTGGATGAGGTAGAGCCACTGCGGCTCAAAACAGGGGGCGAGTACATAGAAGCTTTCCGCGAGGTGTTCACACAAGCGGTCACTGCCCGACTACGGACGCATCGCGCTGTAGGGGCTGCCTTAAGCGGAGGGCTGGATTCTGGAGCGGTTGCCAGCTTTGCCGCGCCATCGCTGCACTTGCAACAAAAGCCGCTGCATGCCTACAGCTATGTGCCTGTTCAAGATTTTACAGACTGGACACCGCCTACATTGCTGGCGAACGAACGAGGCTATATTCAGTCTACGGCTCGCTATGTGGGCAACATTCACGAGAATTATATGGATTTTGAGGGGAAAAGTCCGTTTTCAGAAATTGATATATGGCTGGAACTCATGGAAGCACCCTACAAATATTTTGAAAACTCCTTCTGGATCAGAGGTTTTTACGAAAAAGCACAGGAGCACAATGTCGGTGTACTGTTGACCGGGGCACGAGGCAACTTTACCGTATCGTGGGGCCCTGCACTAGACTATTATGCCCGGCAGTTTCGTCGTTTGCACTGGTTGCAATCCTTTCAGGGATTGTGGCGGTACAGCAAGCTTACGGGCAGGCGTATGTCACATCTACTCCCCGTAATGTTGAAAAAAGCGACTTCACTTGAATCTCATTCATGGTTGCGGCGTAGCAATCGAAGTCCCATTCCTTCCCTGATTCACCCGCAGTTTGCCAAACGGATGCATGTAGAAGATATTCCTGTATTGAGCGGAACAGGTTGGATAAAAAATGCCGATCAGACGAGAAAAGAGAAGTTCTCAAATTTGGCGATTGCCAACAAAAATGGTATGGTCGCGACCAAACTTTCACTACGTTATGGACTATGGGAACGTGATCCGACCGGGGACAGCCGGGTAATTCGTTTTTGCTTATCGGTGCCTTTTGAGCAGTATGTGCAAAACGGTCGGGACCGTGCCCTCATTCGTAAAGCCATGCGTGATCATCTACCTGATGACGTTCGGTTGAACCAGCGGGTACGCGGCGTGCAGCCTGCCGATTGGCTACATCGTATGCTTCCTTGCTGGGATACGTTTATGGGGGAGCTTCAACTGATGTGTCATGATTTACGAGCGGCTGAATATCTCAATATTGAGTTAATAAAGACGGCTATGGCGAAACTTCGCCACCCCCGCCCTGAACAGGCGTCTGATCCAAATATACGACTACTAATGCATAGCCTGATCGTGTACCGTTTTCTCTGTGGATTGAACTGATTCAGATTGATCCGGACGGACAGTTCGTCATTCGTTGGAGGGGAGGTGATGAAATGAGTAAAAAAGAATGGCAGGAACCGACGATAGAGGTGCTGGATATTAGCCAGACCATGGCGGGGAAAGGCTGGAGACAGATTGATTGGGTGTCCGACCACGATGCCGATATTTATAATCCAAGCTAATAGATGGTTATACATGTAGCCGATGTTGGACTGGAAGCCAAACAGCTCGGCCGATAACGATTGAATGAACGAAAATAGCATAATCCATTGGACTCGTATTCAATACAGAGCCGTCTTTATTTCTTTCGGGTAGAGGTTTGCCCAAGAAATAAAGACGGGATTTTTAAGGACAGAGGAGTGAGTCCTACCGTGCATGACAGGAGTGCAAATGTTAGTTGGACGAAATATACAGCCTTTGGACTCAGGATTGCCAGTGAACTGAATCTGCCTGAGCTGCTCCTGGCAGCACCGGAAGCAGTAGAGGATGTAGTCATTCGACAGGCTGATTTGACTGCATGGAGTGGTCAGCTGGAACAGGCCAATTTTGTGATGCTGGATGAACGATTTATGTTCCAAATACCAGGCACGGCCATTTATGCCGTCAGGGAAGGCAAGGAAATCGAGGTAAGCATATTCTCCGGGGCCGATCCTGACACCGTGCGGCTATTTGTGCTGGGTACATGCATGGGTGTTCTGCTGATGCAAAGACGAATATTACCTATTCACGGAAGTGCGGTCGTCATTGGGGGGAGGGCCTACGCATTTGTGGGTGAATCGGGTACGGGGAAATCGACACTGGCTGCTACTTTTAGGCAGGCAGGTTATCGGATGGTTAGTGATGACGTGATTGCTGTAGAAGCTACGGCTTCCTCAGCCATCGTGTATCCAGCTTATCCGCAGCAAAAGCTGGGGTTGGATAGCTTGCTCCAACTGGAGGCTTTACGGGAGAACAAGCATGCACGCACATTAAACCACATACGATCCCTAACGGATGGCAATTCTGTAATGCCACAATACAGAGATCTGCGTATGCTTGCAGATGAGCTGAATAAATATGCCGTACCCGCCGTAGATGAATTTTTTAACGATCCGCTGCCCTTAGGGGGCGTATTTGAGCTAGTGGCAGATTCTCCAATCCGTGCGTCGATGCGCGAAGGGGAGTTAGTGGCAGTTACGGAACAGCCCTTGAACGTTCTTGAGTGCTTGCATACATTACTACAACATACATATCGTAGGGTGATTATTCCGCGAATGGGTTTGAGTGAATGGTCGTTTGATACAGCGGCTAGGATGGCTCGTAAAGTAGAGGGCTGGCGGCTGCTGAGGGATAGTTCAGTCTTTACTGCGTCCGAGGTTGTACAACGGGTACTTGATATCATTCGTAAGGAGGAGAAGAGTTATGGTAGCCACTAATCCAGCTAAAGACCATTATCGCGTCATTTACGGTGAAGAGGTCTACGTCAGTGATATGGACGGGGAAAAAGTGATGATGAGCATTAACACTGGTAAATATTACAACTTAGGCTTCACAGGAGGACGAATCTGGGAACTGGCAGAATCCGGTCCTTCGCTTGGCGATATCGTAACTGTCCTGACGAACGAATATGAGGTGGACGAGGAACAGTGCAGACAGCAGGTACACACCTTTGTGGCTGAGTTGGAACGGGAAGGACTGCTAAAGCTTCTACGGGAGTCGGTATAATATGCGGATACAACGGCTTCTTCTCCTGTCCCCAGAGGTCAGGAGATTGTTGCCGGAAGCCTGGCTGGAGCTGGGATGGGCGAGGCTACGCCAGCGTCGTTCTTTTGGGGATTACTCAAGGATTTGGGGCATAAGTATGGAAGAAACTCCATGGCAGTGTGATGTCAGGCAGGAGAAGTCCATTAAGCAGATTTCGCACGCTGTGGAGCTGGCAAGCCGTTATACTCCTTGGCGCAGTAGTTGTCTTGTACAAGCCGCTGCGGCAATGACATTGCTGGGACGTAGAAAACTGGACTGCACGCTGTATCTGGGCACAGCCAAAAATGCCGCTGGCCGCTTGGCCGCACATGCATGGGTACGTAGCGGACCGATTTATGTTACGGGGAAACGGGAGATGGAAGCATTTACGGTGGTGGGGATATTCGGGAGACGTGCTGTGACGGATACAAGTACAAATATGGCAGATAAAGGTAGTTCTTTACTTTAACGCGATGAGACAAAAGAAGTCCAAAGAATCGAAGGAGAAGAATGCATGCCCACCAAGTCTGTTTTGGAACTTGCGAATTGGAATGAGGATCAGGAATTAACGTTGTTACTCTCTCTATTGGGGAAAGACGTTTCTCATTGGCAGGATAAGACTGCTGCTACCCAGCTGCGTGAGATGGATTGGGTCCGCTTTTTACGTCTGACCGAGCACCATCGAGTGGTACCTACGGTGTATCTCCAACTGAAAACATTGAATCATCCGTTCATTCCCGCAGAATTGTTGCGAAACCTTCAGGCGCAATATCATCGAAACACGCTTCGCATGCTTCATCTTCAAGCAGAAGCCGGGCGTCTGACCAGGCTGCTCATAACTCATGGAATCCGTGTGCTTATGCTGAAGGGTCCTGCTCTGGCACAGCAATTGTACGGGGATGTTTCTCTGCGTACCTCCAAGGACATCGATTTACTCATTGCCCCTGACGATATGGATGAGGCTGAGCATTGGATGAAGGAAGCCGGATATGCATCCAAGAGCGGAGAAGTGCGTGTCCTTGGCAGTTGGAAATGGAAGGACCATCATGCATCCTACCTCCATCCGCAAAAACGGGTAGAGATAGAGTTGCATTGGCGTCTTCACCCGGATGGGGGTGGGGAACCCTCTTTTGACGAGCTGTGGAGCTGTCGGCAAATGGGTAAAGCTACAGGAGCCAGTCGGATGGTACCGTTGGCACCTGCCGACAACAGGACTGCCATGACGTCCTGTATGTATACGCTTGGCAGCGAGCATCAATTTCTGTACTTGAGTGCGCATGGTGCGCGTCACGGCTGGTTCAGGCTGCGCTGGCTGGTTGACATCGACAGGCTTGCGGTATGTGCTGTCGATTGGGAGGCGCTACTGCCGAAGATGCGCCGCTACGGGGGCCTGCCTGCTGGCGGGCAGGCCTGGGCGCTCGCCGCTGCGCTGTTGGGTACGCCGATACCGGAGCCGATGCGTCCGGTATCGGCTACCCGGCAGGCGCACAGGCTCGCGCTGAGCGCGCTGGCCTTCATGCAGGCCAGCGTTCCCGCACCATACCCGATTGCCCACGGGGCGGGTACAGATAGGCTTGCTCCATCAGAGCTGCTGCACAGCAGAGCTTTGGCGGAGCAAGCGGAGGCCGCCCCTCCGGATGGCGGTCCTTCATTGTGTAGTACCTGTGGCGAAGCAGCCATGCTTGCCACCAGTGGCGTTACTAGCATCACAGAAGGTGTCAGTAACGACGACTATAGCCCGATGAGCACAGCTACCAGTTGTGCCCCCATTACTCCAGCTGTCGCCTCCAGCCAAGTCATGACCAGAAACACGGCGGCTGCCCATCAGCCGGTCAGCCGCACTTACTTGCTTTCCTTAAAAGAGCCAAGACACAGACTAAGTTACCTCATCAGCCGTTTATTTCCTTCTACGGGGGATTCGGCCGTTTTTCCACTGCCTCGCCAGCTGCATTTTTTGTATATCCCTTTACGTCCATTTCTTTGGCTGAAGCGGCGATTTTCAAAGCACTGACTCGATAAGGAGTGTGCATTATGGTTCACCTGCGATTATATATGACAAAGCTGTATAGCGTGAACGGCGGTGCGTTATTTCTCAATATTGGATGTATGATTATTGTTAGCCTGCTTGAGGGTTTTGGCATTTATATGCTTGTTCCTATGCTGGCGGCCATCGGCGTATTTGTCGGTCATTCAGGGATGCCATTTCTGTCTGATGGATTGGATCATTTTTTGCCGTTCATTCCTAAAAGCTGGCTGTTGCCGGGAATGTTGATGGTTTTTGTAGTGCTGCTTACAGGGCAGGCTTTGCTTCAGCGTTACCAATCCATCCTGAATTCGCGGATTCAGCAGCGTTTTATGCGTTCTCTGCGAGTAGACGTGTACACTTCCTTTATGAAGGCGCAGTGGGCTTTTTATTTGCGTCAGCGTAAATCTGATTTTAGCCATGTGATGACGACTGAGCTGGCGCGTGTCAGTCAGGGAACGAATTTGCTTCTTCAACTGACTACAGCCGTCATGTTTACGCTGATCCAGATTGCGCTGGCTTTTTGGTTATCCCCCTCTTTAACCGGACTGGTATTTCTGAGTGGATTGGGGCTGTTTGTCGTGTTCCGCCGCTCCATTCGAAATGCCAAACAATTAGGTGATCGTACGACTGAGCTGTCGCAGGTTTATTTTGCTGGAATTACGGATCACATGAACGGCATGAAAGATATTAAAAGCAATCTGTTGGAAGCGGCGAATATCCATTGGTTTCGCTCCCTGACACAACGAATGGAGGATAATACGACCCAATTTGTCCGGCAAAATGCGTCCACACAGTTTTTCCATCGTACAGCGGCAGCTGTTTTTGTCGCTTGTGTCATATTTATATCGTTGCAGTGGTTGCATGTTACATCTGAAAAACTGATTGTGTTGATTCTTATATTTTCCCGCTTATGGCCCCGATTTGCCCTTATTCAAGCGAGTCTGGAATACATCATGTCTATGATCTCCGCCTTTGAAAGTGTCACCAAGGTGCAACAGGAGTGCAAAGCTTTCTCCGATCAATCGGTATTCAATCTATCATCTGCAGCTGTACGGCAACCCCTGTCCCTTCGTCATGGAATTGAATGCAGTCATCTGGGTTATCGCTACGATGGTGCAGCAGAGCCTGCGCTGCGTCGTATCAATTTGTTCATACCCGCCCGGGGAATGACAGCCATTGTAGGGAAATCGGGAGCAGGTAAAAGTACAATGGTCGATGTCCTGATGGGTTTTTTACGTCCAACTGGGGGGCAGATTACAATAGACGGGCTTGTTCTGGACGACGAATTGTTGCCCCAGTGGCGGCAGTCGTTTGGTTACGTGTCACAAGACCCATTTTTATTTCATGCGACTGTCCGCGAAAATTTGATGCTGGCAGATAAGGATGCTAGTGAGCAGCAACTATGGGAGGCGTTACATTTTGCAGCCGCAGACAGCTTTGTATCCAGACTGCCCGAAGGGCTGGACACGGTCATTGGAGATCGCGGGATTCGTCTGTCTGGAGGAGAACGTCAACGGCTAGTATTAGCACGGGCTGTCTTGCATCATCCTCCGGTACTTATACTAGATGAAGCGACAAGTGCGCTGGATGGTGAGCATGAAGCCGCAATTCAGGCAGCACTGGAACGGATGAAAGGTCAAATGACGTTGATCGTCATCGCTCACCGTCTGTCAACCATCAGACATGCAGATCAAATTGTTGTACTGGATCAAGGCGAGGTCATACAGCAGGGGAACTACCGCCAACTGGAACAAGATGAGCGGGGGGCGTTCAGTCAGCTACTATCGTATCAAAGCAGTCTCACCGCCACCCCTTAGCTAGATTTTTCTGAACTCAGCTTAAGTTTCTTTACGTTTGGCAGTGCTTCTTTTCTTTTTGACTGGAGTCGGAGAGATATTCTCGCCTGCAACAGCCTGCTGTGCTGTTGGGGCTGCTGGTTTACGCGCAGGGCGTTTTTTCGCAGCAGGGCCGGGATCGGTAACGACAGGTTGCACTGCCTCGATGCTGGCCTGAAGGGCGGCCATTAAATCTACTACATTGGTCTGAGGCTGTGTTGGGGCGATTCGCACCTCTTCACCAGCCACTTTATGCTGAATGAGATCCAGCAGACGCTCGCGGTACTGATCCGTATACTTCGCTGCATCAAAAGGTGTAGATAGCTGCTCGATCAGCATTTTTGCCATAGTTAGCTCCTTCTCTTTAACCTCCTCCTGCCCCGGTAAGTTAGGAACTTGAGCAATGGGGCGAATTTCATCGGGGTAAAACATCGTCTCCACCGCCAAACATTCATCCAAAACCCGAATAGCCGCCAGGCTGCTTTTAGAGCGGATGGAGATTTGGGCAATCCCGATTTTCCCGGTATCCTTCATCGCATTCATGAGCAGCTTATACGCATTGGAGCCAGCTTGATCCGGGGACAAATAATAGGTTTTCTGAAAGTAAATCGGATCAATTTCCTGCAAATCTACAAAATCTAAAATGACAATATTTTTATCCGCTTGTCCGCTAACTTGCTCCAGTTCCTCCTTGTCGAACATGACAAATTTTCCTTTTTCATATTCGTAGCCTTTTCCAATTTCCTCCCACTCAACCTCTTTATCACAAACGGGACACTTTCGTACATAGCTAAGTGGGCTTCCACACTCCTTGTGAATATAACGCATGGAAATGTCCTTATCCTCAGTCGCTGAAAACATTTTAACGGGCACATGAACCAGCCCGAAGCTGATTGCGCCTTTCCAGACCGTATGCATACCGCCAGTCCCCCTTTTCTTAAATCCGCATTTTGCACCTTCGATTCCGGTCACCCCGGGATATGAGCATATGATTTTTCACTTAGTATGCTTCGTACAAGTGATTGTATGAGATGCAAATGAAGACTGCGAATTACTTCTGCTTGCGCATGGTTACAACAATTTTGGTGCATAGTAAGGCATATCCGATTCAAAAGGAGGTACACAATTTATGTCCGGAAAATCCTTTCCTCGGCAAATCAGGCATCGTGTGGGTCAAAATCATGTCGCCTTTCGGGGACCCGCCGGAGGCGAACAGGATGCATTGCCGCCAGAGTTTGCTCTTTCCCATGGAATCCAACCGCCTTTTCCCATAGCTGTGGCTCATGTGGATTTGGAGGCTGTAGTTTCAACTTCGCCTTCTCATAGCATCCCTTCATTAGATGTTGAACGGATTATAGATGAAGACTAGGTGAACTATATTTCTGAATGAATGCAGACAACAACAATCAGGAGGGGAAGAATAGCATGAATGTGGAACGAGCAAAAGCTATTTATGATTCGCCCGATACCATTGCCGTACAATTGGATGGTAAACCGATCTGGATTGAGCATGTAGACGAAGCGAACGGTATGGCCACTGTACAGATAGGTAGCAGACCCACCAATACCCAAACCGTCCGTGTGGATCGTCTGGAAGAACAATAGAAGAGGAGCACCAAAACAGATTTTTTTCCATAGTATGGGGTATAGCTGTAGAAAGATCTTGGACAGCTGTAGTCTTTCATCGCAGAATGCTGCTTGAAAGGTCCCACTCCAACAAAAAAAGGCTCGCAATTGCTCAATGAGCAATTAGCGAACCTTATTTGTAATAATAAATGCAGTCGAGAGAGCATGTTAAACGCCAGACAAGTTAATTTGAAGGTGCAGCTGGTTCCTTTCTATGATGACCTTTATACTGCTATGGCTCTCAAATGTGGTGAAACCATCAGTTTAGCCTCTGTTGCTAATTGAACATCTTCCACCGACAAACCCGGAGCAATTTCTTTTAGCATCAGCCCTTGACCCGGAATAACATCGATGACAGCCTTTTCGGTTACTATGGTCTTTACAACATTTACAGCGGTCAGGGGCAGTTTACATTGTTCCAGTATTTTCGGAGCTCCATTTTTGTTCACATGCTCCATGGCTACAATCACTCTCTTGGCTCCGACCACCAAATCCATGGCTCCCCCCATGCCTGGCACCTTTTTCCCTGGGATCATCCAGCTTGCAAGGTTGCCTTTCTCATCGACCTCCAGGGCGCCCAGCACGGTAATATCCACATGCCCTCCGCGGATGATGGAAAATGAAAGTGCACTGTCAAAAAAGCATGCTCCTTCCATAGTTGTTACATAGTTACCGCCTGAATCGATACAATCGAGTCTTTCTTTTCCCTGAGCCGCTTTGGGGCCTACACCGAGAATTCCGTTCTCCGCCTGCAGCATAATATGAATGTCCTCGGGGATATAGTCCACTACCATTGTAGGCAATCCGACACCAAGGTTGACAACTTCACCATTTTTGAATTCCTGGGCTATTCTTCGAGCAATAAATTCTCTGTTATTCATGCGTTTTCACCCACCTTTACAATTGCGTCGACAAATATTCCGGGAACGTTGACATGATTGGGGTCAATTTCACCCGTCTTTACGTATTCGTCTACCTGAGCAACTACATACTCTGCCGCTGTAGCCATAACCATATTGAAGTTACGTGAAGAGCCGTTTATGACAAGATTCCCCGCTTCATCAGCCTTATGGGCTCTAATTAATGCCACATCGGCTTTGAGCGGCAGTTCGAGCAAGTATTCCTTTTCATCAATTTTGATTTTCTGTTTTCCTTCCTCTACAACGGTGCCTACACCTACAGGTGTTAAAACCCCGCCCAAACCGGCTCCTCCTGCGCGTATTTTTTCAGCGAGCGTGCCTTGCGGGAAGAGTTGGACCTCCGCTTCTTTCGTCATCAGGAGCCTTCCCGTTTCCGGATTGGAGCCGATATAGGATGCAAAAATCCGCTTTACTCTGCCGCTTTTTACAAGTTTATAGATAGATAATTCCGGTGTGCCTGTGTCATTGGAAACAATCGTAAGATTGCTGGCAGGATTGGTGTCGACAAGCGCACGAACCAGGTCCTCTGGAAAGCCTCCTGCCAGAAAACCTCCGACCATCACCATGTCTCCATTTTTGACCTTCTGAACGGCTTCTTCAGCGGAGATTACTTTGTTATTCATGGTTCCTTCTCCTTATATATATATATTTTTAGGAAAGCAAACTTTATTGGAGATAGTCGTAGAGGACTCTTCCATATGGAAGAGTTAAATCAGCAATAAAATGTTTCCCGCCAATATAAGCTTTAACCGGCAAATCTGCCACAGGAGCGTTGACATGGGGGATCAAGCTTAATCTGGCAGGCCCTGACCAGGCGCCTTTTACAGTAATGTTCTCGAGATTATACGCTACTAACTGAGCGATTTTGGGGGTACCGTCAACATCAGGAATTAATTTCAAATTAACTTGCGTTTTTGCGATGGCTTTAGCCGTTTCTTTTTCATCAAGAATGTTATATTTGAAAGGCATAGTTCCCGTGGCCACCAGGACGTGATTATAATGCAATGTACCCGTCAGCGTCTCCGTTTCCTCCACGCTCAGGCGAGGCTTTGCCCATTTTTTCGGAAATCCCCAGACTTCGCGTCCCCCCAGAATAGCAGGCGCGTTATCCAAATACATTTGGGCGACAAAATTGCAGGGTTCTCCTTGAAAAGTACACGGAATGACAATACCGCTTTCCTCATAGCATCCTAAACCGGATGAATCGGGCATCTTGATCCATTCATAGGAGACCGTATTGCTTCCATCCGGCTCAAGAGGCTCTGGGACCGCCTGTCTAATCACAGCAGGATCGGTCTCATAGGTAATGATAAAAAATTCCCGGTTGATGAAGCGGTATGGTGGGCGCCCGTAGCTACCGCTAGCCGCAGGCATAGATTGGAGTGAAAGTACATCTTTTTGATTCATAGCGATCTCCCTTCCTTTTAAGAGATAGTTCTAAAAGTCATCCTGAACACGCACTTTAAATGAGCGCATTTTCAACCAGCATCGCTATTCCCATTCCTGTTCCGATGCATAACGAGGCGATGCCGTAGCGTGAAGATCTTCGCACCATTTCGTGAACCAACGTAGTCAATATCCTAGCACCGCTGGCACCGACAGGATGCCCGATCGCGATTGCGCCGCCATTGACATTCACCTTCTCCGGACTGACACCTAGCTCTTTTACTACTGCTAATGCTTGTGAGGCAAACGCTTCATTAATTTCAAAAAGATCAATGGCATCGATGGATATACCTTGCTGCTTAAGAAGTGTCGAAATGGCTTTCACTGGCCCCATTCCCATATATGCAGGGTCAACGCCAACAAGTGAATAACCCTTGATATATGCCAATGGCTTTAATGCATGTTCCTTGCATTTGTCTTCCGAAACTACAAGCACGGCCGCCGCGCCATCATTGATTCCTGAAGCATTTCCGGCGGTAACCGTCCCGTTCTCCTTAAACGCAGGTTTTAATTGAGAAAGTTTTTCTTGCGTTGTATTTCCTCTTATGTGTTCGTCCTCTGTGAAAGAAATAGTTTCTTTTTTGGTTTTGATCATGACCGGAACAATTTGCTCTTCAAAAAGCTTCTTGTTTTTTGCTTCTACGGCTTTTAGCTGGCTTTGATAAGCAAATTCGTCCTGTTCAAGTCTTGAAATTCCATATTTCTCGGCAACATTTTCTGCGGTAATTCCCATATGGTAATGGTTGATCGGGCACGTAAGGCCGTCGGCCACTAGGGAGTCTACCAACTCACCGTTGCCAAGTTTGTAGCCGTTTCTTGCATTCCTTAGCAGGTAAGGGGCGTTCGACATGCTCTCCATGCCTCCGGCCAAGACGATGTTGCCTTGTTCAGCCAATATTGAATTGTAAGCTAAAGCAACGGCATGAAGTCCTGAACCGCAAACCGTGTTTATCGTTGTTTCGGGTACATCAATAGGGATACCGGCTTTTAATGCCGCCTGTCTGGCAGGATTTTGTCCATTGCCCGCCTGAAGAACATTTCCCAAATAAATCTGATCAATCAAAGAAGGCTCTAATTTACTTTGCTGAAGGCATGCTGTCATCACAGTTGCCCCCAGTTCGGAAGCGCTTAGAGGCGCAAGGGTTTTGTTAAAAGAGCCGACCGCTGTTCTCAACGGGCTTACTAAAGCTACTTTTTTCATTAAAAACTCACATTCCTTTCGCTGTGTTCAAAACACAATACATCCATGATTGCACTTCAATTCGTAATTTCCGCTCTTAACCTACGAGATGTAGCGACTGCAAGATACATTTGCATGCGGGCATATCATGGTGCCTGAGACAGTGAGTGTGACGGTTCGATCGCCTTCTCTCATTGGAAATTAAAACCATTTTTATCATAGTTCTAATGCAGATTTTGCTCAATGTCCAAATATTTACACATATCTATGTACAGATGTTTATAGGGCCATATAGTCCACAATAAATAGGCCATTCTAACGTTTTCTGTTAATTTCTTAATTTTTCTGAAAATTATGATCATAAATTGAATTTTCTGTTAAAAAAGAAAGTTCCAATCCATAGGTGAAAAAGTTTTCTTCGACCAATATCTTCTAACTCATCGCTGGGTAAAAAAAAGCCTCCAAAATTTTCTGAAGACGGCTTTGCCTTTCAATATTCATGATCTTCGTCCTATTGTGCCAACTTGCTTCTCAAGGTGTCCTTGAAAGGGCGGTTTTTCGCATGAACTAAAAAAGAAGCCGACTTGCTTGAAAGCAATCGGCTTGGAACATAAAACTTCAACAATTACGAAAAATGTACATCTTCCGTCGCAAGTAAACGCACAAAACGATTGCCAAGCATCCCATTATGATGAGCTACAATTTGTTCACTGCTTAGCACCTTGCTATCAAATGTACTATGCGCATCCAACACGAGCACATTGTTCTGATATCCCAGACTATAGGCGCTTCGGCAAGTCGTGTCGAGGCAAAACTCGGTCTGCATCCCCGCGATTACGAGTTGATCGGCCCCCAGTTCCTTCAGTACATGGCCCAATTCGGTTTGGTAGAAGCTGTCCCAGGATGATTTACGGACAATTCGTTCATGAGGAAGAGGACGCACTACGTCGGCGATGGCCCAGCCTACACTGTTTTCTCGGAAATCCTCATCCGCTTCATCGGTATGCTGTACAAAAATCACTGGTGTACCTGCAGCTCTGGCTTTGTCCAAAAGCTGCTGCAAATGCGCTACAACTTCCTGCTCACGATACAGCTTCTCATCATACATGAACATCGCCTGCTGAACATCAATCATGAGTAAAACGGTTTGCCCCATCGTTTCAATCCCTCCCTGTGTGTATCACTAACTTACAATAGCATGTCTTCATGCCTTGCGGCGACATAAGGTGAACTATATAATAAAGAACAAGTTGGAACGGTCCGATTCGGACGAAAGGTGATTAAAATATATGACAATTTCGCAGGAGCAGTTTACGTTCCGTTCTGTCTCAGAGGCACAGACCGGGTCATTGGCAGGTTTTTTGGCAGCCAAAGCGGTTCCCGGAACGGTGATTGTGCTGGATGGAGATCTGGGAGCGGGCAAAACTGCTTTTTCCAAGGCTTTTGCCGGCCATTTAGGTGTGCCGGGCATCGTAAATAGTCCAACCTTTACCCTCATTAAGGAGTACGAGGGCCGATTGCCTTTGTATCATATGGATGTGTACCGGATTTCCCAGGACGAGGCGGAGGATCTCGGGCTGGACGAATATTTTTACGGGACAGGAGTATGTCTGGTGGAATGGGGTAGTATTATACCGGATATATTGCCAGAGCAGCGGCTTCACCTGTATATAGAAACAACGGATGTGGGGGAGCGCTTGATTCACCTGACCGGGTACGGCGAGCCTTATGAACAATGGTGCCGCAGTTTGCGGGAGAATGGAGTTTGAACCATGCAAAGAGAGCATACAGATGTGAATGTAAAGCCGCGTGAGCGGTTTTTGACGTTAGATACAGCGACGACCGTGATGGCGGCCGCTCTGATGAATGGAAGAGAATTGCTGGGAGAAAGCAACGTCTATGGCGAACGTAATCACTCCGTGCATGTGATTACCGAGCTGGAACGACTGCTGAATGAAGAAGGGCTGACACGAGATGATGTAGATGGTATTGCAGTTGGTGTTGGACCGGGGTCTTATACCGGTATCCGGATTGCGGTGACCGCAGCCAAAACACTCGCTTGGGCCTGGGGTATCCCGGTGACGTCCATATCCACTTTGCACGCTTTGGCGTGGGGTGGTTGGAATCGTGGTATCGAGATGAAGGGACAAGAAGATAAAAATGAGTCTGTGAATAACGGTTCATCCGGAGCGCAGGCAGCAGACTGGATTGTGCCTGTGCTGGATGCGCGCCGTGGTCAGGTTTACACGGGGCTGTTCGCCGTGAATACAGTTGACGACGTCGAGAGTCCGCAACGGCTGGAGGCTTTGCCCTCTGAAGAGCGTCCTCCGGTCATTTGGCTAGTCGGTGAAACGGCGGTTCACGCCGAAACAGCCGAGCGCCTGCGTGCTTGGAGCGAGCTACGTATCATACCTTATGAGCTGGAGGGAAGATGGGTTGGCCGCCTTGGGGCGGATAAGCTGCTTCGTCAAGAACATGACGAGCTACATACGCTGGTTCCTAATTATACCCAGCTGGCGGAGGCGGAAGCCAATCTGCTTCGTCAGCGCTGAAGAGAGCGGTGAACAACATGGCAAAGAACATACAGCGGGAAGAGAAACTTGAGTTTCGCTTGATGCAACTGGATGATATTCCCGATGTGCTGGAGATTGAGCATGAAGCGTTCACGCTGCCGTGGACGGAGGAAGCATTCCGCAATGAGCTGACGATGAATCATTTCGCTAAATATATGATTATGGAACTAGACGGACGAGCCATTGGTTACGCAGGCATGTGGACGATTATGGATGAGGCCCATATTACGAATATTGCGATTCGTGAGGCTTATCGTGGACGCAAGCTTGGGGACAAGCTGTTGGATGAGCTGATGCAGACCGCCTCTTATTTAGGGATGGAACGTATGACGCTGGAGGTGCGGGTAACGAACCGGATCGCTCAGGGCTTGTATGAGAAAAAAGGCTTTAAGCCCGCAGGTGTGCGCAAAGGCTATTATTCGGATAATAACGAGGATGCCGTGATCATGTGGGCGGATCTTCCCGCGCATGGGGCATCCGGTGAACAGGAAGGAAGCGTGCAGAAGCAATGACGCAAGAGGAAAAAGCAGGTACAGGCTCCGCCTCCGGCGAGCCTTGCTATATACTGGCAGTGGAAACGAGTTGTGATGAGACGGCTGTTTCTGTCGTGAAAAATGGTACAGAGGTGCTCTCAAATTTGATTTCCAGTCAGATTGAAACACACAAAGCCTTTGGTGGTGTTGTGCCAGAGGTGGCTTCACGCAAACATGTGGAGAGCATCACCTACATGCTGGACGAGGCCATGCAAACATCGGGAATTACCCCTCGTGAGATTTCGGCGGTTGCCGTGACACAAGGACCAGGACTGGTTGGCGCATTGTTGGTTGGGATTGTCGCTGCCAAGAGTGCTGCCTTGGCGTTCGGCAAGCCATTAATCGGGACGCATCATATCGCGGGACATATTTATGCCAATCAGCTGGAGCATGATATCGTATATCCGTGCATTGCTCTCGTTGTGTCAGGAGGACATACAGAGCTGGTGCTGATGGAGTCCGAAGGTCATTTTCAACTCATTGGTCGTACAAGAGATGATGCGGTTGGGGAAGCCTACGACAAAGTAGCGAGAGCGATTGGGTTTCCGTATCCCGGTGGCCCGCATGTGGATCGTGTGGCTCATGAATCGGAGGAAGTGGTTACTTTGCCGCGTGCATGGCTGGAGCCGGATTCTTATGATTTTAGCTTTAGCGGTTTGAAATCTGCGGTGCTGAATGTAATTAACCAGACGAAAATGCGCGGAGAAACCGTTCATGTGGGAGCGATCGCAAGAGGCTTTCAAGAGTCGGTCGTCGAGGTGCTGGTGGAAAAGGCGATTCGTGCCATGCGTGAATACGGTGCGAAGCAGCTTCTGCTTTGTGGCGGTGTGGCTGCTAATCGCGGACTGCGTACAGCATTGCGGGAGCGCTGTGAGCGCGAAGGAATCGAGCTGCTTGTACCATCGATGAAATATTGCACAGATAATGCAGCGATGATCGGCGCTGCGGCCTACGCCAAATGGAAGCGCGGGGAATTTACCTCATTGGATATGAAGGCTGATCCAGGGCTGTCTCTGGAAGAATGGTCTGTCCAAACTTAATTGAAGAAGAATGAGCAAGACACGGCACAGTTGAGTCGTGTCTTTTTTGTTCCGCTCCATAACTATCATAAAATATAAATTCAAGAGGATAAAATACAGGAGTTTGAGCAAATGAATGGCAGCCTCTCATTCACTCGCATTATTCGTCACAATTGTTCACGATTTTTCATGATCCATCAAAAAAATCAGGAATTTTGATATTGCCCGAATAATGATGTGATTTGTCAAGTTGTGAACAAAGTTATCCACATATACCGCTTCGAATGTGGATAACCGAGTCTAAAGCAAGCAGGCTAAGACTTTTTGAAGATAACAAGTTGGGGGATATGTAACACCTTTAGTTCTTGTGAAATCTGTGGATAATGTGGATAAAAGGGTGGATAAATTTGGTTTTCATTTGAAAATGGCTTTTTATCAATAAAAAAATGGCCCAAAAGGCCATTTTTCAATCTCATTCATACACATAAGCTGTGGATAATCTTGTGTACAAAAATATAGAAGAGGAAAATGTGAAATTTTTAAGGCTAAGATTTTATGCAGTAGTTTTTATTCTTCTAACAGCTCTTCCCAAGAGGTATAGGTTTCAGTCAATTCCTGTTTATGGGTGTCGAGTTGTGCCTGAATATTCTGAAGCGCTGTGTAATCCTGATAAATCTCAGGCAGGGTCATTTGTTCCTCCAGCCCTAAAATTTGTTCTTCCAGCGTTTTGATCTGGTTTTCCAATGCCTCCAGCTTGCGTTGACGGCTACGTTCCTCGCTTTTGGCTTGTTTGTCTGCCGCATAGGTGGCGGCGCGTGATTTGGATGTGGTCTCGTCTGTCACAGATGCAGAGGTAGCCGATGTTTTGCCGCGTGTGGCCTGATTTGCCTCCAGAGCTTCTTGCGCAATTTCCTCTAACTCCTGCTTTTTGGCTACATAGTCATCATAATTCCCCAGGAAATGTTCTATCCCCCCAGGATGAAGCTCGATGACACGTTCCGCCATTTTGTTCAGGAAATAACGGTCATGGGAAATGAACAACAGCGTACCGTCATAGTCCATCAAAGCCGCTTCCAGCACTTCCTTGCTAAACAGATCCAGATGGTTGGTAGGCTCATCTAGAATTAACACGTTGGCTTCGCGCAGCATGAGCTTGGCCAGAGATACACGGGCTTTTTCCCCTCCGCTTAATGCAGCTACCTTTTTTAATACATCGTCACCGCTAAACAGGAAATTACCCAGCACTGTACGAATACGTGCTTCTTCCATATGAGGGTACTCGCTCCACAACTCCTCCAGTACGGTATTGGCTGGGTTCAGGTTCGTCTGCTCCTGGTCATACAGGCCGATTTTGATTTTCGTGCCCCAGTGGATGGAGCCAGCAGCAGGTTTAAGTGATCCGGTCAGACATTTGAGCAACGTCGATTTTCCGATCCCGTTCGGACCAATCAGTGCCACGGTATCTCCACGTTTTAAGTCGAACGATGCGTGCTGGAATAAAGGCTTTTTACCTTCATACCCCACAGAGAGGTCACGTACCTCCAGTACTTCCTTACCTGACATATGGGCTGTTTCAAAGGAAAAATGAGCCTTTTTCAAATCTCCCATGGGCCGATCCATACGCTCCATTTTATCTAGCTGCTTGCGCCGACTTTGAGCGCGTTTGGTCGTGGAAGCCCGCACGATATTACGTTGTACGAATGCTTCTAAACGGGCAATTTCTCCTTGCTGCTTTTCGTAATGCTTCAGATTCGTTTCGTACTCGGCAGCCTTCAGCTCCATGTAGCGGCTGTAGTTGCCTGTATATCGAGTAGAACGATGGCGTTCAATTTCAATAATCGTCGTTACCAGTCGGTCCAGGAAATAACGGTCATGTGATACCACCAGCAGAGAACCGGAGTAGCCGCGCAAATAATCCTCCAACCAGGTCAGTGTTTGAATATCCAGATAGTTGGTAGGCTCATCGAGCATAAGGACATCTGGTGCGAGCAGTAGGATGCGCGCTAGCGCAAGCCGAGTTTTCTGTCCTCCGCTCAGAGTAGCTACGGGCGTCTCAGGTGCAAATGAACCAAAGCCCATACCGTGCAGCACGCTGCGAATACGGGTCTCCATTTCATAACCACCGTGATCCTTGAACCAGTCTGAGCGTCGTGCATAGCGTTCCAGCAGATCTGCGTAGCGTTTTTCGTTTTGAGCATTGGCCAGGTCAGCGATGTCCTGTTCCATTTGCCGCAGTTCCCGTTCCGCTTCAATCAGGGGAGTGAACACCAGCATCATTTCCCCCCAGATAGAACGGTCAGAATTCAAGCCGCTGTTTTGCGCCAGATAACCGATGCTGGTCTCCTTCGCCTTGAAAATTTGTCCACTGTCATAGGATATTTCACCAGCAATAATTTTGAGCAGGGTCGATTTGCCTGCACCGTTCACACCTACGAGTCCAATACGTTCACGTTCCAATATTTGAAGGTTAATCCCGTCCAGAACGGGCTCAATTCCATAAGATTTAGTAATTCCGGTTACTTGCAATAGCATAGCGTATCGTTCCTCCATTACATTTTGCACAGTTCTACCTGCTTTCTTCACAGGTACCTTCCTTCCAGTTTACATGAAATTACCCACTATTGCACTGCTTTCACCCTGTAAACCCTTGAGCCGCGTGTAGTCAATTTGTATAAACAATGATAAACTTAAACGAGAAGTGAAAAAGAATGAAAAAAACTTGCAACGTACAGCACTTACTGACAAATGGGACAATAGTAACGTTTTAAAGATTATCGACGATTGTGCGGGAGGGCGGATGTGATGGATGTCTGTAATGTGAAGAACGCGCTGCGTTTGCAGCAACGGGAAGCGCGTGACTCCATGGACCCGCTGACAAGGCAGAAGGCATCGGCTGTGGCCTGTCGGCATGCAATCGAGGCATGGGAGCAGCTTAGAATAGACAGAAACGGAGATAAGCTAACCTTATTTAGTTATCTCTCTTTTGGCAGCGAGATTTCGACGACTCCCCTCATTGAGCATTGCTGGTCACAGGGAGATCGTGTCCTGGCCCCAAGAGTGAACCCGGTAACTCGGACTATGGAGCTGAGGGAGATGGATCAGTACGGAGATATTGTACCCGGCATCTGGAACATCCCTGAGCCTGCTTTGACATGCAAGGAATGGTCGCCTGAAATGTGGACGGGAATTGACTGGGTTGTTGTGCCCGGCTTGGCCTTTGATCGTCGTGGGGGCAGGATCGGCTACGGCGGAGGCTATTATGACCGCTTTACCGTACAGGTAGAGGCAGAGAAGCGTAACAACAGCCATGCAGGTCCGCTTTATGTCTCGCTGCTGTTGCCGGGACAATTGCTGACACAGGTGCCCATGGAGCCAAGGGATTTGCGAGTGGACGTGCTGTTTACTCTGGATGGACGCTTAGATTGTGATTATTGACAAATGATGAATGAAGTAAAGTTGGGTATGTGAAAGGAGTTGTGAGGGAGTCGTGGATTCCTTTACTCATTTTAATGAACAGGGACGGGCTCGGATGGTAGATATTTCGGGTAAAACGTCTACGATTCGTACAGCAGTTGCCGTGACTCAGATTACGATGAATCCGGCTACATTGACGGCTGTAAAAGAAGGAAGAATCGGCAAGGGTGATGTTCTTGCTGTGGCCCAGGTCGCAGGGATTCAAGGCGCGAAAAAAACGTCAGACTGGATACCGATGTGTCATCCACTGGCCCTGACAGGCGTGAACATTACTTTTTCCGATAATGGACATGATGTGCTTCATATTGAAGTTGAAGTGAAGACCGAAGGTAAGACAGGTGTAGAAATGGAAGCTTTGACAGCGGCTTCAGCCGCAGCGTTAACCGTGTATGATATGTGCAAGGCGCTGCAAAAAGATATGATCATCGGCCCTACCATGCTGCAATCTAAAACAGGTGGCAAGCATGGGGATTTTCAAAGGGAGGACCACCGGGAACCTTGACATAGACAACATTGTCGCCGAGAGGGTACTGTGATGTGATGGAGGATGCAGCGTGGCTGTTTCTGATTTTCAGAAGAGAAAGTATTCTTTCATGATAGGAGAAGGGTGATCTTATGGTGTGGAAAACGGCGATCCTAACAGCCAGTGATAAAGGGGCAAGGGGAGAGCGTGAGGATACAAGCGCACAGGTCATCCGGGAACTCATCGAAGAAGAACTGGGCGGAGAGATTGTGGAATACCGGATCGTTCCCGATGAACCGGATGAAATTATTGCAGCTTTAATCGAAATGACCGATTATTTTCATGCGGACCTGGTACTAACTACGGGTGGAACCGAGCTGGCGATCCGTGATGTGACACCGGAGGCGACTAGGCGGGTTGTGGAACGGGAAGTGCCAGGCATGGCGGAAGCCATGAGAATGATCGTGATGCAGAAAAATCCAGCGGCTATGCTATTCCGTGGAATCGTAGGAATACGCGGACGTACACTGATCGTCAATTTGCCAGGAACGCCCAAAGGTGTGCATGAAAATTTGGCAGCGATAATGGACCAACTTCCAGAAGCGCTGCTTATGGTGACAGGCCAGTTCCGATAGAAGGCAGCACATCGTGTGTGGTATGATACCTATAGAATTTATAAGGCCGTATACGGACAAAGATTGTTATTTTGTCCGTCAACATAAGGAGGATTACTACACATGCCCAATATTGGAGCACCGGGTTATATTTTGTTAATTATTCTGGCGCTGCTGCTATTTGGTCCGAACAAGCTGCCTGAGTTGGGTCGAGCTGTAGGGCGTACATTCCGTGAGTTTAAAAACGGGGCACGCGATATTTTATCAGAAGATGAACGGACTGAGCGTAAAGACAGCAAAGATAGTGTGGTCAAAGCATCACCAACGACGTCTTCAGAAGTTCAACCTCAGCCTGAGGATAAACGCTTGTCATAGATTTAGTGATCGATTCTTGATCTAGTACAATAAACAAAAGCCTCTTCTTCAGTGAAGGGCTTTATTTTTTAGGAGGCGCTGCTGCGTTCCGTTCAGAAAGGAGGAGTGGACTTGACCCCATCAGAGCATGAAATGCCGCTAATGGAACATCTGGGAGAGCTTCGCCGCAGAATTATCTATGTGCTAATTGTATTTGTATTGGCACTGGTTGGTGGTCTGTTCGCGGCGGGTTCTGTCTATGACTGGCTTATTCGCTCCGGTTCGGCGCAAGCTTTTCAGTTAAACGCGTTTTCCTTTTGGGACGGGATCGGTATCTACATGAAGATCGCCATGATCATCGGGATTGCGGTGGCGCTACCGTTTGCTTGCTATCAACTGTGGAAGTTTGTCAGCCCGGGCTTAAGACCACAAGAACGAAGTGCGACTTTGCGGTATGTGCCTTATGTGCTGCTTTTGTTCATCATTGGGACAGCTTTTGCTTATTTCATTATTTTCCCGATGGCAATTCAGTTTACATCATCGGTCACCAAAAGTATGGGATTACAGGAAACGTACGGGATCGCACAATATTTCACCTTTATGTTTAATATTGTACTACCTGTAGCGCTGCTGTTTGAGCTCCCCCTGCTTATCATGTTTCTGACGGGAATTCATGTTTTAACACCAATGCGGCTTCGCAAGTGGCGGAAGATTTCTTATTTTCTGCTTGTGTTCGTTGCGGTTGTCATTACCCCGCCGGACTTTATTTCCGATTTTTTGGTGGCGATTCCGTTGCTGGTGCTGTATGAAGTGAGCGTGTATTTGTCTTCGGTCGTGTACCGCAGGCAGCTGCGTGCACAGGAGGAACGTGAGGCCCAATTGCGTGTAGCTTCAGAATAATAAGGCAGGACCTGAATGGCTCAGTAAACAATTTATTCGGGTCCGCGCTACATGTCTTGCAGATGATGAATGGCATTTTGTATATCATGACTATTTATAGAGCATAACAGCAGCAGCTTAGCTGCCTTAAAAATAACCTTTAGCCTTGAGTTAACGGTTATTTTTCAGATAGATGGATATAATCGGGAAGGGCTGTCCATAAAAATTCCCATAAAAAATACATTAGGGACTTGAAATTCAATCCCAAGTTGAGTATCATAAAGTTGGTTGTTAGCACTGACGACTGTCGAGTGCTAATACATACAACATAACAACCAAATTACAGGATAAAACACTTAATAAGGAGGCTATTTTTTCATGATCAAACCTTTGGGTGAACGCGTATTGGTGGAAGCAATTGAGCAAGAGACAACGACTTCCTTCGGGATCGTACTTCCTGACTCTGCCAAGGAAAAGCCGCAAGAAGGCAAAATTATCGCGGTTGGCGCAGGCGCATTGAAAGACGGTGCCCGTATTCCTCTGGAAGTAAAAGAAGGCGACCGTGTCATTTTCTCTAAATACGCTGGAACGGAAATCAAATATGAAGGTAAAGAATATTTGATTATGAAAGAAAGCGATATCCACGCGATCATCGGTTAACCGGAACCCGGACAAGACCTGAATATAGGAATTGAAACAAATCATTCATAATCCATAGGGAGGTTTATCACAAATGGCTAAAGATATTAAATTCAGTGAAGACGCTCGTCGCTCTATGTTGCGCGGGGTTGACGCATTGGCTAATGCTGTTAAAGTAACACTCGGACCGAAAGGCCGTAACGTTGTACTGGAGAAAAAATTCGGTAGCCCGCTCATCACCAATGACGGTGTAACGATTGCAAAAGAAATCGAGCTGGAAGACGCGTTCGAAAACATGGGCGCTCAACTGGTTAAAGAAGTAGCAACCAAAACGAACGATGTAGCTGGTGATGGTACGACTACTGCTACTGTTTTGGCTCAAGCCCTTATCACAGAAGGCCTGAAAAACGTAACTGCTGGCGCAAGCCCAATCGGTATCCGTAAAGGGATCGACAAAGCGGTTAAAGCGGCTGTCGCTGAACTGCAAGCCATCTCCAAACCAATCGAAAGCAAACAATCCATTGCTCAAGTAGCTGGTATTTCCGCTGCTGATGACGAAGTAGGCGAACTGATCGCTGAAGCTATGGAAAAAGTGGGCAAAGACGGTGTAATCACTGTTGAAGAATCCCGCGGTTTTGCAACAGAGCTGGAAGTGGTTGAAGGTATGCAATTTGACCGTGGCTACATTTCCCCGTACATGATTACAGATACGGACAAAATGGAAGCTGTACTGGACAATCCGTATATCCTGATCACAGACAAAAAAATCACAAACACACAAGAAATCCTGCCATTGCTTGAAAAAATTGTACAACAAGGCAAGCCACTCGTTCTGATCGCTGAAGACATCGAAGGTGAAGCACTGGCTATGCTCGTTGTTAACAAACTGCGTGGTACATTCAACGCTGTAGCTGTTAAAGCTCCAGGCTTTGGTGACCGTCGTAAAGCAATGCTGCAAGATATCGCTGCCCTTACAGGCGGTCAAGTGATTACAGAAGAACTGGGTCTGGACTTGAAAACCGCTTCCGTAGACCAACTGGGTACAGCACGTCAAGTGCGTATCACTAAAGAAAATACGATTGTGGTTGACGGTGCTGGAAACAAAGCCGACATCGACGCTCGTGTTAGCCAAATCCGCACGCAACTGGAAGAAACTACTTCCGAGTTCGACAAAGAGAAACTGCAAGAGCGTCTGGCTAAATTGTCCGGCGGCGTAGCAGTCATCAAAGTTGGTGCGGCTACTGAAACAGAATTGAAAGAACGCAAACTGCGCATCGAAGATGCCTTGAACGCAACCCGTGCTGCGGTTGAAGAAGGTATCGTATCCGGTGGTGGTGTAGCGCTCCTGAACGTATACAAAGCAGTTGCAGCTGTTGAACTGCAAGGCGACGAGCAAACAGGCGTGAACATCGTGTTGCGCGCTCTGGAAGCTCCAATCCGCACCATTGCTGCTAACGCAGGTGAAGAAGGCTCTGTAATCGTTGAGCGTCTGAAACGCGAAGAAGTTGGCGTAGGCTTTAACGCAGCTACTGGCGACTGGGTAAACATGATCGAAGCTGGTATCGTGGACCCTGCGAAAGTAACTCGTTATGCATTGCAAAACGCTGCTTCCGTAGCAGCAATGTTCCTGACTACCGAAGCGGTTATCGCTGACAAGCCAGAACCAGAAAAGGCTGCAATGCCTGACATGGGCGGAATGGGCGGCATGGGTGGAATGATGTAATAAAGGGTATCAAAACCCTGTAATACCGCTATTTAAAAGGCTCCCGAGTGGGAGCCTTTCTTCATTAAATCACGAAAAAATCACATTTCTTGCAAAGGGAGATGATCTTTCGTGAAATTGAAGTTCAATATATCTGCAAAGTGAATTCTTATTTTCTCATTAGCATCTTTTTTCATATGTTGAATACATAGCCGAAACAGCAGATACCATGGAAGGTGAGAAACTTTCGAAGCTGTTAAACGTTATGATAGCTGCTAATCAATATAATTTGGATGTTGATGATGTACTTTCAAGGTTTAAAAAAGACATTGATGCCGTTACTCAACTCCCGACATCTACTGATATGTACAGCCAACAAGTAGTACCCGACTACATTGCATGGTTTGGTTACGAAATGGCTTACTATTATTTAAACAGAGAAAGGTACAGTGATGGTTTTAAACTTACTTTATAATTTGTATTGGCCTGTTTATGCGTTTCCAAGTCTATGCGACTCCTGAAATCAAAACAGAGTTCTCCAATCTAATTGAAAAGGTGTGGATAGGTAATGTTGAGAAAAATGGGACTGTTAATTGTTGTGAGTAGCTTTTGGGTTTTTATAACCGTACCTGGTATCCAGATTCTTGTACAGGTTGGAGGTTCTTAATCGTCATTAAAAAGCTCTGCTAACCTTATGGTCGGCAGAGCTTTCTTCAGTGTAGGAATTACCACACGATTTACCCGAATTTCTATTTCTGAGGTGATCAGCATGAACCATACATATAAAGTGTTAAAATCGGATTTAGAACTATTTGCTGCTGCATTAAGCCAGGCAAGAGTATATATGGTTCAGCCGTTGAACGAGGGTTTGATAGATATTGTGGATTACAGTGGAGCAGTGGAGAATATTACACCGGAGTCGGTTAAGATTAACGGAACCTTTTTCATGAGGAATCAGTTTGAATTTAGAGTAGATGTAAAGGGCTCAACTGGGTAACTGGTATGAGTCTACTTTTTAATGTTCGTTGATAACTACAACAAAAGAAACAATGGTAGCCTAGGACGGGAAAATAAAGCCCTAGCCTATCGCTATTTCATTGAACTAACGTTTCCCGTTAGTTCAATCAATTCTGTTGCCATCGTATATGCTGGTGGTGAACCAGGTCTTCTACATTACTATATCGTCTTTCGTAAGTTTTTGGTACAGCGCTATCTTCTCGTTAGCAAGGGAAATCATGCACTCAAGTTCCTGCCGCTTGGATTCCAGTTCCACCAGATGTTTTTCCAGAATTTCTATCCGTATGTGTAAGGCAGGAGTAAAATTAGCAACTTCTTGCCCTTTTTGAATTTTGTCCAGTATACATCCGTCATGAGTAAATTCCGTAATCTCCTCAAGCGACAATCCCAATTTTTTTAATCTAATTAAACATTGTATATATGAAACCTCACTTTCGGTATAAATGCGTGTCCTTCCATTTCTTCGATTTGGTTCCTGTAGTACTCCAATTTTTTCATAATAGCGAATCGTATAAGGAGTTAGCCCCGTTCTTTCTGATACTTGACTTATAGTAAGCATTGTTTTTTTATGTCACTCCTTTTTTCTAAACCAAAATTTAAAACTATTATACATCTTTAAGTCAACTCGAAGTCGATATTTGCACCTCTAACTTCATTTCAAAAATTTGTGCTTGATTTCTAGTTGACTCTAACTTGTAAGCTAAAGTTGCTAATTGATATACATGAAACATAAATTTGATGGAGGCATAAACAATGAACAACAAATATTTCACGATTCAACAAGCAGCGGAAGGTATCTGGGGTGCTATTTCGGTACCTGGTAGTGGTTCGCTGGGGAATGCAGCAATTATTGACATTGGGGATTTGACCGTTGTTGTGGACACAACCAACCTACCGCATTCTGGTGCTTTGTTACGTCAAACCGCAGAACAATTAACGAATAAACCAATTAAATATGTGATCAATACTCATTTCCATGGAGATCATGTCAACGGCAATCAGGAATTCATGGAAAGTGATTTTATATCTACCGTTTGGACAAGAGATTTGCTATCTGAAATGGGTAAAGTGAATATTGATCTAATGCAACAAAACATTCAGAAGTTAATAAATAGCCTACATCAAGTACGTTCACAAGAAAAAAATCCGCACATGTTAACCGAAATCGGCTATGATCTTTCCGTGCAGAGAGCCTTGTATGATGCTATCCCTTCCCTTCGTAGGGTGATACCCACGATAACTTTTGACGATAAACTAGTTATAAAAGGAGCAAAACGCACTGTCGAAGTTTTATCCTACGGAGGCGGCCATTCTTTAAGCGATGCCGTTATTTACGTGCCTGAAGAACGAACCTTGATTGCTGGTGATTTAATAACCAACAAGACGATTCCGGTCATGCCATACGGTAATCCCTACGCTTGGATACGCATCCTTAGACGCATTCAAAGAGATCTGAAGGTAGATACTGTCATTCCCGGGCATGGAGATGTGTCCACTCCAGATAAAATCCTAGATGTCATTCGCTTTTTAGAAAAAACGATCGCTTATGTGTCTGAAGCTGTGACGAGCGGAAAACCAGAGTCTTACTGGTTAAATGAAGGTGTATTAAATGGCTATGAAGATTGGCATCTAGCTCAGTATTTCAGATGGAATTTTCGCTGGCTCTTCAATACAATGCTTGTTCAAAATAATAGATGAGACACAACTAGTACTCCCTTTAACTCCACCAGATTCACAAGGCCAGTTCTGAGGGCGGATGTAGACGAATAAAACTTTCTGAAGATAAGCCCAAACAAGCTATACAATAGAAGATAAGTTTTACGACGTTCCTCTGCGAGAGTAAATCAAAGATGGGCGGCATGATGTAATAGGTTGAAAAAACCTTATGCATCAAGGGCTTCTATGATTAGACGCCCTGTTTGACCACATAGTGTAAAACAAAAGGCTGATTATGGACACTCTCATAATCAGCCTTTTTTAATGATCCAAAATGCAGTGTTATATATAGATTTGTACATGATCTATAAGGTTTTTTCATTTCATTACGCTTAAGTGAAAGCGTTGACATGATTTTCAACCCACTATATACTTAGCTTAATTAAATGAATAGCACTAGGATTGTTACTGTTACGCAGGCAAAACCTAAGGAACAAAATGTTAAGATCTAAGGATCTTATGTATTTTGTTATACTTAGGTTTTTTTGTTTATAGAGAGAGGAAGGTTAAATACAAGTGGTTTCGGCACTTTGCTGAAGCCATTTTCTTCTATTTATGAGTTCACATCTGAGAGGAGCGACAAACTTGGAATACAAATATGAGCTGGTCCAGGCAGACAATCATTTTCCGTTAAAAATTATAGTTCATTCCTCCAATGAACCAGCGTACATACCTAGGCATTGGCACGACAGCATCGAAATATCCTATGTGCTTTCAGGAAAAATCGATAATATCTATATTGATGGCGCGAGTTATAGCTCCAAAGAAGGAGATATTGTGCTCATTAATTCGAATGCTATTCATTCCTTTTCTGTGGCTAAGGGACAAGGAAGAGAGGCTATAACCGTCCTGATTCCTTCTGGATTTATTCGAGAAAATGTTAACGGCAGTGACCCGATTTCATTTGACTGCATATCCATTTTTGAAACTAACGAGCAGAGATTACAGCATTTTGCGGAGCTGCGTGACTTATTAAACACCTTATTTGCGGCTTATCTCAACCAGCATAATGACCCTTTAGCACATATCCATTTAACATCACTATCTTATAAACTGGTGTATCTGTTATTAATGCATTTTAAAATGGATCATGAATCTATCCGCGGCTTTAACTCCGATAAATATTTGGAGCGGCTGACGTTGATAACCGATTATATCAAAAAGAATTACGATCAAAGTTTATCCTTGGATTCGATAGCTCAGGTTTTTGGGTTGTCTCCCGAATATTTGTCCCGTTTTTTTGTGAAGCATGTAGGGATGACCTTATTTCAATATATCAATGCCATCCGTCTGGAGAGATCTTTTCGAGTTCTCATGAATACGGATCATTCCATCATACAAATTGCGCTGGAGCATGGATTTCCGAACGAGAAGTCTTTTGCCAGGGTATTTAAAAGGGTTTATCAGGCAACACCGCATCAATATCGAAAAGAGAACAAGAGGTATTCTGGAGCAAGGAGTCAGTAATTGACCTGAAATAGGCTAATAAAAGACAGGATACAAATAAAAAAATCATTAAAATAAATAATGTAAGCGTTTTATTAATGGACCCGGGAGGTAAGACATCATGTTTAAACGGTTTCAAAAGGCTGCTAAAACAACTATGTTATTCACTTTAGCTATCGGTACGACCCTTGCTTTCAATTCCGGGGCATGGGCCAAGGATGTAAAGGTACAGTCCACCTCGTACCGGACGGTTGCGGAGGTTAAGGATTGGGGAGCAGCCATTACGAAGATCATTGTTAACCTGGGTAAGCCAGTACCTAAAGATGCGATAACAAAGGATACATTTAAGGTGCATGTGGGAAGAAGCGACAATAGGCTGGTAAATCCCTTTATTGAGAGTGGCAACCGGAAAGTCACCAAGGCCTATGTATCGGACAAAAGTGGCAACCCTGTAAATAAAACCGGGAGCTACGTTGTATTAGAAATGGAAGTCGGCCCAGCCTTAACACTAAGCTCAGCTATTCATTATGATGCGGCAGGTTCCGGGTTTAACGCATGGAATGATAACAAATACACAATCACGCAGCAAAAAGCCATTAAAACCACATCCGGAACGATTTCCGACTTGAAAATTGATACTTCCGCAGGTCAGATACGGAAGCTAGTTGATCAATTTGCAACCGGCAAAGCTACTTTTGACGGGATTACTTTAACCTATGCGGACTATGCACCGCCAAAAGACAAAGTGAAAAACCCCTTGGTGATCTGGCTGCATGGTATGGGTGAGGGAGGTACAGATCCGACGATTCCGATTTCCGGAAATAATGCAGCGAATTTTGCATCTAAAGATATTCAATCCTATTTTGAAGGGGCTTATGTGCTGGCACCTCAGACTCCAACCTACTGGATGGATGGTTTTACAGGCTTCGGAGACGGCACCTCCAAATACGAGCAAGCATTGATGTCCTTAATTAAGGAGTACGTGGCCAAGAACAAAGACATTGATACAAATCGAATTTACATTGGCGGAGACTCCAACGGCGGTTACATGACTATGCTGATGATCCGTGATTATAAAGACTATTTTGCAGCCGCTGTGGTGGCCTGTGAAGCCTTGAAGGACAGCCTTATAACCGATGAACAGATTAACGAAATGAAGGAGCTGCCGATCTGGTTTGTGGCTGCCAAAACCGACACCGTGGTTCCGCCGAACGATTATACGGTTCCGACCTATAACCGTTTAGTGAATGCTGGAGCAAAGGATGTTCATATGTCTTTATTTGATAGCGTAGTAGATACCTCTGGTTTGTACAAAAAGAGCGACCAAACACCGTATGAATACAATGGCCACTGGTCTTGGATTTACGTTTATAACAACGAAGTATCGAAGGTGATTAACGGAAAGAAAATAACGATGATGCAATGGCTAGCCTCCAAAACGTTGGACTGAAAGGTACAGCTAGCAAATGAAAATAGCAATATGATGTAATAGGCTTCTTTAAAGTTCAAGCCAGCCTTACCGTACATTCTCTGTGTCATTCGTTAACAACACATTATCGCTCGGAGAATTATCAGTTCCTTATTGGGTTTTCGCAAAATCCTCATGTATAAAACTCCGTCAACAAATAATTGACGGAGTTTTATTGCTCTCTTTTACTTATTCACTTCAATGAGCCCATCCGGTTTTTCCCGATTAGAGAGCAATTCGGATACCGTGACGAAGGTAAACCCTTTCTTCTTGAGCTCCGGTAAAATGATTTTCAGGGCTTCGACGGTTTGTGTACTTTGATGTACATAATCGTGCATCAGGACAATGTCGCCATTACGGGCGTTGCGAAGCACCCTATTAGCGATACGGTGTACACCTGGTTTTCGCCAATCCAGGGTGTCCTGATGCCAGGACCATAAAATAATTTTCAACCCCTTTTCCTTGGAAAGCTTGACGAGCGAATCGGTGTAGGAGCCGCCGGGGGGTCTAAAAAGATGGGTTCCTGCACCAGTTGCTTGAACGATGCTCGCTTGGCCTTGATCCAATTCTGACAGAGCTTTGTTACGGGAAATATACTGAAAAGATGAATGATAAAAGGTATGATTGCCCACTTCATGCCCTTCTGCTCGTTCTCGTTTCACAATATCAGGAAGCTTTTCTACACGGCTGCCGACGACAAAAAAGGTTGCTTTAGCATTGTACTCTTTAAGCAAATCCAAAATGGCAGGCGTATTGCTTTCGTCCGGTCCGTCATCGAATGTGAGAGCGATAAGCTTACGATGGGTAGGAACTTCCCACACAATATCGCCCCGTTCTTCGTAATAGGCCCTTCCCTTTGTAGGAGTGGGGGAGGCGTATGATGGGGCTTGTGCATTGGTAGATGGAGTGGGACAAGAGCTGATACACAGTAAAGAAACAGCAATTCCAGCGCACAGCAAACGGTTATATTTCATAAGGCTTCTTCTCCGTTCTAACGTATTCTCACATTAGCTTGCCAAGAAGAAGCGTATACCATTCCTCGTTTCTGAAATTCATCCATTCCAATCACTTAAAATTAGATATAATTGCTTCTTCAGCAATGCGCAGATTGCGGAGTTATACTGAAAAAGAGTGATAGCTTGCTTGTTGATAACATCCTGTACCCATGTTAAGTTGTACATATCCATCCTTGGTTTCAATGTGCAGTTGAGGTAGGTCATTGTCCAGTTCGTGAGAGTTTTAATCTGACGAAAAATGAAGAGGTCGGCGGGACAAGCCGCAAAAGCTGGTCTGAGGTCAAGGAGCTGCGACTCGTTCCTGAACTTCGAACAGGAGATGAGACGGGATGCAAACAAATGAAAAAGAGTTGAGAGCTATTAGTCTGACGTTAGAAGCGGGCGAACACATCCGATCATGTATGGGGTGTACGTATGATTTGCAACAGAGCTCCCAGAAGATATCGCATCATGGAATGCTGGCAGTGACATCCCAACGAATCATCTTTTATTCCTGCACTATGGGTACTCCTTGGGTCAAGTTCATCAATTATCACCATATTTCACTGGCTAAGCTGGATAAGGGTTTGTCGGATTCTAGGGGGAACATCACGCTGATCAATCAGGGTGTGAACGAGGTGTTCACCCACCTGCCGAGTGGAGATTGTATAGAAAGGTTTATAGCTGTGCTAGAGCAAGAAGCAGGTATCTCTTGTGAGAACTAATGATTATGAAAAACAAATAACTAAAACCTCCAACTTCGTAATGTGCCAGGAAGGCCCCTTACAGAATTTGGAGGTTTTTTTGTCTTTTAATTAGAGAGATGTGGATCGAGCGTCAGCTCAACAGAGTTATAACCAATAAATTATATAACACCAACGGCAGAATGACATTGTTGTAGGCATAGGAGCGATCAGGCGTGGTGGTGCCTGGGAAGGGTGAGTGATATTGCTGAGGGACTCTCAGATACAAATGATCCGCATCGATGTGTACAATCGTTCCTTCATATACTTGATGATCCATCGTTTGCACCCTAACCGTGTGATTCATGTAGGGGCTTAATTGATAATGCAAATGATCGCGGATATTTTTGAGTTCGGCCTGTAATTCCGGTCTAGCTTGATATAACGTTTGCGGACTGACGGTGTTGTATGGCATTCGCCTCTAACCTCCATACCCTGTATTGATGCATTATATGTAGGAGTCTATGTCCTTGTGCTTATACCTATAGAGAGTTGCTTTTACAAAATGAAAAAACATTAACATTTTACTCCAGTCCACTTGACGTTCCCTTTACATCAAAACGATACACTTACTGAGGTTGGTTTGAAAAGAAAGGGGCGCTCCGTTTTGGGTGAGCTTAACAAATCTATGGGACTAGGGACGAGGAGTCAGCAACAGATTTCGTCTAAAGCCCGCATACGCACGGGTTCGCTAAAAATTCAAAGATTGCGCGAAAACGCGCTGGCGTATACCTTTTTGGCTCCATCGCTTATTTTGTTTGCTGTATTTATGTTTTACCCGATGATCAAGTCCGTATATCTCAGCTTGCATTCTACAGATCCCGCAGGAAACGTTGCAGCTTATGTGGGGTTAGATAATTTTACTACACTTTTCAGCTCGGGACTGTTTCTACAAGGAATTAAGGTCACACTCCTGTTTGCACTGTTAACAGTACCAGTAGGTATTTTATTGGCGCTGGTACTGGCTGCACTTACACACAGTAAATTGCGGGGAATGCGTATCTTCCAGTTTGCCTTTTCGCTGCCGATGGTGTTGTCGGTCGGTTCATCTGCGGTCATTTGGAAATTTCTTTTTCATCCGACACTGGGGATGTTCAACTATGTGCTTTCCCTGCTACATATCAATCCGGTTCCGTGGCTGACCAGCCCGGATTGGGCGTTGTTCTCAGTAGCCATGATGACCATCTGGATGAATCTTGGCTTCAATTACATTATCTTATCGAGCGGACTTCAAGGGATTCCAGATGACATGTATGAAAGTGCCAAAATGGACGGAGCTGGCCCGCTCGTCACGTTCTGGCGTATCTCCCTGCCACTGTTATCACCGACGATCTTTTTTGTAACAGTAGTCTCCATCATTGGAGCCTTCCAGTCTTTTGCTCAAATTAACATTTTGACCAAAGGCGGTCCGGTGAACAGTACGAATGTATTCGTGTATTCCATCTATCAGGAAGCTTTCGTTAATTTCCGGTTTGGAACGGGGAGTGCGCAGGCCATTGTCTTGTTTGCCGTCATTCTGCTGCTCACGATGATTCAGTTCAAATGGGTGGAAAGAAAGGTGCATTACCAATGAAACGACACCTGAATTCAACATTGCTGTATGTGCTGCTTACGATTGCAGCTGCTCTCATTTTGTATCCGGTTATATATACGTTTTTTATGGCAGTCATGTCGCCGGAGGAAGCAAGCGCTTATCCACCAAGCTTTCTTCCACATTCTTTTCATATGGCGAATTTCACTGAAGTGTTTGAAATTGTTCCGATTGCAGCCTTTATTGGAAATACATTTCTCATTTCCGGTCTGACGATGATTGGGCAGTTGATTACAGCGAGCTTGGCGGCCTACGCCTTTGCCAAAATGGAATTCAAGGGAAAAAACTTCATCTTCAGCATGTTTGTAGCGACGATGATGATCCCTTGGGAAGTGACCATTATTCCAAACTACCTGACGGTACGAAGCTGGAACTGGCTTGATACGTATCAAGGGTTGACGGTTCCTTTTCTGGCGACGGCATTCGGAACATTCCTGTTAAGACAATTTTTTCTCCAGCTTCCCAAGGAACTGTTTGAGGCGGCTCGTATGGATGGGTGCGGACATATCCGTTACTTTGTGTTCCATGTGCTTCCGTTAGCGCGCCCTGCGCTCGGAACACTGGCTGTATATTCGTTCCTGAATATGTACAATTCGTATCTCTGGCCTTTACTGATCACCAATAGTGAGAATATGCGTACGGTACAGATCGGAATATCCATGCTCGAATTTCAGGAATCGACTTCATGGAATCTGGTGTTTGCGGGTACGGCACTTGTCATTTTACCGTCTCTGCTCTTGCTGATCTTTGGACTAAAGCAGTTGGTACGTGGAATGGCAGCGGGTGCGCTTAAAGGCTGATCACATATTTCAAATGAAAAGCAACACCTGCGCAAGCAGCCCATATACAGAGCTTCAACACACAAGAATATCGCAAGAGAATGCCAATTCAAGATCATTTAATCAAAGGGAGAGAAGAGAGATTATGAGATTTTTTCGTCTGAAAAGTACATTGACCCTGCTTATTCTGACTGCCATGGTGGTTGCAGCAGGTTGTAGCAATAATACTGCTGCAGAGAAGCCGAGTAATGGTAGTGATGGGGCAGCAGCGACTTCTCCAGTGAAGCTGACTTGGTGGCATTCGATGTCCGGTAACGGTGAAAAAGCAATCAAGCAGATCGCTGCTGACTTTAACGCCAGTCATAAGGACATTCAGGTAGAGCCAGTATATCAAGGCAAATATGATGACAGCTTGAACAAGCTGAAGGCATCACTTGGTTCCAACAGCGGCCCGGACATCATTCAAGTATACGAAATCGGTAGTAAATTCATGGTCGACTCCAAAATGATCACACCTGTACAACAATTTATTGATGCAGACAAGTTCGATCTGTCGCAGTTAGAGCCAAATATTACGCGTTACTACACGATTGATGGTAAATTAAACGCTATGCCGTTCAATACGTCAAACCCGATACTATACTATAACAAGGATGCATTCAAAGCCGCAGGACTTGACCCAGCTAATCCTCCGAAAACGTATGATGAGTTCGAAAAGGCTGCAAAAGCCTTGAGCAAGGATGGTAAATCCGGTGCTTCCATTGCCATCTACGGCTGGTTTATGGAGCAACTGTTTGCCAATCAGAACGCGGATTATGTGAATAATGGCAATGGTCGTGACCAAGCGGCAACGGAATCCATGCTGAATTCGGATGCCGGTGTAAAAACGCTGACGTGGTGGAAGAAAATGATCGATGAAAAGGTTGTATCCAATCTGGGACGTAACTCAGACGATACGGCAAAGGCTTTTTCCGCAGGACAAATTGCGATGACGCTGGATTCCACCGCTTCGCTGCGTAATATTGTGGAGCAGGTTGGCGATAAATTTGAAGTAGGCACAGGATTCCTGCCAAGAGCCAATGAAGCTAAAGAAGGCGGCGTGGTTGTAGGCGGCGCGAGTTTGTACATTATGAACAACAAGCCTGAAGCCCAACAGAAGGCAGCATGGGAGTTCATTAAATTCGTCGCTTCCCCAGCTGTACAGGCACAATGGAGTGTAAATACCGGGTACTTCCCGATCACGAAAGCAGCCTATGACGAGAAGGTACTCAAAGACAATATGGTAAAATATCCGCAATTCCAGACGGCGGTTGACCAATTGCACGCATCGGCACAATCCACCGCTACACAGGGCGCAGTGATGGGCGTATTCCCAGAAGCGCGCCAAATCGTCGAGGGTGCAATCGAGGCCGTTCTGAGTGGCCAGCAACAGCCAAAACAGGCATTGGATCAAGCTACACAAGAAATTACAGGCAAAATTGCGCAATATAATCAAACGGTGAAAAAATAGTCGGCCTTCCCTTAAAATCGGTTGATAATCTGTAGAATGGCCCCCTTATCATCCGATTTTATGACATAGCGGATCGAATGAGTGACCCCCTCACTTATTCGATCCGTTTTTGCATTTTTATTTTTTAGAATAAGCGTTTAGACGAAATGTCTAAAATGAATTATTTTCATTTTTCCTATTGCTGGGTTACTAAAGATGGGCTTATAATAAATACATAATTTTTGTACTGGACGGTCAGTTCAAAAAGGAGGAAGCATGAAACAGCAAACGAAGGAAATTATTTTTAACGGCGCACTTAAAGCTTTTTCCGAACGAGGATTTAACGAAACAAACATGGAAGAAATTGCTAAGGTTTGTGGCATAGCCAAAGGAACCCTGTACTACAATTTTAAAAACAAGCAAGAATTGTACATTTACATTTTGAAGATGGGGATGGAGCGATTTGTGCAGGATATCCATGAAGCGATGGCTCAGGTTCCTATGGATCAGGTAGAACTGAGGGTTCACAAGCTGATCCAAGTACATATTGAGTTCATTGGGAGAGAGCCGGATTTCTGCCGTTTACTGGTTAGCAAGGGATGGGTCTCACAGGAACAGCATTTTAATATTAGGCAGGTGCTGGCAGACTATTTTGATTTTATGGAGGCGGAGATCGATTCCGGTAAGTTATATGGGAAAATTTCAAGTAAGCTGGATGCCAAAACAACAGCCAATTGCTTATTTGGGATTTACATTTTCGCTCCAATGCGTTCCATGGTTTGGGGTGAAACGATGAATCTGCAAGAGGTTCGAGAAAGTATTGAAGTATTTGTGTGTAATGCATTGGGCATGCAACATTAATAGACAGATGGAGTGATGAAAACATGAAAGCTAAAAAATATACGATTTACGTCGTACTTATTATTTTAATCGCGGTAGGAATTTATGCCTTGACTGCTTTCCCACGGGGTGGAAGCAGCTTGTCTGCGGATCAGTCTTCTTCCATACCTACGGCTTATGTGGAGTCGGATACCCTCAATGCCAGCTTTAAAATGGCAGGACGGATTGACCAGATGCTCGTCAAAGAAGGCGATCAGGTTAAAAAGGGGCAGGTGTTAGCCCATCTGGAAAGTCGCGAGTTGGAAGATAAGGTGAAGCAGGCACAGGCGGCGTTGCTGGCAGCTAAGAGTAATGTATCCAAAGCAAAAGCCAGTGTGTTGCAGGCTCAAGCAGGCGTAGGCCAGGCACAGGCTACTGTAAGCGCCGCTCAGGCCAAGAAGAGCCAAGGTACGACATCGGTCAGTGTGACCGCTGAGGCATCCTCCAGCCAGATCGAACAGGCCAAAGCGGCTGCGAACGCCGCCAAGGCAAAACTGGATGCGCTCAAGAGCGGGGCAAGACCGCAGGAGCTTGAGCAATTGCAAGTATCTGTGAAGATAGCCAAGGAAACGCTGGATCTGACCGTTAAAAATCTGGAGCGTGCCAAAAAGCTTCAAGAAGCCGGAGCAGCAACCCAGGCATCTTTGGATCAAGCGACATTGGAACATCAACAGGCAGTGGCCAAGTATAATGCAGAGTCGCAAAAATTGGATATGGCACGGGAGGGAAGCCGCAAGGAGGAAATTACGGCGGCTGAAGCTCAATACCGTCAAGCCTTGGCTGCGGTGAAGGAAGCACAGGCAGGAGCGGGCAAAGTTGCTGTGCAACAGGAAGATGTCAAAGCTGCTCAGGCTTCGGTAGAACAAGCGCAATCTGCTGTGAAGGCGGCGCAATCCACAGTTGAGCAGGCTCAATCTGCGGTTGCAGGTGCCAATGCTCAGGTAGCCCAAGCGGAAGCTGCGCTTCAAGAGGCTCAGACCTATTTGAGTTACACGACGCTATATGCGGCCGAAGATGGAATCGTAAAATCCAAGTCGCTTAGCTTAGGTGAAATGGCTAGCGCAGGATTCCCAGTCTATACCATTGAAACTTCGACACAACGTTGGGCTAAATTCTATGTACCTGAAACGTCTCTGAATGGCCTTCAAGCAGGGGATACCGTCCAAATTAAATTGCTGTCTGGCGGTAAGGAGCTGAAGGGTAAAGTCATTCTGTTAGAGTCGGCTGCTGACTTTGCCATTCAAAAACCGAGCCAAAGCTCCGGTGACAAGGATGTCCGTTCCTTCGGTGTTAAAGTAGCATTGCCGGACCTTGCTGCTTCGGTTCCAACAGGCTCCACGGTCCTGTTTACAGGCAAAGGGGCGCAGTAATATGCAGGATTCACAGGAAAGACTTCGTATCCGTGATGTGTTTCGCGAGGAATGGCTGAGCATCTTCCGGGACCGCCGCTTTATGGCTATTCTGCTGATTACGCCGATTGTGTATACGATACTATTCGGCTTCCTATATTCACATCAGCGGATTACCGAGATGCCTGTCACAGTGTACGATGGAGATAATTCACAGCTCAGTCGCCAGATCATTCAGGCGTTCGATTCGACCGACTCATTTGCCGTTACACGGCAAGCGACCAATCAGGAAGATGCTGTCCGTCAGGTAGAGACCGGGGAAGCTAAGGTCGGAATCGTCATTCCCGACAACTTTACGACTCGGCTTAAGCATGGGGAGAATCCACCCGTGCTCACGCTGATTGACGGCAGTAATATGATGTATTCCAATAGTGCCAGTCGGATTGCGAATCAGGTCATTAGCAGCGTGAGCGCTGGAGTATCGGTCAATTCCATGAAACAAAAGGGAATGAACGCCGATCAGGCTGCGTCGACGCTGACTACCATCCCGTTCCGATCCAGAGTGCTATTTAACCCGGTATATGATTATAAGCTTTTCATGCCACTAGGGGTTATCTCTGCGGCTCTCCAGCAGTGTTTGCTGCTTGGTATCGCGTTGTCCTGCACGCGTGATAAGGAAGCAGGGACTTGGGGAAGATTTGGTGCATGGAGAAATACCCCTTGGCGGTTGGCTATTGCCAAACTGGCACCGTATTATGCAGCGGGAGCTTTCAATGTGCTGACTGTATTTAGTATCAGTGCTTTATGCTTTGATATTCCGTTCAGGGGACAGGTACTGCCTTTGGTTTTGGTATCGCTGGTCTTTAACTTTGCATTGTGCGGATTAGGCTTCTTATTCAGTCTCTTTTCCAAGACCAGAGTGGATGCGACCCAAACGCTGATGCTGATTGCTGTTCCTTCCTTTATGCTGTCAGGCTATACGTGGCCATTAGAGGCAATGCCCGGCTTCTTGCGGGGGCTTGCTGAAATATTGCCACTGACGTATTACCTGGACGCTGTACGGAACATCACGCTCAAAGGACTGGATATTACCTACATCTTCAAAGATATGATTGCTCTAGGCGTCATTGGTTGTGTGAGTCTGCTGGTGTCCTTTGTGATCTATCCGTTATTCTTTAGACAGCACCAGACGACAGGGCAGCATGCCGATGTGCCCGCTCAAGAAGGATTCACGCTAAAAGGCTGAGAGCAACTTTAAATCTGGATATCATAAAAAGGCAGATCAGGAGTAAACCCTGATCTGCCTTTTGCTTATTCGTATGGTTTAAAAGCGGAAAAAATATTATTGCTGCGCTTTAAGATCCTCGATAGAATCAATCGGTACATAGGATGGAACGACAAGCCCGGACATAACGCCAGTCATGCTGGTTCCGATGTCATCCACCTTATCCTTGTATTGAGCCCAATAATCAGCATGCGTCAATGGAAGCCAAGCGGCAGCAGTAGCATCTACACTTCCGCTGGCCACGCCAGTCCACATCGGGCCGATTTCCACTTGCAGGGCTGTTACTTTATAGCCCAATTTTTGTTCCAATACATATTTCAATACGTTCGTACTGGCAATTTCAGAATCCCAAGCAGCGTAGCTCAGCTTCAAAGGATCACCGTTGACGGGCTGTAGGCCCTTGATCCATGCCTGTACCTTGTCAGGATGTTTATCAGCCCAGTTCTTGGCAGCCTGCTGTGGGGCAATACCGTCCTGAACCGCGATCATCACTTCACCCATATCTTCAGCAGTCCACTTAAAGCGGCTTAGAAATTCATAAGCCACAGGAGCATCCTGCTTTAAACCTTTGCGGGCGATTGTATGAATTTCTTCCTTATCACCGTACGCTTTTTTAGGATCTTTCAAGTATTTCAAATCATATTTGTTAAACATCCAGTGAGGAGTCCAACCTGTTACGACGATAGGCTGCTTGGCTTTGATAGCTTTATCCAGTGTAGCGGTCATAGCAGCTCCAGAGCTTTCAAGCAGCTTCCAGTCGGATAAGCCATAGTCATTAATAGCTTTAGCGGTCAGCTTCATTAGTCCGGCGCCAGGGTCGGTACCGACAATGCGGTAACCGACCTCTTTGCCAAAGTCCTCGGTTGTGGCGGAAGCCGGAGCCGCTTCGGCTCCGTTATCCTGCAAATCAGTAATCGATTTAACATCCATGTAAGCTGGAACGACCAATCCGGTTTTAACACCGCTCATATTAGCCCCAAGATCGTCGAGCTTATCCTTGTATTTAGCCCAGTAATCCGCATGTGTTAACGGCAGCCATGCAGCCGGTGAAGCATCTACATCACCACTAGCGACACCCGTCCACATAGGACCTGCTTCCACTTGAAGTGCGGTTACTTTGTAACCCAGTTTGTTCTCCAAAATATAACTTAGCAAATTCGTACTGGCAATTTCGGAATCCCAAGCGACATAACTCAGCTTGAACGTGTCGCCATTGACAGGTTGCAGTCCTTTAGTCCATTCCTGAACCTTATCGGCATGTTTCTCCGCCCAATCCTGGGCAGCTTGTTCAGGACTGGTTCCGGCTTGAATGGCAACCATCATTTCACCCATATCTTCCGGTGTCCATTTGAAACGTTTTAGAAACTCATAAGCGATAGGAGCATCCTGTTGCAAGCCTTTACGGGCAATCGTATGAATCCCCTCGGCTTCACCATAAGACTTCTTAGGGTCTTCCAAATATTTGAGATCATACTTGTTGAACATCCAGTGAGGAGTCCAACCTGTAATAATGATCGGTTTTTTCGCTTTAATGGCTTTGTCCAGTGTGGCCGTCATAGCTGCACCGGAACCTTCAACCAGCTTCCAATCAGACAAATTGTAGTCTTGAATTGCTTTGGCAGTCGATTTCATAATGCCTGCCCCGGCATCAATACCGATAATTTTGTAACCGACTTCTTCGCCAACCGGGTTGGCAGCAGCGTTACCTTTGCCAGATGCGGAATGATCTGTACCAATAAAATATTGGGAAGCACCAGCGATCAAAATGACAGCTGTAACTGCAGAAGTAATCCATACTTTTTGCTTGCTGGATACGCGGCTTTTGCCTTTTTGCCTAGGTTTAAACAGGTTTTGCGTAAAACGGTCAAGCACAATAGCCAGAACGACAACAGCTAAGCCGGCTTCAAAACCTTTACCGATTTGCAGCTGTGTCACAGCACGGTATACAACAGCACCGATGCCTTCTGCACCGATCATGGAAGCAATAACAACCATGGATAGTGACAGCATAATCGTCTGGTTAATACCAGCCATTAAGGTAGGCAATGCCAGTGGAAGCTGAACTTTGAACAGCTTTTGCGCAGAGGTTGAACCGAAAGCATCTGAGGCTTCGATCAGCTCACCTGATACTTGCATAATCCCCAAGTTAGTCATGCGAATGGTTGGGGGGATAGCAAAGATAACAGATGCGATAACACCAGGTACAACACCCAGGCTGAAAAAGGTAACCGCTGGGAGCAAGTACACGAACGCAGGCATCGTCTGCATAAAATCAAGTAAAGGCGTGATAATGCGGGATGCGGATTTACTGTATGCACACCAGATCCCGATGGGAATCCCGATAACAATGGATACGAGCGCAGACGTGATGACCAGTCCGAGCGTATTCATTGTTTCACTCCAATAGCCAAGATTATCAATCAGCAGGAAGCCGATGACAGTAAACAGCGTAAGCTGAACCCGCCCGATCATAAAGGCGATAATCCCGATGATCACGATGAACACCAGAGGGTGCGGAAGCATGAACAGGCCTGAGAAAAAGCCTACTACAGCTTCTATAATAGAAGAAATAACATTAAACAATCCAGCCAGATGAATACCCATCCAGTCGACAATGGATTGAATCCACTCAGCGATTGGCAGTTTCGGTATCATGGGCATTCACCTCCTTTGTAGTGGTAACATCTCCACCAAGTGCGCCAAGCAATGCTCCACGGACGATAACGCCCAGCAGCTTTTGCTTGTCATCGACCACAGCCAGCGGCACCTTGGACGAGCTTGTAATTTCAAACAAATCATTAATGACAGTCTCGGCAGCAACCTGCGGTCCGTCAGTAATCAAAATATCTTCAATTTTCAAATTATTGCGCAGTGCATGAACAGCATCCTCGGCGTTAATAACACCCAGTAGCTTTTTAGTACGGTCAATGACGAACAAATTGGAAATCCCACGCTCCCGCATCAATTCCAGAGCCACACGCGGACCACGATCCATGGTGATGGTTTCTGGACGAAGCATGACATGAGCAGCCGTCAATACCTTGGACAGATCCACATCCTCGACGAAGCGGGCTACATAAGAGTTAGCCGGTTGGATCATAATTTCTTCCGGTGTACCGATTTGTACGACCGCACCGTCTCGCATCAAGGCAATCCGGTCACCAATCCGCAACGCTTCATCCAGATCATGGGTGATAAACACAATTGTTTTCTTCATTTTATCTTGAAGTTCCAACAGCTCATCCTGCATGTCACGGCGAATGAGAGGGTCCAATGCACTGAACGCTTCATCCATCAGGAGCACTTCAGGGTCATTAGCCAGCGCCCGTGCCAGGCCGACACGCTGCTGCATACCGCCACTCAATTCATCGGGCATTTTATCGCCCCAGTTTTTAAGACCAACCAGTTCCAGCGCTTGTTGCGCCTTTTCCTGACGCTGTGCTTTTTCTACCTTTTGAATTTCAAGACCATATTCTACATTTTCTAATACAGTCCGATGTGGGAACAGGGCGAATTTTTGAAAAACCATGCTTATGGTTTTACGACGAACTTCGCGAAGTTGTTCTTTGTTCATCTTACGGAGATCTTTGCCGTGGACCAGAATTTCACCGGAGGTAGGCTCAATCAAGCGATTTAGCATTCGCACCAAAGTGGACTTGCCACTGCCCGATAGCCCCATAATTACGAAAATTTCACCTTGCCTAATTTCCATGTTGGCTTTATTGACACCAACAGTAATCTGTTTTTCTTTGGCCAACTTTTCCTTGCCCCAGCCTTGCTCCAGGAGCGGAACACCTTGCTCTGCGTGAGGACCAAAGAGTTTGCTGACATTTTTGACTTCCAAAATCGTCATACATACACCTCTTCTTTCTATACTTTGCTTGGTATTAACCCCTTGTTGCATTAAGGATTGAGTATAAAAATCATAATTCTGAACATCCTGAACGGTTAATGACAAAATTAATTGTAACAGAAGCACTGCTTACATTTCAAACAAAAAAACTGTTCATAAAGTACGTACAGAAAAAACTGTACAAAGTTTCCTTTGATATGCTCCTTCGTTCTATAGAATGCTCAAACATTCGGAACTTTACAACCGATAGTGCTTTTTTTAAAATAGACAATGAAATATAACCATAAGAAAAAGATTTATGTATATCCATAATTTTAAAAGTTTACTATCATTAGCAATTTTGCGAATTATGATTTTGAACGATCCATGCTGTTGTAATATAGACAGAAGCTTTGTTTTTGAAACATTTCATTTATTATTGAAAGATTTCATACATTGCGTCAAAGCTAATCTTTTACGGGTAAATCGTTCATACTAGGTTGTGCAAAATGCTCTAAAATTAGGAGGTTGCAAGCATGAGCTTGTACCAGTTAGGTGATGAGCAGCAGGCTTCGCTGCAAAAAATTCGCAAACGTGTTATAGAAGCTATAGGTAAAAACATGGACCTGTATGGGATCACTTTGTCTGCGGGGCATTTATACGGTTTGCTTTTCTTTGCGGATAAACCGATGACGCTGGACGAGATGGGCCGTGAAATGGAAATGAGCAAAACGAGCATGAGTACAGGAGTTCGAACATTACTGGATCTGAAAATGGTAAATAAGGTTTGGAGCAAGGGCTCACGCAAAGACTTGTATGAAGTCGAATATGACTGGCATCAAACCTTCACTGATTTCTTCGCTATTAAATGGAGAAAAGCGGTAGAAACAAATTTACTGGTGTTGCGCAAAGCCATTGATGAGCTGGACAGATTGATGAATCAGGGTGAAGAGTACGAGGAATTTAAGGCGATTCTTCAGCAAGATCGTATGAAAATGAAGCAGGCCGTCGCTTATTACAAGTGGCTAGACCGACTAATTGACTCTATGGAAAGCGAAGAAATTTACAAGTTGATTCCCAAAGAAGAAGTTCGGGATTAATCGCTATTTCCCTATCTTGTTTATAAAAATGCCGGAGCGCAAAAGTGCTTCCGGTATTTTTTGGTTTGGCCGTGTGCAAAGGGTATAATAGAGATATGTAAAGATTGATATTATACCGTTGTGTTGAAGATACGAAATAAAGGAGGCTTCATGATGGAGAGTATTACGGTACATACTCGTTTAGGTCAATTACGTGGGGAAACGGGGAATGGATATCATGTATGGAGAGGTATCCCATATGCACAGCCTCCTGTTGGAAAACTACGTTTTCATGCGCCCCAGCCTTTGGAGTCTTGGGAGGGTGTACGGGCTGCGACGAGTTTTGGGCCAATCTGTCCGCAACCTATGCCATCCGCTGAAAGTATGACTGGAAATCTGGTGGAACCGCCTGAGCAGTCAGAGGATTGCTTATACCTGAACATTTGGACACCTGCTTCGAAGGCTCCTGAGAAGGGACGTCCGGTGATGGTGTGGATTCATGGCGGTGCCTTTGTCACGGGGTCCGGGATTATACCTTTATATGACGGGGAACGCATGGCGAAGAATGGCGATGTTGTGGTTGTTACGATCAATTATCGATTGGGGCCGTTAGGATTTTTGCATCTGACTCCAAAGGGAGATGGCCTGACCTCTAATGCGGGACTGCTGGATCAGATCGCTGCGCTGGAATGGGTTAGGGATCACATCTCTGCCTTTGGCGGTAACCCGGACGAAGTAACGGTGTTCGGTGAATCGGCAGGCGCGATGAGTATTGCCGCTTTATTGGCGATGCCATCCGCTGAGGGACTGTTCCAGCGTGCGATTTTGCAGAGCGGTGCGTCGCAGGTATTGCCAACTTCACAGGCCGAACAAGTGACGGCTGTGTATCTGCAGCAGCTGGGTGTGGACACTCAGCATCCAGAACGGTTGTTTACGCTGCCGACAGATGCGCTGATGCTAGCTATGGCGAAGACGCATGAAGTCATCGGACCAGGGATGGCGATGATCTATCAACCCGTCGTGGACGGTGTGACCTTGCCAGATGAACCGCTGTCTGCAATCGCGCAAGGTTCAGCAAAGCAGGTATCCGTTTTGATTGGAACGAACTTGCATGAGGGGGCCTATTTCATCCGAAAAGAATCCCATCTAATGAACAAGTCAACAGCGAGTCAGGCATTGGAAATGATGACGGGCATGTCAGACATCGGCGACCTGATAGAACCATTTCCTGTTACGATTGAGGGACAGGCACAAATGTTGACTGATCTATTTTTTTGGCGTCCTGCATTGGCTCTTGCTGTTGCGCAGTCGGCGCATGCGCCTGTATGGATGTATCGTTTTGATTGGACATTGCCGGGACATCCTACCTTTGGACAAGCGGTTCACGGTGCCGAAATTGCGTTTGTTTTCGATAATCTGGAGCTGCTAGGTAAGCTTGGATTAGAGATTCAACCGTCGATGCAGAAGCTCGCTCAAGCTATGCAGCAGGCATGGGTTGCTTTTGCACGTGATGGGAAGCCTGTGCTGTCCGAGGAGGCTTGGCCGATGTACGACAGGGAAGAGCGGACTACAGCTATTTTCCATCAGGATATTAAAATGGAGCACGACCCCGAAGGAGATAGACGCCGTCAGTTAACCGGTCAGATGACCCTATAAGTAAACAAGAGAAATCACCCCAAGTACTCACATGGAAAAAGCCTTCGCCCGTAACTAGCATACGGACGAAGGCTTTTGTTAGTCATTAGATGTACTGCCGCTCATTCTTACTTGCATGAAATTGCAACGATACGATGTGTAACTTAAATCTTAAATCGCTTAACCAGCTGTTGCAAATCCTGGGCCATGTTGGACAACTCCTGAGACGAAGATGCGATTTCCTCCATGGCCGCCATTTGCTCCTGAGCGGCAGCAGAGGTTGTCTGCGAACTGTCCGCCGAATTGCGAGACAGACTTGCCAAATGGGTGACAGTAGCCGAAACTTCCTCTGTACTGGCTGAGATTTGTTCAGCCGCAGCGGACACACTTTGGATTTGTTCCACAATATGAGATGTAGAGCGTTCAATATTCGTAAATGCACCTTCTGCATCTTGGCTAATACGTAATCCTTCACCTACCTGGTTACGAACATTACCGTTCATGGTAGCGGTGGAGCGTTGAATCAAATCGAGCATCTGAGTAATGATCTGACTGATGGAATCTGCGCTTTCCTTGGATTGCTCAGACAGCTTGCGTACCTCTATAGCGACTACGGCAAATCCACGCCCGGCTTCGCCAGCTCTGGAAGCTTCAATAGACGCGTTCAGAGACAACAAATTGGTTTGCTTGGCAATGGCGGCAATAGCTGTATTCATCTGCTTCGCATCGTCTGAGAGCTGGGATAGCTCATCCATCAGGCTAGCCGTTTGGCTTACAGCTTCCAGAATACGGTCCATTTGTGTCCGCACATGGCTGATCATTTGACTGCCTTGAGCTACATCATGCTCGGTTTGTCCTGCTGAATCCACGATGGAGCTTGCTGATTCGGCAATGGTGCTGACACCCTTGGCCATTTCTTCAACGGCATTAGCGGTTTGCTCGGATGCCTCGGCGCTGGTGGCTGCATTTTCTGCGGATTCCATAACCGTTTCCGCTACGTGTTGTACGGACTCCGTCGTTTGCTCTGTGCTTTCCTTGATCATCAGAGAAGAGGAAGCAAGTCGGGAGGACGTTTGATTGACCTCGGAAACCATCGTATGCAAGGAATGCGTCATCTGGTCAAAATTCTGTGCCAGTTCGCCGAACTCATCCTTGCTGGATAGGTTAACACGTTCGGTCAGATTTCCGTCACGGACGATGCGTGTTCCTGCTTGCAGCTTGCGCAGCGGAATTAAGAACGAGCGGACCATAAGCACAATGATGATCGCAGCGGCAAGTATGGAAATGACAATCACAATCAGGCTTTGCTTCAGAATCGGTTGGGCTGCATCACTGTAATCCTCCAGATCCGACAGTGCGACAATGCTCCATCCGGTGAGAGGGTCCTTAAGTGTAAAGGCCAGCATATCTCGATTCATAAATTGAATTTGCGACATGGAAGGAGTATCGTTTTCGACGGTTGTCGCCACTTCGGGAAGTCCCTCTATGGCGTCAGCCGGTTTTTTGCCTGTCTTGTTAAAGGCTGTTCCAGTCCCAGATACAACTTTATATTCAGAATCAACAATAATGAGTCCTCCGCGTTCACCAATCTTAACAGACTGCAGACTTTCACCCATCTTGTCCAGATTCAAAGCCAATGCAACAGCTCCTTCACCGTCCTCCAGCGTTCCCGATATATTAACGACTAAATTCCCTGTCGTGACGCTGGCAACTGGAACACCGACGAATACTTTGCCCTTTTCCAGCATCGCATTTTTGTACCATTTTCTCTCCCGGGGGTCATAATCGGCCTCCTGTTTTTTCGGCGAACGTATGTATTGCCCTTTCGCATTACCGAGAAGCGCGGCATCTAGCTCGGGATGAGCCTTGACGATGACATCCAACTTCTTCTGAAGGGCCTCTTGGTTGGTACCAATGGAATCAGAATTGATTTCAGTGGTAAGCACGTCCAGGTCTTTCATAATAGGTGCTACATACTGATTGACATTGCTCCGGATCAAATACAGATTCGTGTATACGGAACCGCCCATTTGCTGACTGAGTTGTGTTGTAGCCCCCTGATAGGAAAAGTACCCGATAAGTGCGCTCGGAATCAATAACACAGCCAAAAAAGATATTATTAATCTTGTCCTCATTAAATAAAACTGTTTGAGAAACTTGTTCCACCACGGAACTGTTTGTTTTGTTTTAGTCATAGCTCTTGCTCCTCTGTGTCTGATGATCACTACATTCTTTTATTCGACAGAAACCGACTAATTTTATAGATGTAATCTTTGAGAAACGAAGAATAATTACATGTTTTAGACACTTTTTCTGAAAGATAGGTCTAAAGAACTGTATTTTATATAAATACGAATATATAAAAAAGCCAAATCGGAGATGCAAAAGCATCTTCACGATTTGGCTTGGATGAGTCATGAAAGGGACGTTAAACTGTTAATTTTTTTGCTGACGTGAAATCATAAAGAGCGTAATCCAGATGAGCATAAAACCAGTCAATTGCGCTACAGTGACAATTTGCTGAAATGCGATCCAGTTAATCACGACACCAACCATGGGAAAGCTCAGTTCTGCCATCGTAGCATAAGACGCTTTGGTCGTACTTAAGCCTTTGTAATACAGCAGCAAGCTGAGAAGGCCCGGAAGCAATGCCTGCAATAGCAGATTGATAATCACAGCTGCGCTCGCCCATGTACCGGCAGGCATATTCCATGGCGCATGCTCTACAGAGGTGAGGACAATCAGCAGAGGGAGCGCCACCATGAAGCGGAGGGAGGTTACTGTTTCATATTTCATTGAACGAAGCAAGTAACTTCCCATGACTGTCGAACCGCCCCACAGAACTGCTGCACCGAGTGCAAGCAGACTACCAAACTGAACAAAATCACGAACATGTCCGAAGGGGAGTGACCAACCGAAGGTCAGAAGATACGTCCCGAACAGAGCGACTACAATTAATACTCCAAAATGACGCGGCAACATTTCCTTTAAAATAATACGGGCTAGAACAATAGCGACCAAGGGTTGAAGCTTCTGGAGTAAGAGTACAGCATTCAAATCGCCATTGCTGAGTGCCATAGTGAAAATCACGCTGGCCAGAGCCGAGCCGCCCCACGAGACAAATAAAATAGCGAAAACTTGACGAAGCCGTACCGCTTTGAGTTCCTCACGATGCTTCCACAGCATCGGTGTCAGAGCGAGGAAGAGCAGCACATGCTCCATAAGTACAATTTGTGTTGAAGTAAATGACTTTAGCAAAATAATACGAAAAAGCGGGTCTGCGCCCCACAAGGCTGCTCCAATTGCGACCAGCCAAAAACCGCTTTTCATGTGGGAGCTACGATCAAAACCTTTGGATGTTAGTACAGTAGAAGATTGACTCATACTCAATTAGCTCCTTGCGAATACAGGACCGGTGGCACAAAAACCCCCGTCCATGGCGAAAGGCCATGCAAGACGGGGGTTGATCAAATAAACTTGCCGCTTTATGCAAGTTAAATGAAGTTGCTGCAAAACTAATAACGCAGTATTCATCCACTTCGCGGCATGTTGATATTTCGATCTTCTTCCATCCGGACTTTACCGTCGGCTTTGGCATCTCACCAAATCAGTCCGTATCCTGTTGCCAGATACAGAGTCGCGGGCTTAGCTCCATGAGCCATACCGCCGGTTGGGAATCTCACCCTACCCCGAAGATCCTTATTCCGTTTTTAATTTCTCCTATAGGATATACCTGTTTTAGAATGAAGTCCAGTGAAAAATGTGTGTATATCTAACAATGATTTTCATCTTTTTTTTGAAAGCGCTCTACGAAATTACATATTACGAGGTAATATCCTTATACTCAATACGTCGAATCGCCGCATAAGCCACAAGCATTCCTAGTAGAGAGAAGCCAATTTGCACGGGGGCTATGGAACTAAGTGGAGCACCGTTATTATTGGAGAAAAGCAATGCTACAATCAGGATTGAGGTCACAATGGTGGTGGGTACAGAGTATCTTCGCATCCCCATATACAGCGGAACCAATCCCATAAAGCTGGTAGCAACGGCATTGATCAGCGTCCGTGCTGATTGTTGTCCCAGTATGGAAAGAGTAAGGTTATCCGGTACAATCAAGACAAACTGGTTGAGCAGATGAATAGCAGCCGTAATGATTATTTCCGAAATAATAATAGACAAGAATGTAAACAGCAGCACAACCAAGAGCTTGGCGATCATCAGCTTTTGACGGTGAATCGGGTACATGAACAAGATCGTAATCGATTTGGATTTAAATTCTCCGACGATAAAGCGGCATAGCAAAACGGAGGAAAATACAATAAATGTTGCTCTCACAAAATTGTCTATTAGATCCAAGAGTTGAGTGTACTGTGTGAATTCGGGTATTCCTTCACTTTGACTGTCCAGCGCGATAATACAGAGCAGCCCAAGAATGCATGCATTGGCAATCAGTGCTGATCGGATATAACCCGCGAGATGAAATTTTTTCAGCTCCAACTGCATCAATTTAAGCATGGAGATCACCTCCGTTTAACAGGCGCAAAAAGTAGTCTTCCAGCGTGCTGCTTTTCTGATGAATGGAATCCACCTCTATATCATTTAAAATGAGCGTTTTCGTAATTTGTTTCTGCGGTACATTTGAATCGTAAATACGTATACTCTGTTCATTTAGTACCCTTATATTATTCAGATTCAGATGATGGGAGAGGACGTAGGTCGCTTTTTTACAATCGTTGGTCGTAAATTCGATATATTCCGTATTGGTTTCCCGCACCTGCTCCATCGATACTTCCTCAATCAGTCGTCCGTGATTAATCACGCCTACCGTATCCGCAATCTGCTCTATTTCCGCTAAAATATGACTGGACACGAGCAGAGTCATCCCATATTCCTTGCATAGCATGTGGAATAGTTGGCGGATTTCCTTGATACCCACGGGGTCCAGACCATTAATGGGTTCATCCAAAATGAGTAGCTCTGGCTTAGTTGCAATAGCGCGGGCAATCCCAAGACGTTGCTTCATTCCCAGCGAAAAATCCTTTACTGGCTTGTCATCCGCATTTCGCAAATTCACTAATTCTAGGGCATCCCGAACAGCCTGCTTATTATAGTAGCCCATGTATTCACAATGAAGTTCGAGATTTTGCTGTGCCGTCAGCCTGTCATAAAAAATCGGGTATTCAATAATCGAACCCATCCGTCCGAGCAGATGATACGATTTTGGCGTTAATTTCTCACCGAATAATTCAATTTCACCCGAAGTCGGCTTGAGTAAATTCGTAATCATTTTCATCATCGTTGTCTTGCCTGCCCCGTTAGGGCCGAGAAAGCCATAGGTTTCTCCCTTGCGCACATTCATACTGACTCCCGATACAATTTCATTGCCCTTCAGGGCCTTGGTCAACTGATGTGTACGTATTACGTAAGTCATGGGTGTTCTCCCTTCGTATACTGCTGATAATTCAAGGATAAAGGGCGAAATGTTCATTTTTCTTTCGTGATTCTTACAAATTTATTAAGTTGAGCACAAATCGAATTATGCAAAATGCTGAATTCGATTAATAGTTGATTTTCTTCAATGTAAAAGAGAAGACTGTCCGCTCATAAGGTCTACTAGTCAATTGAATTTCTCCGTTCATCGTTTCAACCAGACGTTTGGCAATCGTAAGGCCCAGTCCGCTGCCTTGTACCGCCTTATTGCGGGAGTCCTCCAGTGTGTACATGCGTTCAAAAACTTTATCTTGCTCAGATTCCTGTATGCCTTTGCCACGATCCCATACTTCTATACACACTGTATCCTGCTGTTCCAATAGAGCCAGACCCAGCGTCCGTCCATCTGCCCCATAGCGAATGGCATTCGAGATCAGATTGTTCAGCACCCGCCCAATCGCTCCTTCGTTCCCCAAGGCATGAATAGGATGCTCCGGGATCTCGATGTGCACAGTAAACCCCTGTGCGGTCAGCAGATCATAAAACTCCAAAATGCTGCGTCTGCACAGTTCTCCCACCTCCAGTCGGGTTAGTGGAATGTCTGTATCGTTAGCTTCCAGCTTCGCCAAGCTAAAAAAGCTCCCGATCAGCTCAATCGCTTCGCTTGTCTTTTGATGAATTTTGGATAGCAGCTTTATTCGTTCTTCTGGCAAAATAGTCGGATCGCCATCCAGCATCTCGGCATATCCAAGCACAACCGTAAGCGGGGTCTTGAGATCGTGGGAAATGTTCGAAATCATTTTGCGCATGGCGATTTGGCTACGGTTGTAATCTGCAGACACTCTGAGATTCAAGTCCAGCAGTCGATTAATTTCCGTCATGAGTCGTTGCAGTTCAACGTCACCTGTGACATATAGCAGCTTTTCCGCATGATTCACCGTCACAATCCGCTCTAGTAGGGTTCGGATATCCTTTATTTTGCGCTTATAGGCCATACGCTCACGCCAAAGCCATACTATAACGACTGACATGATGAGGCCGACAATCCATTCAGAAATGTTCTCGATGTTCATATCAGCCATTCTCCCATTTGTAGCCAATGCCCCATAGCGTTTTAATGTGGACAGGATGAGAGGGATCTTCTTCGATTTTCTCACGCAGACGGCGAATATGGACGTTAATCACGTTCTCGTCGCCCATATAATCGTCTTTCCAAATAAATCCGTATAATTGTGCTTTTGTAAATACCCGGTTCGGATTGGCTACAAATAGCTTCAAAATATCGGACTCTTTGGCTGTTAGCTGAATTTCATTTTCATTGCGTATGACTGTAAAATGATCAAAATCAATGCGCAGACTGCCGTAGGTCAAAACTTGTGCTTGCGGCTGTTCCTCCTGTTGTTGCTGACGGGCATATGTAGTAGATCTGCGGATCGCGGACTGAATACGAGCTGTCATTTCCAGCATTGAAAAAGGTTTGGCAACATAATCGTCTGCCCCAAAGCCCAGTCCAAGCGCTTTATCCACGTCGCTGTCCTTGGCTGACATAATCAGAATCGGGACAGCGCTATGGGTACGGATCCGGCGGATCACCTCCATACCGTCCACCTTCGGCATCATCAAATCCACCAGTACCAGATCATAGGTATGACGTTCAAAGGCGAGAAGCCCTTCTTCCCCGTCATAGGCGGTAGTTAAATTGTAGCCTTCCTTGCTGAGTGCTTTGAGTAACATTTCGGCAATGGATAGATCGTCTTCAATTAGTAAAATATGTTGTGACATAGGTGTGGTACACCCCTAATTTTTAGATTAAGCTCGTGTGACGAACTGTACCTGAATTATATAGAGCAGTGGAGGGGATTTCCATAAAAAATATCCATTGAAGTTGAGTGGGGAATATTCATAGCAAGTTAAAAGGGTGTTTTTCCCGATGCATTGACTTTATTTCAAGAATGAATTCCACGGTGTACATCCAATGATGTTCCTAATAAATTAAGGTATTTCATTAAGCGTTGTAGGTGATTTTTTCCCAACCTCTTAAAAGAGTGAGACGTGGAATTTCTTAGAGGTGCAAGGGTTTTAGACGTTTTTCTCTACAATCAGAGGGTAGGGGTCTACGGTTGGGAAAAAATTGCGAAACCCTTGTGGCTGTAGTAAAATAAGCACATTATTAAAACTGAAAAGCTTGATTCTACTAGCCTTTAACCACAACATGTGATGTATTGAAATTGAAGTTCTTCCACATCGACCAAAAAAAATTCCAGTCCTTTAACCACAACATGTGATGTATTGAAATCACAGTAAAACCCTGGGCGGCGAATGGATTGATGTTACTTTAACCACAACATGTGATGTATTGAAATTCTACAGCAAGCACAATGTAAGGTGGTCTGTCCCACCTTTAACCACAACATGTGATGTATTGAAATAGGACTATGAGACTGTGGTAGGTGCGGCTATTAACTCTTTAACCACAACATGTGATGTATTGAAATTCACGAAGGTTGCCAAGGATTGCGGAACGTCGGTTTCTTTAACCACAACATGTGATGTATTGAAATTGTTCATACCTCCTGGGCACGTGTCCAGAATCCTGGCTTTAACCACAACATGTGATGTATTGAAATCCAGTTATCTAGCATTTATTTAGCGTTACTTTCGCGCTTTAACCACAACATGTGATGTATTGAAATAAAATATCCATAGCCGCGTCATTGTCTATGTACTCACTTTAACCACAACATGTGATGTATTGAAATGAGTAGGATGGTGCATATCCAGTCTGGAATGGGTTACTTTAACCACAACATGTGATGTATTGAAATTTGGGATGAAGAAACCAAGAAAAAAGCTATGATATACTTTAACCACAACATGTGATGTATTGAAATTAATTGCTCTTATTCTATTTAAGTGAGGTGAAATCTCTTTAACCACAACATGTGATGTATTGAAATTAGCGATTTTCAGCAGTAGCAGCCACCACTTCCGTCTTTAACCACAACATGTGATGTATTGAAATTGCTGGATCACGTATTGCGTTACCCACAGACCCCGTTCTTTAACCACAACATGTGATGTATTGAAATAAGCCAAATTAACGCCGGAACAGTTTGAGGGCTATCCTTTAACCACAACATGTGATGTATTGAAATGCGCTCTTTCCTTTTTCATTGCTGTTAACCATGCTTCTTTAACCACAACATGTGATGTATTGAAATTACGGCGGGTTGACATTTCTCCCAGCCCGCCCGTTTCTTTAACCACAACATGTGATGTATTGAAATTACAGCTGCTTCGGTACTTCCTGATCCCTGTTTACAACTTTAACCACAACATGTGATGTATTGAAATGTAGGGTCAGGCGGTTGTGAAACCCGACCAAAATAACTTTAACCACAACATGTGATGTATTGAAATTAAATATGGAAAAACTGGTTTGATTTTCGGGCGCTGCTTTAACCACAACATGTGATGTATTGAAATGTCGGATGTAACAGCAACGGTGAATCAGGTGCCGCAACTTTAACCACAACATGTGATGTATTGAAATTACAGATTCACATCCCCCTGCGCGGCCCATAATATCTTTAACCACAACATGTGATGTATTGAAATTAGTAATAACGACTATCGCCATTGAAGCTTTCAAATCTTTAACCACAACATGTGATGTATTGAAATTAGCGATCTATAAGGATATTTATTGGGACAATCCTTTAACCACAACATGTGATGTATTGAAATCAGATGCAACAGGGCTGGCGACTGAACGCGTGGTACTTTAACCACAACATGTGATGTATTGAAATTCAGGTATTTGGTGCTTAGGTCCTCGAATTTGTATCCTTTAACCACAACATGTGATGTATTGAAATGGCACAGACAGCGGAAGAAGTGACTGCCGGAGGGCCTTTAACCACAACATGTGATGTATTGAAATAGGTAAGATGGTAGCCAGTGGAGAGATTATCAACCTCTTTAACCACAACATGTGATGTATTGAAATTCAAATGTAAGAACTAAAGGTTTGTCCGGTTCTACATCTTTAACCACAACATGTGATGTATTGAAATAGATACCGGCGCATACGTAGCGCCTGTGTAGCAGTAGCTTTAACCACAACATGTGATGTATTGAAATATATTATGCGCATTACTGTTATATGTGGGTGTTGTGCTTTAACCACAACATGTGATGTATTGAAATAATGGACGGGCAGTAATCAGCCGCCAGAAGGTGCACCTTTAACCACAACATGTGATGTATTGAAATTTAACAGTCGTGAGATGGTTGAGAGTGTCCGTGAGACTTTAACCACAACATGCGATATATTGAAATTTGTAGAGGAAGGTTCGCCCTGTTAACGGAGATTCACTTTAACCACAACATGAGATGTATTCAAAATACTCGGCCTCGTTTCTGATAAAGTGTTTTGTTCGGTGCTCAACAATTAAAATTATTTAGCTTCATCCTTCCATGAACTTCATTCCTTTTTATTGAAAAAAGCCTCCTAAGCCACTTATGGGACTGACCCCCGTTTGTGAGACAGGGATCAAAACACCTTTCAAGTTTAAGCAGCCAGTCGCCTGTAATCTACC
>NZ_JANAVI010000006.1:166091-367106 GCF_024213325.1 Paenibacillus sp. MZ03-122A | reverse complement strand
TTGGGGATTAGCCAAGCGGTAAGGCAACGGACTTTGACTCCGTCATGCATAGGTTCAAATCCTATATCCCCAGCCATCTTTATGCGGACGTGGCTCAGCGGTAGAGCATCGCCTTGCCAAGGCGAGGGTCGCGGGTTCGATTCCCGTCGTCCGCTTTGTTACACTCTGGCGCCATAGCCAAGTGGTAAGGCAAAGCTCTGCAAAAGCTTTATTCCCCAGTTCAAATCTGGGTGGCGCCTCCATAATTGAATACGCCGGCGTGGCGGAATGGCAGACGCGCTCGACTCAAAATCGAGTGGGAAACCGTGGAGGTTCGAGTCCTCTCGCCGGTATTAACTAAAAGAGTTCATTAGAGACATTCTCTAGTGAGCTTTTTTTATTCGAGTTTTAATACCTCACTCATTGTTTGAGCTGAAGATACTTTCGAGTTGTACTCCAAATGCGAATAAACATTGGCTATTATTGCGTAATCACTATGACCCAGCCATTCCTGAACTTCTTTCATGCTTACCCTAATACATCTACATAAATATACTCCAGGTATTCAAGACAATAAGAATTGTCAGAAGACAAGCGATAGGATTCCTGTTATTCCTTCATACGAATCAGAAGCTCATAGAACGTGTCCACCAGTGGCAGTATACGGAGACTGGCTTTATTCTTGGTTCGGTCCTTTTCAATTTCAATATATCTACCATTCAAATTGCCCGATGTGGCAGTATGTTTAATATTAATAGTCAATTCAATAAATCAATAGCTGACCATTTTAATCCTACGACCTCGCTTCGGCTTAGCCCATAAAAGGCAGCCAGGATAACGGAAAGCTCAATTCTTTCGCCTCGGATTACTGCGAGGAGTTGATTCAGCTTCTCGGCATTGTAGAAGCTCACGACGTAATTGTTCTTTTTTGGGCTTTCAACTAAGTCAGGGAGATTCGCCACAATCGGCTTTATTTTCACGGCATACTGAAGGGCTCTGCAAATGTTCGCGTGGTAATGAATAAAGGTATTGGTGCTGACACCTTGCACATTCATTTCATGGGTATACAAGGTCTGAAAATCCTCTGTAGTTAAATCATCAAGCAATACATCCCTTCTTTCTCTCGGAAAAAGGATCTACGCGGCCTTTTACAATGTCGTAATAGGAGATATAGGAGATAAGCCCGATACTGTTTTTCATCATCTCTAGCCATTGAAGCATAAAGTCTCCGAACAGATGGAGTAGCCGCTTTTACTCTTACAGCATATCTTCGTTTTCAACCGCGAGTGCTTGTCCTTTCATATGATAATTCTTCCTGGCTTCCTGAAGCAAGATTTCGGCTCTTTTCTTGGTTCCTTTTATCTTAAGCCCCGTAGGGATCCATTTTGGTTATCGTTTACCATTCTCATCTTTACAGTTAGGCTGATGTCCCGTTGCGCTTTCTCCTCTTCCAATAACTCCAGAGGGTGAACCCGATCCTTTTTCAAATACCGGTTGGGCTTCGGAATGGATTTGCTACAAAAGTGGTAGCTGAATCCGCCGATGGATTGCTTTAGCGCCCAGAAGGTGCATTTGATTTTGAATCGGGCGGTATAAAGTTCGATGATCTAGGTCGCCTCCAGTGTCAGATCGGTGCTGGCTAGAATGGAGCATCGCCTGTTCGGATTCACCAGCAAAAACTACAGTTTTTGGTATACTCTTTGGCCCCATAACATATCCAGACACAGGTAACTGACGGATTATTCATTGCCATACATGCTCACGATAGCGTACTCAAACGCGGCGATACGGCTTTAAAACAGCTCGGCCAAGCACCACCTTTGTCCTCCTTTTACGGTAGCGACCCCGGTCTGTGGCAGGTGTACCATGACGTTCATAGGCAACGGTATTGGACTTGGCTTCGGTTACCAGATCCATCCGGGTGCTGCCGAATGGGTTCCATTGTTCAACCCCCGCAAAGCAGGATTGATCAGAGTAGGCAAAACCATTTCCGGGACGTGCCCTAGTCAAAACACAGCATGAGGCCGATGACAATGACAACAAACCCATGAAAAGCGCCTCCAAAATTGCGTCACATTTAACACAATTGATATTGATTATCAATATCAATTGTGTTAATATGATTTTGTTCACTAGTGAACAAAAAATAATCTAATGGTGACACTGATCTTGGTCTGCAACTACTACAAGAGAGGGGAGATTGGGAAATTGGAGTTTCAAAATCATTTTAAAGGTCATCTTTACGAGCAATATATTAAAATGCTACATCTGAATGAGCTGTATACTGAACAAGAATTTAACTCGTTTCGGCAACAGGCCAGAAAGTACCAGATTGACATGCTCTCTAACAATATTACTAGTGTACACGTTATTGATTGCATTGGTGATTATGAACCGATAAATCATACCGGGATTGTGGAGAAGATGGGGTTGTCCAAAGCTAGCATTACTAAAATTAGTGCAAAGCTGCTGGAAATGGGCTTCATTATGAGAAGTCAACTGAACAGCAATCGTAAGGAGATATACTTTAGTTTAACGGATAAGGGAAGACACGTTTATCATTTGCATAAAGAACTGCACAAAGAAAAAGAAGAAAGGTTTTACCAATTCATTGAATCCTATTCAGAGGTTGAGCTGCAGACTATTGGAAAATTTATGAGTGATTTGGTGGCGCGTGCCGAAGAATACTCCGAAGGGAAGTTTACGATAAATGACGACATTAAAGATTGAGGAATTAAGATCCAAGATTGAAGGGAAAGAAATTTTAAAAGGGCTCACACTGGAGATTCATGGCGGAGAGATTCATGCGATTATGGGGCCTAATGGGACGGGAAAAAGTACATTGGCTTCAGCTTTAATGGGCCATCCCAAATATGAGGTTACTGGCGGTAAGGTGACATTGGACAATGAAGACCTTCTGGAGATGGAGGTGGATGAGCGTGCCCAGGCAGGCTTGTTCCTCGCTATGCAATACCCAAGTGAAATTGCTGGCGTGACCAACTCGGACTTTCTCAGAAGTGCCATCAATGCACGGCGTGAAGAAGGCGATGAGATATCCTTAATCCGTTTTATCCGTGAAATGGAGAGCAAAATGAAGGGGCTGGAGATGAACCCGGAATTTGTGCATCGTTATTTGAATGAGGGATTCTCTGGCGGTGAAAAAAAGCGGAATGAGATTTTGCAAATGATGCTACTTGAACCCAAGTTTGTGATCCTGGATGAAGTGGACTCAGGGCTTGATATTGATGCACTGCGTATTGTGGCCAATGGCGTAAATGAGATGCGCAGCCCGGATAGAGGCTTTTTAATCATCACCCATTATCAACGACTGTTGAATTATATTACCCCGGATTTTGTGCATGTCATGATGCAAGGCCGGATAGTTAAATCTGGCGGTCCGGAGCTTGCACACCGTTTGGAGGCTGAAGGGTACGATTGGGTGAAGGAGGAACTTGGAATTACGGATGAGACGGTAAGGGAAGCTTAAAAGCCGGAGAGGAGGAACAGCACGTGGATATACAAGCTAGAGTTTCAATGAATGTGGACGATTTACGCGCATGGTCAAGCGCTAAGGATGAACCCCGTTGGCTGATTGAACGCCGCGTTCACGCACTCGAACTGGCAGGGACGCTGGAGTTGCCTAAAGTGGAGAAAATCAATCTCGAAAAATGGGATATCTACGAAAGTGGAGATTACAAAGCTGAGAATGCGTGGTCTAGTTTGGAGGAAGCGCCGGAGGTTGTTCGAGGTTTGGTTGCTTCTCCGGTGAAAGGCGGACTAATCGTTCAGTTCAACTCGGATGTAGTGTATACGAAATTGTCCGAGAGCTTAGCCGCCCAGGGAGTCATTTTAACGGATCTGCATACTGCGGCAAAAGAGCATGAGGAGCTGGTTCAACGTTATCTCTTTCAGGCAGTAAAGCCAGAAGAACATCGTTTATCTGCTGCACACAGTGCCTTATGGAGTGGTGGCGTTTTTCTATATGTCCCAGACGGTGTAGAGGTTGAAGCACCCATTCAAGCGATCTTTCTTAACGATACAAGCGGTGTGTGTTTTGCTCCTCACGTCTTAATTGTGGCAGGGAGCAACAGCAAGATCACTTATGTGGATAATTGTGTATCGAGTGGTGATGATGTCAAGGTATTGCATAACGGTGTGACGGAGGTCTTCGCGGGGGCGGGCTCAAAGGTGCAAGTAGCTTCGGTTCATCAGCTTGCTGCAACTACAACAGATTTCACCCAGCGACGGGCGGTCGTTCTTGCTGATGGGGGTGTGGAATGGATTATCGGTGAGATGAACAATGGTTATACCGCCAGCGATACCAAGACTTTGCTACAAGGCAACGGGGCGGACTCCGACAATAAGGTGATTGCTATTGGCACGAGCAATCAAAAATCGAGCTATACAACTCAAGCTCAGCATTTTGGCAGAAGCTCGGTAAGCCAGATGATTACGCGTGCAGTCATGCTTGAAGAAGCTACGGCCATTATCAACGGCATTACAAAGATTGAAAAAGGTGCAACCCATTGTGATGGTCAGCAAACAGAACGCGTGCTTATGCTAAGTCCTAAAGCTCGCGGCGATGCCAATCCGATCCTGCTGATAGATGAGGATGATGTAACCGCGGGTCATGCTGCATCCGTGGGGCAAGTAAATGCAGAGCAAATCTATTATCTGATGTCGCGCGGGATATCACGGAGTGAAGCCGAACATCTTGTTATTTTCGGATTTCTCGCTCCTGTCATTTCGGAGATCCCGCTGGAAGGTGTTCGCAGTCGCCTAAAAGATTTAGTGGAAAGCAAGCTCGGCAGATCATAGCAAATCAAAATGAATCTTGAAAGGTTAAAAAGGAGTGATACTAATGGCTAAAAAAGCACCAGATATGGGCGAATATAAATATGGGTTTCGCGACAAGCACCAGTCTATTTTTCAATCTGGAAAAGGTCTGACGGAAGAGATTGTCCGGGAAATTTCCCGGATCAAGGAAGAGCCGGAGTGGATGCTCAATTTTCGGTTGAAAGCTTTGAATCAATTCTACAAAATGCCGATGCCTGAATGGGGAGCGGATTTGACCGGGCTAAATCTTGATGACATCCAGTATTACGTTCGCCCTTCTGAAAAACAGGGAAAGACCTGGGAGGAGGTTCCTTCCGAGATCAAAGCAACCTTTGACAAGCTGGGAATCCCTGAAGCGGAGCAAAAGTTCCTGGCGGGCGTATCCGCTCAATATGAGTCGGAAGTAGTTTATCACAGCATGCGGAAAGAACTGGAGGATCAAGGCGTTATTTTCCTTGATACGGATAGTGCATTAAAGCAATACCCCGAAGTGTTTAAGCAACATTTTGGGACGATCATCCCTCCCGCCGACAATAAATTTGCGGCGCTTAATAGTGCGGTTTGGTCAGGCGGTAGCTTTGTATACATTCCGAAGGGTGTTCAGTGCAAGGTTCCTATACAAGGTTATTTCCGTATTAATTCTGAAAATATGGGTCAATTCGAGCGGACATTAATTATTGCCGAAGAGGGCAGCTTTGTCCATTATGTTGAAGGATGTACAGCACCTATTTATAGTACCAGTTCTCTGCATAGTGGAGTTATTGAAATTATTTGCCGGAAAGATTCCCGTGTCCGTTACACGACCATTCAGAATTGGGCTCCTAATATCTACAACTTGGTAACCCAAAGGGCTGTGGCAGAAGAAAATGCGACAATGGAATGGGTGGACGGCAACATCGGCTCCAAGGTAACAATGAAGTATCCGGCAGTATTATTGAAAGGACGGGGAGCCAAGGGGTCCATCCTGTCTATTGCCGTAGCCGGTAAAGATCAGCATCAAGATGCTGGCGCGAAGGTAATTCACCTTGCTCCCGAGACAACATCAACGATTATATCCAAATCCATCAGCAAGCAGGGCGGAAAAGTAAACTACCGAGGGTTGTCCAGCTTCAGCCGCGATTCCGCAGGGTCCAAGTCCAATATTAAGTGCGATACGTTGATATTGGACAACATGTCAACATCAGATACGATTCCGTACAATGAAATTAAAAACGATCAGATTACTTTGGAGCACGAGGCAACAGTATCCAAAGTGTCCGAGGAACAATTGTTTTACTTAATGAGCCGCGGGCTTACAGAACAAGATGCTACACAAATGATTGTAATGGGCTTTATTGAACCGTTTACCAAAGAATTGCCAATGGAATATGCCGTTGAAATGAATCGGTTGATTCAATTTGAGATGGAAGGAAGCATCGGTTGATTCATTAATTTAATAGATCAAACCTTTATCATTCTTTAAAGAAGTGCGAGGTGCGTGCTAGTAATGAAGAAAAATAATTCGGACGATTCAGAACTAGCTCAAATTGCCCGAGAGATACGAAAACTTCAGTTCTGCTTCTATATGCTGTCAGGATTGAGCGCAAGTTGTGGTGTGATGATACCTTTAGACTCTATTTATACGCTTATAAGGGAACTTTCGGATCAAGAGGTCACTCTTAGGCAAAAAGCAAAGGATCACTCAGACGATCTAGGGTGAAAAAAGGTCTGAATTGACGGTTGGTAAAACAATGGGAGGAGTTGACATAATGGATGAAAATGGAGTTTTATTCGATGAAGTATCGGAAGTTCTTCTCAAACTACGTCCTTTCTTACTGCGTGACGGTGGAGATGCTGAACTGGTCGAGGTTGAGAACGGTATAGCAAAATTAAGATTTTTGGGAGCTTGCAATGGTTGCCCAAGTGCTACGATTACGTTAAAGGTTGCTATTGAGCGCGCAATTCTTGAGGAAATTGATGATATTAAAGAAGTTGTACAAGTATTCTAAAATTTTTACTTCATCAAACAAGGTATTATCAAGATTGTATTCGACATCGAGTGGGAAACCGTGGAGGTTCGAGTCCTCTCGCCGGTATACACAAAAGGGTGATAAAATGCTTAAAGGCATTTTATCATCCTTTTTATTATTCATACTCATGATTTAAGGAACAAAACTAACTTGGATTTAGATTAGTTGAGGGAAGAACTTTGCTTAGGTTTTCCCAATAGATTCAAATTTGACCCGGTCTTTGACCTTATAGTAAGATGGTGGTACTGAAAAAACATTTTCGGTTTATTAAGTACGAGAGAAATGAGGGCGAATATGCAGGAAAGAATTTTGGAGGCTTTTGTAGATGAAGTTCATGAAAATGGATTGAAATTTACGATGGATGATCTTGCGAAAAGACTCGCTATTAGTAAGCGTACATTGTATGAAAATTTTTCGTCTAAGACGCTTATTTTAGAAACACTTATTGAGCGTACAAATGATGATATGATTCGAAAAACTGAGCAAATTATCGAAAATAATGAGTTATCTTTGTTAGACAAGATTAAGCAGTCGATTAGGGTCATGCCTCTGTATTATAAGTTTTACGATTTAAGAATATTGGACCAGATGAAAAAGTATTATCCTGAGCAATGGAAAAGGGTACATGCCGATTTAAATGACTGGTCTCCGATTAGAACATTAATTCAGGAAGGCATCCAAGAAGGAATTATTGTGAACAAAAATGAGGCTCTGATCATGAAGCTTATTATTGAATCTGTAAATTTAACGCTTGATCAGCGTTTCTTTCTGGATAACAGTGTGACGGTAGAGGAAGCAACTTATTCTATTGTAGATATTCTGTTGTTCGGATTGGTCGAAAAATAAAAAATAGCCTCATCAATATGCTGCATATTTGAAGAGGCCATTTTTTTATATGAAAACTAAGAAAACAATTTTAGTTTCAATTGTTTTTGAAAAAGAATAATGAAGTTTACCTAATGTTGAATAAAGAGATACGGAAAAGGAAGGGTGGAAATATGTCTATACTCACAAGAAATCGAGGAGCAATGCTGTTATTGATGCTTAACATTTTTTTGGCATTCATGGGGATTGGATTGGTTGTCCCTGTGTTACCTAAGTTTATAAGTGAGCTAGGGATGAATGGTTCCTCGATGGGACTGATGGTTGCAGCTTTTGCGTTGACACAGCTTTTGTTATCACCATTGTCAGGAAAGTTGTCTGATCGTTATGGACGTAAAAAGTTGATTGTTTCTGGGATGTTCATCTTCATGTTATCAGAGCTTGTTTTTGGACTGGCGAATTCCATTCCTACTCTGTTCATAGCACGAATCATGGGTGGAGCAGGGGCAGCGTTGCTTACTCCTTCTATTATGGCCTATGTTGCTGACGTGACCTCGTTTGAGGAAAGAGGCAAGGGAATGGGCATGATCAATGCAGCGATCAACACAGGCTTCATAATCGGGCCAGGGATTGGCGGATTGCTTGCCACATATGGAATACGCATTCCCTTTTTTGCGGCAGCAGGAGCTGCGGGAATAGCAGCTATCTTGTCTCTGTTAGTACTGCCTGAGTCTTTAAGCAAGGAAAAGCAACAATATAATAGAGAGCTTCCACGTCAAAAAGAAAATCTTTTGCAGCAATTTGCCAAGTCATATCAATCTCCATATTTCATGGGTTTACTCATTGTATTTGTCGTTGCTTTTGGGTTAGCGAACTTTGAAACAGTATTTGGACTGTTTGTTGACCATAAATATGGTTTTACACCGATGGATATTGCCATCATCATAACGACAGGCTCCATTTTGGGAGCAGTTGTCCAAGCGACTATATTTGGATGGATCATTAATCGTTTTGGAGAGAAAAAAATAATTCACCTCTGTTTGGCTATTGGGGGCCTGTTCATTTTTCTAACCCTATTTGCTGAACAGTACGTGATGATTATGCTGACGACCTTCATCATTTTTCTGGCTATGGATATCCTTCGTCCGGCAGTAAGCACTTCTCTATCGCGGCAGGCTGGAGATGAGCAAGGCTTTGTGGCAGGCATGAACTCGTCCTATACCAGCTTGGGTAATGTGATTGGACCGCTTGTTGCGGGATTGCTATTCGATGTTCATATTAATCTGCCTTATATGGTTGCAGCTATAGCGTTACTGGCTTGTCTCGTCCTTTCACTACGTTCCAAGCAAGCGGGTGAGCAACACTCGATAGCCCATGCAGCAGAACAGCATAGAGGAGGATAGCCGCAGGTCTATACTCATCCCCGACTTAGGTCTAGGTTCAAAAACCGTCTGGGGTCCGTTTTGTCAAACGCTTGTTCAGCGTACAATAAGGACATAAGCAAGACACAGTGAAAGGCGGTGAGAGATGATGAGAGTTAACAAAGGGAATGGGTTAGCCATTGTACTGATCGTGTTGGGTTCGATTATGCTGCTCGGTAAGTTTACTCCGTTTTTCGGTCACTTTTTAGGACATCTGATTGGTTACTTAATTCCGATAGCTATGGTCATGCTAGGCTACTACGGTGTGAAAAAAGGAAATGCGCTCTTCGGCTGGATCGTACTTGTACTTGGGGTACTGATTTTGCTTGGCAAACTGTCCTGGCTTCTGGGACCGCTACTGGCAATCGGGTTAATCATATTTGGTGTTTCCCTGCTGAGTGACCGCAGAAGACGTTACTGATTTTAGCAGTTTGGCGAATGAAGAAAGATTGCAGTAACGAAGTGTTGAATTGTTGAATTATGGGATACGAATTGTGAAAGGAGCAGACGCAAATGAGTGTTTTTCGAAGAATGCGCGATATCACGGTAGCGACCTTTAATGAGCATTTGGAACAAAGTCAAGACCCAGTGCAACTGATTGACCAGTTCTTGTATAATACCCGCCAGGAAATTGCCGAAGCGGAAAAACTCCATCAACAGTATGCGATGCATACAAGACAGATGAAGCAGCAGTTGGATCATGCATTGTCCATGCAGACCAAACGGGAGGAACAGGCGCTACTGGCTTTGAAGGCTGATGAAGAACATATCGCGAAGCTGGCCCTTCAGGAGAAAATGCTATATGCAGAAAAAGAAGAGCAGTATAGAGAACTGTGGGAGCAGAGCCGTGAATCACTACGTGAGCTAGAACAACAGCTAGATACATTAAAGACAGAATATCAAACGGTACACAGCAAGCGTCAGTATTATGCGGCACGTGTACAGACGTTGAGACTCCAGCAGCAAATGAACGAACGGGCTGGTACATACGGTGGACGGAATGTTCCCCGAATGTTCAACCGCTTGGAAGACCGGGTAGCCGATATGGAAGCAGAAACGATGAGTCTGCGTGATTTACGTCGGGGTGAGGGCGACCATGCACAGGATGCCCAAGGCGGTGGATCGCTGCTCGAACAAGAGTGGGCGAGACTGAAAAGCAAGCTGAACAACAGCGGGAAGGAGTAATTTGATAATGACCCGAATTTACAGATCAAGCCGGGATAGAGTAATAACAGGTGTATGTGGCGGTCTTTCTGACGCAACAGGAATGGACTCAACATGGATTCGTATTCTGGTTGTGATCAGTTTCTTTATTACAGCAGGAACCACATTTATGATTTATGTGATTGCGGCCCTGGTTATCTCCAAGGAGCCGAGATCTCCTTTCGATGGAGGATTTGGCCCTGACAGCGGTCCCTACAATCAACAGGATCCACGCTATTATGGCAGTAACAATACAAGATCGCAGTATGGGCAGGGAACTGGTTACAACCAGGGCGGTGCATATGGCAATTCGAATCCGTTTTTTGGTCAAGATGCCCGCAACTCATCTAAATTTAACACAGGTCAGAACAGTGACCTGGATTCCATGATGGAAGATATCGAGAAAAAGGCAATGAAAAAAGAATTGGCAGAGTTACGCAAAAAAGTAGAGCAATTTGAGAAGGGAGATCGTAAATAATGGGGATCTTTAAAAGAATGAAGGATATGACAAGAGCATCGGTGAATGAAGTGTTGGATAAAGTGGAAGATCCGATTATTATGTTGAATCAATATCTGCGCGATATGGAGGCGGAAATTCACGAGGCTGAGGTAACGGTTGCCAAGCAAATGGCGAATGAACGACGTATGAAACAGCGTTTGGAGGAAGCGGTACGTGTATCCAATGAGCGTGAGAAGCAAGCTGAATCCGCATTGCGAAATGGTCAGGAAGAAGTAGCGCGCAAGTTGTTGGGAGAGAAGATTTATTTTGTGCAGAAGCAGGACGAATACCGCGACTTGCATACACAAGCTGAGCTTCAAGCAAAAGAATTGGTACAGCAGCTTCACGACATGAAAGATGAATTCTATAAAATGCGCAACAAGCGCAATGAGTTGGTATCCCGTGCTCAAATGGCGAAAGCCAAAAAGCAAATGTCTCAAATCAATAGTTTGCACACGATTGAAAGTGGGTCTGCTTCATTGGGCTTCCACCGTATGGAAGAAAAAATCATGCAAATGGAAGCTGAAGCTGACGTACTGCGTGCTCCTTACCGTCAAGCTCCAGGAGAAGCATATGTTAATCCGGCTGAGGCTGAAAAACAGTTTAAAGTGGATGAGCAGCTTCAACAGCTTAAGTCCAAAATTCAGACAGGTGCTAAACCAGTCGATATGAAGAAGGACTGACTACTCGGAAACAAGACATTATGATATGCTGTATGGAATGGACATTGGTCGATGATCGTGCCTAATCTGTATGGTTCAGGAAAGCCATATGGCGGAATGTTGCGCCACTATGGCTTTTCCGTCCTATATAAACAAAAAGGGGGTGCAGCATGGAGAGAAGAAAATCAGCCTTGGCACTGGCAGGGATTGGCATCGGGATTATCATTTTATTCGGTCAGTGGATTGGGTTCCTCTCCGTGGTTGCACTGATCCTAATGTTGGCCGGAATATATAAGATCCGCAATTCCAAAATCAAAAAGGGTTACACGATGCTCGCGATTGGTGCTGGATTGTTAGTGCTGGATCATTTGTTCCTGTTTGTTGTAGTTACACTAGCATCATTAGCTGTATTCTATTCACGTTCAAGGAAGCTGCATAAAGGTCAAAGTTCCATATTCAAGCACAATTTTATATCCAATCATAAATGGGATGAAGTGCCTTGGAGCCTGCGCAGCACAAGCATATGGCATGTGGTTGGGGACGTGGATGCCGACCTGACGTTGGCTCTCCCAGAGGAACGTGAGCCCGTCATATTTTTGCAGGGGATCTTCGGTGACATTGACATCACCCTACCGGATAATTACGGTGTAGAGGTGGAGATGTTCATATTGTTCGGACAGATTCAGTTTGACCGGGATCATGAGGCGGGGATGCTCAATCGACTGGTTTGGAAGTCACCCCATTTTGAGCAGAGTGAGTATAAAGTGAAGTTTGTCGTTTCGTACTTGGCGGGCGATGTCCGCGTCCGATTTTATTGAATCAGGAGGAGCCGGGATGAATCATAAAAAAACGTCCAACATGGTAACCCGCAGTATGGGTGAAGGTATCCTCCTGTGTGTTGTTGTGGGCGTAGTTGTCTTTTATATGCTGTATACATATGGATATGTGAAGTCGTTCCCAACCTGGGGAATGATATTGAAAGTTGCAGGAGCCGTTATACTGGTGTTGATTGGTACAGGGGCAATGTACGGATTTTATGAAAGCTACCGCTTTAAAAGCAGACTGGAAATGTTGAGAGAGACGTTGCTGATGTGGGAAAAGGGAACCCCTGCACGTGAGTTGCCGCCCCTAGGGCATGATGAGCTTGGCAGGCTGGGAGAGCAGCTGGAACGGATTGGGCGTAAATGGCAGGAACAAGTTACGTCTTTACAACGCTTATCCACGGATAATGCTCAGTTGGCAGAACAGGCACGGATGACTGCGATTGTGGAGGAGCGGCAGCGGCTGGCCAGAGAGTTGCATGACGCCGTATCACAGCAATTATTTGCTATTTCAATGACGGCGACGGCTGTGGGGAGGACGCTGGATAAGGATTTTGATAAAGCGCAGCGGCAAGTTGCGCTAATTGAAGAAATGTCTTCCGTGGCACAATCCGAAATGCGGGCGTTACTACTTCATCTGCGGCCTGTCTATCTGGAAGGGAAACGGCTTGAGCAGGGTTTGCGTGATTTGGTACAAGAGTTGCAGGCAAAGGTACCGATGGAGATTGATTTTGAGATTGAAAGCGGAGTACAGTTGGTTAAAGGCATTGAGAACCACTTGTTTCGCATTGTTCAGGAAGCGATGTCTAATACATTGCGCCATGCCAAAGCAACCCGCATGGAAATTCGTATCGTGCAACGCCCGGATTCTATCAGGCTGACGATTCGGGATAACGGTATTGGTTTTGAACTGGATGAGAAAAAGCAGACTTCATATGGATTATCCACAATGCAGGAGCGGGTCAGTGAGATTGGGGGAGCTATTCAGTATATAACGGCTCCGGGAAAAGGAACACGGATCGAGGTGTCCGTGCCAGTTATTAATGATGAAAGCGGAAGGAACGATGATCATGGAAACGGAATTACCGATTAGCGTACTGCTGGTAGACGACCATGAAATGGTACGGATTGGTCTTGCGGCGGTGCTGGGGACGGAAGAAGGTATTGAAGTGGTCGGCGAGGCCGGAAGCGGAGAAGAAGGCATACGGTTGGCTTCCGAATACAAGCCAAATGTGATTTTGATGGATCTAGTCATGGATGGCATGGATGGCATCGAAACGACACGTCAAGTAACGCGCCTGCTTCCAGAGACCAAGGTGATTGTGCTGACGAGTTATTTGGACGATGAGAAAATGTATCCGGTCATTGAGGCAGGGGCGTTCAGCTATTTGCTCAAAACGTCTCGTGCTTCCGAGATAGCGGATGCGATCCGTGCAGCTGCACGCGGACAGTCCGTACTAGAGTCACAGGTGGCCTCCAAGATGATGAATCGATTCCGCCAACCACAGGCTGAGGCACCCGCGCATACGGAGCTGACTGATCGTGAGATGGAGGTGCTTCGCCTGTTGGCACAAGGGAAGTCTAACCAGGATATCGCAGATGAGCTGATTATCGGGATTAAGACGGTAAAATTCCATGTCACGAACCTTCTCGCTAAATTAGGAGTGGAAGACCGTACACAGGCGGCGATCTATGCCTATAAGAACGGATTAGCAGAGTAGAAGTAGAATAAACGAATACAAAGAACCGGAGACGACAATAGTCCTCCGGTTTTTTTGTGTTCCATAACAAGTTGTTTAGATCAGGAGGAATAAAAAGGCGATTAAAGCCAGATCTAATGCAAGCCCTGCCCCGTATCCATATCCGCCGTACCCACCGCGATAGCCTGTTCTGCCATTTCCATAATTACTATAGCCATTTCCAGCAAATCCGCTTGCGTCATAAGGAAAGGATGGGCTCAGAGGTGCGTTGGGCGGCTTAATTAAGGCATTTAGTTTGGCAGAGGTACGAGCTTTGTTTGTAGGATTCCTTTTTTTCTTTTTAGAGGAAATCTTTTTCGGGGATTGTTTTCCTTTGTTACTGTAGCTCCCGGCATAGAGACTACCAGGAAAAGAAGGTGGATATCCGTTCAACATCAGCTTGCCTTTGCTACACCCACTTAAGATGCCGATGTGTCGTGTACCATCACGCATAACGGCACAGACCAGACGTCCACCATGAGGTGCCACATTGGCTTCATTTACAGGATAAATCGGAAACATGATTTCACCTCTTTTGGTGTAAGATGCATTGTGATCATAGTCTATTCTTACGGTGCCTACGATGTATGGTCGAACACCCAGTAGGCAGATGAATATTTTAGAAGGGCTTGGCCGTAGTGCTGTGTGTATAAAACCTCTGACAATGGGAATGCTATTGATAGATTCATAGATTTCAATCCAGCCGAAAAAGAAAGTATCCAGAGCGTAAGTGTGGGAATCGGATGGTTGTGGAGCGGGGGGAACGATAATGTTAAAAGCAGAGCTGATTAAAAAGGGGATTATTGCAATTTTGGTATTAGGAACGGTGCTGGTACTAGCTGGCTGGCGTTACGGAACCCTTCAGACAAACCGAAATGACTCCCGCGAGGCAGAAACGGCTTTACGCTCATTGTTAATCATCTCGGATCAGACCCCGGGTACGTTGGATAAGCTGGTTGTGAAGTGGCAAGGCGATTGGATTTCTAACCATGAAGAGCCAGCAGATGTGGCGGCACAGATAGCTGATCAGCTGAATATACCCACAGTAAACAAACTCGTAGAAAATGGACACACGGTTTATCGTTCTGTTCGTGATAGTGAGGATCTGAGAATCCGCTTAAATGTGATGGAACGTCAAACTGGACAATGGTATGTAGTTGTTCAACTGGAGAGCAATGATGCAGGACGTGAGCGGTTGATTCAGCTTCATAAGCTTTGTGCTGAGCAATTAAAGTCTATGGGAATTCAAGCACAGTGGAACACGGCCCTTCAGCGTTCGCTGCATACAGAGGAATCCAAAGATCAACTGTTGAAACTGACAGAGGCGAGCTTAGCATGGAATATCTCGATGCAGGCCAAAGAAAGATATACGGATGCGACTACTGTGGCTATATCCTATGAAGCTCCAGAGCTGCCGTTAATGATTCAAAGCGGTGAGCATCAGGTCCGGATGCAGATGGCTGTACATGAAGATAGGGAGCAGCAGGATACACGTATAACACTCGGTTTCCCGCTCATCACGATTGAATACTGACTTATAAGGTAAATTTATGATTCATCGGATAGCTTATCCATGTAGGATATGATAAAATATCATCAAATCTTTAGTTCCATGTTTTTCGAAAATCAAGTATGATCTTGTATAAATATACACAATACTACATGCAGATTTCGGGGATTGTGGATTGCGGAATCTTGACATGGGAAGAATGAGGTACTTCATGGCTGACATACCTGTTAAAGAATCTGTTGTGACGCAAGGCGCAGTTCTGTTTATTTTTGGCGCTACGGGCGATTTGGCTCGTCGCAAGCTTTTTCCTGCTATTTACAGCTTGTACCGCGAAGGCAAGCTTGCTGACGATTTTGCCGTTATTGGTGTAGCAAGGCGTCCTCGCACAGAGGAAGAATTCCGTAATGACCTGTACGCTTCCATACAGGAGTTTAGTCGCTACAAAGCAGAAAATGATCAAGAATGGCAGGCATTTGCCGAGCATTTTGAATATAAATCGCTGGATATCAACAATGTCGAAGGGTTCCATGAGCTGAGACAGCAGACGGAGTCTATAGAAAGCAAGTTTAACATACCGGGAAATCGGTTGTTTTATTTGGCCTTGGCTCCTGAGTTATTCGGAAGCGTGTCGAAGAGTTTGAAAGATGGCGGCATGATGGATGGAAAGGGCTGGAATCGCCTGGTGATTGAGAAGCCATTCGGTTATAACCTCGAATCTGCACAAGAATTGAACGTTGAAATACGAGAAGTATTTGCCGAAGAAGAAATTTATCGGATTGATCACTATCTTGGCAAGGAAATGGTACAAAATATTGAGGTGATCCGCTTCGCGAATGCCTTCTTTGAACCACTGTGGAATAATAAGCATATTGCCAATGTGCAAATTACGCTTAGTGAAACGGTAGGGGTGGAGGAACGCGGAGGTTACTACGATCATTCCGGCGCCTTGCGGGATATGGGACAGAACCATATGTTGCAAATGCTAACGATGATTGCGATGGAGCCACCTAGTCGTTTGTTGCCTGAGGATATCCGTGATGAAAAGGTAAAAGTGTTGCGTTCGCTGCGCCCTTTTGAAACGTCTGAGGATGTGAAAACCAATGTGGTGCGTGGTCAATACACCGAAGGCAGTTATCGCGGTCAGCAGTTGCCGGGGTATCGCCAAGAAGACAAGGTTGATCCACAATCGAACACAGAGACTTATTTTGCTTCACGCGTGTTTGTTGATAATTTCCGTTGGTCTGGCGTACCGTTCTATATCCGTACGGGCAAACGTCTCCCTGTAAAAACAACGGAGATTGTTGTGGAATTTAAGAGCATGCCAACGAACGTGTACCTCGGTCAAAAGCATAAGCTGGAACCGAACTTGCTCGTGATTCGGGTCAATCCAATGGAGGGCATTTACATTAAAATCAATGCCAAGAAACCCGGTTCGGAATCAGATATTGAGCCACTGGCTATGGATTTTTGCCAAAGCTGTATGGTGGGTATCAACTCACCGGAGGCTTATGAACGGTTGCTGATGGATGCAATTGAGGGTGATTCGACGTACTTCACGCGTTGGGATGAGGTTGCCACGGCATGGGGATTCGTCGATCGAATCGCCAAAGCATGGCAGCAGACCCCGGATACGCTGGAAACCTATGCTGCAGGTTCATGGGGACCGGAAGGTGCTCACAAGCTATTGGAGCAGGATGGCTTCAAGTGGTGGCCGGTTAGCGGTCAGGATGAAGATAATGTCATCTGGCGAGTAGGCGGCGTTCAGTAATCCCGATTTGTCCTGCATCCCCCTATGTCCTGTTCAGGACGTAAGGGGATGCTTTGCGTTCGGAGTGTGCTATAATAGCTTAGTCTCAGGTTTTCAGTTTGCAACTGATTATAAGTTAAAGGCAGGCTAAAACATGTAAATAGATCGTATTTTTAATGAATATGGTAACGGAGTACGCCGAATACTGGAGCTAACGGCAATATAGCCGATAGAGCCGATGAACTTATGAAAACAGGCGTGCATCATGGCCTTTTTATGAATAGCTTGAGCAGTAATGCAATGGATTTGATCATGAAGGGATATGTGAAATGAGTAAAACAACAGATATACTTCAACAGGAAGTCGACAAACGGCGTACGTTTGCGATTATTTCTCACCCGGATGCGGGTAAAACGACACTGACGGAAAAGCTGCTGCTGTTCGGGGGCGCGATTCGTCTTGCGGGTTCAGTTAAAGCGCGTAAAGCAAGCAAACACGCTACGAGTGACTGGATGGAGATTGAAAAACAGCGGGGGATCTCTGTAACATCCTCAGTAATGCAATTTGATTATAATGGTCACCGCATCAACATTCTGGACACCCCAGGTCACCAGGATTTCAGTGAAGACACGTATCGTACATTAACAGCAGCAGATAGTGCAGTCATGCTGATTGACGTGGCGAAAGGTGTGGAAGCACAAACGATTAAACTGTTTCAGGTTTGTGCGAAGCGTGGAATTCCGATTTTCACCTTCATTAATAAACTGGATCGTGAGGGACGCAGTCCTTTTGATCTAATGGAGGAGCTGGAGCAGGTGCTTGGCATCCGTTCGGTGCCTATGAATTGGCCGATTGGTACAGGCCGTGAGCTGTGCGGTGTCTATGACCGTGTCAAAAATCAGGTCGAGCTGTTTCAGGGAGATGACCATTCCACGATCAAAGTACAGAAAGTGGAAGATTACAATGATCCGATCATTCGTGAGATGGCGGGCGAATATCTGCATGACCAATTATGTCAGGACTTGGAGTTGCTTGACGTTGCGGGTGACCCTTTTGACATGGAGAAAGTACAGCGCGGAGAATTGACACCTGTATTCTTCGGCAGTGCGATTAATAATTTTGGTGTACAAACATTTTTGGAAAACTTCCTTCAGCTTGCTCCTAAACCGGAGCCGCGCCGTAGTACAGCTGGGGAAATTGAGCCAACAAACGAAAAGTTTACCGGCTATGTATTTAAAATTCAAGCAAACATGAACCCGGCTCACCGTGACCGTATTGCATTTTTGCGTATTGTCTCCGGTAAGTTTCAACGCGGGATGAGTGTTAAGCATGTACGGATGGGCAAGGAAATTAAGCTGTCCCAGCCACAACAGTTCCTGGCACAGGACCGTGATATTGTCGAGGAGGCTTTTCCTGGCGATATTATAGGATTATTTGACCCGGGTATTTTCCGTATTGGTGATTCACTCAGCCAAGGTAGCGAGGTTGTGTTTGATGAATTGCCGACCTTCTCGCCTGAGATTTTTGCCAAGGTAACGGTGAAAAATGCCTTGAAGCACAAACAGTATCTGAAGGGTATTGATCAGTTGACCGAGGAAGGTATGATTCAGGTGTTCCGTACGGTGAGCTTCGACGATACGTTACTGGGTGTTGTCGGCCAACTGCAATTTGAAGTATTTGAGTACCGCATGAAGGGTGAATATGGCGTTGATGTACAGCTTCAGCGTATGCCATTCCAATTTGCACGTTGGATTGTGGATGATCAGATTGACCCGAGCAAGTTCCGTATTAACTCTACGCTGGTAAAGGATAAGAAGGGCAATTATGTCGCCTTGTTCGAAAACGAGTATGCGATGCGTACGGCTATGGAGAAAAATCCGACAGCTAAGTTCTTAGAAATGGCTCCATAATATTGAATAAGCAGAACAGTTTGATCTCAGTCATTTAGTGTATACAACGAATAGTCCACTCGATGTTAATGCGAGTGGACTATTCTCGTTTTCGAATACGGGTAAAATAATGAGCACAATTAAATCGGAACCAAATGTTAAATAGCTAGAGCTAGGTTAAGGGTACGGGTTTGATTTTATCGATTTGTTCATGTGCCAAATGGACGAAATCGTGCTGCTGGTTTGGACTCATATGCTTCCAAGCAATTTCAAGAATGACACCCAACCCAGGCAAAGCGGCCTCCGGTCCGTCCACTGACCCAATAATCATGTCCGTAAGATCAGCTTCTGATTTGCCGTGTACTTTGTGAACAATTGCTTGTCGTAAATCCATTGTAATGGGCATGTGTACCTCCCGTATGTTGTAGTAGTGGTCGAATGTATTATGGCTTGGGCTGTTGTCCAGTATACATGGAGAAGCATTTGGCATAAGTATGTCAAAATTTATGTTTGTAGCATGATATGCTATACTATGACGGACAGTATGGTGATCGGGAGGTAAAGAAGGAATGGCAAAAAAACAGTATGCGGTCATTGGTATGGGCCGTTTTGGTTCCAGTGTTGCCAGTGCGCTGAGTGAGATGGGTTTTGATGTGCTGGCTATTGACTCGGACGAGCAGCGTACACAGGAAATGTCGAATATTGTGACGCATGCGGTGTCTGCCGACTCGACGGATGAGGAAGCGCTGCGAGCGCTGGGTATCCGTAATTTTGACGTAATCGTAGTTGCGATTGGTGAAGATATACAGGCCAGTATTCTGACGACATTGATTCTCAAGGACATGGGCGTACCAGCTCTTGTGGTCAAGGCACAAAATGAACTGCATGGGAAAGTGCTGCAAAAAATAGGTGCGGATAAAGTCGTTTACCCTGAACGGGATATGGGGTTGCGGGTAGCCCATCATTTGACATCTCCCAACATTTTGGATTATATCGAGCTGTCCAAGGACTACAGTATTTTGGAGATGAGAGCTGCCGATTCCATGATTGGCAAAAACCTGAAGGAGCTCGACATACGCGCACGCTTCGGCTGCAATGTGATGGCGATTCGCAGAAATCAGGAAATGAACATTTCACCTTATGCCGAAGATCGTCTGGAGTCGGGTGATGTGCTGGTCATTGTAGGCCACAAGGATGATCTGACCAAGCTGGAGCTGGCTTTTGCAGCCTAATGAAGGCTTGATGTTCAAGTACAAGTGATGCATCATTTATTTTTAAGAAGCGGACAAAGAAACGGAAGGTTAAACGAATGGAAATCATTTCACCGAATAATGCACGTGTAAAAGAGTGGGCGCAACTGCTGGAGAAAAAGCATCGCACACGGCAGCATAAATATATTGTCGAAGGTATTCATCTGGTGCAGGAAGCGCTGCGTTCGGACGCGGCTGTCGAAATCGTCGCCTATGATTTGGACAAGGGCATTCCCGCTGAGCTGAATGGCCTAGATCAAGCCGACCAGCCGGTGGAATGGGTTCCCGTGTCAGCGGCGGTCATTGCAAAATGCACCGATACGAAGACGCCGCAGTCGGTCTTTGCCATCGTGCGTAAGGAGGAGCGCAGTGCTTTCCCGGCATTGCTGGAGCAGCCGGATGCACTGGTGATGGTGCTGGACGGGGTGCAGGACCCCGGCAATGTAGGCACCATCATCCGCAGCGCGGACGCTGCTGGAGCCGCAGGCGTAATATTGGGTCATGGCTGCGCCGACCTGTACAATCCCAAAACGATCCGCTCCACGATGGGATCGTTGTTTCACCTGCCGGTGATTGAAGGCAGCCTGGAGGAGCTTTTACCGCAGGCCAAAAGTAAAGGTGCCCGCTTGCTCAGCACCTCGCTGGATGCGAGCTTGTCATGCTATACCATAGATTTGCGCGCTTCCACTTGGCTTGTAATCGGAAACGAAGGCCAAGGGATTTCTGCTGCTACCGCGCGCATGGTGGATGAGTCGGTATTCATTCCGATGCAGGGGCAAGCGGAATCACTAAACGCAGCGATGGCTTCTACAGTGCTATTATTTGAGGCGATGAGACAACGAAACTAAGAGAAGAACACGGGTGCATGTGTGTGGTTTATAACATCAATTGAGACAACTTATAACATCAAAGTGAGACAATATAAGTGCCCGTAAAGCCAGTAAAGACGGGGAAGTTTTCTAATAACAAACCAAGTACTTGTTGTTTACTGATCTAAGATTTGTTGTTTTTATAGTAAAAAAAGTAGTGGAATTTCTATAAGTTGTTGTAAGATAAACACTCTCCAATGAACTGTCTGCCATGGACTTTTTGAAGGGACCCCATACTGTTTGGGGATCGTTTACAGGACAATCGATGTATGTTGAAGCGGCGGTTCGATTTAGTGTACTGACCGATGTAGGACCTATGATCGAAGTTTTCCCGTTTGGAACAAGCTAGTGAATCATATGAGAAAATGATGTCAGCTAAGACACGATTCCGTGCCGTATTGAGTATGACTAAATGATAACTCATTCCCAACTTTGTCGATTTAAACGTTATGGACCTTAAGCCTGTATTGGCTTTGAGGTCCTTTATTTTGCGAAAACGATAGGTTCGTACGTTGGATGATATATCTGAGCTTATTATCAACGGGAAAACTAGCTACCTGGCTGCTGTAGGTAATAAAAATGAGATGGCCAGAGAAACAATTAGTCTGTTAAGTAACGAACAGAAATACCTAGAAATGAGAAACGCTTATGTAAACAAAGCTCATTTAAATTTTAGTTCAGATCAAATCACAAGTCACAATGAAGGGATATATAACCGTGTGCTTGAAACTAACAGAGGTGCTTCACCAGGAGAGAACCTTCAGAGAAATGTGATTCACTCTTGACAGAAGGAGAGTATAGATTTATAATTCAACTAATCAATTGAATAATTGTTAATGATAAATTATATTTAGTGGGGGATCTCCAGTGGGAGCAACTGCATTGACAAAAAATACGTTTTCAAATCAAATCCAGTCTGGCGTGACCTTGGTAGACTTTTGGGCTCCATGGTGTGGACCTTGTAAAATTCAGCTTCCTATTGTGGAAGAATTAGCTGATGAGCTAAAAGGACAGGCAACGTTGGCAAAAGTTAATGTCGACGAGGAAACCGAATTAGCTTCACAATTTGGTATTCGAAGTATTCCAACTTTGTTGCTTTTTAAAGATGGTAAGCTCGTTGATACTATGGTTGGTGTAAATCAAAAAAATGTCCTTAAAGACAAAATTCTTAAATTGGTTAATTGATGTGAAAATCGACAACATTATAATGAAATAATGTTGTCGATTCTTTTTTTGTTCTGAGAGCGCTCCCTTCAACGTAGCGGATGCAGTTTGAGAGTGACTCAATATCATCATATAGAGAAGATAATCTTTTAACATATGTGACTCCCTGATGAAACATGGATGAAGGAGAGAAACAATGAGAAACCAAGTTGAAAAAAATGCTCCGGTGATAATCGTTGGAACTCGGAAAATTCGATCTTGGACCTACATGGTTCTGCCACACTATGAGAAAATTAATACTCAACTCACAAAAGAACTGGGTTTGGAGACATTTAATCAATTTAACAAATAACAAAGGACGAATGCTCTTAGAACGTTCCCAACATGAAACACCACAACAACATCTTTTACCACATGAGGCAATGGAGCCCTCACTAAGATTTGTTAGTGGAGTACAGTCTATGATTGAGGCGATAAGTGCTACTTTGCCATAAGGAGCAATCCAGCTTAACACACGTGTAACTTTGATTCATCAAGAAGAAGACGGTACAATCTGCTTAGAAGCCAATGGAAAACAATTTTAGACAACTGTAGTTACTATTGCTATTCAACCACGGCTAGCTGAAAGAATATTAAATTTGAGCCAAAGCTTCCTTATGATCTGCAGTCATATTTAGTTGGTAAACCAACATGGATGGCCGGTCAAGCTAAAGTTATTTCCATTTACGACGACCATTTTGACGTGAAGTTGTACTCTCCAGTTTTACATCAAGTTGGGTGGGATCTCTACAAGAAATTCACGATGCTTCACCAGGTACAGGGACAGGTGCCCTTTTTGGATTTTTGGTTTACCAGTAAAGGAGCGGCAGACTTTGGGAGAAGATAAACTCATGTAACTTGTGTTGGAACAATTGGAGGGCATATTTTTTACGGGCACTGAGACGGCTGATCAACAGGGAGGACATTTTGGAAGGGGCGATTCTCAATCAGCTGATCAAATCGTAGCCAGATTTCTAGAACGATACACACAATAATGAGAAAAAAACTTCTACTTTTGTAAATATTTTTTGTCTGGAAAAAGGATTTAAACAATGAATATGAAATGGGCATTTTAAGAGAGGAGAAATTTGAGCGTGCGTTTAGTGGACTTAACCTCAATACAAGAAATAGAATCCTTCATCGGAAGTAATCCTTTGAGTATGTTATACGTATCTCAAGATGATTGTAATGTATGCCATGCCATTTACCCTAAGCTCAAAACAATGCTTAATCTATACCCTAAATTGGCACTTGCTCATGTTGATGCTAGTCAAGTGGAGGAGATCACAGGAAGGTTTTTAATTTTTTCTTGCCGACGATCTTGGTTTTTCTTGATGGGAGAGAATATCTACGCGAAGGTCGTTTTGTTCAATTTGAACAATTGAAAAAACAATTACAGTTATTGTCAGATGTAGTTTAAATCTTCGATTAAAAACAAAAGGCACACCTTCAGTATTATGTCCTTTCTTAGGCGTTTTATTGAAGGTGTATTTCAAGTAATGGCCAATTCTGTTGTTAGAAAAACCACCTTTACCAAGTAAAAGGTGGTTTTTCTAACAACAAAACATGCGTTATATGTTCTTTTATGTTGATTTTCGTTCCACCAAAGTAAACTCTGGTGAATTTAGTGCGTTTTTCGTCTGGTTAAGCTTATTATGAATAATAAAAAAGGCATGTGCATACAGTTCTGCCGGCACTTCGATTTGCTTGGCGATGTATGAAATGAGGTTCTTCAAATTTATGGAACTGAAATCGTGCTCGTATTGGAAGAACTTAAACATGAACGCGAAACCGATCCTCGTCTCACTGCTCTTATTCCCCATTTGCTGCATTTCGTTCGGGAGAAAGGTAAAATGCTCAATCAGCTCGTCCAATTCCCAATTTCGCTTCATGTAATCCCTTCCGAATAAAGTTCCTATTACTGTGAGTAACGGAACTGAGCACTTGAAATAAGTATAAATAATTCGGAACTTTTATTTATTCATGGGGACTAGACTAACGGGCAGGTTAGTTTAAAAACCTTCTTAATATACTCTTTTTAAGGGTTTTCTGATGGGTTCGTTTCTCAGAAATAAAAGCTTCTTTGTACGTTCTTGTTTACAAGGTTTTCTCGATTACAATGGATAATTTGTAGTTAGCGTAATTGTTTAGCTCTAATAAAAATTGGTTTAACGCTTCATTACTTGGAAACCTACATTCAAGCAGATAGCATCCATCACCGCTTATTTTGTAATTATTTAGGATGTGATCCTCTTTAGAATGAATGAATGAAAGAAATGGTTGATGGTGTGTATCTTTAATATAGATATTTAGAAATGCATACGTAAAACATCCTAATTTTGCGTGATTAACTTTAATGCTGTATCCCTCTATAACTCCAGTATCCTCAAGTTTTTCTACTCGGGCTGCTGCTGCAGGTCCAGTTAGGTGCACTCTTTCCCCTAATTCTTTCATGGTAATTCGACTATTTTGACTCAGCTCTTCAATAATTCGTTTATCTGTTTGATCCAAATCAAACGCATCTCCTTTAAAAAATAAAGTAAAAAGACCAATACACTTTATTTAATCTGTGTATTTGAAGGTTACATCTAGTATAAACTTATCATTGTCAACAAACAAAATTAAAAAAAACAGAAGGAGAATTATATATAAATATGCACATTCAACAAGTTCGAAATGCAACAATCATTGTTCACTATGCAGGTAAAAAGTTCCTAGTCGATCCATTACTTGCGTACAAAGGTCTGTATGGTCCATTCCCGGCGGGGATCAGAGAGGATTTGAGAAATCCTATAATTGATTTGCCAATGTCCGTTAACGACATCATTAAGGATGTCGATGCTGTTATTCTGACTCATTTGCATCTAGATCACTACGATGATATAGCAAAAGCAGTGCTTCCAAAAGGCACTAAAGTTTTTGTACAAAACGAAGAAGATGCTAAACAAGTTGAAAGTGACGGTTTTCAACAAGTAGAAGTACTTGCTGAAGATACGCTTTTTGAAGGTATTCAGTTAATTAAAACAAAAGGCGAGCACGGCAGAGGGAAAGATTTATTAAAAATGATGGGTCAGGTATGTGGTGTTGTCTTCAAACATGCCAACGAGAAGACGTTATACCTAGCCGGAGATACAGTATGGTATGAAGGTGTCGAAAAAGAAATCATTTCCCACACTCCTGAGATTATCGTGTTGAACGCTGGAAATAATAGTTGGCATGATTTGGGCTCACTTATAATGGGCAAAGAAGATGTTTACGAGGTGCATAAGGCGGCTCCTAACGCCAAAATTATCTCAGTCCATATGGAAGCAGTTAATCATTGGACATTATCTAGAAAAGAACTAAAAAGCTTTGGAGAAGAAAAGGGATTCACCTCTAATTTATTAGTTCCCGAAGACGGCGAATCGTACACTTTTTAATGTGCACTGCGAAAGGTTGGAATATGAGTCGCATTGGAGATTGTGTTGTTCAAATAATATGAGACCTTCATATGGGTCTCATTTTATTATGAATTTTTATAACAAGTTATTTATTCCTTTAATGCAGAATATTAGCTCACTTGCATATCAAGTATTTACCAAAATCTACAGACAGGAGAATATGCTGTGAACCAAACGAATCCTAAATTGTGGACGAAAAACTTTATTATTCTTTCGTCTGTCAATTTCATTATGACATTAATTTTCTTTTTATTAAACGCGACAATCACTCTTTATGCAATTAATGAATTTGATGCATCAACCGGCCAAGCTGGTATCGTCGCAGGTATTTTTATTATCGGTTCATTATTAGGGCGTTTGTTTACAGGACGTCTTATACATTCCAAAAAAATCTTGATGACCAGCTTGTTTTTATTAATTTTAACAACATTACTTTATTTCGTTCATCTTAATGTTAACTTTCTCATATTAAATCGGCTTTTAAACGGTATCACAGTGGGTATTATATCTACAATTGTGAGTACGGTTGTTGTATTTAGCCTTCCTGCACCACGAAAAGGTGAAGGGATAAGTTATTTTGCAATTAGTACGGCCTTGGCCACAGGAATCGGTCCATTTATTGGTTTAGTTTTGAGTCAAAACTCAAACTTTGAAATGATTTTTTCTTTAAGTCTATTGCTTGGAATTTTTAGCTTAGTAATCGCATTTTTTCTGAAGTTTCCCGCAACGTACAAGACTGAGAAGAACAATAAAAAGGGAATAAAAATCTCTGACTTTGTTGAGCCAAAAGTAATGCCGATAGCAATTATTATTTTTTTCATGACTTTTTGTTTTTCCGGCATAGTTTCATATTTAAATATTTATGCTTTGGAGTTAGGGTTAATAGACACAGCAAGTTTCTTCTTTATGGTATATACTGTTTTTGTCTTAATATCACGACCTTTTACAGGACGAATAATGGACAAAAAAGGTGCTAACATTATCATATATCCGGCTCTTATTATATATGGAGTAGGGATGCTTCTTTTAAGCTCAGTTAACAGTAGCTTTACATTGTTATTGGTAGGAGCATTAGTTGCTCTGGGATTTGGTAATATTTCTTCCATAACTCAAGCCATAGCCATCAATTTAGCCGAACCTCACCGAGTTGGCTTAGCAACTGCGACGTTCTTTATATTCTATGATCTAGGGAACGGATTTGGCCCATCGATTATCGGTTTGATAATTCCAGCTACAGGATATAGTGGTTTGTATGTAATACTCGGATTAATTGTATTAGCTACACTTTTTCTATATTACATGTTGTATGGAAAGAAAGAAGGTAAAATTCAAAATCAAGTGGTAAACTAAAGAGCACTTAAAGAGAGGATCCTGAGAATTTGAACTGTGACCTGTAAGAGATAGATATATATATATATATATATATATATATATAATTTTTTTCATATAAAAGCGATTGGCATAAGTACGAAATCTTCTTAAAAAATAGAGCGAGGAGAAATTTATGACTGTAGTATTAAAAAGAGTTAATAACGAGAATATTGATGAGATAAAAAAAATCTATGATGATTCGTTTCCTAAAGAAGAGATGATCCCATATAATAAATTGGTAGAGATAAGCAATGATACCGACCATTTGTTTTATGGAATATATGATGATTACACGCTGGTAGGAATGAATTATCTAATCGTAAAAAACGATATGCTTTACATATTGTATTTGGCAATTAGTAAAGCATATCAAAATAAAGGGTACGGGAAAGCAGTTGTTAATGAGATAATAAATAAATACTCTAACTATCGGATTTGCCTGAATATTGAAGAAGTTAACCCTAAATTTCTTAATAATAATCAAAGAATTAAAAGGAAAAGTTTTTATCAACTCTTAGGTTTTGAGTCTCAGGATTACTTGTTTTCAAATTATGAAGGCGTAACTTTCGAAACGATGTCAATAAATGGGGATGTATCCTATAAAGAAATTCATGCGTTATTCGATTATTTTAAAAAGCTAAGATAGACTGAGAATAACACGGACGGGTAGCAAGAAAATTATCAAAAGAACGGTATCTAACTGTAAATATGTTGATGGCGTTGGCGTGTGCATATTGGGGTAAAAGCTAATATGCACACTTTACTATATTTTCTTGAGGTCATGATGAAGAAAAAAGTCAGATCATTAAACTAACGGGAAACGATAGTTCAATCTCTAACTAAGACTAGGCTGCCGATCAATGTCGGCAGCCTAGCTCTGTCTTTGCCCATTAACGTAAACAACCCAACAAGATAAATGTAGGATTATTCCATACGTTTGAGACGCTGGTACTACCCCGTTTGATATGTGAAGCAATACATAAATTACAGTGTTATATCAATGAGGGCTTCAATATGAAATAAGGTGTGAAAGTAGTAAATATTGGTGGGAGTTAAATTACAAATACATGAATAGTTATAATTTTTCACTTTGTACGTTAGTTGTATACTTGACGTTAGTAAAATTATATAATAAAATTCAATTGATCGATTGAATAATTGACGTATTAATCGAGCGATACATAATTTAATTGGAGGTTTGATTTCTATGGCAAAGGCATAACTTCAAATTACATTGAAAATTAATGCACCAGAACGTGAGGCGGCTGTAAGGTTTTATACAACTTATAAAAGAGCAGTCCCTTAGTGAGAAATTTGTCAAATCTCATAGAGTAATAAATCTTAACCTTAACGAAGTTTTGGACTTACAATACCTAAAAGGGGATGTTAATATGGCAGAAAAAACAATTAACATGAATACGGTTTGGTACAAAGATGCAAAGGGTGATGGACGCATTAAAAGTGACAATCTACAAACTCAAATTGCAATTCCAGTCCCCAAAGGGGGAAGTGGTAAAGGGGCTGACCCACAACAACTTCTTATCTCTTCTGCAGTAGCTTGTTACACGATGACCTTAGCATATATGTTAGATAAAAATAAACTTCCTGTGACAGGATTCTTTATGGATACAGAAGGTAATATAACTCATGGTGATCTATTAAGTATTATCCATCGCCCGCATGTTGTTCTGAATCCAGGAGCGACCAATGAAGACATAAGCATGACAGAAGCTTTGATGCAAAAAGCAGAAGAAAATTGCCATATTGGTCAATTACTGATAAAGGTCGGCATTCCCGTAGGAACTCAAGGAAAAGTAACTATCGATTCTGGAGAGGATCTTACAAGTAGCTATATTGCAGCACACGGATTGGAATAGTAAAGCTGAATGTCAATGAGTATTATTCGCTCTAATCAAGTCGTATAATGTCCAGGTTTGCATTATTCACAAAAAGACTTCAAAGTCACAAATATGTGGGCTTCGAAGTCTTTTTTAGATGAGGCTTAGATTGGTTAATGTATATGAAAATGTTCCTGCCACTCATTCACTCCGTCTTCCATACGATACGCTTTGAATCCCTTAACTTGCAATTTTTGCGTAGCAAGTGCCGAATAAACGCATAATGGCCCTCTACAATAAGCGACCACTTCAGCTTCCTCCGGTAACTCTCCCATTAATACGTCTAGATCTTCCATCGGCATTGAAATTGCTCCTTGAATATGTCCTGTTTCAAACTCTTCTTTGGGGCGTAAGTCAACTAAGATAATGGAGTTTTCATCTAGTTTTTTCTTTACTTCATCCATGGATAGGGTATGGATGTCATTCAAATTGTTTAAAAAGTCATCTTTCATTCTCTTGATATCAGGAATTTGCTTCTCACTAATCTTCCATAGTGAAGAGAGAAAGTCAGTGATCTCAGGATCTGCTAGTGAGTATATGGCGTAAGTTCCTTTCTTTGTGAACTTAACAAGCTTAGCGTCCAGTAAGACCTGTAGATGACGAGAAACATTAGCTATATTCATTTCTGTACATGCGGCTAATTTCTCCACTGTTCTGGGACTTTGTGATAGTACATTCAAGATTTCAAGACGTTTATCACTTGATAGACATTTACCTATTCTAGCCAGTTGCTTATATAGATCTTCCTTGAAAAGCTTTGCACACTTTAGCATCTCTTCCATTCATTTATAACCTCACTTCAACTTGGTGATATATGTTAAGGATCCTACACTATATGTTTTGACCAATATGGCAAATCAAAAATGCTTCTCCATACACTGAAAAAAACTATGAAACCCACAATCTCTTCATAATAAGTACTATATCAATTGATGAATAGAATTTTAACATGTGTAGAGACGAAGTCAAGTTTAGTCCATTATTCTGATAAAAATAATAAGATAAAATTGCAATACTGTTTGCGAGCGATACTCTGATTTAATGAGGAGGAGAGAAGTTGGAGGAGATAACGTTATTAGTAGTATTTGCAGCAGGCGTACTCTCGTTTTCGTTTTTGTCGCCTTACGTATTCCCTCTCCGGTCCGCGTATGTTTCACATATATCCGATACGATGATTGCAGGGGTCGCTTTGTCGTGAATCGTAAAATTCTGGTCGTACGTTCATTGGGCTTCATCCTTGTGATTTAGTGTTATCTTTGTGATCATGGGGCTACTGGCTCCGCTATAGGTAATTTTGTCTCCTTACGCAGGGATCTGATTGAGAAGGTTGGCGGACTATTGATTGTGGTGTTGGGCCTACAAATGATGGGGATACTCAAACTCAAGTTTTTAATGAGTTCTAAGCAGTTGGGAAACGGAAAAAAATACGGTGGCTGGCTTGGTTCATTTATCCTTGGATTGGCAATTGGGGCGGGCTGGAACGCCATGTGTGGGGCTCGCACTTTCCTCGATACTTGTTTTGGCAGGGTCGTCCGAATCATTGTACCAAGGGATAGGGCAGTTAGCGGTATATTCGTTGGGTCTTGGAATTCCATTCTTGCTCATTTCGCTGCTTGTTACTTTCTCTCTATCGATGGTTAAACAAGTCAATAGATTTTTTCCCGTCCTGAGCATGGCGAATGGAGTTATTATGGTCATCTAAATTGAATGTAGTACGTCTCGAAATAATAGGATCTCGAATAATTCCAATAAATGAGCTTGCGCATATATCTTAATATCTGCTGAGCTTAGGATGGAGGAAGTATAGTATGATGACAGTGATTCGTCATTTCAATTGGACTGTTTAGTTTATGGTTAATAATACAATCGTGGCCTCTACGATCCCTTACTAATGTGAGTTTTGAAGATTGGGACCTATCTCATCACCGCTTGCAAATGTGAAGATTCTAGATGTCAGGGATGTCAGTAAATATTCGACTGGACATATTCCGAGTTCATTAAATATTTCCTTTGGCAGACTCCCGTTAGTATGGAGCAAGAATCTTGCACCGAATGATAAAGTGATCATATTTTCCAGCAGCTTGGTTCAAAGGAAAAACTGCTCGAATTTTGGCGTGTGGTGGGTTTCGTCACCGTATGCCGTTAAAGGGTATTATCTTTCAATGACTAGTAGGGTGAGCTGGAATTATCACCATAAAGAAGGTTATTGTAAATAAAGGGTGATGGGAGTCAAGTTAACGAAAGAACGAAACTGGTAGTTGGAGAAACTTATATAGGGTGAGGATTGTCAAGGCGGCTGACCGGGGCACGCACGTTCCATGCCGATCCGACTTACGGACGGCAATGAGGCGTCCATTATGTGAGGTGGCGAAAATGCCAGGTGCCTGTCAGTTTGCGGACTTCGGCGATCAATTTAACCAACATGCCGATCCCATACGTTCTGCAAATCGTAGGCAAAGGGAAAGGTCAAACGATACTCGAGATTTTATACGTTGTTAACCTTTCTAGTCGGTTTCATTACTCACGAATTCGTAGCTGAGGCTAAAAGCATATAAAAAAATTTAATACCTGCTCTTGCATCCCATAAACAACTACTGGGGAAAATTGGTCGTCTACTGGTTTAGGTTATGATCTTAAATTGCGGTTTATATAGTAACCATCTTAATAGGGTATGTAGCCTTTCTTGTAATAGTTTACTTGTGGTATTATATAATATAAATAGTTTACTTATGGGAGTATATAATATATTTGCTCTTATCATAAACAATTGGAATTTTGAAAGATATTCTTTAAAATGCTATTTTATTTGAACATCCAAATAGAAAGGTATTTGATTATGATATTCATTAACAAAAAAACTATTAATAAGCTAACTGAATCGCATAGAGAACCTAACATGCTTATCTGCTATTCAACTCCTCAAAGCCTTTCGGCTTGGACAAGTCGAGCTATATTACTCCTAAATAATGATAAAATTATTATCCTTTTCCTGAATCTATTTTCCACTAAAGTAGTACAAAAAGTTGAATTTGAAGTAGCTGATTTACAAGAACAAAAATATCATTCCGTATATCTGTCTTCTGCAATATGGTCATTTAACAGTAAAGGACAGCACTGGAGGTTCAAGATAATCAAAAAAATTATACCTCTTGGCTCTATGCAAAGGGATTTTCTAAATTTCTTGCAACAAAATATTTTAAATTAGCGACTGAGTAGATCGCTGATCTCCGAAAACATGTGCCCTTCCAGACGAAGGCGAACAGCCAGGTATCTTTCGTAAAGTCGTTTATCTGAGGTCTCTTTCATAGTTTTTTTCATTACCCAATAGGCGATTGAAGTAATGTTGTTAGTTGGTTAACTGCGTGTTATTATATCAAATGAATTTGACAGGTTCCCAAATCTTTGTTAGAGTTTCATTCAAATACGTATAACCTTTTCATGGGATGTTACCGATAGGGCATAACCTGAATTGGCTTGTTTACACTGTAAGTGTATACAGGCTGGTTTGGGTTTTTTTATTGTCTATCACCCTTCGCTACCCCTTTTATCACACATTTGGAAGGAGAATGTTTATGTCCAGTTATATTTTTCCTAAAGACTTTTTATGGGGCGGTGCTCTTGCTGCCAATCAGGCCGAGGGTGCTTATTTGGAAGACGGTAAAGGATTGAGTCTGGTGGATCTGCTGCCTACCGGAGAGAAGAGAAGAAGCATAATGAAAGGAAATGTTCCCTCGCTGACTCCACTTGAAAGCGAATTCTATCCTTCCCACGAAGCCATTGATTTCTATCATCACTATCGCGAGGATATTGCGCTATTTGCAGAAATGGGCTTCAAGGCGCTGCGTGTTTCCATTGCCTGGGCTCGTATTTTTCCAACGGGAGAAGACGCTACTCCTAATGAAGCAGGTTTGCAATTCTACGATGATTTGTTCGACGAGTTGCATAAACATGGCATTCAGCCAGTCGTTACCCTCGCTCATTTTGACGTGCCGGTAGATCTGGTCGAGAAATATGGAAGCTGGCGGAGCCGGAAGCTGGTAGGCCTGTTTGAAACCTATGCCAAAACAGTATTCACCCGCTATAAGGATAAAGTGAAATACTGGATGACATTCAACGAGATTAACATGCTGCTCCATTTGCCGTTTCTCGGTGCCGGGCTTGTTTTTCAAGAAGGTGAAAACGTTAAACAAATTCAGTACCAGGCTGCACATCATCAGCTTGTCGCAAGTGCGCTGGCTGTTAAAGCGTGTCACGAGATTATCCCGGATGCCCAGATTGGCTGTATGCTTGCTGCCGGTAGCTTCTATCCGTATACATGTAATCCCGAAGATGTATATCAGGGCATGGAAAAAGACCGCGAGTCCTACTTCTTTATTGATGTACAGTCACGCGGCGAATATCCTGGTTATGCGAAGCGCTTCTTCAAGGATCATGGATTAAACATTGAGATGGAATCAGGCGACGCAGCCATTCTGAAAGATCATACTGTTGACTATATCGGATTCAGCTATTATTCGAGCCGGACGACCAGCACAGACCCGGAAATCGTCAAGAACATGACCAGTGGTAATGTATTTGGCTCCGTAGCCAATCCATATCTGGACAAGTCCGAATGGGGCTGGACGATCGATCCCAAAGGTTTCCGCATCACAGCCAACCAATTGCATGACCGTTACCAAAAACCACTGTTCGTAGTGGAAAACGGTTTTGGTGCCAATGATGTGGTTTCGCCTGAAGGAGAAGTTAACGACGATTACCGGATCGACTATCTCAAGCGGCATATTGCCGAAATGGGTGAGGCTCTTCAAGACGGAGTCGAAATTATCGGTTACACAAGTTGGGGACCTATTGACATTGTCAGCGCTTCCTCAGGAGAGATGAAAAAGCGCTATGGTTATATTTATGTGGACCGTGACAACGAAGGCAACGGTTCGTTGAAACGTATTAAAAAGAAAAGCTTCCACTGGTACAAAAATGTAATTCATTCCGACGGCGAAAATCTGGGCGAATAATCGTACCACAAGTAAATAGGATCGGACGTCCCGGGCCCACGGGGATTTCCGATCTCCGTTTCTTCATTGAAAGCGTTGACAATCGTTCCTCTTCGGGCTATACTTGACGCAATTCCATCATTTTTAGGATTGTTACTGCGTAGCAGGCAAAACCTAAGCCACGAATAAGCAGATGTTACAGTCTTGTTTATTTGGCGTGCTTCGGTTTTTTTCTGTTTACAATAAAGAGGATGGAGCATGTGTGGCTCTTGCTGGCATATGGAACGGGGGATCGAGATGAACATAGCAAAGGTCATTAACAACAATGTAATCAGCGTCTACCAGACGGACGGCACCGAACTCGTGGTGATGGGTCGGGGGATTGCTTTTAAGAAAAAGCCTGGAGACAAAGTAGACGAAACCAGAATTCAGAAGGTATTTGCTCTGAAAAACAAGCAGACGTCCGATAACTTTAAAATGCTGTTGCGTGAGGTACCGCTTGATTTGATTGTGATTGTGGAGGAAGTCATTAATGACGCCAAGCATAATCTGAATAGAAAGCTGAACGAAAATATTTATGTTTCACTGACCGATCATATCAATTTCGCTGTTGAAAGATACCGGGAAGGATTGGAAATCAAAAACGCGTTATTGTGGGAAGTCAAGCAACTGTACAAAGAAGAATTTGCGATGGGTCTGAAAACGTTGGAACAAATTAAACAAAGGCTCGGTATTGAACTGCCTGTGGACGAAGCGGCTTATATTGCGATTCACATCGTGAATGCTGAAATGAACGAGGAAGTCATTACGACCATGAGTATCACAAAGTTTATCCAGCAAATTATCAATATCGCAAAATATCATTTTAAGGTGGAGTTCGACGAGGACTCTCTGAGCTATTTCCGTTTTATTACGCATCTGAAATTTTTCGCCCAGCGCGTATTTAAGGGAAATCACTACGAAAATAACTATGATCATTTGTATGACATGATTAAGGAAAAACATAAGGAAGCGGCTGCTTGTACAGAGAAAATCGGAACTTTTGTGCAAAAAGAATACAACCACGAATTAACGAACGAAGAAAAATTGTATCTGACCGTGCATATTGAACGGGTGGTGAACAGATAAGTCGAACGTTTTTAACGAAAAAGGACCAAGAATAGACGATTAAAAGTTTTTGTTGACAAATATGGTAGAATGATTATATTATGAGATTAACAGGAATTTAATAAGTTTTAACTGGGATTGTTACTGGTTATGCAGGCAAAACCTAAGTCATGAAAAATCGCGGGACTAAAGTGCCCACCATTTTTCAAGGCTTAGGTTTTTTGTGTGCCTAAATATGTAAAAAGCCCCTTAGAACATGGAGGTGTCCATCATGAGTTATGAAAAACTGGCTAAGGAAATTGTACACCTGGTAGGTGGCGAAAAAAATGTGGTATCGCTCGTTCACTGCGCCACACGCCTGCGTTTTGTGCTAAAAGATGAGGCAAAAGCAGACAAGGGAAAGTTGGAAAAAACCGATGGAATTATCACTGTGAAGCAGAGCGGTGGTCAGTTCCAGGTTGTAGTCGGCAACAAAGTACCAGAGGTATATAATGCAATCGGCAATGTATCCAATATCTTGAATGAAACTGGAAAAGAAGATCATTCAGCAAAAGGCAACAAAGGATTTGGTGCCGTAATCGACGTAATTTCCAGCATTTTTGCACCTTTGCTCGGAGTTATGGCGGGGTCCGGTATTTTGAAAGGTATACTGCTGATTGCGAGTAACCTTGGCTGGTTGCTACCGAAAGACACTACCTATATGATTTTGTATGCTGCGGCCGACAGCTTGTTTTATTTCCTCCCTCTCTTGTTAGCGGTTACAACGGCAAGGAAATTTGGAGGTAATATCTTCGTTGCCCTGACCATTGCCGGAGGGTTGCTTTACCCGACCATTGTCACGCTAAAAACGGAAGCTACACCTACGGACTTTTTCGGTATTCCTATTGTTATGATGAGTTATTCATCTACCGTTATTCCGATCATTTTAGCCGTCATCGTCATGAGTAAGCTGGAAAAATGGTGCAATCGAGTGATCCACGAGAGCGTCAAAAACTTTATTACACCTTTGATTTTACTTGTAATTATGCTTCCTCTAACCCTGATCGTGTTTGGTCCAGTCGGGGTGTATGTGGGCAACGCGATCGCTACTGCACTCGTTGCTGCATTTAGCTTTAGTCCATTGCTAGCTGGAGCAATCCTTGGTGCTTGCTGGCAGTTGCTCGTTATTTTCGGTGTTCACTGGGGTCTTGTACCTGTATTCATTAATAATATTGCTGTTAATGGCAGAGACGGAATCAAGCCTTCCGCTGCGGCTTCCATCTTTGCTCAAACCGGCGCTGCGTTCGGTGTTATGCTGAAAACCAAAAATAAGAAGCTGAAAACGCTGGCGGGTTCCGCTACACTTACCGCTTTATTCGGCATCACGGAGCCAGCCGTCTATGGGGTTACGCTGCCACTGAAACGTCCGTTTATTGCAGGTATTATCGGCGGTGCCGTTGGTGGTGCCATTATCGGTCAAGCGGGAACGCAAGCATTTGCCTCCGGCGCACCTGGATTGCTGACCTTGCCGATCTTTTACGGCCCTGGTGGACAAGGATTCCCGGGATTGATTTTAGGGATTACCGTTTCATTCCTGGTGTCGGCCATCTTGACTTATATTTTAGGTTTTGAAGATCCAGTTGAAGAAGAGGAAACTACTAACAATTCGGCTAAAGAATCGACCTCTACAGTTGTTGTTTCTAATGAAGAGGTACTCAGCCCAATTGAAGGAACTGTGGTCGCTTTGTCGGAGGTTCCCGATCCTGCATTTGCTTCGGAAGCTATGGGCAAAGGGATCGCCATCCAACCGACAACGGGCAGAGTCGTGGCCCCGTTCGATGGAACCATCACCGTGGCGTTCAAGAAAAAACATGCGCTTGCAGTTGTTTCGCATCATGGCGCAGAAGTTCTGATTCACGTCGGAGTAGATACGGTCAAGCTGGACGGTAAACATTTTACGTCCCATATCAAAGAAGGCGATCAGGTGAAAGCTGGGGACCTACTGCTTGAGTTTGATGTTGAGCAAATCAGGGCAGAGGGTTATCCTACGATTACGCCAGTTATCATTACGAATTCTTCCGAATATACTGAAGTCCTTCCAATCGCTCAAGGAGAGGTAACGGAGCAGGCCCCACTGTTGAAACTGTCTAGTGCTCTGAATGAGAAAGAAAGCATTGCCTAAATGTCTTAAGGACAAGGCTCTGATGATCCATATTCCCGGATCATCAGAGCTTTTTTGTCGTCATTTTATGTAGCTGGTAAGCCTACTTGTAATTGACAATATGTCAATTAAATTAACTTGTATGGGGGTAAAAACTAATCTATAATTTTTTGTAATTATGCAAATTTTCTGAAAACATAGACTAGAAAATCAATGGATTGATCAGGGGGAAATACAAGGAATGTTAGAGCAGTGGGCAGAGGCAGTAAACGGCGTCATTTGGAGCAATCCTGTGGTATATGTCTGTTTGGGTGTGGGACTGTTATTTTCGATCATGACTCGATTCCTACAAATCAGGCATTTCAAAGAGATGATCCGCCTAGTATTTAAAGGGAAAAGTTCCGAGGCAGGTGTATCCTCCTTTCAGGCCTTTACGATGGCACTATCGGGGCGTGTAGGGACGGGGAATATTGCTGGGATTGCTTTGGCGGTTGGTATGGGTGGACCTGGGGCGATATTTTGGATGTGGGTCATGGCCTTTATCGGGTCGGCTACAGCTTTTGTAGAATCCACACTGGCTCAGGTGTATAAGGTAAAGCGCGATGGTCAGTACCGGGGCGGTCCAGCCTTTTATATTGAAAAAGGGACAGGCTTAAAATGGTTTGCCGTCATTTTTGCGGTTACTGCGTTGGTCGCAATGTGTTTACTGATGCCGGGAACTCAATCGAACTCCATTGCTGTAGCTTTTCACAGTTCGTTTGGCATGGAAATGAAGGTTTCGGGGATTTTAGTAGTCGTGTTGCTGGCGCTTATCATTTTTGGTGGTGTAAAAAGGATTGCCAATGTGGCTCAGGTTGTCATTCCGTTTATGGCACTCGGTTACATCCTCGTTTCTTTCTACATTATGATGACGAACATTACTGCACTTCCCGATGTGTTTTCGCTGATCTTTCGTAGTGCCTTTGGCGTGGATTCTGTGTTCGGCGGTATGGCAGGGACGGCGATTGCTTGGGGTGTAAAGCGGGGGATTTATTCCAACGAAGCCGGACAAGGCTCTGGTGCGCATCCGGCAGCCGCCGCAGAAGTGTCCCATCCAGCAAAACAGGGGCTAGTTCAGGCGTTTTCCGTGTATGTGGATACCTTTTTAGTCTGTACGTCTACGGCTTTTATGGTCCTGTTTACTGGTATGTATAATGTGAAGGGACCTGGTGGCGATTTTATTGTGCAACATCTTCCGGGTGTTGAAGAGGGAACCCAATATACACAGGCTGCTATTGAATCGGTATTTCCCGGTTTTGGATCGAGTCTGCTGTCCATTACCTTGTTCTTTTTCGCATTTACGACCATTATCTCTTATTATTACATCGCAGAAACAAATATGGCCTATCTGGTTGCAGATTATAAAGCAAAGTGGCCCATGTTCGTCTTAAAGCTGGTTATTCTGGGTTCGACGTTCTATGGAACGGTCGTCAAGGAATCGGCTCTGGCGTGGACACTGGGGGATATGGGTGTCGGCATTATGCTTTGGGTGAATCTGATTGCTATGATTCTGTTGGCCAAGCCTGCTCTTCTTGTGCTTAAGGATTACGAACAGCAACGGAGGCAAGGGCTGGACCCGGTGTTCGACCCGGAGAAAGCAGGTATTTCAAATACCGAGTACTGGTCAAAGGAATATCAGCCTCCTTCAGATGAGTTGACAATCACCGCCAAATCGAGCAAGCTTCAAGCCTAAATAAGATAGATAAGTAAGATCAAAGGTGGCTCCGCGGGGAGTCATCTTTTTTTCGTTATCTTGCCTTTACATTCCAAGAAGGGTACATATGTTCACTATTTAGGCTATAATTTAGACAGAAGATTTTGAATAAATCCTGCCATGGATATGTGGGGAGGCCACATTTGCATTAGAGAGGTGATTTGAATGAGTATATCCGATTTATCCATAACTGACGACGAGTGGAGAGCTATTGTAGAAAACGACAAGTCATATGATGGGGTATTTTTGTACGCTGTGAAGACAACGGGAATATTTTGTCGCCCCTCCTGCAAATCCCGACCTCCCAAAAGAGAGAACATCCGTATATTTAAAACAGCAGAGCAGGCATTGGCCCAGCATTTTCGTCCATGCAAAAGATGTAAACCGACAGGACAACGATTGCCTGATCATGAATGGATCGCACTGGTTATAGAATACGTGAGTTCTAACTATATGAAGGATTTAACATTGCACATCTTGGCTGAAATAAGCCATGGAAGTCCGTATCATTTACATCGTACCTTCAAGCGGATTACGCATCTAACTCCAATGGAATATATACAGCAGACCAGGTTGGAACAAGCGAAGAAGCTGCTCATTTGTTCAGATATATCTGTTGCGGAAGTGGGGGAGAACGTAGGTCTGTGCAATGCACCTTACTTTATTACGTTATTTAAAAAGAATACAGGCTACACCCCATTGCAATATCGCCAACTCAAATTGAAAGCAATACAAAATGGAGGTACACAGCATGGCACAGCAAATACATAAAACGATCTATTGGTCATTATTGACACATGAGGATTGGAATTTATATATTGCAGCTACATCGGAAGGACTATGTTATGTAAGTTCGCCCAATCAACCTGTAGAGGATTTGTTTTCATGGGCGGGAAGACGATTTCCGGGCAGTCCTTTAGTTGAAGAGGATGCTGCTTTACAGCCCTATGCCAAGGAGTTGATTGAATATCTCCAAGGGAAGCGCGCCCAATTTACATTGCTCTTTGATTTTCATGGGACTGCGTTCCAGATGGCGGTTTGGAATGCGTTGTGTGATATTCCGTATGGTGAAACACTATCCTATTCAGACATTGCCAACGCTATTCAAAAGCCAGCCTCTGTTCGTGCGGTGGGGGCTGCCATCGGTGCTAATCCGATTTTGGTCACGGTCCCTTGTCATCGGGTCATCGGTAAAAATGGAGCTATGACCGGATATCGTGGTGGTTTGGACATGAAGGTGAAGCTTTTGCAGCTCGAAAAGGAAAGTGTGGCATCGGTTCAGTATGAAAAATGAGTATTACAAATCCCCCAAGACTCTTTTGAATAAAGGGACCGGCTTCTTGTCAGGATATACACATTCGTTGAACCCGTATACAGGTTGTACCTTTGGTTGCTCGTATTGCTATGTACGCCAATTGCCAGTCTCCACATTTCGGAAGGAAGCGTGGGGGACATGGGTTGATATTAAAAATCAGGCTGCAGATATTCTTTGCAAGGAGCTTCGTAGAGCCAAATCCAAAGGTAAAGTCACGATTTTCATGTCGTCAAGCACAGATCCTTATCAGCCTGCCGAGTACAAGGAAGAGGTGACCCGGTCTCTGCTGAAGGTGATGGTGGAGGATCCCCCGGATTTTCTCTTTTTACAGACGCGCAGTCCACTGGTACGGCGGGATACTGATTTACTGCTCCGATTGGGGGATCGTGTTCGTGTGAGCATGACTGTAGAAACAGACCGAGAAGATATACGCAAACATTTTACCCCGGAGGCTCCTCCCATCCAGGCTCGTCTCCAAACGCTACATCTCTTAAAAGAGGCAGGTGTACCGACGCAAGCTACGATTGCTCCGATGCTTCCAAGCAGTGAACATTTTGCAGACAAGCTTTTGCCTCTGGTCAACCGTGTCTGTATTGATGATTATTTTATGGGAGATGGCAGTGGGGGGAGACGAACGCGTAGCTTGAAAATGGGTGTGCTGTACGAGTCATTGGGGCTGGAAGAATGGTATCATCCTGCTGCCTATAAGGCGGTTTATGAGCGTTTTCTCCATGTTTTTCCGAAGGAACAGCTCTACGTGAGCAAAGAAGGTTTCGAACCTTGATGTAAAAGCAGTCCATGCCATTGAATCAAGAGTGAACCATATAAGGGGGCAACGGGAGAACGAATGCAAACCGTAATGACCAAAAACTTTGACTATGGGGAAAAGGAAATCAATTATCTAAAAAACGTAGACACCGTACTTGGTGCAGCGATGACGCAAATGGGCAAGGTAGAACGTGTGATCATTCCCGATCTGTTTGCGGCGCTCGTTCATGCGATTGTGGGACAGCTTATATCGGCCAAGGTGGTTCAGACCATATGGGCAAGGATGCAGGAGAAGTTAGGCGTGATCACTCCACAAAATATAGCTGTTCAGTCGGCTTTAGATATTCAAAGCTGTGGCATCACCATGAAAAAGGCCACATGTATTCTTAATATAGCCCAAACGATCGAGCAGGGCCTGTTGGATTTACAGGAATTATATGAGCTTTCCGATGCACAGGTGATTCAGAAATTGTCCTCGCTGCAAGGAATAGGACCTTGGACGGCTGAAATGATGCTGATTAATTGTATGGAGCGTCCGGATGTCGTCAGTTGGGGCGATATGGCTATTCGACGGGGAATGATGAAGTTGTACCATTTAGATACCTTGACCAAGCAGCAATTTGAGGAGTACCGCCGAGTCTATTCGCCTTATGGTTCGGTGGCCTCCATTTATTTGTGGAGTATTTCATTTCGTTAAGAATCAGGGAGTGGAAATGATGGAGAAAACAATTAGAGAACAGATACTGTCATATGTGGATGCGGATTTTCAGAAATTTACGGCTGCATTGCTTCCGACGATTAATAATGTGCTGGGTGTACGTCTGCCAGTGCTGCGTAAGCTTGCTCAAGATATTGCCAAAGGGGATTGGCGCCTCTACCTGGAGACCGCTGAAAGTGAACACTTCGAAGAAGTAATGCTGCAAGGTATGGTGATTGGTTCTGTAAAAACGGATATAGAGGAAGTTTTGAGTTATACCGCCAAGTTTGTTCCTAAAATTGATAATTGGTCCGTATGTGATAGTTTCTGTGCCGGATTGAAAATCACGAAACATCATAAAGAACGGGTGTGGGAGTTTATTCAGCCCTATCTATTCTCCAAGAAAGAATATGAAATTCGGTTTGGTGTAGTTATGCTTCTTAATTTTTATATTGAGGAACAGTATATGAAGCGGGTGTTTACTTTACTGGATCAGACCCATCGCGAGGATTATTATGTACAAATGGCGGTAGCATGGGCGATATCGATCTGTTATATCAAGCTACCTGAGGTAACCATGGCGTATTTAAATCATAATACATTAGATGATTTTACCTTCAACAAAGCACTGCAAAAAATCACGGAATCATGTCGGGTGGATCAGGCCACAAAAACGACCATCCGCAGTATGAAGCGAAAAAGAAAATAGGATCGGCTCCCACCTGTAAGTGTTATACTGAAAAAAATGCGTGTATGAAAACGACAGGAGGGGAGTCAGTGAATCCGATCCCGCTGGGAGTACTTGTTGTGGATGATGAAACTAGACAGCGTCGAGGTCTGGCTGCCATGGTCAGGGATCTACGTCCCGAATACGAGGTATGGGAAGCCAAGAACGGGAAAGATGCTCTGACCATTTCGTTATCCAAACCGATCCAAATCGTTTTTACAGATATTCAAATGCCGATCATGAATGGACTTGAATATCTTCAACAATTGAGAACATTCGGTCAGCATGAGACCAAAGTTATTTTAGTGACAGTCTACCAGGAATTTAGCTATGCACAGCAGGCGGTAAGGTATGGGGCGAATGATTATTTGGTGAAACCGGTGCAATCACAGCAACTTATTGAAGTGATTCAACATATGGAGAAGATCATTGTAGAGGAACAGGAAACACTGAGTGGGAATCAAACAGCGTTGAATAAGATTGAGCAGAGTATGCCTGCATTTGTGGAGCATTTGTTTAGCAGATGTGTGACAGACAAATTACAGCCTAACGAGAAAAGCCTATTAAAGAGTCACTTTGGATGGCATGGGGTAGGAGAAGTGCTCGCGTTGGGAGCATCGGCAGCGCACCCGGAGGATATACATATGTGGTATTCTCAGCTCCGTAATACGGTTGTTGAAATATTGCGGCCTTGGGCGTCTTCTGTCGTGTTTCCACTTGAAACCCATAAAGACCATGTGGTTGCAGTGGTGAATTGGAAGGATAGGGCTGAAGGCAAGGAGGCCAAAAGAACACTTCAAGCTGGGCTGAAAAAGTTGGAGCAACAGCAAGCGATTTCAATCTGGTTTGCTTGGGGTCAGCCTTTTAATTTTGATGAAATGCAAATAAGCCGATCTCACGAAAAGGCCGTCGGCCTAATCTCCATGCGCTTTTATACACCTCACATCAGATGTCTGAACCTTGTCATTTCAGATGATGAGCAGCCAGTACAAGAAATGAGCGCATACGAACAAATGGCCTTTTTTAAATTTATTGAAAGCGCTATCTCTAATGGAGAGCCAGATCAGCTATTGGATCGGGTGCAGAATTTCATTGGACAAATGACGCAAGGGTATCCTGCACCTGAAGCGCTTAAAGCAAAATTGGTACACCTTCTGTTGGTTAGTTTACAACGGTTAAATATAGGGTGGAGTGAGGAAGTCTACTCACGTTTCTCGGAACGTTTGAACAAAGCTGTCGAAGAGGCCACCTGTCTTCGGAATCTTGAGGATGGTGTTGCAACATGGTTAAAAGAGCTGATTCTTGAGCTTCATAACGGCTCCAAAGGCGATCCCATTATGAGAAAGTGCAAGGAATTTCTAGATGCACATCTACATGAAGACCTTAGTCTGGAGATCGTGGCCCGGCGCTTCCACTATAATGCGTCCTATTTTAGCATTCTGTTCAAAAATCATTTTGGGCTCTCGTTCACGGAATATATGGTGAAGCTCAGAATGCAAAAGGCTCAGCACTTACTGCTGCATACAGACGCCAAGGTCGCAGAAATTAGCAGACAAGTTGGTTATAAAGATATCAAGTACTTTTTTAAAGTGTTCAAAAAAAACGTATTGCATACACCGGAAGAATTCCGTAGGAAATTCAACTGATTGTTAGGTGAAAGGAAGATACGATGCGCCAAGTTAAATATATGTATCAAAAATTTTTGGACAGTAGCTTTCGTACGAAATTGATGCTGTCCTATTTTTTGTTGTCTGGTTTTATCGTTTTGCTCCTAGGTTTCGTTTACTTTGAAACGAGCGCACGGAATATTACTACAAATGTAACAGATAGCGTTACAAGCGTTCTGCGTAGTAATAACCAGTTGCTGGATAACAAGCTGACAGCTATTCAAAAAACCGTAGATATGATTCCAATCGATCATGACCTTCTTCAAACTATTACGAACGTGGATATTTCGGATTCTTCATCACTGTTACGAGCTGATCGCAGCATTACAAAAATTTTGTACAGATATTTTGGCAATATGGAGGAAGTATACGCTTCCCAAATTATGACGCAAAATTATGCATATGGAAGCACTGATCGGATGTATATTCCTGTTCAGCCGTTCTATTCTTCTCCGTTGGCAACAACGGCGGTGGAAGCAGAGGGGGCTACCCAATGGATTCCCGCTTATTCGTATGCCGATACATTCCATCAGCAGGATTTAAAACGAGGCTCTTATGAGTTTAGTTCTTTATTTGCTGTGGTAAAGCAGCTCCATTTGACTGCACTAGATGATGCAGGAACCTTCCATACGCTTCCGGAGGGAAAGGAAAAACCTATACTTATATTGAATTTTCGTCCTGACTTGTTAAAAGGGGGTTTTGAAGATTACGCAGCCGGTAGCGGATTTGCACATCTATCCTATGGCATGATTCATGATAAAAACGGGATGGTCATGAGTTCAGATAGACAGCAACAAGTAGGGGAACCCGTGGCGGATTGGCTTAAGGATGCCATTACTTCGGAACAAGGGATGAAAATGGTAAACGTTAAAGGTCAAAGCATACTACTGGTTTACGAAGCCATGAAGACGACGGGCTGGGTATCTTATATAGCCATACCTATGGAAGATGTATTGGGACATCTGTCAACGATTCGCACCTACACGGTGTTTTTTTTAGGTTTTATGATGCTCGTTGCTGTTATTCTTGCTTATTTACTGTCTGTTTATATCAGTAAGCCTATCACGGATATGAAACAGGCGATGAAAGTAATGGAGAAGGGACATTTTGATATTCGAATTCCTGTACGTGGCTATGATGAATTGGGAGATCTGGTGATTCGATTTAATCAAATGAATGAAAAAATTAAAGATTTAATCGAGGAAAATTACAAGTCACGTCTACGAGCCAAAGAGTCGGAGTTAATGGCACTTAATTTACAGCTCAACCCCCATTTTTTGTATAACACCTTAACGACCATGTATTGGATCGCGTTAGAACATCAACAGCAGGAGCTGGGCCAATTGATCATTAGTCTGGCGGAAATGCTACAAATTACTACTCGAAACAAAAACGATACATGGAGCTTGGAAACCGATCTGAATTGGCTGGAAAAATACATTTATATTATGCAGAATCGCTTTGAGGACAAGTTCACGGTGGAATATGATATTGATCCCATTTTGCTTCAGATGGAAGTTCCCAAACTTTTCTTGCAGCCTTTTGTGGAGAATTCAATTATTCACGGCTTCGCGGAAATGGAATCAGGAGGTCTGATTAGAATCACAGCCTGGATTGAGAAGCAATTGGTGTGTTTTAAAGTGGAGGATAACGGATTAGGAATTCAAGAAGATCATATACGCCTAATTCAAGCTGGAGAAATCAGATCAACGGGCATTAAAAATGTAGACAGAAGAGTACGGCTATTATATGGAATGGAATATGGAGTTACGCTCCACTCGCCAGCAGGTAAAGGGACATTCGTCCAGATTCGCATCGGAGAAATTCATAGATCTAATCAAATGACACCAATCCAATGAGAGTACGACTTTTAAAAATGTAAGCGTTTGCTAAAATAAGTTTAGTGACGAAGCAACAAACGAAAAGATAAAAAAATAACCGGTTTGGGGGCGTTACTCATGTTAAAACGAAAATTATGGATCGTCTGCATGTGCTTGATCGTTGGGCTTATGTCAGCCTGTAGTTCAAATGAGAGCAGCAGCAAACCAGTTGATTTGCAGGGTCACGAGCAAGTGACACTGACCTATGCCAGTTGGGGTAGCACCAATGAAAAGAAGGTTCAGCAGGAAATCGCTAAAAAATTTACAGAGAAATATCCGTGGATCAAAATCAACTATATGCATATCCCCGGAGATTACGTTACCAAATTAACGACGATGTTTGCTGCCAATCAGGCACCTGATGTATTTCCCATTTATAAAGCACAGGCTCTGCAATGGGCTGAACAAGGCAAACTATATAATTTAAATGAATTTTTGAAGGAGGATAAGGAGCTAACGAAGGAAAGTCTTATTCCTAATTCAGTCATCTATTGGGATAAGGACAAAGTGGCAGGGGTCAAGGTAACTGAGGAAGCTTTCGCCCTCTATTACAATAAAGATTTGTTTGATGAGGCTGGTGTTGCTTTGCCACCAGTAAAGGCTGAAGAGGCTTGGACATGGGAGCAGTTTTTAGAGACAGCACAAAAGCTCACCATTGATAAAGCGGGGAATAATGCGCTCAGTCCCAATTTCGATGCAAGTAACATTAAACAGTATGGAGTTCGGTTTGATACATGGATGTGGCATTTGCTTGTGCCTTCCAATAACGCAAGTGTCATTTCAGACAAAGGGGACTCCCTTAATCTTGAGAGCCCTGATGTGATTGAAGCTGTTCAGAAAATGGCTGATCTGATCAACGTTTATCATGTGGCACCGTCGCCGACGCAGTCCAAAAATATACCTTCTCCGGCCGTAGCACTGCAAAGTAAACGTGTAGCGATGGATCTGGATGGACAGTGGGTTCAATTGGATCTTGGAGAATCGAAGGTGAATTTTGGTGTAGGCGTGTTACCTAAACTGAAGAGCAGCAAAACGATCCTGTTTGGCGAACCGGAAGTGATTTCTGCCAAAACCAAACATCCTAAAGAAGCATGGATGTTTTATAAATTCTTGCTGGATGCTGAAAGCGGACTTGACATGCATTCCAGCGGATTGTGGATGCCTGTCATGAAAAAGTGGTACACCGAACCAGACTTGATTAGCAAATGGGCCGATGTCAAACCAGGTCATGCCGATGGTTACCGTGATGCTGTCATGAACCAAACGTTGTATAACGGTGTTAATTCTTACGACTATTATCTGAAAAACTCGGAAAAAATCAATGCCATCATTAACCCGGCGCTGGATCAGGTATGGCTAGGCAAGAAAACGGTGGAGCAAGCATTTAGGGAGGTTTCCGCAAAGGCCAACGCGGAATTTAAGGGGACGTATCCAAAAGAATAGGGTGAGTGTTTTGACAGAAAGAGAGGGATAGAATGCAATCATTATCTTCTATTCGTAAGAAGGAAAATGGGTTGGGGTGGCTTTTTGCCGCCCCTGCTATTCTCGGCTTTGTCATTTTTGTTCTGGGACCGATGATCGCTAGTCTCTGGTTCAGTCTTACCGATTACAAGGTTGCTTCACAAGCCCATTTTATCGGTCTGGATAATTACGTCCACTTATTTGACGGTACGGATCAATTTTTTTATAAATCACTCGGGGTTACGTTTTATTATGTGTTTCTAAGTGTGCCCCTGCAAATTATTGTAGCTTTCTTTTTAGCGATATTACTTAATCAAAAGGTAAAAGGTCTGGCTTTTTTCAGGACTGTTTTTTATCTCCCTACCATTGTGCCACTCATAGCATCGTCTATGATCTGGATGTGGCTGTTTGATCCGGATCTTGGCTTGCTAAATGTGGTGCTGCGTGCGCTGCATTTGCCCGAAAGTCAATGGATCTATAGCGAAGGGTCGGTAGTTCCTACGCTGGTTTTAATGAGTTTGTGGACCGTTGGAGGAACCATGATTATTTTTCTGGCAGGCTTGCAAGATATACCTAGACATTATTATGAAGCCATTGAAATTGACGGTGGAAATGCTCTTCATAAGCTTATGTATATTACAATTCCATTGACATCGCCCACTATTTTTTTTAATACGATTATGGGCTTCATCGGTGGGTTTCAAGTGTTTGTTCAGCCTTACGTCATGACTCAGGGCGGACCCAATAACTCCAGCTTGTTTTATACCTTTTATTTGTTCCGCGAGGCATTTACCTTTTCGAATATGGGGTATGCCTGTGCTATTGCTTGGGTGCTCTTTATTGTCGTTTTGGTATTCACTGCCTTTCTGTTCAAGACAGCCCGAAAATGGGTGTATTACGAAGGCGGGGGGGCATGAAGATGAAAAAACACGGTTGGAGTGGGAGCAGGGTGTTACTCTACACAGTTCTTATAGTGGGCTCCCTGTTTTGTATGTTTCCTTTTTACTGGCTAGTGCGAAGCTCCATGATGGATTTAAGTCAGATTTTTTTGATCCCGCCGAAATGGATTCCAGAGCCTTTTGTACTCGAGAATTTTTTACAGCCGTTTGAAGAGTTATCGTTTGGACGCTATTTTGTGAATACATTTATCGTCGTTGCGGGTACTTTGGCGGGTGTACTTCTGTCGAGTACCATTTCTGCCTATAGCTTTGCGCGAATGAGATGGAAGGGAAGAGATAAGGTATTTGCTCTATTATTAAGCAGCATGATGCTTCCGTTTGCAGTCACACTGATTCCGTCATTTATTGGTTGGCAGGCATTAGGTATGGTTAATTCGTACGTTCCATTGGTATTACCTTCGTTTTTTGGTGGAGGCGTTTTTAATATTTTTTTGCTAAGACAATTTTACATGACTCTACCACGAGAACTGGATGAAGCTGTATTTGTGGATGGAGGCAATCATTTTACGATTTTTACCCGTATTATTTTGCCTTTGTCGAGGTCGGCGATTTTGGTCATTGGATTGTTTACGTTTTTGAACACATGGAATGATTTTATGGGGCCGCTGGTTTACCTTAATGATGAGAGCAAATTTACGTTGGCGATTGGGCTACAGCAGTTTCAGGGAATATATTCGGCTCAATGGGGCGTTTTGATGGCCGCATCTTTAATTGTAGTCTTGCCTGCTATTATTCTGTTTGCCATAGGACAGAAGTATTTTATGGAAGGGATTGCCTTGACGGGGATTAAAGGATGAGGACAACTGCCAGGTACGCATTTTGCTTTTTTTGGAATCTAATAATAAAATGGAAGTAACTTTCGAAAAGGAGATGACGTGAATTGGCAGAGCAAGTGCGTCTTGGTAAAACAGATTTATATGTAAAACCAATCGGTTTGGGTGCAAATAAAGTGGGAGGACATAATCTCTTTTCCGATTTGAATGATGAAACGGGCAAAGAAGTCGTTCGCATAGCTTTGGATAACGGCATCAATTTTCTGGATACGGCTTTTATTTATGGACCTGAGCACTCGGAACGGTTGATTGGTGAGGTATTGAAAGAGCGTGGTCAGCGTGATAAAGCTGTTATTGCCACGAAGGGTGCACACAAATTCGTAAACGGAGAGGTCGTTTTTGACAACTCGCCTGCTTTTTTGCGTGAATCCGTCGAATCCAGTCTGAAAAGATTGCAGACCGATTATATTGATCTGTTTTATATCCATTTCCCGGACGAAACTACACCGAAGGCAGAAGCAGTCGGAGAACTGAAGAAGCTCAAGGACGAAGGCAAAATCAAGGCCATTGGTATATCTAACTTCTCCATTGAACAACTTAAGGATGCGAATAGTGACGGTTATGTAGATGTGCTTCAATCCCAATATAATTTGTTTCAACGGGAAGCTGAGAAGGATCTGCTGCCTTATACCAAGGAAAATGGTATTTCGTTTGTACCTTATTTCCCGCTAGCTTCGGGATTGCTGGGGGGTAAGTATACGAAAGACATGACCTTTTCGGACATCAGAGCGAAAAATCCATTGTTTCAGGGCGATGCATTTGCTCGTAATTTGGACAAAGTGGAGCAGGTACGGAAGATTGCCAATGCGTTGAATGCAGAGGTTGCTCATGTTGTACTCGCATGGTATTTGACCCGTGATTCGATTGATGCCCTCATTCCAGGGGCGAAGGGGCCGGAGCAGGTGCTGGCGAATCTGAAGACGCTAAATGTCCAATTGAGTCAGGCTGATATCGAAAAGATTGACCATATTTTCAAATAATGAGTGCATCTTATATTTGCAATTATATATTTGTTCCATCTAGAGAAGCTGCCGGACGGGCGGCTTCTTTTTCGTGTACAACTCGCATATCCTTGTAGGGTAAGTTCAACGCTGCGGGGGGATCGGATGATGAGAAGACCGCAATGGCACAGCGCACCCAACAGAAGGCGACGCGGCAGACGTAGGTTTTTTTTTATTGTGGCACTGGCGCTGCTGGTAGGGATCATACAGGTGGCTGCTTATGTGGAGCAGCATTTGAAGCCGCCCATGATGCACCTGGCCAAAGTGCGGGTTAAACAAATGGCGACGGAGGCTATTAATTCAGCAATTACAGCACAGGTAGAGCAGGGGAAGACAGCTGATAATCTGATCGAATGGAGAACGGATGCACAAGGGAGAACCTCCGGTTTTGTTCTGAATTATGCGGAACATATGAGAATTACGTCAGACACGCTCAAAGCAGTCAAGGCAACGATGGACAGCATGAGCCATTTTGATGAGAGCGTTCCGATTGGTCAGGCATTGGGCAGTCCACTGTTGGCAGCTTATGGACCAACGGTCCCCCTAAAGGTGGAGCCGCATGGAGCAATCAAGGTGGATTTAAATACCCGTCAACAGGATGCGGGCATAAACATGATCTTGGTGGAAGTGTACATTCGGATTACGACGGAAGTGTCCGTGGTTATACCGTTTGAGATGCAACCTCAGATTGTGGAGACGGAAATTCCGGTTTCTTATTTATTAGTGGTAGGCAACGTTCCGATGTACTACTATGACAATCAGGGTAAACCAGTGGGTAAAAATGGTGCAGCCGCTCCGCAGTTGGCGTTGCCTCCCCATTCTATAGAGAGTAGCGGCGCTATAGATCCCAGCACAGTAAGTGTTCCAGAGGCACAGGAAAACCAAAATACCTCTAGCCAGTCCCCAACGCCATAGAGCGGAGGGGAATGACGCGAGCTGCCTAGGAAAAACAAAAGGGCCCCTATGAGGAGGGCCCTTTTGTTTTTCCTGTTTTGAGCGCTTTGCGTTCGGACTGCTCCCACTGTCTTAATAACGGATACGGGTCAAAGGACCAATCTGCCCAACCATTGTCCCGATATATACCATAGTGCAGATGCGGTGGAAACTTGCCTTGGGTACCGGGTTTTCCATAGCCCGAGCTTCCGACCCACCCAACCGTCTGGCCGGGTGTAACGATGTCTCCGTTGTGAACGGTTTTGTCAAAGCCGGAAAGATGCGCATAGTAGTGATAGCGGTTGTTGAGATCTCGGATTCCGATTCGCCATCCGCCGAAGGGATTCCAGCCCTTCATTTCAACTACACCGTAGCAGGTACTGCGAACTGGAACTCCATAGCCAGCAAACAGATCAGTTCCTTCATGTATCCGGTAGCCGCCCCAGCTGCGACGGCTTCCCCATGTGCTACGGTAGCTATAAATGCTGCCTAAAGGAAGGGGGAAAGCTTGACTGACCAGATCCAGCTTGCCATACGTCCGATACAGCTTAGCAAACTGCTGAACTCTTTGAACTGCGCGGCTGTTATGGTAATATTCCCAAACGGCAATACCAAATTCATCCTCGTTGTTTCCATAATTTCCGAGATAAGAAGCGATGCTGAACAGCAAATCCTTGTCATTATTGCGGTCAGCGATTCCATCACCCGAACCGTCTTGTCCCAGCCCGGAAAATAGTTCAATGGAGCGCGGATTTCGATCCTCCGAATCAGGGTTCATCAGGCCGGACCAGACTGGTCCCGTGATGAAAATACCTATGATTCGTTCCGCATGCTTCCGATCCTTGGGATGGGCCACCGTAAGTGTGCGTTCATACTGGTCGATGGCGGCCAGTCTGTACCAAGGAACTCCAGTCAGGGCTTCGATGGAATGATATAAAGCCAGCCTGGACGTATACGACGAAGACTGAGCATGTGAAGCATCTACATTTGCGGTCTGGCTGCTTCTGGCGGACGAGGACTGTAAGTGATTGGCAAAGGCATGAGCAGGAAGCGGACAGGCCGTTGTCAGTGTAGTAGCACATAACAGCAGCGATAACAAACGAACAGCTCGGGCTGTCCGCGTAGGGTAAGGCACGTGAACCGACCTCCTATAGAAGGGCTTAATCGCCCGGTAAATTCTAGGCCCGTATACAATAGCGTGAATAGGGCGCTTTTGTTTAGATTGAGCCATATCCGCCGCTTTTATCCATGTAAAGAGTTTACTTTTTCCGGCATCAATGTCATATCAAAAAGGGAACAATGAATGGAGGTTTTTCCATGGCTTTCATGTTATAATGTATGGCAATGACAGCTTAAGCTTATCAGAAAGAAGGTCTATGCCATTGTCTAGAAAAGTAAAGGAAGCTAAGCCCGACTGGATTCGTATTAAACTTACGACAGGCGATAACTATCAGGAAATCAAGAGCATGATGCGTTCCAAGACATTACATACCGTATGTGAGGAGGCACGATGCCCTAATATATATGAATGCTGGGCCAATAGGACAGCTACATTTATGATTTTGGGTGATATTTGTACGCGTGCGTGTCGTTTTTGCGCAGTAAATACGGGAATGCCTACGGAACTGGACTTGCAGGAGCCTGAACGCGTCGCGGAAGCGGCTGAAAACATGAATTTGAAGCACTGTGTCGTTACCAGTGTGGCTCGCGACGATTTGAAAGATGGGGGCGCTACTATATTTGCAGAAACGGTTCGTGCGATTCGCCGCCGATTACCTCTTTGCAGTGTAGAAGTACTGATTCCCGATTTTATGGGCGATATTGAATCGCTGCGAATCGTCATGGATGCCAAACCAGATATTCTGAATCATAATATTGAAACGGTGGAGCGTATGTCCGACAAGGTTCGGGCTAAAGCGAAATACCGTCGCTCTCTGGAGCTGCTTCAACATGCGAAGCAATTAAATCCGGCTATTCCAACGAAATCAAGCATCATGCTAGGTGTCGGAGAAGAGTGGGACGAGATCTTACAAGCCATGGATGATCTGCGTAAAGTCGATTGTGACATTCTGACAATTGGTCAATATTTGCAGCCGTCCGAGAAACATTTATATGTGCAAAAATATTATCCACCGGAAGATTTTGCGAAGTTAAAGGAAGAGGGATTACAGCGGGGATTCAGCCACGTTGAATCTGGACCGTTGGTCCGCAGCTCCTACCAAGCGCATGAGCAGGTGAAGTCAGCCGCTCAGCATAAGGAAGAAGGCGCCCTTTCGCAGGCTTGATCCGGGAAAGGCGGTCAGAATAGCTTGTTTCAAATCGGTGGTAAAAACTATGAATTGTTGCAGGATCACAAGAACGGGTGGAATCCCGAAGCGTTTCGTGATCGGTATAGTGAAGTGCTGGATCGCTATGATTACATTATTGGTGATTGGGGTTACAATCAGCTACGTCTGAAGGGCTTTTATCGAGATGGCCATCCCAAAGCAAATAAGGATACATCTATAGTGGTACTGGACGATTACATTAATGAATACTGCAATTTTGGCTGTGCCTATTTTGTGTTGCAAAAAAGCCGTGAAGTGGTCAATAAAAACGGCGTCAATGATGAAATCATTGCTCCAGATATTCAGCAGTTGGTAGATGCTCAAAGGGAACAAGCGGGAACGTTAGAACCCGAAGAGCAGCAAGAAGTATTGCAACATACAGCTGGAGAACAGGAGTGGCCGCAACCACAGCAGGATTCCTCAGCTACAGAAGAATCGCGAGTGGAGCAGCCTCGAGAATCCCGAGAACCACGTGAATTGCAACGTCGGGAACCGAAGGATGCCCAAGAAGTACGTGAACGACAGCCGCGTGAAGCTCGCGAAAGTCGTCCATCCAGAGAAAGACGTGAAGCAAAAGATGGACGGAATCCGGGTGAAGGGCAGCAAACCCGTGAACCACGTAGACAGCGCAATCAGCAGGGAAGTTTCGATAAAAAAGAATCGCGTGGATCACGCTATGAGCGTCAATCAAAGGAAAATCGGGAGGGACGGCAAGTTCGTGTCTCTCGTGAACCTGAGGGCCAGCGTCAGACCCAGCCAGCTGCTAAAGCCGAAAGAGCTGAGGGAAGTAAAAAGAATAAAACATTTACAGCTCCACAACAAAACGGTTCCTGAATTTTCAGGAACCGTTTTGTTTGTAAAAAAAGAGTCAGAGTCGGCTCTTTTATAGGTTCTAATTAAGAAAAGCGTTGCGTACTCGATCCCAAAATGGGAAAGGACGGTAACGAGCGAAGCTGATCTTCTGACTTGCGACCTGACATCGAACAGAGATTAAGTCATCGACAGGAAAGTTCAGGTGATCTACTGTCAATAAAAGACGCTGATCTTTCCGTGAAAAAATATCACAATGATGGTGTTTGGGCAGTAGCAATGGCGATCCTAGTGTCCGATACACGCGGTTATTAATGGAAGCGATCTCAGTCAATTGCAACGCTTCAATGGTGGGGTGAACCATAGCTCCGCCAAGTGCTTTATTATAGGCGGTCGTTCCTGAGGGGGTAGAAACACATATACCGTCACCGCGAAACATTTCAAAGGTAATATCGTTAATATCTACTTGGGCAACGACAGTGCCATCCACCCCTTTTAACGTAAACTCATTCAAGGCAATAAAAGAAGCATTGCCTGACTTCTTGTGAATTTCCAACTCAATCAGTGGATACTTAACGATTCTCGGGTTAAGCGGTCCCTCAGATCCGCTTTGACTCATCAGGTGGATTAGCTCCTCCAGCTCGTCCGCCCGCCAATCAGCATAAAAGCCCAGATGACCGGTATGTACACCAACAAAGGCAATATCCGGAATGCGGTCGATGAAGGTATGAAACGCATGAAGCATCGTACCATCGCCTCCAATAGACACGACGATTTCCGGCGATTCGGCATCCAGCTTGAAATTCTTTTCTTGGGCAAGACGGTGAAATTGCTGACTCAAGTCCATGGAGTGCTGATCCCCGCGATCCAGAACATAATATCTCAAGATGAAAAGCTCCTTTGTCATGGGTATATATCGATCATAATCAATTATGAGCAAGAACACAATCGTTCATTGCCTGTGTGTTCTTCTCAAACGTACGTATAAGCGACTTGTACCCACACTCAACCATGAGAGACTAAGCATTCCTGTCAGTATAAAGGAAAAAAATAGCAGACTTTGCAACAGCATGGCGGACGAGAAGCCAGGAGACCATACGATGTCGTATATTGGAGAAAAGACGGGAGAGCTTCCCTGTCCCATCAGAGGCCGCCATAACACGAGAGCTAGCAGTGCTGAGATGATGCCATGTGCAGCCCGGGCCAACAAAAATGGCATATAGCGGAGATTTGTCATATTTAAAATACTTGCAACCTGCGCATGAACCGACAAGCCGCCCCAGGAGAGAACAAAAGCGGCTGCGGATACCTTGAATGGTAACGCTGCTGCCGTGGCTTCCCCTGCGGCTTGCGCTCCTAAAGTGACTTCGAAAATACCACCCACGATGGACTCCGTTAACGTAGGAGGAAGACCACATGCAGTCAATAGGCTTGCCGTAAGCAGATGAAGCCCGCTCATTAAACCGGAGTTCGTCAAAGCTTCTAAAATGACGCAGAAGAATACAACTAGCCCTCCTACGACAATAATAAGGCGTAGGGAGGAAGTAATCGCCTGACGAAGTAACTCACCCAATGGGCGACCATCTTCCAAACGAGCTGTATGCATGGCATATAATGCTTGGCGTAGGGGGCCAGGCTGCCTATTGCGACCTGCTGCTTTTGTATTCGTGGACTTCGACCAGGCTTTTTGAGTAGGTTGAGGGCGGTCGCTGCGAGTATCTGTTTCCCCTGAACGGGAACCGTGGAAGCGCATAAGCAGCCCGATGATGAGCACGCCACCATAATGGGCCACGCCCAGTACGAGTGCAATTTCTGGTTGATGGAAGAAGCCAACGGAAACCGCACCGATCAAAAATATCGGATCAGAGGAAGTGGTAAACGCGACCAAACGCTCTCCTTCAATGCGTGTGATCCATTTTTGCTCCCACAGCTTGGCTGTTAGTTTAGCTCCAATCGGGTAACCGGATGCGCAGCTGACCGCAGCGACAAAACCCCCACAGCCAGGTACACGGAATAGGGGCTGCATCAGCGGATCCAACAGCGCACCTATGAAATGAACAATGCCGAAACCGAGGAGAAGCTCGGAAATAACGAAAAACGGGAATAAAGACGGAAACAGCACGTCCCACCAGATGGCAAGCCCCCGAAGCCCCGCATTCAGAGAAGACTGCGGGTATACAGCCATAAGCATAAATAGGAAAAGCAGTGTAAGGATGAGCAGAGGAAGCGAGTAACGACGGTATAGCGACATAGAGGCCCCTCCTTTGGAGTTGTACTAATATAACTATGTCGGGGATGGACAAAGAGTACAAAAAAAACAAAGAAAACGATTACATCTAATACTGTATTTTTGTAAATAGTATGTTAAAATAGGAAAACAACGATCCATAACCTTAAGGATGGAGTGATCAGGATGAGTATCGTTGCCGGTCTGTTCGTATGTGCTTTTGTGTATGTTATTCGTGCCTCTCTCGTCCATCCCGGTGAAGAGGATTGGCGGAGTTATTAGTTGTGTTTATAGAATGACGAAGCTGTGTGCAACGAAGCACACCCTCTTCATATGTTAAATTGATAAAATGACGCTTATTTTTAGCGTCATTTTTTGTTTTTTGTTATAATACGGGTGTAGATTTATTACCATAGCACAGAAAGTTGGAGAAAAGTGAATCCTAGCCTGAGCATTTATGACAACCTTGGGGGTGCGGAAGGTGTTCGTGCTATTATTGAGGCCTTCTACCCGAGAGTTTATAAAGATCCGTTGTTAAGTCCCCTGTTTCCTAAAGACATGGAACCAGTTAAGGAAAAGCAGTATATGTTCCTGAGCCAGTTTTTTGGAGGACCGTCTCTTTTTTCTGATGCATATGGTCATCCGATGTTACGTGCCAGACATATGAAGTTTCCCGTAACGGAGGAGCGAGCAGAGGCATGGTTGTCTTGTATGGCAGGTGCGTTAACGGATACGGGCATTGAGGAGCCGCTTCGTTCAATCATACTTAACCGTTTGTCTGGTCCTGCGCATCATTTTGTAAATACCCCGTAAGCTTTCGGGGATTGCCGAATTTTGGAGAGGGTTGTAAAAACATTGGAACTTGAACCGTTATATCAAATCAAAATCGCTTGCCCCCATTGCGAAGAAGAATTTCAGACATCCCGTGTCAGACCAAGCCTAAAGAAGGCCATTCGTACGGATTCAGATTTTTGTGCTTATTATAAGAATGAAAATCCGGATTTTTATGTCGTAAGGGTCTGTCCTCATTGTGGATTTACCTCGACAGAGCACTCTACCGTTCAGTTAAGCGATCAGCAAACCAAGATATTTAAGGATAAAATCGGTAATCGCTGGCAGTCTCGCGAATATGGCGGGCATCGTAGCTGGGAAGAGGCATTAGAAACGTATAAACTGGGTTTGCTCTGTGCCCAGGTCATCGGAGAAAAGGAACGCGTAGTAGCCAGTCTATTACAGCATATCGCATGGATGTACAGATACCAGGGAAATGAGGAGCAGGAGCTTCGCTTTCTCAAATTTAGTCTGGATTCATATGTTCGGGTCTATGAGCTGGAGGGTGTCGGGGCGAATAATGCCAAACTGCTTTATCTGATTGGTGAACTGCATCGACGTACAGACAACTTTCACGAAGCGGTACGTTGGTTTTCGCGTGTCATTAATGACAAAAAGATTATGGATGCAGCCATGATCCGGGCTTCCCGTGAACAGTGGTCTGTACTGCGAGAACAAATGTTGGCTAAAAATTTCCAACTGCCGGAGGAAATGCAGGACGCTAGCTCCTCTTGAAGAAATAAAGGTGTGCACTATGGCCGATTTAGGCTCATGGTTCACACCTTGTTTGTAAAACGGGTTATCTTATCTTACAACTGCCTCATGAATTAATGATGACGCAATGTGGTATCTGACAGCAAATAATCGTCATCACAATCCACCAAAGTAACCTTGTTATGGCAGCATGGAAACACAAGCAACTTTTTCATACCTTCGTGTATGAGCTTAAGTTCTTTTGGCTTCAGGGGCAGCAAAACATTATCATGGTCGCAAAATGGACAAGACTGTACATAAACGTCTCCCATGACGATGTCATAAGGCCAGGTTTTATGAAAAGGGATCATGATTTGTTCGATTCTCCGCCGTTCGGGTCAGCGGTTTCTTCTTTAGCCAGTTCGGCCAGCTTTTGCATCAAAATGTGCTGGGGTGTATGCATAAGGTGTTCCAGCGGAATGCCGAGCTTTTCGGATAATTTCACAGCCGTTTCCGGCGAAATTTGTAAGGGTCTCATCCTGTTTTCCTCCCAATTGTAGTGATTTACTATCACGATGTAGCTTTATTGTATATGAAACCAGATGAATTCGCCAAAAAAGAAAGGTGGAACTATTATGAAAACACCGTTAAAGCAAACATGGGATCTGGAATCTATTTTTAGCGGAGGATCTTCTTCTGCCTCATTTCATGCATTTTTGGAAGAAATGGAGAGCAAGGTCCAACAGCTGCAATCCCAGCTTAAAGCAGCCAAAGTACCACAAACGGTATTGGATACCGAGCGTCTGGATAGTGTACTGAATAGCTTACAGGAGCTGTTTAATGGTGCGTCGCAGGCGGGTTCCTTTGTCTCTTGTCTAACTGCTCAAAACCAGCACGACAAGCTGGCTGTTCAATTGGGGGCGCGTGTCAACACGCTGTATGCCCAAGGGAAAAGTGCTTTAGTATCTTTCCAGAACTTGCTGGCACAAACCAGTGAAGACATTTGGCAGAAATGGATGGAGCGCGAAGCTATCCAGCCGATTTCTTTTGTCCTGACTGAATATCGGAACGAAGCACGTGAAAAAATGGCTCCTGAGCTGGAAAGCCTTGCATTGGACCTCGCAGTGGATGGCTACCATGGCTGGGGTGACTTTTATGATACCATTGTCAAAAATATGACGATCCCCGTGCCGGAAAATGGCGAGATCGTAAACCTGTCTGTAGGTCAGGCTGCTAATAAGCTGGATGAAGCAGATCGCAGCGTACGTAAAGACGTGTTTGCACGCTGGGAAGAGGCATGGACTCAGGTAGAGGACTATTGCGCGGATACATTGAATCATTTGGCAGGCTTTCGTCTGAAGCTATATGAAAAACGAGGCTGGACAGATGTGCTTAAGGAACCGTTGGAAATCAGCCGTATGTCTGCACAAACGCTAGATACGATGTGGCAGGTTATTAATGAAACAAAGCCTATTGTAGTCCAATACTTGGAGCGGAAAGCAAAGCTGCTGGGCTTAGAGAAGCTTTCCTGGCATGACGTTGAAGCTCCGCTGGGGACGTCAACTACTAAAATCCCTTACGACGATGCTGCTGTAACGATTGTTGAGCAATTTGGTAAATTTAGCTCAAGAATGGCTGACTTTGCCCAAATGGCTTTTGAGAAAAGCTGGATCGAAGCAGAGGATCGTCCAGGCAAACGTCCGGGCGGTTTCTGTACATCTCTGCGTCTGAGCAAAGAGACCCGTATTTTTATGACCTATGCCGGATCACCATCCAACGTTTCGACACTGGCCCATGAGCTCGGACACGGTTATCATCAGCATGTGATGAATGAATTGCACCCATTGAATCAAAACTATGCCATGAACGTAGCTGAGACGGCATCAACGCTGGCAGAACTAATTGTATCAGATGCTTTGCTGGAAGCTGCCGAGGGTCAGGAGAAAGTCGCTTTGCTGGAGGATAAAATTCAGCGTGGTGTAGCCTTCTTTATGAACATTCATGCTCGTTTCCTGTTTGAAACCCGTTTTTACGAGCTGCGGAAAAAAGGAGTTGTAGGAGCGCAACAATTAAGCGAGTTGATGGAACAAGCGCAGCGTGAAGCGTTTAGTGGTATCCTGGATGAGGCTCATCCTCATTTTTGGGCATCCAAGCTACATTTCTATATTACGAACACTCCTTTCTACAACTTCCCGTACACATTCGGGTATATGTTCAGTGCAGGAATTTACGCTTTTGCGAAGGAAAATCCTGACGGCTTCGCCGACCAATATGATGCCTTGCTGCGTGATACGGGGCGCATGACAGTCGAAGAATTGGCTTCCAAGCACTTAGGTACCGATTTAACACAGGCTGACTTCTGGCGTAATGCCGCGCAAGTTACTGTTCAGGATATTGAGCAATTTTTACAAATGACAAAGTAACGGATTTACACTTTTGAAAGGTCTCCTATAAGGGAGGCCTTTTTTGTGATTTTTGCAGAAGATGATGAACAAAGTCGCAAAATGTCGAAGTCTAATTAACATTACCTGTTGGCGGAATTTAAAATGATGGATATACTTAGAAAATAGTTATAAATACCCAATTATGTTGGTTTTGATTGTAAGGTTAAAAATCTTCGCATATAATTGAGCCGTAAGACCTATTAATTATTTCTTGATAAGGTATATAGGAGGGTTTTTGTAATGGACGAAGTAGGTCAATTGTCGTTAGCAAGGCAGATGGATATCGTTTTAAAAGAACTGGATAATGAACTCGCAGGTTTGTCGTCAGGTATCGTATTTGTACAAATACGTAACAATGTAGTTGGGAAATTTGGGATTCGTCATAATCCGCTTGCAGGTAAAGGGGGCACATTTGCAGCAGTAGAACCGGGGTTATCAGCAAAGCATCGGGAGGATTTTCGGCGTATGGCTCTAGAAACGCTAAATCATAAGCGTAGCTGGACTCATGGTGAGATTGCTTTCGATTTTGCCATTAGACAAGGAACGATTTTGGTAGATGCAACACTGGAGTCCAACTACAACATGGCGAATCTCATGATCCGCTACAACAAGCCTACATACCGAGCGGCTAATTCCGAATAATTCAATTAAAAAAAGTAAAGAAAAGGCGGCCTTCCTAAGGGAAGACCGCCTTTGTTATATACCCGTTATAACACATTTTGGTAAATTACGATGAACGGAATGCTCATGTGGAATAATGACGCTTATTGACCTGAACGACCTGATAATTGCTGTTCGGCCAGCTGTACCAAGCGTTTAGTGATATAGCCTCCCAGAGAACCAGCTTCACGGGATGGCATGTCACCGTAGTAACCATCTGCCGGAATGGTGATGCCCAGCTCTTGTGCAGCTTCATATTTCAATTGTTGCAATGCGTTGTTGGCTTGAGGAACAACTAGGTTGTTACTGCGACGGCTTCTGCCTTGATTAGCTTCATTCATGTGTAGTCACCTCCTTCGGCTGTGATGAGGTTAGTATGCGACAGAGTTATGAAAATATGCGCCGAAGGAAGAAAAGTGACTAGAGGAAAATTACGGATATATGATATGAATCTGAGTTTTGAGATCGATGGATTGCTGAGGCTCCAAACGGATCAGTCCGGCTTCCCCGGCAGGATCAGGTGAATTGGGCGCATCAGGCAGACAGGTATAAGGCTCAATGCAAAGATACTGGTCGCATTCACCTTTGGTATATAAAACCCAATACTTATAGTATAGCTCATCTGCTGTGTAGCGGATTTGATAACCGTCGTCACGAGTCAAAAGGGCTTCAGCAGGGCCTTCCGTTGCCCGCAGCAGAGTGTCTAGATTTGTTCCTTTCAGAGAAAGTCCCGAAGAGAGCTGTTCCAAGTCATCTAACGAAGAAATGATACCTGTAGGTAGCTGTTCAGCATCCTGCTCATATACGCCGTTCACAGGTAGCTTTAGGCGCCAGCGCTCAGGTTCTCCGTCCACCATAAACCAAGTGTGATATCCCAAGCCAAATGGGGCTGCTTTTTCACCCAAATTCGTTACGCGCAGCGTTTGACTTAATACAGCTCCCTGCAAGCGATACGTCATCTCCAGACGTAAAGGAATGGGGAATTGTTCCATCCAGTGCGGATCACTTTCTGTTAAAAGCTCGGTAGTAACACTGCAACCTTCTTCATCCTCTTCAATATCACTGCAGCGCCAGGACTGATTACGATGCAGACCGTGTATATGATTGTCATTGGCTGTATTTCGGTCGAACTGATATGGAACACCGTCAAACTCAAATTGTCCCTTGCGAATTCGGCCTGGAGGAATCAAAATGGGCAAGCCAAAATGATAAGGCTTTTGTAAATAGAAAGCCAATTCTTCCTCACCGGGCCGACGTACGATATCCCGGTTGAGCTTCAGATCACGCACTGAAATAATATTATTCCCGAGGCGAGGGATCATCGTAACTTCCAGTTCACCACTATGTAAAACATACGTGTCGTAACCGTTCCAGTGTTCTTTGGTCACTTGTTTCATATCCATGCTCCTTTGTCCACTATAATCGGTTGAAGCTTCGTGTCATTATGATAACAGATTTTTGGTCGTAGGGCACAATCGTCATTTGACAATAACATTATGCGGAATTATCATTAATGTAGTTTAGAAAGTAATGACATGGATAAACGCGATGATGAGGACAAGTAAGCTTTCGCATAAGCTCTTCAGAAAGCCGGTGGTGGATGGGAACCGGTGAGCCTGCACTGCTGAATGGACCTTGGAGTGCCCCACAGAACAGGAATTTACTGTCCTAAGTATGACGGCCGATTGCTCCCCGTTAACGGAGCTTTAAGATTGCAGGCAGCCACGGAGCGTAGCTCCGACAAGTAATAGGCTGACGCAATGAATAAGGGTGGTACCACGGTCTCGCGTCCCTTGAGGATGCGGGGCCTTTTTGCGTTCTAATTTTGAAATTCTGAGGAGGAAGAATATGAAAACTGTACTTTCAGGTATTCAGCCTAGCGGACAACTTACTTTGGGCAATTACATTGGTGCCATGAAAAACTTTGTCAAATTGCAAGAGGATCATCAATGTTACTTTATGGTCGTAGACCTTCATGCAATTACCGTACCGCAGGAACCGGCTCAATTACGTGAGCAGTCGGAGGCGGTAGCAGCATTATTTATCGCAGCAGGTATTAACCCGGAGAAATCCAATGTCTTTTTACAATCCCATGTTCCTCAGCACGCTGAGTTGGGATGGTTGATGACAACACTGACGAATATGGGCGAGTTGGAACGGATGACTCAGTTTAAGGACAAAGCAGCAGGCAAGGACTCTGTAGGAGCAGGGCTGTTCGTATATCCATCGTTGATGGCAGCTGACATTTTGCTCTACAACGCGGATCTCGTCCCGGTAGGCGACGATCAGAAGCAGCATCTGGAGCTGACACGCGATTTGGCGGGTCGCTTTAATCACCGTTATGGAGATTATTTTACTGTTCCTGAACCGTATATCCCTGAAGTAGGGGCGAGAATTATGTCCCTGGATGATGTATCCAAAAAAATGAGCAAGAGCAATCCGAATGCAGGCAGCTTTATTGCGCTACTAGACGAACCGAAAGTCATACGCAAGAAAATCAGCCGCGCTACTACTGATTCCGGCAGTGAGGTTAGATATGATCCGGCCAATAAACCGGAAATTAGTAATCTGATGGGCATCTACAGCCAGTGTTCCGGTTTGTCACTCCAAGAAGTGCAGGATCGCTATGAAGGTCAAATGTACGGAACATTTAAAAAAGAACTGGCAGAGACCGTTGTAGCTATGCTTGAACCGATTCAGCAACGCTATCGCGACATCCGGGAATCCGGTGAGATTGGACGTATTTTAGCCCAATCCGCAGAGCGTGCACAAGAAGCGGCTGAAGTCACGCTGTCTGCGGTCAAAGAGCGCATGGGCTTTCTGCCACGTGTACGCTAAAGCATATTGAGACGAAACGGATTAGGCCTTTTAAAGGATTGGATTAGGAGCGGCGTTGTCGAGCTTTGACCACGAAACCCCAGCCGATATTGCCGACAGATAATAGCCCCAGTAGAATGGCAAGCCATGCGGAATAACTAATGGATATTGCGGCCGCGGTCAGCAGGACAATGGATGAAGCGGCGAACCATAGGGATAAACCTTTGCTCATTGGTAAAAACCTCCAGTGTTCGAATGTTGAATTTCAGGAATAAGTAGTTGTAAGCGAGCCATAATAATCTTGCAAGCTTGCAATGAACCTCACTCACAAAGAACTGAAAGGAGATTCAAATATGAGCAGACGTCGTTCAAACAACCTGCAAGTACCGCAGGCCAACGCCGCTTTACAACAATTAAAATATGAGGCAGCTCAAGAACTTGGCATCACGATCCCTCAGGACGGTTACTTCGGTAATGTCGTTTCCCGCGAAACAGGTTCTCTTGGGGGATATATCACGAAAAAGCTGGTCCAACAAGCAGAACAATCCTTGTCGGGCAGCAGCCGTTTGCAGTAATACACATAAACACTCCATCTTGGAAGCTGTATTATGAGCAACTGTGATGAAGAAAATCCGGAGCGATCATGCTCCGGATTTTTTTACGCATGGCTTATCACCATTGTGAATCACGCAAGTCCGCTTCGTCAAGAGGGCGCTTTCATGAGAAGTGATTTATTACGCGTATGGCCAAAAAAACAGCAAGCTCCAGATGAAGGGAGACTTGCTGTCTGTTGTTCATACGGCTTGTTGTTAGCTTGTAGGCAGGTTTTAATTCGTATGCAGGGAAAGGCGTTTTTGCATCTTTTCGTCACTGAGCCATCCAATATAGCTGTTGATCAGTCCGAACTGCTTATCCATCGCGACCACAGCCACGAATGGATATTGTCTCCGGTGTCGATACCTGACGTCTCCCCATCGCACAATGTAGCCCCATTCCAGTTCCTCCACCTCGGCAACGGCAAAGGAGGAAAAATAGCGAAATGCCTGCACATCGCGATAGGATTTGGATGCTTCTACGGCAGGATGTGTGGATGGAATCGCATGTTTAGTCCAAAATAAGTGTTTGCCATTTAAACCGCCAATGTCATAACTTCCATTCTGATGAGCTTTTACCACATGCCACCGGTTCCATGATACGGTGGGAATGATATAATAGATGTCGCCCTCCTGACGCTCATTGTCCATATCACGTACCGCTTTTCTGGTTATAAAATGACTCCAGGTTCGCCAAATGTAATATAGGCCAATAATAACGTACAGCGTAATAAATAAGGGAGCGGGTGGAATCAATCCGGTGACCCACAGCATAATCGCAGCAACATGGGTGCCAAAAATAAAGGGATCGAAAATATGGATGATATTCCAAGATATCCACTTGTTTGTAAACGGGCGGAATGCCTGTGTTCCGTACGTATTAAATAAATCTGTGAATACATGCAGGCAGACAGCAATCGTTACCCATAATGCTACATGACCTGGGGGCACATCTCTGAAGATCAGGCAAATCAGTCCTGTTATGGACAAGATCCATATCAACCAGAAGGGAATTGAATGCGACAGTCCACGGTGATTGCGAATGTAGGCTGCATTGTTTTTCAACCGAAGCAAAGTGTCAAAATCCGGAGCTTGTGACCCTACGACTGTAGCGAGCAGTACGACTGCGGCCAACTTTGGATCTCCGGCGACGACAGGATCAGTGTAGGCCAGCCCGGCCAATCCGATTCCCATGACAAAGTGTGTGGCTGTATCCATATCTGTCGCTCCTTTTGTATTGTTTCCTGTACTTATTACTACCCAAATTTACTGTAAACGATCAACAGGGGCGATTTGCCATCGGAATTGTGAACGTTTTGTGCGTTTTCTGTCAAACTTTTTGGGGTAGGTATATGATAAAATTTATATCGGAGTTCAACTTACTCCCGAATTCATACATCTCTAAGGGGGAGTTACTCACAATGGATAATATAAGTTATAAGACTTCTTCGGATGCGGCTACCTATTCTGTAAAATCTAAACCACCCGGCAAAGCGGGCACTTGGAAAGATTTTATTACAGTTACCAAGCCAGGCATCCTTCGTACCAATCTGGTTGCAGCCTTTGGTGGTTTTTGGTTAGCATCGCAATGGGACGTTGATTATATAAAGCTAATTCTTACACTTTTAGGTACAATGCTGGTTATGGCGTCTTCTTGTGTTTTTAACAACTATTTTGACCGTGAGCTGGATTTGAAAATGGAACGTACACGTAATCGCTCACTGCCAACAGGGCGTCTGACCCCTACAACGGTGTTGTCATACGCTATTATTTTGGGTGTTGTCGGGTTAGCTGTTCTATTCTTCTTCTCTGGTGTAAAGGCAGGATTACTGGGATTACTTGGTATGTTCGTCTACGTCGGTATTTATACACTTTGGTTAAAACGTTCGTCTACATGGAGCACATCCATCGGCGGTATTTCTGGTGCAATGCCTCCTGTGATTGGTTATGTGGCCGCTTCAGGTCGTATTGATATGGGCGCTTGGCTCTTATTCGCTCTCCTGTTCTTATGGCAGCCGCCTCACTTTTGGGCACTTGCTATTCGCAGAGTCGAGGAATATCGCGCAGCAGGATTTCCGTTGTTGCCAGTCGTAAAAGGTATCCATCGGACCAAGATCCAGATGATTCCTTATATTGTATTGCTGATTCCGGTACCCATCCTTATGTATGCTTATGGATATGCCGGTATGATTTTTATGATCGTGTCCGTGTTACTGTCCGTGCTGTGGGCATTCTACGCCTTTAAAGGTTTTACGATTAAGGAAGAAGAAACGGATTCTTGGGCAAAAAAAGTATTTTTCTTTTCCATTAACCATCTGACACTCAGCTTCTTGCTGATGATCGTCGATACGGTTCATAAGTTCTAATGCCATTTTAGAGGCATTTTATAGTGCACCATATAGCTGTCCAACAGGCATGAAAGCAGCCTGAGGACAGCTTTTTTGTTATTTTCAAGACTAAAGAACAGGTGGCGGGTATATAATGTATTCTTCCAACCCTGCTTTTTCCAATTGAGCGATCACATATTCGTCTGGAGTGCCTTCTACGCCAGCGTATCCTTTGCGGGTATACATATGGCAGGCATCCGGAAAAGAGTCTGCAAGCACACCCCTTATTTTCTTCCCTGAGCTGTCATTGTCCATAAATAAAAATATTTCGTCGTGCTTGGCCCGCTTGTGGAGGGATTCCAGTTTTATAGAGTTGAGTGTACCGAAGGTGCATAAAATGTGGACCTCCGGGTCAAGTAATCGGCGAAGTTTGCTGCGGTCATTTTTCCCTTCAACAATCACGGTTATCGCCATTTAAGCTCACCCCTTGTATGATACATATGCTCGAAATTCCCCGGGAAATGAAGAATATGTGTATAGTGTAGCTCCAAATAGGGTTCTCATGCAAAAAATAACAAAACAGCCTGCCAGAAGTGGCAGGCATGGGTACAAGGGACAACATGTTAGGGCAATTCAGACATTAAATCCAGCAAGTACGGAGAATGATGACGAGCAAAATATAAAGAACAAGAATGGTGCCAGTTGAAGTTCCAAAAACAGGGCAAGGGCTTACAGGATGACAGTGGCTCACAGGCTGCACCTCCCTTTGTTAGTGAATGTTCAGTCAAAATAGTCTATGTGGATAGGGGGATAGTGTACTGTGCATTTGCCCTCTGAAACGACATTTTGGGCTTTAAAGGTAGCATATTAGCATACCACTGCCCTCAGACTAGCTAGGAATGATAAGGTCCTGAGGCAGACAGTGGCGGCGTCGGAGATAATCGCTTAATAGGAACGAATAGCAGGCCAGCCATAAGAATTAGAAATGCGATGAAAAAAGGAGAAATGTGATCGGGTAGCTGACCTGCCAGTACAGGCCCGGCAAAGGAGCCGATAGATGTTGCAATAGACTGTAGTGCAAAGGTTTTGCCCAGTCGCGCACCTCCAATTCGTATGAAAAGGGAGGCTAGCGCTGGGAAAATGATACCTTTGGCAGTTCCCAAAATAAAAAGTATAATGCCAATCGCCGCTTCGGGCGTGGTGGCGAGTGCGTAAAAACTTAGAGACATCAAAATAATGCCACAAAGTAGTCGCACCATTGGTGAATATTTGTTCAGAAACAGCAAGCTGAGCGTACAAAGTGCTCCCAAACTGATGATGGAAAAGAGCAATCCGGTGGACATCATGGAAGCAGAACCGTTATTCCGTAATGGAATTTCGTAAAATAAAATGCCTTGTGCACACGCCAAAACAAAAGGCAGGAGCAGGTAACGCCAATTGAATGGTAAGCGAGTCTTTTGTGCTCCGGATAGCGGAGTAGGTGTCGCATGACCATCAGATAATTGGGCCTGTGGAGCGGGTGCTGTTTTGGGCAAGGTGAAATAAGCCATAAGCCCCGTGACTACGAGAATGATGCCAAGGGAACTAAACGTCTCACTAAAGCCGAAACTGGCTACGATAAAAGCGCCAGCGGCTGGAGACAGGACAGAGGCCAACGTATGAACGACACCATGTCCCGACATATATTTGCCCTGCGTAACTGGATGATCGGATAGCTGTGCCAACATGGCTAGACAGGCCGGAGATAAAAAGGCTAACACAAAACCGCTAATCGCCCGAAGAAAAAGTAATTCCCACGGTGTGTGGATGTATGATTGAATGACAAGAATGATGCCTGCGGCTGTTAGGCTGAACATAATATATCGGCGGCTACCGTGTTTGTCGACCTTGGGGCCGGCCATCAAATTACCAGGCAGATGAGTTAGAGAGTAAATCCCCATCATCCAGCCAATAAAAGTAGGTGCCGCACCCAGGGAGATAGCGAATGGTGTCAAAATAGGATACTGTGCATGCAGATCGAAAAAAGCAATGAATAAAAAGAGATACAGCCAGAGGGCTGTTTTCATGGGATGACCCCCTTCCCTAATGTAAACTTTCATGTTGCACCACGTATTGGCCCTTCCTAAGTTGTACGCTGGAGTGGACGAACATAGACCACTTTGTATGGACAAGAATTGAATAACAAGGTATGTACAAGAGCTAAGCTGACAGGGCATCACGTAATCATGTATAATTACAGAGACAATTTTGTGATTTAAATGATGTAGTTGAAAACGGGAGTGTAGCGAAATGGATAAGGGCGTCTGGACAGAGTTTTTGGAACATAATTGGCAGATCGTTCAGGATAACTGGATGTATATATTAATTGGGCTTGTCCTACTGTTAGTCATATTGAAGATTGTAAGAACTCTCGTAAAATGGCTGATTGTCATTGTCGTAATTGCAGGCTTGCTTATCTACAGTGGCATTTCCTTTGAACAGGTCGGCAAGGTCGTTACTCAGGCAAAGGATGATGCGATTAACAAGGTTCAGAGCGAGGCTTTGAACATGATGATCAAAGAGGGACGGGATGCCCAATACACATCCAACGCGGATGGTACGTTTTCGGTAACCAGCTCCAACTTGGAAGTTAAAGGTCCATTTGATGGTGACAAGGTCAAGGTATGGTTTCAGGGGATGTCGCTGGGCGAGTGGAGTATGGGCGATACCGTCAAGAAATATATCGAAGGTGCGAAAGGCTCGGCTGTAACACAGTCGCCACAGTCGCCGTAGAGACAGGAGGAACACAATGAAACCATCCTGGCTGGAGCCTATTCTTCATTGGAATGGCGTGACGGTGTTTTTGATTGTCATTGTACTGCTGTCGTTGATTCAGGGCTGGAGACGAGGAGCTTCCAGATCTGTAGGGGCGCTGTTCAGTCTTATTGTGGATGGCATACTGACTGTGGCGGGTATTTTGTGCTCGCTCGGGTTAGCCATGTGGCTTTCACCGAAGGTGCAACAATGGCTGGCGACTTACATGGAACATTTGCCTCAGCGAGAACTAAGTGGGATTGAGCAATTTTATTATACGTTGGTGGCGGGGTTAGAGGGATTTCCGCTGCTGCGGTTCGCCGTATTGTTCATGCTTAGTTATGCGATCGCCCAATTTGTACTACGTGCAATTTATGTGTTGATGGTAGGTGGCAAGTCAGATTCTTCTTTCCATGAGCATGAAAAAAAATCAGGCTTTTTCAGCAGGGTGGCAGGGGCTGGAATAGGTACTCTTATTGGTGGAGCACGCGCTATCATGGTTATAGCCCTGCTATTCATCGGCGTAAGTCTGTATCCAGACAGCGGGTTTAGCAGCTACGTCCAAGCTTCACCGATTTATAAGCAAGGTGCGCAATCGGTCATTGAACCGTTGTCCGGGACTCTGATTAAGGATAAGCTGCCCGTATTTACGCAGGCTGTTACCAAGGAACTGAATGGCATCATGCAGCGCAAATATGAAATAATCGACCGGGACATTCCAAGCGATATCGTTCAGGCAGCGGCCAAGATTACAGAAGGGGCTAGCGGTGACGAGCAAAAAGCTAGAGCGTTGTATGAATGGGTAGGCACCCGTATTAGCTATGATTACAGTAAGGTGGAAGCCTATGAGCAACGTGGTGACTGGCATGAACAGACTCCTAGAGATACGTTTGATACACGTAAAGGAGTGTGCATTGATTATGCCCGCCTTTACTCAATGATGGCTCGTTCGCAGGGGCTACAGGTCAAGGTGGTGACAGGGCTTGGTTATAACGGACAGGGAGGCTACGGTTCCCATGCATGGAATGAAGTATATTTGAGCGCACAGGATCAGTGGGTACCGCTAGACCCGACCTGGGCGCAAAGTGGGGACTGGTTTAATCCGCCTGGTTTTGCCCAAACACATATCAAGGATAAAGTGATTTAATAAGGAGTGGAAAAGGGCACATGAGAAAGATAGACAACGAGCAGGGAAAAGACAATGAGACGTCTGATCGGAAAAGATTTAGCTTTCGGATCAATCTGTTCTTTTTCAGCTCGTTCATTATATTTACGGTCATTATTGTAAGATTGGCGATACTTCAATTTGTAGATGGACCTCAGCTTAAGCAGCAGGAGGCCAGTAATGTTACCAAAAATGTACCACTTACGCCGATTCGCGGAACGATTTATGATTCCACCGGGCAGAATAGACTGGCGTATTCTACACCTGTACAATCGCTGTATATCACGCTCTCCAAGAACTATAGTGACGGCATGGAGCAGTTGCGTAAGCCTGATAAAAAGCTGTTGCCTGAGCTGGAAAACATGACACAAAAGCTGGCAAATCGATTTGCCCAATATGGTAATAAAGATGAGCCAAAAATGACGGCAGAACAAATTATGGATGCTATGGACCGAAACTATCAACGGTTTAGCGGTTTTACGCCGCGTCTGATTAAAACCAATCTTAATAAAGATGAAGTTGCCTATTTTATGCAGCATAAGAGTGAGTTCCCGGGCGTAGATGTCGTAGAGGAAACGGTACGTCATTACGATCCAGATACGGTAGCTGTTCAAACGGTTGGTTATATTAAAAGTTATAAAAGTGCGCGTGAAACGTTGGATAAATATAAGAATATTCAAAAATCTATGTCAGCTGAAAATGATCCGGGCCTCATTTATATGGATAACGAATCGGTTGGCTTTGATGGACTGGAATTCCAATATCAGGAACAGTTACGAGGGAAAAATGGCTATAAAACCGTTCCGATAGATCCGCGTAATATGCCGGAAGGTGTAGATTCTGTTACTCCTCCGCAAAAAGGAAATAATGTCTATTCCACGATTAACAAAGAAATTCAGGTTAAGACTGAAAATGCCATTATGGATCAATTGAGATGGCTCCATTCACATGCTGTATCTGGCAAGACTCATCCTTATGCGAAAACAGGCTTTGCTGTAGCGATGGAAGTAGATACAGGAAATGTGGTAGCGATGGCTAGCATGCCGGATTATGATGCAAATTACTGGCAGACTGGAAATATATCCAGTGATAATTATAAGAAAATACAAAATGTATACTTAAATGGTACTATTCGTTCGTTCGGATCGGGCCAATCGGGTCAACATCCAGAGTCAGTTGTTCTTTTGGGCTCCACCATTAAACCTCTTTCTGTGTTGATAGGTCTGGAGGAAAATCTATTCAGCACCTCATCCTACTACCAGGATACAGGAGCGGCTTACTTTGGGCGTAACAATTCGTCACGAGTTCGAAACTCTTCGGGTCATGTGTACGGCGGGTTGGACCCCGCTTCTGCCATTCGGCATTCCTCCAATGCATTCATGGTAGATATGGTGGGTAAAAGATTGTACAACAAGTACATTAATAATGCCAAGGAAGATCAAGGTGTGAATGTATGGGACCGCTATATGAAGGAATTTGGATTAGGTGTGTCTACAGGTGTAGATTTACCTACGGAATATCCTGGTTTGAGAGAATATGGACCTAAAAGCAAGGAATCGGCCTTGTCCAAATTAGCGTATGCTTCTTTTGGGCAGCAGGGTAAGTATACAACGCTCCAGCTTGCACAATATACCACTGTGCTGGCTACCAAGGGCAAACGGATGGAGCCGCATTTGGTCAGTCAGATTAAAGATACCAACGGCAATGTAGTTCAAACAATTAAGCCGAAGGTGCTGAATGAAGTGAAATTCCCAGATGCATACTGGAATGAAGTCATACGCGGGATGGCAACAGATGTCAGTGCATTTAATGGTTTCCCTTATGACTTTGCTCGCAAAACGGGGACATCTCAGCAAAGCGTAGGCGGTAAACTGAAGGATAACGGGGTATTTATTGCCTTTGCTCCACGTCAGAACCCCAAACTTGCAGTAGCCGTTGTTATTCCTGAAGGAGGCTTTGGTGCGACGAGTGCAGGACCAGTTGCGCGTAAAATCTTTGATGCCTACGACGAAGTTTATGGATTGGACGGGGTGCCTAAGAAAAAGGATGCCACGACAACCGATCCTAACGCAATCAAACAGCCATAATCCTTTTATACGATGTCATTTCATGAAAGCTTCCCTTAGCCTTTGGGCTGAGGGAAGCTTTTTTATGTTTTTTCTACGTTTTCTTACAAAATTGTCATCTTAGAATTCATCGTTTATTGTTTTAGATATGGTAGGATCAGGGAATATGAAACCTATTGGAAGGAGTAATGCAGCTAATATGGACAGAAGAAGTTTAGATAAAAAGTTTTCATTCAAAAAGAAAAATCAAGAAGAGGATGAAGAGTCACGAAAAAAACGGACGGTTTTACGAACCAACCTACTGTTTTTTAGTGCTTTTGTGCTGTTTGCCCTGATCATTACCAGACTAGCTGTATTGCAGTTTGTACAATCGGACGAGCTGAAGAGTCAGCAGCAATCCGTAAATACGAAAAATGTCCCGTTAGTTCCGAGTCGCGGCACGATTTATGACTCCACAGGTACGGTTAAGCTGGCGTATTCGACTTCAGTACAGTCCTTGTATGTAACTTTATCTAAGGATTATAGCAAGCGTACGGAGAAAGATCGCAAGCCGGGGGAAAAGCTGCTCCCTGAGCTCAATGCATTTGCTGCCAAGCTTGCTGCCAAATTAAACGAACTGGGTCGTACCGAAGGAGAGCAGCTTAATGCTGAGGAAATAAAAAAGAGATTGGACCCGGACTATAATCAATATAGGGGATTTACCCCGCGATTGGTCAAATCCGACCTGAGTCGGGAGGAAATCGCTTATTTTCTGGAGCATCGGACAGAATTCCCTGGTGCAGAGGTTGTAGAAGAAAGTGTACGCCATTATGACCCGGATCGGGTAGCGGTCCAAGCGATTGGATATATGTACAAGTTCAAAGGAGCCCGTGCGAACCGAACCAAATATAAAGAGCTGTACCAAGCTAATTCGGAGGTTCTAAGACCAGAACAGGTTTACCTGGAAAGTGAAACGGTTGGATATGATGGCCTGGAGCTGCAATACCAGGACGAGCTGAGAGGAAAAAACGGCTATAAAACGGTAGAAGTCAATCCGCGCAGCATGCCGGAGGGCGTTGAATCGATTACTCCTCCTGAAAAAGGACATCATTTATATTCCACCATCAACAAGGAAATTCAGCAAAAAACCGAGCAAGCGATTATGGATCAGCTTCGCTGGCTTCATACTCATGCCGTATCGGGGAAGCTTCATCAAGACGCTACCACTGGCTTCGCTGTAGCGATGGAGGTAGAGACCGGAAATATCGTGGCAATGGCCAGTATGCCGGATTATGACTCTAATGTATGGAAAAGTGGAAGTACCTCGCCTTCGGTATATGACGAAATTCAGCATAAAATGGGAAATGGAACCATTAAATCCGTGCCTAGCGGAAAAGAGGGTCCACATCCAGAATCCTCGGTGCTTTTGGGTTCAACCATTAAACCGCTAACCGTGCTGATCGGGTTGAAGGAAAACCTGTTTTCTCCCGGACAAACTTATCTGGATACGGGAAGTGCGTACTACGGCAAAAATCGCTCCAGCCGGGTTGGGAATTCTAGCGGACATGTGTATGGTTCTTTGACACCTAGCAGGGCAATTGAGGTCTCGTCGAATACGTTTATGGTAGATATGATTGGCAAGCCAATGTATGGAAAATACGGAAGTAATCCAGGGGTGCATCAGGGAATTGACGTATGGGACAAGTATATGAAGGAATTTGGATTAGGCGTACCGACAGAAGTAGATCTGCCGGGCGAGTGGGCGGGGAGACTTGAGTATACGAGCAAGCATGAAAGTGCGCTGACACGTTTGGTGCAGGCATCCTTTGGTCAGCAGGGAAAATATACAGCGATGCAGTTAGCCCAGTATACAACTGTGCTGGCAACAAAGGGCAAGCGTATGCAGCCTCATTTAGTCAGCAAAATTGTAGATGATCAGGGGAATCTCGTACGTGAGTTTAAGCCGAAGGTGCTGAATGAGGTCGCCTTTTCAGATACGTACTGGAATACAGTGATTCGGGGTATGGCTACGGATGTTAAAGCCTTTAACGGATTTCCTTATGATTATGCCCGCAAAACGGGGACTTCTCAGCAGGTGGTAGGACGTACGGTTAAAGATAATGGGGTGTTCATCGCTTTTGCTCCGCGTCAAAATCCGAAGCTGGCGGTAGCGGTCATCATTCCTGAAGGGGGCTTTGGTGCGACGAGCGCGGGACCGGTTGCGCGTAAAATATTTGATGCGTATGACGAAGTTTACGGGCTAGATGGTACTCCTAAAAAGCCTGTGGCAGCCAAGTAAGGTCTTGAATACTTTTGTGGGCTTCTCTTTTTCATGGTAAAATGTCGTTGGACATAAGGGACATACAGGAGGAAGAGAGACTATGGGAGAAAACCAATATAAATACAAACTGCTTGCGCTCGACATGGACGGAACCTTACTGAATGATAATCATGAAATTTCCTTGGAAACGATTAACTGGATTAACAAGGCGATTCAGGAAGGGATCCATGTATGCTTATCTACTGGACGTGCAGCGATGCATGCTCTGCCTTACGGTCAGCAACTCGGCCTGGAGACGCCAATGGTAACTGTAAACGGCAGTGAGGTGTGGAAATCACCCCACGAGTTGTGGCGCCGTTATTTACTTGATAAGGAGCTCGTTCGTAAGATGCACCAGATTGCCGTAGAAACAGGCTCTTGGTTCTGGGCTTACTCAACGGAGGAATTATATAACAGAGATCGTTGGCCGGATACATTGGACACACAGGAATGGCTCAAATTCGGTTATAATACGGAAAATGACGAAATTCGCCACCAAATTTTACTTAAGCTTCAGGACATGGGGGGACTTGAAATTTCCAATTCCTCGATGACAAATTTGGAAATTAACCCAGCTGGTATATCCAAAGCCAGTGGAATCGCTGAAGTGTGCGACCTGCTTGGCATTACTCTTGAGCAGGTGGTTGCCGTTGGCGACAGTCTGAATGACCTGGCTGTGATTCAAGCGGTTGGGCTGGGCGTAGCCATGGGGAATGCTCAGGATACGGTTAAAGAAGCCGCTGATGTGGTCGTGGCTTCGAACAATGACGACGGCATTGTAGAAGTGATTCGTGATTATGTGCTTGTGTAATAAAACGAATGATGCAGCTAGCAGGATGAATGGACGAGAAGGAGGAGGCCCATGGACGTTGTAGGCTGGATTGTTGTTATTGTGCTGTTCATTGTGGGCATGGCCGGGGCGGTATATCCCGTATTGCCGGGGGCGCTCGCCATCTATTTTGCATTTTTTGTTTACGGCTGGTTTTTCTCGTTTGCTCCATACAATGCATTGTTTTGGATTATACAAACACTAATCGTGGTTGCCCTTTTTGTTGCAGATTATGCTGTGAATGCCTGGGGAGTCAAGCGATTTGGCGGCTCGCGTCTGTCGGCGATCCTCAGCACTGTCGGAATTATTATTGGTCCCTTCGTTATTCCGGCATTTGGTCTGATTTTGGGGCCATTTATCGGCGCTGTGCTGGGTGAGCTAATTGGCAAAGCCCCGCTGGACCGAGCTATTAAAGTGGGCTTTGGCTCTGTATTAGGCCTTTTTACCAGCACCGTGATGAAAGTGATTTTGCAGCTTGCCATGATTATTGTATTCTTGATTTGGGTGTTATGACCCGAGATTCGTTTTCGTTTATTATGATTTGCAGAGACAGAATCGACATGCGGCTCCGCACCGGTGATGGCTCAGGCCATGACTGTTTGTGCGGGGCTTTTGCATGCGTGTGAACAGCAAGAAAGAAGGGAACGCATTTTGTCCAATAAAGAAACATTCCTTAAAGGTACGCTTATTTTAGCCGCTGCTGCCTTGGTGGCCAGAGTGCTTGGTCTGGTACAGCGTGTTCCATTGGAGCATCTGCTTGGTTCCGTTGGGAACGCCTCGTTTACCATTGCCAACAACGCTTATTTGATGCTGCTCACAGTGGCTACAGCCGGTATTCCAAGTACATTGAGCAAAATGGTTTCAGAACGTTATGCACTGAATCGGCCTTCGGAAGCGCGACGTGTGTATCGTGCGGCTTTGATATTCGCGGCCGCGGCAGGCATTATCATTACAGCGCTACTGTATTTTGGAGCACCTTACTTTGCCGAGCATGTAGCGGGGGTTCCGCAATCCGCTTTGGCCATTCAGGCTTTGGCACCAGCATTACTGCTGTTCCCTGCCATCGCCATGATGCGTGGGTACTTCCAAGGGCGCGGTAATATGACCGCAGGCGGTATTTCACAAATTGTGGAGCAGGTTGCACGTGTAGCGACTGCTATTGTACTTGCTTTTATTATTTTGAAGCTGGGTTATGGAGATCGCGAGGTTGCGGCCGGGGCCTCCTTTGGAGGTGTCATGGGAAGTCTTGGCGCTCTAGCGGTCATGTTGTACTACACGGTGAAATTGCGCCGCCAGGATCGACAGGACCGCCAAGATCAATTCCAAGAGGAAAGCTCCGCGCTACCGATGATGCGCATTTACAAAGATATTTTCAAGCTTTCCATTCCCATTGTATTGTCGTCTCTGACGGTTCCGGCGGTCAACTTTATTGATACGTCAATTGTGGTGAGACTGCTATCTGGTCAAGTGGGATTGGATCAGGCGACTACTCAGTTGGGTTATCTAGGCTCTCGGGCACAGAGTGTGGCGGGAATTCCGCCGATTTTGGCCATTGCGCTCAGCCAATCGCTCATTCCGATCATTTCAGCGGCATTTGCCCGTAAAGATGAGCAGCATTTACAAAATCAGATGACGCTGGCCTTGCGTATCTCTATTTTGACTGGAATGCCAATTGTGCTAGCTTTATGTGTAACCGCCTATTCTATTAATGGTTTACTGTTCAGCTCGCTTGGAGGCAGTGGTATCATCGCTGTTCTGACACTCGGAACGATATTTCAGATTACGATGATGACTTCTAATTCAATACTGATCGGTATGGGCAAGCCGCGTATTTCAATGGTTAATGTCATGGTCGGTATCGTCGTCAAGTTTGCAGCGAGCTGGCTGCTGGCTGGTTGGCTTGGAATTTACGGGATCATTGCCGCAACCGGATTATGTTTCCTCGTGATCACGTTGCTGAATTTGCGTGTGCTTAAAGGGATCGTCTCCTTTTCCATCATGGGCCGTCGCTGGGCAGGTTTCTTAACCGCAGTCATCGTCTCGGGAGCTATCGGATACGGTGTAAATGAAGCCAGTATCCTGCTGGTGCATCTGATGCCTGCGCGTGTGGCCTTCTTGATCGCGTGCTGCATTGCCGGGGCAGCTGTACTGGTATGCTACTTGCTGTTGCTGGTTGTACTGCGCGTATTGCGCAGGGACGAGCTGGGGAACTACCCACGTATGTTGCAAAAGGTACTGCGTCCGTTAATGCGCCTACAGCGTGAATCCACAGGACAACAAGGCTAAAAGAGTCCTCCAGTCTATCAGTGGAAAGGTTGCAAGCTGTTATGGGCAACGTGGGCCATTGCTGTTTTTTGGATGCCGTGGCGATGCTCATGGCGCATGGCAAATAACAGGGGTCGCCTTGGTTCGCTCAGATGCCCAAGTGTGGAGCCGTCCTGAAACCAGTCGTAACGGGGGATTGGATCATAAGCTGTATCGGACCAGACGGCGTTCAGCTCCGGGCTGTACAGACGTTGTCCTGGCGGTAGCCATTCATGTGCTAAAAGCGTTGCACTTTCATCTGGAGAGTGCAGCGCTTTTTCTTCATTCGGGGTGAACAATCCGGGCCAATAGTCACTGCGTGAACCCGTATGTGGCACACTGTTAGCGAATGCTGATACCTGGTCCAGCACCTGCTGATGGCCGAAGAGCATAGCATAGAGACTTTTGCCAAAGCCGATCCGCTCGTCCAAATGGCCGAAACGCTCCATCACTAGTCCAGCAAGTCCACCGTTCAGCCCAAGTGGAAATATAACCTGATTAAGCTGGAGCCAGTCATGCAAATAAAAGCCCGGCTTGTGTGTCACGAATTTTTGAAAATACGGATCTTTTACCACACGTCCTTCAATATAGTTTTGTTCATTAATGATGAGCGCCACAGTCAACAGAGAGCTATCCCGCCAAGCCCAAAAACGTTCCCAAAAGGGCTTCATGAATGGCGAAACGTGAAAATAAGGCAACAAATGAAAGCAACTCCGACCCAAATGACGGCTGTGCATGTAAAGTTGCAACTGCGGATAAGCGTCTTGAAAAATAAGGGCATTACAGCGCTCCAGTAGCCGATACAGCCATTCCTTTTCCTGTTCGCCGAACAGGTTGCCAATCAGTCCCCCTTTCAGATCGGTCATATTATAGCCGCCATTACGAGAAACCAGGTGGGCCAGTAATGCCCAGTGTAACTCCGGGTAGCCACGATAGCATTCAAGGTAAGCGGCCGTGCGGGTGACGTTGCTGCGATTCTCCTGTGCTGTATCATTTTTGATCCGCTCCAGCAGCTCACAGTCTGTTTCGCATAAGGGCATATTCAGAGAAGATGGACGCGTAGCGGGTCTGTTCACCAGCATTAACGCTTCAGCTTCATTCATAGCGGCCTGTGCTGTATGATAATCCCACGCTAGTTCACGCAAGGGGTAGCGTAATTTGCGGGATTCGGTCCAAGCCGCCCGTTTGCCCTCCCAAGCTTCCTCTGCAACACGAGGAACGGAACCCAGTAACTTTAGCCCTCCTTGAAGCTGTCGAGATGCTGTATGGAGCCATTCGGTAAGAGACATGACTACTAAATAACCTCCTTTCCAATTGCAAGCATCCCCGTATCCTGCCAAGTATGTTGGGTATGCTGTTAGGATGTCGTGCTTGTGTAGATTCTTAAGTGTATCTTTAGTATGCCTCAATGAGAGGGCTTCCAATCGGCATGTGAGCAGAATGGGGGAGTGTGCAAAAGCTTCACTTGGCGTTACAATAGAAAGTGCAATCTTTTCAGCATAAAAAGAATTTAAGGAGGAATCATCCATGCAAAAAATCGTCTCTCATGAAGACTTTAATAAGGCAATATCTACTCCCGGCGTAACGGTGGCTGTATTTAAGGCGGACTGGTGTGGGGATTGTCATTTCATTGATCCGTTCATGCCTGATGTGGAACAACAATATGCAGATAAGCTTACATTAATTGAGATTGATGTAGAACAGGCCGAAAGCGTCAGTCAAGAGCAGAATGTATTGGGGATTCCTAGCTTTATCGCTTACAGTGAAGGCAGGGAACTGGTACGTCTGGTGAACAGACTGCGCAAATCCCGCGAGGAGATTGAGCAATTTTTGGATCGGGCTGTTGAAGTCCATGCGAGCTTGGCAAAATAATGAATGCTGTGCATGCATGCATGAAGGTTACAAAGTGAATTTTAAACATCAAGACATTCAGAAAGCCGCTTCCTTCTAAGGGGGCGGCTTTCTCACGGACACGTTCACATTTTGTCAACAAAGCTCGTATGTCAAGGAACGATATATCAGTTATAATTACTTTAAGTGATCATTTCACAACATATAAAGTGAATAAATATTATATTTGGAAGGATACGGGTGAATTTGAATAACAAAATTAGAATATTAAAATGGCTGGCACTCGTAACATGTATTGTCATGTTTTTGGCTACCTTCGGTGGAGGTGTCGTGACACGGACGGATTCGGGTCTTGGCTGTGGCCGGGAATTCCCGCTTTGCAATGGCAAGCTGGTTCCGGCACATACGATCGCATCCCTTATTGAGTTCTCTCATCGTTCCGTTAGTGCCATGGCCGGGATTCTTTCTATCGCCTCATTTGTTGGCTTTTTGCTGTTTATGAAGCATCGGAAGGATTTACAGCTATTCTCGCTGCTCACGCTCTTGTTTGTCATCATACAAGGTGCCATGGGGGCGTTGGCTGTTATTTTCTCCCAATCGGCTGCAGTCATGGGACTGCATTTTGGCTTTGCGCTTATCGCCTTTGCCAGTGCAACTATGATGACGCTGGGGGCCTGGCAGGAGCACGCGGACTCACGCTACACTCCGCGTCTGATTCCTGGGCGTGTCAGTCGGGGCTATCGCAACTTTATATGGCTATCGACGATCTATACCTATATTGCTGTTTATTCAGGGGCGTTGCTTAGTCACTCGGTCATCCAGAAGGTTGTAAATATTGGGGGCTTCATATCTCCACTGCTGCTTCATCAGATTTCAGCCGGTCTGCTGTTCGTCATTATCTTGGCTGTGGGTCACTACTCATACCGTTATCACCCGAATCACCGAGATATCCGTATATTGGGTGTCGTATCGGTCTTGTTAATTTTGCTTCAAGTGGTGATTGGAATTATCTTGTTGTACGTCAACAGACCTGAAATCTATATGTTTATCGTGCTGGGACATATGCTGGTGATTGCATCGTTGTTCTCCATTTTGGCTTATCTGAGCTATCGTGTATGGCAATTGTCACCAGACCGCAAGCTTGTTCCGACCCAAGCACAACGTACCTAAGCATTTCATAGATCATAGTGAAGCGGATTTTTGCCCAAGAGGCGTTTAAACACGTATAATAGCATATAAGAAACAAACCAGGCCCACGAGTTTCTCGAGGGCTTGATTTGCTTAGGAGGAGTCGTCCAGTTGATCTACCAGAATTTGCGCCAATTTATTGAAGCGTTGCGTAAAGAAAATCATCTTAAAATTATAGAGGCACCTGTCGATCCTTACTTGGAGCTGGCTGAGATTCATCGAAGAGTCATTGAGGAAGAAGGGCCGGCACTGCTGTTCACGAATGTAAAAGGAACCCCGTTTCCTGTAGCCAGTAATCTGTTTGGCACGAATCGCCGTGTGGATATGGCTTTTGGCCCGCGACCAGAGCAACTGATGGATGCGATTGTCGGAGCCACCAAAACATTGTTTCCACCTACACCCAAAGCATTGTGGAATGAACGTGGCCTGATTAAGGACATGCTAAAAGTAGGGCTAAAAACAGTATCTCATAGCGAGGCCCCTGTATTGGGAGTTCGCCGTACAGAGGCTCCGTTAGCGCCACTGCCTAAAGTGACCAGTTGGCATGAGGACGGGGGGCCGTTTATTACGCTTCCACTTGTGTATACCGAGAAGCCAGGTCAGCCCAAGGATCATAATCTGGGGATGTACCGCATTCAGATTTATGATGATCAGACGACGGGCATTCACTGGCAAATTCATAAAGGCGGCGGTTTCCATTATCATGAAGCGGAGCTGCGTAATGAGCCATTGCCTACGACGATTATCATTGGTGGCCCGCCTGCCCTGATTGCGTCTGCCATTGCTCCAGCACCGGAAAACTTACCTGAGCTGCTGCTGGCTTCGCTTATTATGGGAGGCAAGCTGCCCATGACAGAAGATCCGCTTGGGGGTCACCGGATTCCAGCAGAAGCAGAATTTGCAATCAGCGGTTATGTGCCGCCTCATGAACGCCGTCCAGAAGGCCCGTTTGGTGATCATTTTGGATATTATTCATTACAGCATGATTTCCCTGTATTTCATGTCAAACATATGCATCACCGCAAGGATGCCATTTATCCGGCAACCATTGTAGGTAAGCCTCGGCAAGAAGACTATTATCTCGGTGAGTTCTTGCAACGTCTGCTGTCGCCTGCATATCCGCTTGTGATGCCTTCCGTCAAGTCCCTGTGGGCGTATGCGGAAACGGGCGTACATGCGCTGGCAGCGGCAGTCGTACGTGAAAGCTACTCCCGTGAAGCGCTTGTATCCGGTTTTACTATTTTGGGTCAAGGTCAATTATCGTTGACCAAGTTCCTGATGCTGACGGATCGAGTAATTGATTTATCTGACTTTAACCTGCTGTTGGAAACCATTCTGGAGCGATTTAATCCAGCAACGGATTTATTTATTTTCAATCACACGTCACACGATACACTCGATTACACAGGCCGCAAGCTGAATCATGGTAGTAAGGCGATCCTGATGGGGATAGGTGAGCCTGTACGTGAATTGCCTCGTGCTTATGAGGGAGGCGATCTGCCGGGAATTCGTGAAATTAAGCCCTATTGCGGAGGATGCCTCGTCGTATCGGGTGCGTCCTTTGAGCAGGAGCCTGAGCTGGCGGCACGTGTTTTGGAGCGACTAGCAGCGAGTGAGCAAGAGTGGCCGCTCGTCTTCATTGTGGACGATGCCAAAGAAGTTGTTCGCTCTCAAGCCTCGTTCCTGTGGACAGTGTTCACACGCTTTAACCCGGCTACGGATATGTACGCGGACAGCGAAGTGCGTTTGCATCATCTGAACTATAAGCTGCCGATTGTAGTGGATGCGCGTATGAAGCCGGGGTATCCGGATGAGGTGTTACCGCGTGAGGATATTGTTAAGCTTGTAGATCAACGATGGACGAGTTATTTCGCTTGACGCCCTAATGAAACCTACAGCCGGATTTTACATTTATAAGGAGGCGTAAGCATGATACGCAAGCTACTGGGTGAGCCGCCACGTGTGAACAAGGGCATCTTGCTGGATGCCATGAATAGCATGTCAGATATGTTGAACCTGCTGGAGCGGCAAATTCAGGCTGGTGGAGATCCGACCCACGATTTTCGGAAGGCGGATATTTTGACACGCGGTCTAATGTCATCTCTGGATGAACTGGAGCAGAGCCATCATGCTGCTGCCTTTTTTCGTATGAATGTGAAAGCCGGATATGCTGAAGATATGAGCGAGGATGAAAAATCCGACTATGCATTATATGTTTTCTTTTATAAAGATGGGTTTGTGAGGGTATTCTCCATTTTAGATAAGCTGGGCAACTGGCTAAATGATCTGTGTGATTTAAAAACAGGGCAGTATAAGGCTCATTATTCGTATTTTACCGTGTTGCGGCAGCTCAAGTATCTCAAAATGCATCCTGTATTGACCGATAATTTAATTGATATCAAGGACACATACAACGATGCCATCAATCGGCTGCGTAAGCGTCGGAATACGGAGATACACTATATGAATACGGAAATGCAGGATGATCTCTGGCAACGACACCGAGCTTTGTATGGAAAAATCCAACTGGAGGACCTCGATCACCATTTGGAAGATTTGCAGCAGGGCTTGGAAATGGTGTGTCGGTCGCTGTCAAACGCCTTTACTTATACTGCGAAACAATGGGAGAACCGGGCAGTACGCCCAAAAATATGATAGAAAATATCCTTTGACAAAGCTATGTAAACTATCTATACTGAAACCTAGTTTCAGAAAAATGCTTGAATTATATTTTTTTATATAAACTTAACGGACAGCTAAAGCTGGAGTTTAACATATTTTTCTTATCCAGAGAGGTGGAGGGACTGGCCCGATGAAGCCCGGCAACCCGTTCTTTCCCGGTGTAATACACTGGGAGGGAACATGATGGTGCTAATTCCTACAAAACCGCTAGAGTTATAGCGATTTTGGCAGATGAGAAAAGGTTCGCAAGGTGGGGCCCTTTTCATTCTGTGAAAGGGGCTCTTTTTTGTATAAATAAATAGCGATTTTATACAATCCTGAGAGATGACAACTGGTTAAAAGGGTAAGGAAGAAGTGAAGGGGGTCGCAGCACGTTGATAGAGCTTAAGCAGTTAACCAAGCATTATGGCAAAGGCAACCGACGCGTTAATGCGCTGTCTGGGTTGAATCTTTCTATAAAGCGTGGAGAAATATTCGGAGTGATTGGTCACTCCGGGGCGGGGAAAAGTACATTGATCCGCTGTATTAATTTATTGGAACGCCCTACTTCAGGTGAAGTATGGGTAGACGGGGTAAACCTCACCACTGTGAGTCAATCCCAGTTACAGAAGCAACGTCGAAAAATCGGAATGATTTTTCAGCATTTTAATTTGTTGTCTTCGGCGACGGTGTATGACAATATTGCATTTCCATTGCGTCTCGTAAACACTCCCAAGCAGAAGGTGGACATGAAGGTTCGTGAGCTGCTGGAACTGGTGGGTCTGGAAGAACATAGTAGAAAGTATCCGTCACAGCTCTCAGGTGGACAGAAACAGCGGGTAGGAATTGCACGGGCGCTGGCTAGTGATCCTCATGTATTGCTGTGTGACGAAGCGACTTCTGCGCTTGATCCGCAGACGACGGGGTCTATCCTGAAATTGCTGCTGGATATTAATCAACGTTTTAATTTAACCATCGTGCTGATTACACATGAAATGCATGTCATTCAAAGCATTTGTGATCGAGTTGGTGTTATTCATCAGGGCGACATCGTGGAGCAAGGTCCGGTAGCGGAAGTATTTTTGAAGCCGCAGCACCAGGTAACCAAGGACTTTATTCAACGGGAGTCAGAACATCCCGAGGAGCTGCAAGCAGCGATTGCGGCAGCAGGTGGCGGCGAGTCAGCGCAGGTGGTGCGTATCTCCTTCTTGGGCAGCAAAACATATGATGCGATTCTGTCGCGTACGGCTCGAAGTACTGGTGTTGATTTTGCGATCTTGCAGGGAACTATATCTACGATTAAAAATGTACCCTATGGACAGCTAATCGTTCGTTTTGAAGGAAATCATGAGGATATAGAGCATACGTTGCGCGAAGTGTCTGGGCAAGGGCTTGATGTGGAGGTGATTGGACAATGAGCGAACTTGATTTTTCACAAGTGAGTTGGGAAGAGCTAGGGAATTCTACGCTGGAAACCCTTCAGATGCTTGGGGCATCTGCATTGTTCACCCTCGTTATTGGTTTGCCGCTTGGTATATTATTGTTTCTGGCGAGCCGCTCCTCGTTGACTCTGATGAAGGTGATATACATTGTATTATCATTTATCGTTAACATTTTACGTTCCGTACCCTTTATCATTTTGATCGTTGCACTTATTCCTTTTACACGATCGCTGGTAGGTACCTCGACCGGGGTGCTGGGAACCATTCCGCCATTGGTTATCGGGGCTGCCCCATTCTTTGCACGTCTTGTCGAAACGTCTCTGCGTGAAGTGGACAAGGGCGTCATTGAAGCCGCACAAGCGATGGGTGCCTCGACAGGACAAATTATCCGGCGTGTGCTGTTACGTGAGGCACTTCCGGGTCTGCTCGCCGCATTAACCATTACCGTCGTTACACTCGTATCCTACACGGCAATGTCCGGGATGATCGGGGGCGGTGGACTGGGTACACTGGCTATCAACTACGGCTATTATCGTTATGAAACGGCTGTCATGATCGTTGCGGTCGTGCTGATGGTTGTATTGGTACAATTGCTGCAAATGGCGGGAGATCGGCTCGTGCGGCATTATACTCGAAAATAGGGAAAACATATAGATATCCTTATTGATCAGGACGTCTGCTCCTGAATATTACAAATTATTGGAGGGGTAATAACATGAAGAAATGGGTATTGGCTATATTAAGCTTGACATTAATTGCGGTGCTGGCTGCTTGCGGCACAAAGAGCACAACATCGGATACAAACAATGCGAACGAGAATACAGGCGGATCACCACGTGAAGTGGAACTGAAAGTTGGAGCTTCTCCTGTGCCGCATGCGGAAATTTTGGAAGCGATCAAGCCTCAGTTGGAAAAAGAAGGGGTTCGTCTCCAAGTCGTTCAGTTTAACGACTACGTACAGCCGAACGTTCAATTGTTTGACAAGCAGCTGGATGCTAACTTCTATCAACATGTACCTTACTTGAATGTGATGAACAAAGAGCGCAAAATGGATTTGGTTTCTGTGGGCGCGGTTCACCTGGAGCCTTTCGGCATCTACTCCCAAAAATATAAAAAGCTTGATGAACTTCCAGATGGCGCAACTGTAGCCATTCCGAACGATGCGACAAACGGAGGCCGTGCTTTGCTGTTGTTGGAAAAACAAGGTCTGATCAAGCTGAAAGACGCAAGCAACATTGAAGCTACGGTAAAAGATATTACTGAAAATAAGAAAAACCTGGAATTCAAGGAGCTGGAGGCGGCTATGCTGCCACGTCAGTTGCCTGAAGTGGATATTGCGTTGATCAACACGAACTACGCTTTGGAAGCGAAGCTGAACCCTACGAAAGATGCACTGGCACTGGAAGACAAGGATTCTCCATATGCTAACGTTCTGGTAGCACGTCCTGATAATAAAGATTCCGAAGCGATTCAGAAGTTGCTTAAAGCTTTGCAATCTCCAGAAACTAAAAAATTCATTGAAGATAAATACCAAGGCGCAATTATCCCGGCATTTTAAGTAGGGAACGAGAACGCATTGCACGCAACCCCCAGATTCTCTTGAACAAGAGGACTGGGGGTTTCTTTTTGGATGGAGTTGTAGGGGAAGCTTAAATATTTTATACTTGGGGGTGACCGTTCTCTGTGAACAGGAGGAAAATTGTTGAGAGATAAAGTCGCATTCATAACGGGCAGTGCCAAAGGTCTAGGTAAAACGACCGCTCTGCGTCTGGCGGATGAAGGCTGTAATATTGCACTGAATTATGTGCATAGCCAAGCAGAAGCTGAAGCGCTTAAGCGGGTGATTGAGTCTAAGGGAGTACGCTGCTTGTCTTTACAAGGGGATATCTCTGTTCAGGAAGATATTACGAGGCTGATTGGTGAAGTACAGGATCGGCTAGGCGGAGTCGATATTATGGTGAATAATGCCGGACCGTTCATCCGGGAACGCCGTCTGTTTGCGGATTACAGTGTAGCTGAGATTCATGCCATGATACAAGGGAATCTGGTCGGTACCATGTTGCTGGATCATTTGGTATTGCCTCACATGCGGAGCCAGCAATGGGGACGTATTATTCATTTTGGCTTTGGTCATGCTGGAGAAGCAAGGGCTTGGCCGCATCGCGCCGTCTACGCAGCCGCCAAGGTGGGGCTGGTGTCTTTTACGAAGTCACTGGCTGTGGAGGAAGCTCCTAATGGCATTACGGTCAATATGATCTGTCCAGGGGATATTCGAGGAGCAAATAAGGAAATGTCAATTGCCGATGTCATCGGTATGCAGGATAAAGAGACACCGCGTGGACGTCCGGGGAGCGGAGAGGACATTGCGCGAGTGATCGCCTATTTGTGTGAGGAGCATTCGGATTTTATAACAGGTAATATTATGGATGTATCGGGAGGATTGGACCCCATTCGGCCAACCATATAAGCTTGAGTGCTCCCTCAGACGCTGTAACACAAAAAAGAGTCTTGAGCTTCGTTACCGAAGTCAAGACTCTCATGATCATTATGCATCAAGCATTAGAATACTTGTACCACTTCTTGGACGCCGTCGACTTCTTCGAGAAGAGCACGTTCAATCCCTGCTTTCAGCGTGATTGTGGAACTTGGGCAACTGCCGCAAGCGCCTACCAGCTTCAGCTTAACGATGCCGTCTTCAACGTCAACCAGCTCAACGTCGCCACCATCGCGTTGCAGGAACGGACGGAGCTTATCCAGTACATCAGCTACTTCATCATACATTTGAACGCTTTGTGTTTCGCTCATTAGAATTCAACTCCTTTCCTATACCTTTATTATTATATTACAAAGCGGGCCAAATTAAAATGCCCGTCATCCAAAGCAGGTGAAAAAATGTTAAGACCTATTATTGAGTTTTGCACCAGTAATATGCATTGGGGTACCGATGAAATCATGTCCAAGCTGGAACAGAATCCAGATTATGATGTGATTGAATACGGCTGCCTAAGCAATTGCGGTCAGTGCAACGCCGAACCCTATGCGATGGTCAACGGCGAGATTGTATCCGCAGATTCAGCAGAGCTTCTGTATGAAGTGATTATGAACAAAATTAAGGAAGCTGAAGCATGGGATAACCTAGATTTGGATTGAAAGGCTCTGTTAGCCAGCTCCTTTTTGTAGAGAATATACATGATGCAAACAATCAAGAAACAAAGAAGACCTGCTCTGATAGCGGGTCTCCTTTGTTTGTTTAGCATACGTTTAGCCAAAATGGCGTTTGGACTTCCAGAGCACACCGCTTTTAAGCAGGCGTGGTACTCGTCCACGCAATGAGGTACTGCCCATAAAGCCATAGCCGAACCCGGCCTTCTTGCCAAGCGCGCCTAATGTACCGCGCAGCTTTAAAGGATGCGGATGAGGCGTTTGACCTTTCCACAGGTCGCGTACAATGTGTGCGATCTGCTCCCCTTGCACTTCTGCCGCTTGAGCGCTTGGAGAGTAGGGAAGGCTCGCACAGTCTCCGACCACATACACCTCAGGATGGTCCGGTATTTGATAATATTCGTTGAGCACGATGCGGCCCTGAGGGTCTTTAGGGACGGCTAAATCCTGCACAATTTTTACCGGCTGAATCCCCGCTGTCCATACTACTGCATCCGTTACAATTTGCTCGTCACGGTTATAAATAGCCCCCGGCTCAATACGGGAAACCGCAACATGATTCAGGGCATTAACCTGATGCTCCTTGAACCAAGCATGTACATAGGCAGACAAACGTTGCGGGAATGCCGACAGCACCCGCTCGCCCCGATCCATAATGGTAATATTCAAATCCGTACGGCTTTCGCGTAACTCCGCAGCAATCTCAACACCGCTAAGACCACCGCCTACAATATGAACATGTCCATATGGCTTGATTTCGTTCAAGCGCAGATAGGTTTGGCGGGTATGGTTAAACGACTGGATTGTACAGCTGTATTCTTCAGCCCCGGGTGTATTGTGAAAGCGGTCGGTACAACCCAACGCAATGACAAGCTGATCATAGGGCAAGGGTTCACCGTCTTGAAAATGGACCATTTTATTCTCCAGATCCATCGAGGTGACTTCTCCATATTTGCGAATAAGACGTTGTTCATCTGGAAAATGCACCCGCAAATCAAAATCAGATACCGTACCTGCCGCGAGGGCATAGTATTCTGTTTTCAACCCCTGAAAGGGCATCCGATCCACTAAAATAACTTGAACATCGTCGGGAATGTGTTTATCCAGCAATTCTTTGGCAATGGTAAGGCCGCCATAGCCGCCTCCCAGAATAACGAAATTTTTCATCAAAATCCGCCTTCCTTTCGCTACCGTGTCCCCGGCAAATGGTCTGGTGTCTCGTTGATCTAACACAAGCTTTTGTTGTTATAAAACCCGAGAATCGGGCCTGCCTTTGGCAGGCAGACCAGCGTATTCCGAGGCAGCATGATGCTGCATGGTGTGAGTAATGGGGATGAAATGCTCGCGGGAAATCTGAATCCGATATTACATTTATTCGAAAACTTCGATTTCGTTATAGAAGGTGTCCCGTTCTACAGGTATGCGTCCGGCACCTTTGACCAGCCAGATCAGCTCTTTACGGGTCAATCCGGCAGGGGTCAACGCACCTGCGGCGTGGCTGATTTGCTCGCGTACAATCGTACCATGGACGTCTGATGCGCCAAAGGTGAGAGCGACCTGCGTCAATTGCGGGCCAATATTAATGAAGTAAGCTTTGACATGGTCGATATTGTCCAGCATCAGGCGGCTGATCGCAATCGTTTTGAGATCCTCGTAAGCGGAGTTCCGGCGCATGATGTTGGCGTTTTTGCTTTTCGGCTGCATGGACAGTGGAATAAATACCATAAATCCGTTCGTTTCGTCCTGCAATTCACGAATTTGCAGCATATGTTCAATACGATCCTGATACGATTCGACCGAACCGTACAGCATGGTCGTATGAGTTTTCATGCCGAGATTGTGGGCCGTGCGATGTACTTCGAGATAGCGGTCCACGTTGGCTTTCGTAACACGCATCTTCTTCCGATATTCGTCGGACAAGATTTCTGCGCCACCACCAGTCAGGGATTGAAGTCCAGCCTTTTGCAGCTCCTGAAGCACTTCTTTAATACTCAAGCCGCTTATGCGTGTGAAAAAGTCAATTTCCGCTGCTGTGTAAGCTTTCAGTGTAACGTGGGGATATTTTTCATTCAGAGCCTTCAATGAGTCTACATAGTATTGGAAAGGCACATGATTATTATGACCACCGACGATATGGAATTCTCTTACTCCCGGATGGATGTGTTGCTCTACATAATCAATCATTTCCTGCCCGGACAACGTATAAGAGCCGTCCTCCCCCTGATCCTTGCGGAAATTGCAGAACGCGCAGCGCGCTTCGCATACATTGGTGAAGTACAGGCTCATGTTTTCGATAAAATAAACCTTTTTTCCGTTCTTGCGTAAATTAGCTTCGTTAGCCAACTGACCCAGTGTGAGGATATCGTCAGTTTCATACAAATATATACCGTCTTCAAGGTTCAAACGAATACCGTTCTGTACCTTTTCTACAATTTCCGCCATTCTGCGGTCTGTAAAAGGTGTAACTAATGTGGACATGCCTATTCCTCCTTCAAGTTGCTCTGTGCGAGGCTGTCCGCCAAATCAGCGGCACAAGCGCTAAGTGCGCACAGGATGTCCCGTTCCGTCGGTAAGAATCCGGCAGCGCGGATATACGATATGTGAAAAATGTTACAATGCCAGGCTACAATGATGAATATCTCAAAATATCGCCTTTGAAATGACAAATTTCCGACAGTTTCTTTTACACACTCTTCACCTATTATAAACCTCACACCACCGGTGTTCAATACAAACGAATAGAAAAACAGGTCTTTAAGCCTGTAAGGGAAGGACATTCCATGACTTGAGCACGTGCAAATAGTGGAGTATACTGAAGGAGAACATGAAGTAAAAGAGGAGGATGGAGCTATGATTAACATCACCGATTCCGCTGCTGAGCGTTTGAAAGATATGCTGGAGCAGCAGGAAACGCCGAATATGTTTTTGCGTCTGGGTGTTACGCCGGGCGGTTGTACCGGATTTTCGTATGCAATGGGCTTTGACGACAACGAGACGGATCAAGATATATATATGAACGTACAGGATATGAAGATTGTAGTGGAGAAGGAAAGCATCCGCTACCTGGACGGTCTGGAAATCGACTTTGAAGAGTCTGGAATGTCAGGCGGCTTCACTATTCATAATCCGAATGCTGTAGCTACATGCGGCTGCGGTTCAAGCTTCCGTACGGCTACGGATGCCGGAAAACCGAACGAAGAGCCTTGTTAGTCAAAAAATAATGAGTATCAATAATCCAAGAATCTGCGTTTCAGGATTGTTAATTTTTTTCCTCCATAAACGATATAGTTTCTACTATAACGTTTATGGAGTTTTTTTATGAGTTAAAGAAGTTTGAAAAGTGGATATAGATATAGCCGTCAGGCTGACTTTAGGAGCACATAAGGATTTTATGATTCAGGATATAAAAAACTTGGAAGTATTTCTGCGAGAAGACTAAAAATATGATTTTTCAAGAAAAGTATTCCATTAAGATTTATAGAGTGGTATCCTAAACCTAGGACTATTTACTTATCATTTACAGAGGTGCAGATACATATGATTGAAAGCCACATTAAAGAGGGGCTTAGTAAGGCTTATGCAATCGCGGTAGCCCATAAAGCCGGAATGAATTTTGCGCGCCCTGATTTTGACTACGGTTTTGATGGTATATTTAGAGATATCCAAAATGTTAACGGAAGATATTGCGACAATGGTTGGAGTATTGATATTCAGCTTAAGTCCACAATAAACGTTCTATATGAAAAAGACTGCATTAAATATGACTTAGAAGCTAAAAACTATAATGATCTTGTTGCTACCGAAGTGGGTGCTCCTAGAATGTTAGTGCTTTTTGTACTTCCTAAGGATCAAGATCAGTGGTTAAATATAACTGAAGATGGGACTATTTTGAAGAATTGTGCTTGGTGGTATTCTTTAAAGGGTATGGAACCTACTAAAAATGCAAACACTGTCAGGGTGAGTATTCCCAAAGAACAATTGCTAACAGAGGTATCTTTGAGGCAAATAATGAATAAAGTAAAAACGGGTGAAGATATATGAAACCTAGCCTAATTAAACTGAGAGATATTATGGGTTATTTGGATAGAAATGGATGGGATCTTGATGAAGAGTTTCCTAACCCCAATGTTTTTGTGTTCTCTCGTGAAATTCAAAATTCTGAACCCATCACTCTTTTATTACCTGCAAAAGAATCTTTTGGAGATTTTCAACAACGTATTTACTCGGCTTTAAATACCTTAAGTACTATAGAAAATAGGAGTAGCGAATTAATAATAAAGGATATAAATAGCTACGAATCGGACGCTGATAAACTAGAAATTAGGGTCATTTCTTCATTTGCTTCTGAGGGCTCTATACCTTTAAGTTATGCTTCTAATTTGATAAAAGGGCTAAAGAATTTAATCGTCTCGGCTGCTTATACTGAAGAATATCCTCAAAGGGCTTTTAAGAGAGCTTCCCAAAAAGCGATTGGTTATAGTAACTTTTTTAAACTAGGCCAAACTGCCCATGGAAGTTACATTGTAACTGTAGAATCAGGATCGTTAATTAACGACGATCTTGAAATCATTATTGAAGAGAATACAGCAATTACAGAGCCCTTTTCAAGAAGAGTAATGAAAAGAATTCACAAATCAATTCACCAAATAGAAAGTTTTAATGATAATGAGAACAAACTCGATGATTTAGTCGAAAGAGGCTATAATGAAGGTTTAAATGCAAATATATGTGAAGCACTACTATCTCTTTATGACGAAGATGAGCCGGTGAAACTGGAGTCCAAGATAAGATATTCAAAAACGATTGAAAATACTGAGAAACTACCAGATGTGATTACTTTAGATTCTTCTGATTATCATATTATTAAAGCGATAGCTGAGGCATTGAGGGAGAAGAAACCAGAAGACGTTGAAATTGAAGGTTTTATTTCTAAATTATCATCTAATTCTGGAACAGCCTATGGAACTATAAATATTTCAACCATGTATGATAATAAAAAGCATAGTGTAAAAGTAGAATTGATCGAAGATGATTATAAAAGTGCATGTGATGCTCATAAAAATGAAAAAAAGGTTAAAATTACTGGTGTTGTAGATACAACACGAAAAACTTGGGAAGTTATGAACTTGAAAAAGTTCCAGGTGTTAGGTTGATGTATCTGTAAAAATTGAACTCTGAGGAAAATTAACGAAAAGGACCGATAACATTAATGGTCCTTTTTGTTGTTTTCCAATGATAATAATTCTGATATATCGTCAATCTCAAGTGCATCCGCAATTTTCACAAGAGTTTTAAGATTTATTTGTTCACGAATGTTGCGTGACATTTCAGAGATAGCAGCCTGACGAACACCCGATAGTTCGGAAAGTTGGGTTTGCGTAAGTCCCCGTTGGGTCATAACTTCATTCAATTTAAGCCGAATCATTCTCATATGTACACCACCCTCCAACTCATTATATCCAATATACGAATATCCGTAAAATAGATCTTGACTATATACTAAAAGTCGTATAAATTATTACTTATAATCGTATATACGAATTATAGTATAGATATTTGCAGTGATAAATACATAAATAAATCTGTGCTGCAAAGGGAAGAGAGTGATTTTTATGACCGAATCGGTTGAATTGAAAAGAGTTGCCATGGTATACGGACCTGATGATGACCCTCATATATATGAATTATTTGAGGGAGTTCTGTATGATCGTAGCTATTTCTTTTATCTTGAACATGGGATATTGTGTCTGCGGCATGTACGAAAGATAGATCAACCGGATCATCCATATCTTTATGTGGATGGGGAAAGTGGGGGCCTCCAACTAGCGAAGAATATACAGCGTGAGATTATGGAAGTCGTTACAGAACTGATCGAGCGTTTGCGTAGTAAGGATGGATTGGCGTTTTTACTGGATGAACTGCTATGGCTACATGGTCGAAGTCATATTGAACTTAACCTCGTAAAAAATAAAGGATGATATATTTCTATTGAAAACCAACAACCCGTAGCTACATTATGCTTCTTTTGAGAAAGAATCTGTTAATATGGTTGCTGTATTCAGTGACGCTATTTATCAATCATTTCATTTTTCCATCAACATGATTTGTAACCTTCCCCCACGGAGTTGGCACTTAAGAATAAGAACACGAAAGAAAAGAGGCTAGGGACGTATGAGGGAGTGGGTTGAAAAGGCGCGGCTAGGGGATGCAGAAGCGTTCGGGCAGCTGATGCTGCATTTTCGCGGAATGGCATATGCCGTGTCCTATGACATGCTGAAGGATGTCCATCTCGCGGAAGATGCCGTGCAGGATGCGTTCATAGAGGCTTATCAGAATCTGGAGAAGCTACAGAACCCGGCAGCTTTTCCAGGCTGGTTCAAGACCATTGTCGTAAGACAGTGCCAGCGGACGCTGCGGCGCAAGCATCATTCGATGCTTCCTCTGGATGAAGCTGTGCAGGTATCGGGAGGAGTACCGGGTTTGGCAGAAATTGCGGAGCGTAGAGAGGAGAGCCAAGTTCTGCAACAATCGGTGAAGGCACTGTCTGCCAAGCTGCGCGTGCCTCTGCGGCTGTTTTATTTTTACGGTTACTCTCTTCAGGAAATTTCCGATTATCTGGGCACTCCGGTCCCGACGCTTAAGAAGCGGCTGCACGATGCCCGCCGAAAATTGAAAGGTACACTCCCGGTGGCCGACCTCGTCTCCGTGTTCAATCATTTGTATGAGGGAGGGCAAAACATGCTACATATTGTTAACGGTGATGTTGTAGGTGACATGTTGAAGCAGGGTGTTGTACAAGGTGACGTGCTTGTATGGAGAGAGGTATATCCGGCAGGACCGATATTTGCAAATCCAGCGGGAGCTGAAGAACGGGCACTGCGGGCCAGGGTGTTGGAAGAAACGATGGGTATTCCGGCCAGCGAATATATTACGGCATGTGAGGAACAAGAGCAGAAACTTCGTGAATTTATCAAGTATGATGAAGTCGTATTGTGGTTTGAGCATGACCTGTTTGATCAGAGCATGCTCGCCTATCTGCTCCACTGGTTCAAGAGACAGAAACTGGGCCGCACGAAGCTGAGCCTACTCTGTATTGGGGAGTTTCCGGGAATCGAACGGTTTCATGGTCTGGGACAGCTCACTCCGGCACAGCTTCAGACATTATCCGGGACCTGGCGAACTATTGAACGGCAAGAAATGGAGCTCGGAAGCGAGCTTTGGCAGGCGTATGCTTCTCCTGATCCTGCTCAAATGGCTAATCTGCTGGAAGACAAGAAGGCAGAATTGGCAGCCTCCGGCCTGCCTTTTGCCTATGAAGCCTTCACAGCGCATCTCAAGCGCTTGCCCTCGGAGCGGAATGGTCTGGGCATTGTGGAACAGACCACGCTTCAGACCGTTCATAATGGAGTAGATACACCATTGAAATTATTTCGTCAGGTAACTGACATCCTGCATGTGCTCGGCATGGGTGATCTCGAATACTGGAAATTTATTCGTGCTTTGGCGCAAGGCGAACATCCTTTGCTGATCATTGACGGGGATGAGGTCGGCTTGGATTTCAGACAAATTCCAGATTTTCTGAACCGAAAGGTAATTCTGACAGAGTTGGGTAAAGAAGTACTGAATGGATCAGCGGACCGCATTGCAGTTCAAGGAATCGACGAGTGGTTTGGGGGGCTGCATCTCCATGGACATGAGGTTTCTTGGCGCTGGGATGATGTAGCCGGAGAATTGGTGGTCCGACATTGAACAAGCTGTAGCAGTAAATAGCTTAACGTGCGAAGGAGTTTTCCGTTTATGGAAAACTCCTTTTTATTTTTTAAGTACACCATATTATAACAAGAAAAATCACCGGGAATAGGTTAGGAACTTAGCTATCCGGTCCAATGAATTGAGTTTCCTGTATATGAATAGACCCCCCTTAGGATGATGATTCAAGTTACCAATGCTTCTACTGCTTCACATCTGTAAACAGCTCCTGCGCGGTCCGCACAAATAACTGTACAGCAAGTGAAGCATTGTGCAGGGACGGTACAGCTATACCGATTTGACGTGTGATCAGAGGCGAAGTTTCCTTGACGGTCAGATTATGAGGGAACGTGGACAAGGCAAGCGAAGAAACAATACCCATACCTAGTCCCTGTCGAACCATGCTGACCAAGGTGCTGATATTATGAGTAATGAACTGTGCCTGCAACTGACTTTGCTCGCGTTCAAAACCTTCCATAATGGCGACTTCATGTCCACCTTTACAAAAGATCATATCCTGCTGATTCAAGTCTCGAATGGCGATTTTATTGTGCGATTGCAAAGGGTGACCGTCTGGCAGGAGAATAACCATGTCATCCTGACATAATGGGATTACATCTACCTGAGGGTCTGGCAACAGGATGATACCCGCCTCGATTTCTCTGGTATGCACCCACTCCTTGACTTCATTCGTGGAGCCTTCATGTAGATCGAAAACAAGGTTCGGATAATGCTGACGAATATGATGAATAATCGGGGGCAGAAAATAGGCTGAAGCAGAAGGAAAGGCACCGATCGTGATTGTGCCCACGTCTAGACCTTTTTCAGCAGCCACCTGCTGCTGTACCTTTTCCATGCTTTGCAGCATCATACGAAATTCCAGCAGTACTTTGTGCCCGATATCGGTCAGCAGCACTCCTTTTTTTCGGTCGCGCAGCAATAGCTGGACATCCAGTTCGTTTTCGATGCTGGCGATGGCATGGCTGACCGCGGGCTGCGTCATATGCAGCTCATGGGCAGTTTGGGTGAAGTTTAGCGTTTCAGCTACGCGAACGAAGATCATAATTTGAGTAATGGTCATAAGTGAAAAGTTATCTCCCTTATTGAAAACATTCATTTTATTTATTAGTGACCACAGTATAAGCTAGTAAAGCAAAACTTTGCAAACGGCTATTCAGATTTTAGTCGTAAGCAATGAGCGATGAAAATCTAAGGGAGAGAAGACATCTATGAAAAAATTAACACCTAAAGCTACGCTGTGGCTTGTCTTGATATTAGTAATGGTATGGGGGATCAACTGGCCGTTGACCAAGCTGGCTTTGCCAGATACGCCGCCGATATTTTTTTCAGGAATCCGTACCCTACTGGGTGGTGTGATTCTGCTGTTGTTCGCTATGCGTAACCGGGAAACCTTACGCCTTAGACAGAATGGGTGGACTTATCTGGTGCTGGCCATATTTAATATTGCAGGCTACTATGGCTTACAGACGGTAGGGCTGCGTTATTTGCCTGCTGGGTTATTTTCCACTTTAGTATTCCTTCAGCCGATCCTGTTGGGATTATTCTCCTGGATGTGGCTAGGGGAGCGTATGTTTCCCCTGAAGGTGGTTGGACTGGTACTGGGTTTTGGCGGAGTGATCGTGATTAGCTCTGGTGGAATGGCAGGACATTTGTCTGTACTGGGCATTGTGTTGGGGCTAGCTTCAGGACTATGCTGGGCGCTCGGAACAATTTATATGAAGAAGAAAAGCAAGCAATTAGACTCCATTTGGGCGGTGACGATGCAACTCATTTTTGGGGGGATCATACTCAATGGGATTGGATTTTCGACTGAGAAATGGAGCGATATCCACTGGACAACCTCCTTTATCGCGATTTTATTGTTTATTTCGATATTCGTGATTGCGATGGGCTGGATGATTTATTTTAAACTAATCGACAACGGAGATGCGGGAACCGTCGGCTCCTATACGTTTATGATTCCGGTGTTGTCCACGGTCTTTAGTATGATAATGCTCAAGGAATCACTTACTTTGACGTTTGTTGGGGGGCTAGTGCTGATTGCAGGCAGTGTGTATCTGGTAAATATTAAGGAAAGAATAGAGTTATCCCACTAAGTATCAGAACGGTGAGACATTTGAGGATTAACGGGAGTGATGGATCAAGAAGAACTTCAATAACTTCTTTCACGCACGCATATTGGAAGAACCAATATAGCGTGTTTTTTTGACTATGATTTTCAAACAACTCATTTGCTATGCTATTCAAGATCATTGAAAAAACTTAAATTTATGGTAGAGGTTGTCGTACAAAATTAGCTAACAAGATATGATGTTATAAAAAACATTAGAATAACAAAATATTTTTAAAGATTTTTGTGTTTTTTATGTTTTTCGTCCTTATGTAAAAAATGAATGAATATAATTGTTTTATAGCAAAAATAGAGATAATAAAAGAAGCGTGTTATTCAATATCACTAATTTATTATTTAAATAGGATGTTTGTTTTTTTAATAATCATTGTATTTTACAGACTTTTGTTATGCTAACAATTGACATTTTGTATAACGTAAACTAGAATGTGTAAGAATTCATTTCCCAATCACATAATTAGTTTGGAACTATTGAAAGCGTTTACCTAATATTAGGATAGAGCTCTTTTTGGTTCTTTTTTCTTTTCCGAATTATGGCCGGGAGGGAGAGATCATAGTACGTGCCTAAGGGATGGGAATTTGAATATATAAGCTAAGGGAGAGGTGTATGTTGAGATGCGGTTAAATAGAAATGTTGGAAACTTCGAGCAAACGGTGAATGGTAATGCTGGTTACCTGGAGGTTACAAAATGAAGAAGTTATTGTCGTGTTTGGTCTCGTTGAGTATGCTTGTGTATATATTGCCGACCATTATTGTAAGCGCTAACAATGATGGAGTTACTAATCTAGCGCTTGATCCAACATCGTCTGCCCAATCGGATATTATTTCAGATGCTGTTTACAAAATTACGGCACAGCATAGCGGAAAAAACTTGGAAGTTGAAGGGGGATCAAAGGATGACGGAGCGAATGTTCAACAATGGACCGATAACGGAAAGGAGCAACAGAAGTGGAGAGTGGTCGACGTTGGTGATGGATATTATAAGCTGATCTCGCAATCTAGTGGTAAAACATTAGATGTAGCCGGTGGTAATACCCATGACGGAGCGAACGTTCAACAATGGACCGACAACGGGAACGCTCAGCAGAAGTGGAAAATCATTGACGCTGGTGGTGGATATTATAAGCTGATCTCGCAATCTAGTGGTAAAGCATTGGATGTTGTCGGTGGTTATACCCATGACGGTGCAAACGTTCAACAATGGGCCGACAACGGTAGCGCTCAGCAAAGGTGGAGATTCACGCAGATTGATACGACAGCAGATACGACACCACCAACCGCCCCAACAAACCTCCAAAGCTCATCCAAGACGAGCACATCTGTCACTCTTACATGGACGACCTCAAAAGACAATGTAGGTGTAACTGGCTACGTTATTTATAACGGAACAGATCTGGTAGGCACGAGCACCACAACAAGTTATACAGTGACGGGTCTCACTGCGAACACATCCTACAATTTCACTGTAAAAGCGAAAGATGCAGCAGGCAATGTTTCGGAACCAAGTAATGTCTTAAAAGTAACAACAAGTTCCGACTCCTCTCAAAATACAGGATTTTATGTTAAAGGTACGACGCTTTATGATGGCAAGGGAAATCCCTTTGTCATGAGAGGAATTAATCACGCGTACACTTGGTACAAAGGTCAAGAGTCGGTTGCGATACCTGCAATTGCCAAAACAGGAGCGAACACGATTAGAATCGTGCTGTCAGACGGTCAGCAATGGACGAAAGATGATTTGTCAGCGTTGCAAAACCTGATCACTTTATCAGAACAAAACAAATTGGTTGTTATCCTTGAAGTACACGATGGTACGGGAAGTGATAATGCTGCTGTGTTGAATAAAATCGCAGATTACTGGATTGAAATGAAGAGCGCACTGATTGGAAAAGAAAATACAGTCATTCTCAACATTGCGAATGAATGGTTTGGTACTTGGGATGGAAACGGCTGGGCACAGGGGTATAAATCAGTTATTCCAAAGCTAAGAAATGCTGGCATCAAAAATACCATTATGGTTGACGCCGCTGGTTGGGGTCAATATCCGAAGTCGATTTTTGACTACGGAACGCAAGTGTTTGATGCCGATCCGCTTAAAAATACGATGTTCTCCATTCATATGTACGAATACGCTGGAGGAAATGCCGAAACAGTAAAAAGCAATATTGACAATGTATTAAACAAAAATCTAGCTGTCATCATTGGAGAATTCGGAATCAAGCATACAAATGGTGATGTTGACGAGGCCACCATTATGAGTTACGCCCAACAAAAAGGTGTAGGTTATCTCGGGTGGTCTTGGAAAGGAAATGGATCGGGTCTAGAATATTTGGATATGTCAAACGACTGGGGAGGATCGAGCTATACTGAACAAGGACGTGCTATTATTGAAGGTCCGAATGGCATCAGAGCAACATCCAAGTTAAGCACGGTTTATAGTAGCGGTAAACAGTAAAAGATTCATATTGTTGTAGTAACGGCCTTTTCTCGAAATTCTAATGGGGAAGGTCGTTTAGTTTGTCTGGAATCAAGCAAAAGCCTGTACAAATACATAGGAGCAAGGATTAGTATAAATATACTAGAATATCAAAGGAGGTCATAGTAAAATATGACTATAAGTCTGTTGAGTTAGTGGAAATGACGGTTCAAAATTATCCGCTTGGTAAGCGGGAAGGTGGTACTTTTAAACTCATCAGGGCAATAGGAGGAATCTACGTAGCATTCGGAGCCTTGGCGTATTTTATTTCTCCATTAGATGCTATATCAGATGTTATTCCGATGTTGGGTTTTACAGATGATGCGGGGGAGAAGGAATGGACAGATATACACCTACAGCGAGGGAACGCTGGCAGATGAAGCAGAGTGAGCCACAGCAGCAGGGATGGTTGCTCGCTTTCTTTGGCTGGATTTTTGCAGGTTTGGGGTTCATATTTAGTTTTTTTGTCTTTGGAGGATTGTTGGGTGTCTTAGGTTTGGTTTTCGGAATTTTAACGAAACGAATGGAACAAAGAAACACGCAGGGTATCTTCATTATCGTAATCAGCTCCGTAGCTATTGGCATTGGACTATTGATTTTTATGATTTTTTTTGCGCAAGGTTTTGTAGAGGGTCTGAGAGAAGGGTATAATGAGCATTATTAGGTCAGGAGGTAACAGCATTGAGCGTCATTATTTCACAGCAGATCTCGGCAACGGGCGTGAAGGAATATACGAAGGTGATGAAAACATTTGATTCCCAGTTTACACCTTTGGTTGGACAGAAAATCAGGGATACGGCATTTGGCGATATGCAATATTATGATGTCGAGGACGTATTTATTGATCTAGCGGAGAATGAGTATTGGGTAATTCTACCTGCCATTTTGCTGCATTCTGATGATATTGAGGATATACGAGACGCTGTGCGTGAGTATCGTTCACACGGTTGGGAATGTACGAAACCTCTGTAAATGCATACCACTTAGGCATCTATACGGAAACGTCTTTCTTTTGCGAGATAGGCGTTTTTTTGTGTATTTGTGTATAAACTATTCCTAATGATTGGCATGAAAAGAAAGAATTTATGCTGAAAATGCGCAAATTGTATCATTTTTTATCATAAAACGACAAGTTGGGAAATGAAAACGGCCTTAATGTGTTATACTTAGTATATCAAAGGACAAGAGTCTAAAACGACCGGTAAGGCCCTTTCTTTGAAGAGCCTCTGAAAGGTTCAACGTTTATCCAAAATAAATGGTCAAAAGGAAAAGGGGAAATGCTAACGTGAGAGTGAATTTGAAATTTACTAACAAAGGGCAAGTTGCAGTTGAGAAGTTCAACAATGAGGAGCTTATCGAAATCTTTACCCGCTACATTAAAACGTTAAGCAAGAAGTATGATATCTCGGTTACCGTACCGGAGGATCTGAATGAGCAGATCTTGGCAGAGGGCACCGTGAAGGTCGTGTTGGATAAGATTAATTGTGACATGGACGCTTTTTTCAAGGAGCTGAGCCGGGATATCAAGGTGCCGCTGGTCAAAAGATTGGGTACCAAATTGGATAACGTATTTAAGACCGAGGTTGTGGAGCAGGAACAGAACTAAGAATAAGGATCAAGCGAGTCCGAATGAGGATTCGCCATATGAAATGATAAAACCTCCCGAATGGGGCGCACGGCTAGGCCATGTGCTCGTTCGGGAGGTTTTATATGTTTAAACTACTCTATTCAGCAGAAAAACATGCATGGCATGTCTGTCCCTTTTAACGTGTTGTTGTGGAAGTAGGGCGCAGTTGGGCTAAATCAAACGAAGGTACCAGCCCTTCCTGCGCAGCGCGACCGAGCAAAGCTTCGATGGCGGCATATCCGCTGTCGCCCAAATTGGCGGTAAAATCGTTAACATATAGGTCGATATGCGATTGGGCGACATCGGGTGAAAGCTCCTGCGCATGAGACAATACATATTCACGCGAAGCTTCTGGATGCTTCCAAGCGTATTCGACAGAGGCACGTATCCAGTTTGTGATCGCATCCAAATCCAGCGTACGGCGGGCAATAATGGCTCCGAGCGGGATCGGCAGCCCTGTATCTTCTTCCCACCAGTTCCCCAGATCGACTTGCTTACTAAGTCCGTAGGACGGATACGTGAACCGTGCTTCATGAATGACCAGCCCGGCATCTATCTCCCCGTCACGGACAGCAGGCATGATTTGGTCGAACGGCATCACGACGATCTCGCCGACACCCCCAGGCACATGCTTGGCTGCCCACAGGCGGAACAGCAGATAGGCAGTGGAACGTTCACTCGGAACGGCTACACGCTTGCCGGACAGGGCCTCCGGGCCTTCGACGGTGGAACCTTCCTTGGTCAGTACGAGTGGCCCACAACCCCGGCCCAGTGCGCCTCCGCAAGGCAGCAGGGCGTATTCATCCAGCACCCAAGGGAGTGCAGCATACGAAATTTTCATGATATCCAGTCCGTCTGGTGTGATCGCCAGATTGTTGGTGATGTCGATATCAGCAAATGTAATGTCCAGCGCGGGTGCGCCCGGAATCAATCCATGCGCCAGGGCATGGAAGACAAAAGTGTCGTTGGGACAAGGTGAAAAAGCAATTTGCATCTATATAACCTCCGTTAATGTAGAAAATGCGGCTTCCAACGCTTGCAAAGCCTCTTTGATCCGCCAGGCTGCACGGTCACGTGGACCGACAGCATTGGAAATCGTGCGGATTTCCATCGTCGGTAGTTCCAGCCTATTTGCCGCCACGGCTACGCCGTAGCCTTCCATCGCTTCGGCAGCAGCTCCGGGAACGCGCTTGGCCAGCCGTTCCGCTGTTGCCGCCGTACCAGTGGCTGTGGAAACGGTCAGGATCGGCCCCGCGACAGCCGTCTGTCCAGCACCGCGCAGCGCCTGAACGAATCGCTGCGCGGTGGCAACGTTCACGGCAATTCGGCTTGAGCCGAAACCCAGCTCGTCCACGCTGCTGAAGCCCTCTGCCGTTTCTGCTCCCAGGTCGGCGGCAATGATCGCGTCAGCAACAACGACGCTCTCCAGTGCAGCGACCTCGACGAAGCCGCCACCAATTCCGGCGCTGATGACCAGACGGTAGTCACCATCCGCCGCCAGTGCTAGCGCGGTTGAAGCCGCTGCGGACGGTGCGCCCACGCCAGCCAGCTCGACCACAAAACGGGTATCGCCTTGCAGGCCGCGCAGTACAGCTTCCCGTTCGGCTTCAACCGCGGTCATAACCAGGATGCGCCCATCTGATGTTGTATGCTCCATCGGTTGATTCCCCTTTAAATTTAGGTAATATGCTCCCTTATCATACTGCTTTTCGAAACGATGTTCAAAAAAAGTCGACAAAAAAAGCGCTCTGAGGCGCTTTTTGGAAAATCTGCAAGATTCAGCAGATATCAAAATCGATAATTGTAATATAAAACAATTCTAATCTGGAAGAACAGCGCAGGCATAGCATATAATAATTATATCGGCTGATCCTTCGTGATTAACTGAAACATGGTGATATTGCGGTCATAATGGCTTGGGGTTCCATCTTGATTGCGCACCCGAATCATCTCGCTACTGAATAACTCGATATATCCACAGCCAATCTCACAGTATACACCTGTAGGGTCCTCTTGCCAGACCGAAACGAGGTGTTGTGACAGCGCTGCGGTGAAAAATTCGATGTTTTTTTGCAGTACGCGTGGCGTTTTCTTGGGTTCCATAACGTAAATCCTCCCTATATCATGCCATTTGAAAATCAGCAATTGAATGTAGCTACTAAGTGGTTACTACACATCATAATGAACATAAACAACTAAAAAAGGAACGGTTCGTCAATCTACTCTATGAAACAGACGTAAACACTGTACCGCTTAATGCTATTTTTGTAAAGCGTCCGATTGACCTTTTCAAACATCCAGTTTGTGTTTACACACATTTTACATTGCGTTTACACTGCTGTGATGCTAGTGCGTTTCATCTAATAGTACAATAAAGGGATACTATACTGCATGAATTGATGGAGGCCATATGTTGATAGAGAGTCAGAATAAGGATAAAGCCGGGTCAGAACGTTACTTTAACCGAGATTTAAGCTGGATTGAATTTAATCGCCGTGTGCTTCAGGAAGCTCAGGATGCAGATACACCGTTGCTGGAGAGAGCCAAATTTCTGGCGATTGTATCTAGCAATTTGGATGAGTTTATGGCTGTTCGTGTTGCAGAGACGCGCGAGAAGATCAAGGCGGGTTTTATGCAAAAGGATTTTACGGGATATACCCCCTCCGGTTTGTACAAACGGCTGATCAAGCGTACCGTCTCGATGGTATCGGAACAATACCGGACCTATCGTGATATTTCTCGCCTCTTGACGAAAAAAGGTCTTTTATTGCTCGAATATGAAGACTTAAATACAACACAGCGCAAGTCGCTGGATGCATATTTTCATGAAATTATATTTCCGGTACTCACGCCGATGGCGGTCGATCAGAGCCGTCCTTTTCCACTCGTTCACAATAAATACGTATATTTAGCGGTCGTCTTGAGACGTCCCGGAGATACGGAGGAGGATAAACCGCTTTTTGCCATTGTGCAGGTGCCTTCGAATATTCCACGTGTTGTTACGGTGCCTTTGCGGTCGAACAGCAAGAAGAAATCATTTATTTTAATTGAGGAACTAATCAAGCATCACATCCAAACGCTGTTCACCGGATATGTTCCGGAGGCGGTTCATGCCTTTCGTGTTACGCGTAACTCCGATTTATCCATTAATGAAGAAGAGATCGAAGATTTGCTCGAAGAGATTGAAAAAGAGCTGCGTCGAAGACGCCGGGGGGCGCCGGTAAGACTGGAAGTAGAAAAAGGGATTCATCCCTATGCCTTGATGGAGCTTCAACGCGAATTCAAGCTGTTCGATCATGTGTTTGAGATGGACGGGCCGCTCGATCTGACATTTTTGTCGTCTTTTGCCGATCATTTGGAGGGATATTCGCATTTGAAATTTCCGGCAATCAAACCACTGTATCCGGAAGAACTGCCCCCACAAGAGGATATTTTCAACGTACTTCGCAAACGGGACGTGCTCGTGTACCATCCATATGAATCATTCGATGCGGTAACTGATTTTATCATTGAGGCATCAGAAGACCCGGATGTGATGGCAATCAAAATGACCCTGTACCGTGTCAACGGGGAATCGAAGCTGATTCCGGCATTGGCACGTGCGGCCGAATCGGGCAAGCAGGTAACGGTGGTGGTGGAGCTGAAAGCCCGTTTTGACGAGGAACGTAATATTGCCTGGGCGCGTAAGCTTGAAAAAGCAGGCTGTCATGTAGTGTATGGGTTGGTTGGCTTGAAGACGCACGCCAAAATCATCCTTGTCATACGTCATGAGCGTAACGCACTCAAACGATATGTGCATGTAGGTACAGGCAATTATAATGAAAGCACGGCGCGCGTGTATACGGATATCGGATTGTTTACATCGGATCCGGTACTTGGCGAGGATGCCTCCGAACTGTTTAATGAAATCACGGGATTCTCTGCGCTCAAGACTTTGCAAGCTTTTACGGTGGCTCCAACGGGAATGAAGAACAAGCTGTTTGAACTCATCCGTAGGGAAGCTGAGCAAGCATTGGCAGGTAAGCCCGCCCGGATTATTGCCAAGATCAACTCCTTATCCAATCAAGAGATGATCGATGAACTATATGCAGCTTCCCAGGCAGGTGTGAAGATTGATCTTATCATCAGAGGGGTTTGTTGTTTGCGTCCCGGTGTGGAAGGATTCAGCGAGAACATACGTGTCATCAGTATTGTAGACCGCTTCCTGGAGCATTCCAGATTGTTTTATTTTGAAAATGGAGGGAACTCCGAGTTATTTTTGTCCAGTGCGGATTGGATGACGCGCAATTTGACCCGCCGAATTGAACTGATGTGCCCGATTTATGATGACGGGATCAAAGAAATGCTGGCAGATATTCTGCATTTATCGTTAAGGGATAATGTGAAGGCACGCCAGCTTTTGCCTAACGGCAGCTATCAATTTGTGTCCAGAAACGACAAAGAGGCTCCCATTAGGAGCCAATCTGAAGCGATGAAGGTTAGAAATTGGAAGAAGGTAGAATGGACCACGACAATGTAAGGTTCCACGCCTTTTGAAAATCCTTGGCAACCGATTCTAGCTCCCGTTGTTCTAATATGGGTTCACTCTTGCTTTCCAGACGAAGATGCAGTGCGTCATCCCCTGTAGTGGGATTGATGCTGGTAATCATTCCCGACTCACTCCGATCCATGCCAATCGCGAGCTGGAGCAGCGAGCCGAGCCGATGTACACGTTCCTCGTCGGAAGGCTCCAAAATATCGGCATGTGTGCGTAGCAAACGGGGAGTCCGGTTCTTGGGATGGTAATCCGCGATCAACGCGGCTAGTACCGTTTCCCTATGGGACAGACCGCCAATGCCTGCATGTAAAATCCAGAACACGGAATTCTGGCGGAAATGATAATAATTCAAGGCAGCCCCCGTTTTGTAAAGAGTTGCTGCGGTCAGTAACAAGCGTTTGTCCATAGCAGCTGAGGTTCCGCTAGCCAATGTGTCATAGAGCCGGACGGCGTACTCGTTAACCCGCTTGACATGCGCTTCGCTAACTGGGACAGCAAACGAAAGGATATTGCGAATGGATGTGATAAGCGGATTAGCTACCACGGGCTGTTCAGCGTTGACCAGCTCATGAAATAGGCCGTCTCGCAGACCCGCTCCACTGACCAAATACGCGGAGCCTTGAGCAGCTTCAAATATCGTTTTCAATATAATAAGACCCGGTACAATGATGTCGGCTCTGTCCTTGGACAGGCCGGCTGTTTTTTTGCGTTTTTCATAGGGAAGATGGGGCAGACTGCCATAGAAGTAATCGACATCTTCTATCGTCATTTCGTAATGGTGCGTTACAGGAAGTGAGTAATCCTGTCGCTTCTGATTGATTTTAGCCAAAGTACGCAGGGTTCCGCCCAGCCCGATGAATGGCAGACCCGGATTGGAGAAGATCCAATCATGATTTTGCAGTGAAGAACGGACAAAGCTCTCCATTTCCTCAATCTGCTGAGGAGACCATTCGCCATTCTTAACCTCACGTCCAAAGCGCCAATTCATATTGACGGCGCCAAAGGGAAATGACACCGTATGCAGTCGCTCTCGATCGCGGAACAGCGTAATTTCGGTACTGCCACCCCCGATGTCAATAATGATTCCGTCACTCACATTCATAGTGTTCACTACGCCCAGAAAACCGGCATAGCCTTCTTGCTCCCCGCTCAGTATTTCCAGTGTTAAATTTGTCTCCTCCGCGATCCATTGGACGATTTCGTCCGAATTCGTGGCATTGCGGATGGCTGCTGTTGCTGCTGCACGCATACGGACAACCCCGTGCATATGGCATACCGCCATAAATTGGCGCAGCAATGGAGCGATGCTTCGAATCGCCTCCCGTTCCATACGGCCGTTGGCCCCAACCTTTTCGCTCAGTCGGGCAGCTTCTTTGCATTCCTGCACAATTCGATAGGCCCCTGTCTCTGTCATTTCATAGATCACCAGACGAATGGAGTTTGAGCCAATGTCCATGATGCCAATTTTGCTATTCATGAGTTGACCTCCTTGTTGAAAAAACGATTTGCCGGTAATTTCCGTTGCTCCGTGCAAATGGTAGTAGATTATTGTCATTGTACCAGTGATGTTCGGTGCATGCTACCGTTCGCCATGATCTTGTCGAAATAGGCACATGCCGCGGACAATCATCCAAGAATAGAACATTCCTATTGAGTATGTATAAGTATAACTGACGGCGAAAGGAGAGGGTTAGATGAGACAACTTGCAAGCAAATGGCTAAAGACGAAGGCGCTGCTCCACCATCCACATACCGCCGTTTATATACCGGAAACCTGTCTATATAGTGAAGAACAATTGCGCATGATGCTGCGGCGGCATGCTTTTGTATTTATAAAACCTGTGAAAGGAGGCGGAGGAGTCGGAGTCATGCGTGTGGCAAAGGAGCGTAGGGGATACACCTGTACGCGTATGGAGCACACGCACCGGTTCAGTCATTTTAGAGCGCTTGTAATCGGAATCCATAAGCTCCGAATCCAACGTCCATATCTCATTCAACAAGGCATCCAACTGGCAAGTATTCAAGGTAGACCTGTCGACTATCGAGTCAAAGTTGTGAAGGAAGGGCAGAGGTGGGATTTTCGTGCGGTGGTTGCACGTCATGCTCGGCCTGGGCTGGTCATTACGAATCTGTGCAAGGGGGGCACTTTGCTGAAGGGAACAGAGGCACTTCGGATGATATATCCCCGGCGGCTTGCTATTCAAAAGCGGCGAGAGATCATTGAACTTACACAACGCTGTATTCCTGTACTGGAAAGGAGATTTCCCGGGATCGGACAACTGGGATTTGATTACGGGCTTGATCAGAATGGACGGGTATGGATTTTAGAGGTTAATACAAGACCTCAATAATTTCTGTTTTCTTCAATAAAATTCCAATTTAATCTATTAACAAGACGCTAAATATAATATATTTGTATAAATAATAAAAATATTTTTTTTGTGTTCGAGCGTCAAAATTCTGTGTATAAATATTGTCCACATTATCCCCTGTCACATATATGGGTTAACGACACTTACCAACAATTTATACACAGGATTTCCACAATTGACTGTGGATAACAGAACGCTTGTTCCGATTTTGGTATTTTGATAGAATAGATTTTGAAATAAAAGGAAAGGTTGTGTCGAGGATGGCTATGCTGACGGATGAAATGCTTTTGGATTCCTATCAGATGGCAATCGAGCTTAAACTTGAATGTGACTTCATTGCACTGTTGCTGGCTGAGATTCACAAAAGAAATCTAGAGATGAATACAGCCGTAGTCCTTCATTAGACCGGACAAGCTCTCGTACTGCGACTGTAAAGTCATTCAGGGTTCGAATGACTTTACAGACAATCACTGCAACGAATAGGCACACCGTAAAAAAGGGTATTTCACTCCAAAGATTCAAATTTGGAGTAAAATACCCTTTTTTGTCATAGTCTAAACTAGACTACAATTTCATGTTACTGCTGTGGCCGGGAGACAACTTGGCATCTGGATCTACATAGACCTTGGCGTTGTTGACTGCCGTAGGAGCTTCACCAAAGCCGACCGCAATCAGCTTGAGCTTGCCTGGATAGGTCGTAATGTCCCCTGCGGCGAAAATGCCGGGAATATTTGTTTCCTGGCGAGAGTCGACCACGATAGAGTTACTTTCGATTTCAATTCCCCATTCAGCAATCGGGCCAAGTGTGGATACAAATCCAAAGTTAACGATCACATCGTCCACTTCGATTTCCTGTGTTTCTTTGGTTTTTACATGAGCAAGAGTGACTTTGGTAATCGTGTCATCTCCATGCAATTCTGTAATTTCCGTTGGTGTAATAACGTTTACTTTGGAAGCGAGGAGGTTTTCGACACTGTGTTCATGCGCACGGAATTTGTCACGGCGGTGAATCAATGTAACCTGTTCTGCAATCGGTTCCAGCATAAGTGCCCAGTCTACAGCAGAGTCACCACCACCACTGATAAGCACTTTTCGGCCTGCAAATTTGCTCAGGTCGCTGACAAAGTAATGCAGGTTCGTTTTTTCAAAACGCTCGGCACCTGGAAGCTCCAGTCTGCGCGGCTCGAAAGCACCAACACCAGCGGTAATAATAACCGCTTTACCATGATACTCGCCACCTTTGTCTGTTTTTACAATGAAGTGGCGTTCTTCCTTTTTCTCTAACGATACGACTTTCTCTTCTAGCTGCACCTCTGGATTAAAGTGGTTCATTTGTTGAACCAAATTGTTAACCAGTTCTTGTGCAGTCACTTTAGGAAAGCCAGCAACGTCATAAATATATTTTTCAGGATAAAGGGCTGCAAGCTGGCCGCCCAGTTGGGGCATACTTTCAATTAAGGTGACGGATGCCTGACGCATTCCTCCGTAAAAAGCGGCGAAAATACCGGCTGGACCGCCTCCGATAATAATCAGATCGCGGATCTCCGCACCTGGGGATTGAGCTGTCACTCTAAAAACACCTCCGAAAGGGATAGTATGGGATTTGTAGATATTGAATCAGCCGCATAGAGGTTCAGATAGCCGCCGAACGCATGATTCACTGTTTATCATTATAAACTGCTGGGTTCCGCTTGCAAAGTTAAAGCGATTAATATTTGATGAAGACTTTTCTGTGAGTATCAATTAACCGTTTTGAGAGAACAGCTGTGAACAATTAATGATTATGATTATGTATATCGGAAGGGGTAGAAGCATGAGCAGTATTCCCAAAATTGTCATTGTGGGCGCCGGATATGGCGGTATATTGACGGCTCAGCAATTGCAAAAGGAGCTCAAGCACAATGAGGCGGATGTCACGCTAATCAACCGTCATGATTACCACTATATTACGACACATCTTCATATGCCTGCGGCAGGTACAGATACGATTGAACATTCAAGGATTCCGATTGCGCAGCTAATCGATGAGTTCAAGGTGGATTTAGTCAAAGGAACGGTTAAGGAGATCATACCAAAGGAGAAAAAAATCGTGCTGGAGGATGGCTCGCTGTCCTACGATTATTTGGTCATCGGGCTAGGCGGGGAGCCAGAAACATTCGGTATTCCGGGGATGGATAAGTTCGCGCTGACGATTCGCAGTATTAACTCGGTTCGCCTGATTCGTGAGCATATTGAATACCAACTGGCCCTGTATAAAAATGACGGTAAGCCAGGTCGCCTCAATTTTGTCGTTGGGGGCGCTGGTTTCAGCGGGATTGAGTTTGTAGCGGAGTTGGCGGATCGTTTGCCACAGCTCGCTAGAGCGTATGACATCGATTTTAACCGGATTCAAATCATTAACGTCGAGGCAGCTCCTACGGCACTGCCAGGGTTCGATCCTGAACTGGTGGAGTATGCGATGGATGTCCTTAAGCGTAAAGGGGTCACCTTCCGCATTGGAATTCCGATTAAGGAATGCTTGCAGGATGGTGTAATTGTTGGTGAGGGTGAGAAAATCGAAGCTTGCACGGTGGTGTGGACGGGAGGGATTCGTGGGAACGGATTAATTGAGAAAGCCGGATTCGAAGTGATGCGCGGAAGGGTGAAAATCGACGATTTTCTGCGTGCACCCGGCCACGATGATATTTTTATTATCGGGGACAGCTCCCTGATGTTTAATCCCGAAGGACGTCCTTATCCACCGACTGCCCAAATTGCGATGCAGCAAGGGGTCCTTTGTGCCAAGAATCTGGCCGCTACTCTTCGCAAAAAGGAGCTGCACAAGTTCGTATTTTCCAACAAAGGGACGGTTGCTTCGCTTGGAAAAGGCGAAGCCGTCGCCGTGGTGGGCAAACGTAAAATAAAAGGCTGGGTGGCCGCACAATTGAAAAAAATTGTGGATCTCCGCTATCTGTTCATCATTGGCGGAATTCCACTGGTACTGAAAAAAGGGCGGTTTTTCTAAAGGTAGAAAGGTTTCCACGACTCCTAAAAAGGAGCTTGGAGGCCTTTTTTATTTAGATGAACTAAAAAAGGTATTGACTCATAACTATTAGACGACGTATAGTATGATTACTAATTACAGAGGGGGGCCTTCGGATTGAATTCTGATTTTAAAATCAATGCTGATCCCAAGAAAATAAATTTATTGGCAGAAAAGTTTCCAAATGTGGACTCCCAATCGTTGAATACGTTGGTACTTTTCGTGCAGACAGCACATGAAGTATACAATGGAGTGTCTTCCAGACTCTCGGAATATGGACTATCTGTAGGCAACCTGAAAATTTTAATGCCATTGTTTTTACATGAACGTGCATTGACTCCATCAGAGCTGGCTGAATATTCAGGGGTTACTCGTTCAACAGTAACCAGCGTAATTGATAAGCTGGAACGGGACGGCATCATCCGAAGAAGTACGCTGACGGATCGACGTATGACCGCAATCTCCTTGACTGATGAAGGAAAACAGTTAATGACGGAAAAAATTCCGATGTTCATTCAGCTTTTTTCGGATTTAATGAATGAATTTACGCAGGAGGATCATATTCTATTTGCTACGTTATTAAATAAGCTTTCCTTAGGACTTGAACGGATAAAAAGGGAATAATCAAATTTCCCGGCTTAAATAGTTAGATGTCGTACTATCAGGTCCCTTATTTGTTTTTGACTATTATTTTTTAAATATCATTGGCTAAATCATCATCATGAAGGAGAGTTTGTTGCAATGAATAAAAAGATTATTGTGTACGTGCTACTTGTTGTCGCATTAGGTACTGGAGGTACGCTGATGGCAATGAGCGGCAAGGATGCTGTGAGTATGGCAGCCCAACAAAAAAACACACTGCTTACGGCAGATACCGTGAATGTTGCTTTTCAGGGTGTAGGGGGAAGAGTAAACACGATTGAGGTGAAGGAAGAACAACAGGTGAAAAAAGGGGACGTAATCATGACCCTTGATCCTGTAGACCTTGATTTGCAAATTGAGAAATTAAAAACGGATATCGCACAGGCTGATGTGAAAATAAAACAGGCTAAAGACGGGCTGCAAAATCAGTCGGAGAAAATTTCAACTTCAGAAAAACAGGGACAATTGGACATTCAAGCCGCGCAAGCAGGAGAGTCCTTATTAAATCAAGGAACACGTGCGGAGGATATTCTAAGACAAAAGCTGGCTATTGAAGCAGCACAGCAATCGTTGGACGCAGCTCTGACAGGAGTAGAGACAGCCAAAAGGAATGCGGAAATCGCGCAAAAAACAGTATCATCCAGACAACAGGCCCTGGACTTGGCTAATGTGAATTACAACCGTATCAAAGCGTTATATGATGCCGGAGCTGGAACCAAAGCAGAACTGGATAACGCCAAAAACCAACTGGATAATGCCCGAATCGCGTTAGATACAGCTAAGGATCAGGTTGAAATTTCTAATAACCAGATTACAGCGGCTAGCAAACAATCGGACATTGCTAGAAATGGGATCGCTCAGCAACAAACCGCTTTGGATAAAATGGAGGCTGGCGCAACTGCTGAGGAACGCCAGCAGGCTCGTATTAAAACAGAAAAAGCGAAGGAAGCCTTGACTCAAACCTCGCAAACACGAAAAGATGTTAAGAATAGCGAATACAATGTGGATCTTCTGGCTCAACAAAAGCAGGCATTAAGTGTTCAACTCAAAACTTTGGAATTGCAGCGGGGACGTATGGTGCTGAAGGCATCCACAGATGGTAAGGTGTCGCGTATTGTACCTAAAATGGGAGAGATCGTTTCTACGGGGGCAACGGGCGCCGTTATCGAAACCAATCAGCTATACTACGATATTTATGTGGGTGAGGATTCCATGTCACAGTTTAAAGCTGGGAAAAATGTGACTTCGCACGTTGTAGCTTTAGACAAAGATGTCCAAGGCAAGGTGAGGTACATCACTTCTGCTCCTCAGTATACCAACATGAGAATGAGTAGGGACAAAGGTCTGTCGGATATAAGCTCCTTCCAAGTACGGGTGGATGTTCAACGCACATCTGAATTATTACCTGGAATGACGGTAGAGGTTGTGACGAAATGAAGGCTTTTATAGAAGAATGGAAGCTGTTGATCAGCGGTAAGATGGTTTTTGTTATGCTGCTCGTTCCTATCGTAGTAGCTGTAGCCTTTGGATTTGTTTTTAAAAATAATCAGCTTAACGATGCCTCTGTAGCTGTGGTCGATTTAGATCATAGCAGTTATAGCCGACAGCTTATTAATAAATTAGATGCATCGCAGTATATTGATGTACGCCATGTGCAAGAGAATGAAGCCGATCCGAATTTACTTTTATATAATGAAAAGTTTTTTGCGGTGATTTACCTTCCAGCTGGGTTGGAGGAAAATAGGATCAAAGGAGTTCAGAGCAACATCGGTTTTTATGTGGATAATACGGTAGGTCAGGCTACTGGAAATCTACGCTCGGCAGTCACAGAGATTATGGCGACGGAAAATGCGATGCTGGCTGGTGGTGGATTAAAGGGCATGGGAATGAGTGACACCCAGGTTACAGGGCTTACTTCCAATATGCTGCTTCAGCAGCGTCTGTTATATAATCCTACCAATGCTACATTGATGACCTCGGTTATGGGGTTCATTAATACGGTCATGATTTCACTGATTGGTGCTACTGTACTGACAATTGTCCCGCGATTGCGGGAGCAAGGAAGATTAAAAGAGGAGCTTCAGCATTCGTATAGCTTGATTCTTAGGGTGTTACCGTATGCGTTAGTAGGATGTGTGTCCTTTTATCTGTCCATTGGTTTACTTAAGCAAATTGGGGGACTACGCTTTGAAGCGAATGTATGGCAGCTCAGTATTCCATTTCTCTTGTACACGATTACGTTGAGTTTGTTTGCGATGGCTTTAGGATGGAATGCGGCCAATCCTGGAAAAGCTTCCCCACGCCTCATGCTAATTATACTTCCTTCGTTTTTACTGAGCGGCGCTCAGTTGCCAGTGGCTATGCTGCCTCCATCGCTGCAATATGTAAGTAACATTCTCCCATTGACCTGGCATTTCAAGTTTTTGAGAGGTATGGGCTTCAAAGGTGGGAGCTTAAAATATTTTATTCCCGAGTTGGGAGGCTTTTTGGTCTTACTAAGTGGTTTGCTGCTTATTATCTTTATTTTGATTGCTCTGGAGAAAAGAAAGCTGGCGAAAAGTGAGGATACATCCGTAGTGGTCGAGCCTGTGCTGCAATAATCGGAGATATCATTCCTTTGTTATTACCTGGGTAATCATAAAAAAACATTTTATCAGGCGCCCGTGAGGGGGCCTTTTCTCTTTATTATAGTGATGAGGTATAAAAAAAGGATTCCGTCGTCCCGAAAGTGGGAGTTCACGAAATCCTCGGTTTTATTCAGTAAAGAGTTGATGTCTGCATCTTACAGCTTCAACATGTCTTCAAATGTCTCTTCATTCAACACGCTGCCGACATAGAAGGAGCCGAATTCACCGTAACGGGCACTGACTTCATCAAAACGCATTTCGTAGATTAGCTTCTTGAACTGAAGTGCGTCATCGGAGAACAGTGTTACGCCCCATTCCCAATCGTCAAATCCGACGGAACCGGAAATAATTTGCTTTACTTTGCCAGCATAGCTGCGTCCAATTAAACCGTGGCTGCGCATCAAGGTGCGACGCTCGTCCATCGAAAGCATATACCAGTTGTCGTCCAGGTCACGTTTTTTGTTCATTGGATAGAAGCAAATATAACGCGCCTTGTTTAATACGGGCTTCAATCGTGCGACGATTTGTGGATTTTGCATTGGATCTTCATCTTTGCTCAAATAATTACTTAGTTCCACCACACTCACATAAGAATAGGTTTTGGTTGTATATTTGGCGAAGGTTGTTTTGTTAAAGTCATTTTCCAGTTTATTGAGGTCTTCCAGCGTTTCGCGTAGGTGCATCATGACAAAATCAGCCTTTTGTCCGACTACAGTATAGACAGCTGAGCTGCCCAGACCCGCTTCCTCGGTAACATTCCATTCCTTCATAAACTCTTGAAGCTCGTCCAGTGCTCCGGCGCGTTCTTCATCGTCTGCGGTCTTCCATGCTGTCCAGTTGATGGACCGGAAATCGTGAAGCGCATACCAGCCTTCCAGTGTGGAGGCTACTTCGTTGGGTGTTGCTGGGGTTTGTTGTGGTTGATGTTGACTCACGATCTACACTCCTTTACGATCTGTAAATGATAATCGGCTTAGCCGAAATATGTGTACTTCCTTATATCTTTCCTGTATCCAATACGTGATGCTTAACCATTATATTGTAGCTCAAAGTAAAGCTTTTCACCAATGAAAGAAGTGTGAAGAATTTTATATTTACCATGATGCAGGTCACAAAGTCATAAAATAGTTAGTATTCTCGAAAAAAGTAGAACTCAGACGAATATGGCTGCCAAAAAGGAGAACAATTGCCCTTATTTTGTTGGTCCCACGAGAAGGCAAGTATGATAGAATAGAAAAACATCTTGGAGACCGTTATGTCAGGAAAGGAAGAATGTTGGAATGCGGATGAAAAACCTGCTGCACTATACTGAGAACCACCGCTATTGCGTTTATCGGGAATTTGGCTTGAGCGCACTGGATGAATTGATGCTGGGAAGCCTCTATCAGCCGATGGTAGGCGCATTTGCGGTCAGTCTGTATCGACTGTTGTTCCAGCATGTGCCAGTTGGACAAATCGGTTATTCGCCGTTGGAACAGCAGCGTCGCCTTTTTCTGACACTGGGACTGGAGCCGAGTGAGAAGGGACGCAAGTATTTGATTGAACAGACCTCCAAGCTGGAGGCCGTCGGTCTGTTACAGACGTCCAGGCTGTATGCACCCGAAACGGACGACTATATGTACGAATATGAGATGCAGCCACCGCTTGCACCTGCTGAATTTTTCAGAACACAGCATCTCACCCTTTTGTTGAGAGACAAAATCGGTAAGTTTGCAGTGCTCTCTCTGAGAGAATCGTTGTGGAGCAGGGAATCTAGCGAATGGTCGCAATCTTCCTATAATAAAGAGAATATTTCGATTCCTTTCTACGAGTTATTTGAATTGAATACCCATGTTATAGATTATGAACTGGAGCAGGCGCTGTCCGAGGTGTCCACTAGCCGTCAGACTGGAGCACTAGCGTCAGAATCGGAGGAAGCATTGAATTATGCAGATATTATTCTCCGTTTTCCGCGTGAATCTGCCAATCGTAAGCACGTGGAACGTCTTCGGTTTGAGCACGAGCAGTTAGGCATGGTCAATTACGTTGTTCGCAAATTTGACCTTTCTGTACAGGATATCAGTCGCTTGCTGGATGAGGATGGTATTTTTACCGAAGCAGGCGATTTGTTGCTCGATGAGCTTCAGCTTCGAGCTAGTCAGCACTCCAGACAGGATCGGAAGCGTCAGGAGGAACAGCAGGTTCAGGCTGCCAAAGTGGTCGCCTTGCGCCAGAGGGAAACTTCCACATCTGAAGAGCCGCCTGCAGAACAGGCTGTGGAAATGGAATTTTATGTGGAGGTTCCACCACAATTCACAGCCAAATGTGACATTCACCAGTATAATATGATGTTGCGCAACGAGCCTTATCGCCGGTTGCTGCAAACCTTTTTCCCCGGCACGGTTCCCGGTAACCTGCTGGATATATTCGAGAAAATTGATATCAGCTATAAGCTGCCCGGTGAAGTCATCAACGTGCTGATCCATTATTTGATGTCACTGCTCGTATCTGGGAGCGATCAGCGGATTAACCGCAACTTTGTCGAGGCCGTTGCTTCCAACATGCTGCTTAAGCAGGTAAACACTTACGAAAAAGCCGTTCAATATATAAGGGATCAAGCCAAGGTAAAAGGAAAACAGTCCTCTGCTTCTCCTTCCGGCGGTCGATCCCGCGCATATGCCAAAAATAGCGGGCCAGCCAAGCCATCCATTCCAATCGTTCAGGATCATCCTTCCGAGGAGTCTGTATCTGAGGAAGAATTGGATGAACTGCTGCGTCTGGCCGAACGAATGCAATCCGGAAAACAGAAAAAGGTGTAGATAGATTTTAAGGTGTCCATAACTCTGCACATTTTAAGAAAGGAGGAGCGTTCTTGGAATCACTGGGCGATTTGCTACAGCAGATGCAGAACCCTTCGTTTCGCCAGCGCACTCGCAATGTAGCCGATCAAGTTCTAAATGATCCGCTCGTGCAGGAGTTTTGTGCTGCTCATCCTGATGTGGACGAAACACAATTGCGACTCAACATGAGCATGCTCTTTCAGTATACCCGGGATCGTCGAAATTGCGACAATTGTCCGGGGCTGGAACGATGTCCTAACGATTTTCAGGGCCACTTTTGCAAGCTGGGCGTGGAATATCCGAATGGAACAGCCGAAATCGTGGACATTCGGACCCCATGTGCGAAGTTGGTTGCTTCCCAACATGAACAACGGGTGCGTCAGCGAATTAAAAGCTTTTATGTGGATGAACGCGCCCTTCTCGAGGGATATAACGCTCTTGAAATTGCGCGCAAAGATTCACAACGTATGCCTGCCGTCACACAGCTATTCCGTTACATTGAAGAAACGAAAAGTCAGGGTCTATCCAAAAAAGGACTGTATCTGGAAGGTACGTTTGGTACGGGTAAAACTTTTTTGATGGGCTATTTATTGCACGAGCTGGCCCTGTCGGGTCTGAACGGTGTGATCGTGTATATGCCTGATTTTGTGGAGGACTTAAAGTCCATGATTCAGGACGGGCAGAAGCTGAAAGAAACGACCGAAATGCTCAAAAATTGTGATCTGCTCGTATTTGACGATATTGGTGCCGAAAATTTAAGCCCGTGGGTACGGGACCATGTGATGGGCTCCATACTGAATTACCGAATGAATCGCAAACCGACCTTTTATACTTCCAATTACTCATTGCAGGGGCTGGAGAAGCATCTCAGCTTTACGAGTAAGGACGGAGAGGAAATGTACAAGGGACAACGCTTGATGGACCGGATTCGTCCTTTTGTAGATGTCATTACCGTAAAGGGAAAAAATCAGCGGGGCTAAGCGTTTTTCCGTCTGCTATTTTGATATCTTACAATTAAAAGACTATTGTGATATAATTAAAAGGTGTCGAAACAGACATTACAGGTTATAATAATCTTGACTTTTCTATAAAGGAGGAACATACAATGGCAATTGTTAACGTGTCCGATCAATCCTTCAACGCAGAAGTCGAAGGCACAGGAACCGTTTTGGTTGATTTTTGGGCGCCATGGTGCGGTCCTTGCAAAATGATCGCTCCTATTCTGGAGGATCTGTCCACAGAAGTTGGCGACAGCGTCAAAATCGCGAAGGTGAACGTGGATGAAAATCCAGAGTCTGCTTCCCGTTTTGGCGTGATGAGTATTCCTACCCTGATCGTCTTCAAAGACGGACAGCCTGTCGATAAAGTGGTAGGTCTGAACTCCAAAGAAGCGCTGAAAAGCATGCTTACTAAACACCAATAATCATCGCATGTGACCCATGCTCCCGCGGGGGCTTGGTGGAGCGGCCATGAAAGGTCAATGCCTCCGGTTGTAAATACCGGGGGCGTTTTTGTGTATTATTCCTATATATTATAAATAGTTAGTTGAGTAATCATTAAGAATGGAAGGAGGAACCGGGCGAATGAAACCTTATGCGGAGGACTTGCAGAATCAGGAGAAGGCGCTGGAGAACATCCGGCATAAATTAGCGTTACTGCCGGATGCATCAGGCTGTTACCTGATGAAGAATAGCGAAGGCACCATTATTTATGTCGGCAAGGCCAAAGTGTTGAAAAACCGGGTCCGTTCCTATTTTACAGGTAGCCATAACGGCAAGACGCAGCGACTGGTTTCCGATATCCGTGATTTTGAATATATCGTTACAGGCAGTAATATGGAGGCGCTCATATTGGAGTGCAACCTGATTAAAAAGTACCAGCCACGTTATAACGTGCTGTTGAAGGATGATAAAACCTTTCCGTATTTGAAAATTACGAACGAGGCACACCCCAAGCTGGAGGTGACCCGTCGCGTTCTGAAAGATAAAGCAAAATATTTTGGACCGTACCCCAATTCCTACGCGGCACATCAGACGAAGAAGCTGCTGGATCGTATGTATCCGTTACGTAAGTGTGGTGTAATGCCCAAGGAAGTGTGTCTGTATTATCACATGCATCAATGTTTGGGGCCTTGTGTGAAAGAGGTCGAGAAGGAAACGTATGACCAGATTGGCCAGGAGATTGGTTCCTTTTTAAGCGGGGGACATGAGGAAATTAAAAAGGATCTTCAGCGTAAAATGCAGGAGGCCGCAGAGGAATTGTACTTTGAGCGGGCCAAGGAGCTGAGAGATCAGATTATCAGCATCGACGCGATGATGGAAAAGCAGAAAATCACCACATCGGATGCAAAGGATCGAGATGTATTCGGTTTTTCAGTAGATAAGGGCTGGATGTGTGTACAAATCCTATATGTCCGTAAAGGTAAAATGATCGAGCGCCATATGTCGACTTTTCCTTTCTACGGTGAAGCTTACAGTGATTTTATGTCCTATGTGACGCAATATTATAGTGACAACCCGGCAGTGCCGCAAGAAATATTGCTGCCAGATTCTCCTAAGCTGATGCAGGCCGAGCAGGTCAATGTCGATCAACCGGTTGCGGCAGAAACTGTACTCCACAGTGCAGCTACAACCGATGCTACCGGACAGACAGATGAGAAAGCGATACAAACGGAGACAGAGTCTTCTGCTGACTCATTGCTAGTGGCTGAAGAACGGGCAACTTATGCAGCAGCAACAAATCAAGACCAAGTTGGTGACCAAGATACCGGAGTAAAGGAAACAGAAACCCAACTATCCGGTGGACTGGAGGACCCGAGTACGGCGGCTCTCGCTCTGGCTGAATGGTTGGATGTAAAGGTACTTGTACCGCAGCGTGGACTGAAAAAGCAAATGACAGGCATGGCGACGGAAAATGCACGTGTTGCTTTGGATGAGAAGTTTAAGCTGATCGAGCGGGATGAGGAACGGACATCCAAAGCTGCAAGCAATCTCGGACGTGCCATTGGACTGGATAGCTTGCACCGGGTGGAGGCGTTTGATAACTCCAATATCCAGGGTTCCGATCCAGTCTCCGCCATGATCGTGTTTATTGATGGCAAGCCTGCCAAGAAGGAGTATCGAAAATATAAAATCCGTTCTGTGCAGGGACCCGATGATTATGAAACAATGCGTGAGGTTATCCGACGTAGATATGAACGTGTGCTTAAGGAAAATTTGGAACGTCCCGACTTGATCGTTGTCGATGGTGGACGTGGACAAATTAAGGCGGCGACCGATGTATTGCAAAATGAGCTGGGTTTGTTCATTCCTGTGTGTGGACTGGTGAAGGATGCCAAACATAGAACTTCCCAACTATTAGTGGGAGAGTCCTCTGAGGCCGTGACACTTGCACGCAATAGCGAAGAATTTTATCTACTGCAACGGATTCAGGACGAGGTTCACCGTTTTGCTATTACGTTCCACCGCGAGCAACGCGGCAAATCTATGGTAACTTCACGGCTGGACTCCATTCCAGGCATTGGCGAGAAACGGCGTAAGTTACTGCTTAAGCATTTTGGATCGCTCAAAAAAATAAGAGAGGCCAGTGTCGAAGACTTCCGGCCTCTCTCTATTGGGGATAAGCTTGCGCGTCAGATTATAGCTGCCCTTCGGGAGGAGGAGTCGTAGAATACGGCTCCTCTTTTTTTATAGGTTCAAACATAATTCGATTTGGCTTTTTAGGACTAAACCAATAAATGATGTAACCCACGATGGCTGGAAGTAAGATCCAGAATAGACCAGCGCTCACATTCACAGTGTCTCCCAGACTCATCACACTAAGTCCCATTAAAATGCTGTCAAAAATAACGTGGCTGAACATGGCGGCAATAAAGCCGTAACGCAGAAACACAAAACTGAACAGCAAACCAAGAAAAGTCAGCTCAATAGGTCTGGAGATCACCGGATAGATCGGATAAAGTGTATGTCCCAGTGCCCAAATCAGCGTGGTGATCAGACACGCAACAAAAGTGTTTTTCACTATTTTTTTGACCATCGGAATACCAAATAGACGGTAGACAGTCTCTTCTCCAATACCTGCCATCCAGGCCATAATCGGCAGTAGCCATGGATAAGCCATATTGTAAGGGGATTGCGTGGCATCTGTGGTGGAGAATGTATTAAATGTGCGCTCCAGTATAAAGAACAAAATGGATTGTACCCCGAGCAAAATAAAGGCCCACAAGTAGCCAACATACATACTGCGAAGCACATACAGCCCGTAGCCCGGCTCTTTCGCACGCGGCCATGCATTCAGTCCAACCTGACGCATAAGCCCGTCACCGCCGACCAAGGAGAAGTAGAGCGCTACAGCCATGAAAAAGGTAACACCAATCTGGAAAACCATAAGAAATATAAGGATGCCCTTACCGCCTGCTTCTGCTTGCAATAAAGGCAGCATGTTCATGGTCCCAGCTATACTAGCAATAAAGTATACAACGGATAGAACAATGCCGCGTACAAATGAAGTATGTCGTCGGGTGAGTGACGCATACACAATGGCAAGTACACCCAGTACAAAGCTAAATAGGGCATAACCCGCATAGGTCATCAAATTCGCCCAAAATGTTTGCTTTTCGATATAATCGGTATAGGACGACGGGGCCGAAAAGCTTTGGGTGAAGGAGCGAACATCACCGTCTTCAAAAGTAAAAGCCAGTGTAAGTACCGAGGCGCCGATTTTTTTATCGTCTACGGTATACTTTAATCCGCCTTCTTGTTCAGTGGTTGCAAGCTTCAAATCCGACGGCTTAAAGCCAAAGCGCTTGACCCATACTGCGGCCGCCTGCTCCTTGGCTTCGAGCGTCATGCCGTCCTCAGCCACACGTACAAGCCTGTTACGTGCTTGTTCATCCGTAGAAATATCAGCCTGTGTGTAATTGGTGCTGGAGGTGATCCGTTTAAAGCTAACGACCTTCCCAGTGGATAGATCCACATGAATTTGCAGTTTGCTTTTCGCTGAGGATTCAGGCAGATCGACCCGAAAGGTTTCGTAAGGGTAACTTTTTTTCCATGTACGGTCGTACTGCTGAAGCAGTTTTTCTCTAGATAAATAACCGTACAAATCTGTTTCGGCCTGATAGGTCACGACAGGCTCCTCAGGCTGTGATTCAGTATAGCCCAGCTCGGAGCGGGCGAAGTCCAATGCGTGTATGACCGCTTCTTGTTTGCTGATGACCTTTGCGTTCATTACTGATTCTGGACTCGGATTGCTAAGCGAGGGAATAAGCAATTGAAAGATAAAAAAGCAAATCAGGCCAATCCCGCCCAGCAAGCCTAATTTTTTGAAGTTGGCCGTGAGCACGACCGGTTTCCCGATAGGATTCATGAGTTTCCTCCTTAATCTGTAAATAAGAACATCCATTAAAGATATCATACTGCACAGGTTCCCGCCAACAGACCAGCGATATTCATGAAAATAGAGTGAAAGCACTTTAAAGTTCCAATAAAATTAGATAAGCTGCGATTAAACGATGCCCATTCGCAAAATAAAGCCAATTTCACGTTTTTTCGGCGAAATCGGTTTTGTGATCTGGATATAGAAGGATTATAATCTTGAGGCAATGCCTATGAAATACATAGGTAATGATATACAGTTGAGCCGAATTTCTATGGGAAAACGGGGGAACCATGTTACTGGGGTGAATTTTACAACCGATCCTGCTGGATCGGAAGTGTAAATAGGGCATACTGTGCTGCCCGAATCCGTCAGCTAACCTCGTAGGCTATGAGCAGGAACCAAGTCAGGCACTCGGTTTTCCGGTGTCTTTTTTTGTGCGTATAAAAGTGTTTGGATTGGTTAGACCGCTGCGGGTGCAGATTATTCTTCCGATTGCTGTTATCCCCGGATTTTTTAATTGTATACCCCCTTTAATGGTTAAAATCCGGAGATAAAGGCAAACGCTTCGCTTCTTCAGAACAATTCTGCCCCCTTCGCTACTGCCCGCCAATAGCACAGGGGGCCGAGTAGTGCTTGACATGCATTCTTCCTGTATTCAGGGAATGCTAATTATAGTTAACTAAGGTTTGGAAAAATCAAAAAATTCAGGGGCAACGACGATCGAAAGATCAAATGGAACGCGTAGCGAGCTTACACCGTATTAAATCACTGATTTATAGTTTTAAGGATTAGGAGAGAAGTGATGAATAGATGAATCCCAATGCAAGCTGGCTTCGGCTTTCTCCACCGCAGATATTCGTTGCGGGCTTTGCCATTATCATTCTAATAGGTAGTTTATTGTTAATGCTGCCGATTTCCAATACAACAGGAAAGCCACTTGCGTTTATAGACGCTTTGTTTACTGCCGCCTCTGCGACCTGTGTAACCGGGCTTGTCGTAAAGGATACCGGCCTCTTTTTTACCACTTTTGGTCAAGTTGTCATCGTTGCGCTGATCCAGATCGGCGGTCTTGGCTTTATGACCATGGCTACCTTGATTGCACTGGTGTTCAAGCGTCGGATTTCCTTGCGGGAGCGTCTCATTTTGCAGGAAGCGATGAATCAGACTTCTGTAGAGGGAATTGTCGGATTAATCCGTAAGGTATTACTGTACTCACTGGTTATTGAAGGCGTATGCGCTACGATATTCTCGGTTCGCTGGTCCTTTGATATGCCCGTAGGCAGGGCGATTTATTTTGGAATCTGGCATGCCATCTCCATGTTTAACAATGCTGGTTTTGATTTATTCGGTGAATTTCGCAGCTTGACAGGTTATGTATATGATCCGATTGTTAATTTTACCGCAATGTTTCTAATTATTTCTGGCGGCATTGGTTTTGTAGTGATGTCAGACCTGGCAGAATATCGCAAGCGCAAGAGACTGTCCTTGCATACCAAGGTGGTACTCAGCATGACGGGCGCTATGATTGTAGTCGGCACGCTCGTGATTTTTGTATTTGAGTTTACGAATCCAAAGACTCTTGGCTCGCTTGATTGGGGTGGTAAGCTACTGGGATCTTTATTCCAGTCCGTTACTCCCCGTACCGCAGGTGCCAATACACTGGACATCGCAGGCTTGCGGCAGGCTACGCAGTTTTTTATCATCATACTCATGTTTATTGGGGCTTCCCCTGGCTCTACTGGAGGCGGGATTAAGACCACAACATTCGCCCTGCTCATTGGAGCAGTGATTTCGATGCTGCGGGGGCGGGAAGATATTGTACTGTTCAAGTACCGACTTGCGCAGGGACGAATTTACAAGGCTTTGACCATCACACTGCTGGGGTTGCTGTTCGTGATCGGGGTGACCATGATTTTGTCGGCAACCGAAGATCATCATTTTCTGATGATCTTGTTTGAGACGGTGTCTGCGTTTGGTACGGTGGGGCTGTCGATGGGGCTTACACCTGATTTAACAGTCATAGGCAAGCTGGTGATTACCCTGACGATGTTTGCAGGTAGACTGGGGCCACTCACGCTAGCTTATGCACTGGGGCCGAAAAAGGGTAAAGAATTATATCGTCATCCGGAAGGCAAAATGATTATAGGATAAGGAGTTTTCGAGTAGATATGAAAACGCAGCAGTTTGTAGTTATTGGCTTGGGGCGGTTTGGCTCAAGCCTGGCTTTGCAATTGGTGGATATGGGGTGCGAGGTGCTAGGCATTGACCGGAATGAGGATGTTGTGGACAGTATGAGTGAGATGTTGACACATACTGTCGTGGCGGACGCTACCGATGAAGACTCGTTGCGATCACTGGGCATCCGTAATTTCGATTGTGGCATTGTTGCTATTGGTGATGACATTCAGGTAAGCATCCTCACCGCCATTTTGCTGAAGGAGCTGGGTGTGAAAAAAGTTGTAGCCAAAGCCATATCTGTGCTGCACGGGCGTGCGTTAGAAAAGCTCGGTGTGGACCGGATTATTTATCCAGAACGGGATATGGGTATCCGGGTGGCTCACCAGCTAGTCACGCCTAATTTGCTCGATTATTTGGAGTTGTCTAAGGAATACAGTATTGTGGAACTCAATGTACCTGCATGTCTGAATGGCAAAACGCTAGCAGAGCTAAATGCCCGTACCCGCTTTGGTTGTAGCGTCGTGGCGCTTCATACAGCGAACGGTATCCTGATCGCACCGACGGCTATGGATCGGCTAAAAGCAGACGATATCATGGTCATCATCGGCTCGAATAACAATATCGGTCGCTTTGAGGATGAGGTTGTTAATGTTAATGAAGAGGATTAAACCCTCTACACCATACGGTAGCCTGCAAACGACGCACGTGTCTCGCTAATCCAGCGTCGTGCTGTCGGACCGAGATCGGTCGTCTCCGAGTAAATGAGGGAGGTCGTTCGGCGTGTCTCCTTCAAATCGGGCAAGTACAATGCAGTGAGTCCATTATCCCGTAATAGTTCGCTACGCAAATAGGATTTGGGCAGCAAGGCAGAAGCCTTACAGGTTGGAAGCAAGCGTACAATTGCCTCGAAGGAGTCGATTTCCATACGGATATCCGGCATGATGCCGCTGCGCTGGAACAAGTCATCCGTCAGACTGCGGTACCAGGTTCCTTTGGAGAAAATAATCATCGGCAATCCTTGCAGATCTTTCATCGAGGCCGTTCCTGTCTTGACGGTTAATTCATGTCCAATGGGAACAACGAGCTCCAAATGATCATCAAATAGCGGAATGCAACGCAGTCCGGCTTCATGAATGGCAGACCCGACAATACCGGCGTCTGCTTTTTTGTCACGTACAAAGGCGACGATTTCATGAGTTTTACCGGTGAGCAGCTTTAGCTCGGTTTGAGGATGCTTGCTCATGAAAGCTTCGACGAGGGTAGGCAGCGTCGTTTGGAGTGTCGTGAGACTAGCCCCGAGTGTAAGCATACTCTGGGCTTCATTTTTGTGCTGGGACAGCTTTTGTAAGAAGCGAAGCTGTCGTTGCCGTTGCTCTAGCGCGAAGGTATAAACAAATCGGCCAGTGGACGTAATTTCGAGCCGTTTGCCCCGACGATCAAAGAGATTCACACCCAGCTCTTCCTCCAGCTTCGCAATTTTGCGAGACAGGGCAGGCTGGGACAGATTCAGCAGTTTGGAGGCTTTATTCAGGCTGGACTGCTCGACAATGACGGCAAAAGCGTTCAAATCCTCAAACAAATCATCCACTTCCTCTCTATATGCAAAAAAGACATAATAATTAATACGTATATTGCAATTCCATTATAAGCCGAAAAGGAGTAACATGAAAGCGACACAAGATGTTCACACTTTTGTTTTTCCTTATAAGGGACACCTTGTTGGACATTTCCTGTCGGAAACTGTCATTTTATATGTTATATTACTATTGAAAACGCTATTATTGGGAGAAGGGAGCATGACCTAGATGAGAGGATTTTATTCCAGAAAGCTGCATTCGCTTCTTGGCGTCATTCCGCTGGCTCTATTTTTTGTTGAGCATTTGGTGACGAACTTCACAGCGGTGGAGGGCGGCAAGGAAGGATTTAATCGCAGCGTGGCCTTCCTGAATGGTTTGCCACTGGTTATTGTGCTAGAAACGTTATTCATCTACTTGCCATTACTGTTCCACGGAATTTATGGCTTGTATATTGCGTATCAGGCTGACCCGAATGTCAAAAGATTCGGCTATTCACGTAACTGGCGCTTTCTGTTCCAGCGTATTTCCGGCGTCATTACGTTTGTATTTATTATCTGGCACGTATACGACACGCGCTTTCAGGTGGCTCTGGGTAATGTAACCCATGAGGAGCTAGGCGGCGTCATGCATGGCATCGTGACGAACCCGGTTTATTTCATTTTGTATTTAATCAGTGTCGTTTCGGCATCCTTTCACTTTGCTAACGGACTGTGGGCATTTATGGTCAGTTGGGGGATTACTGTGGGACCGCGTGCGCAAAAAGTATCTTCTTATATCTGTATGACCCTGTTCGTGGTGGTGTCTATCGGCTTCATCGCTTCCCTGCTTGCATTCCGCAGTGCGGAATTTCAGGAAACGGCAACTGCCTTGGTGCAATGCGGCGCTTTTAAACAGCTACTATAAACGACTCATATCAATTATACATCGTGTTGAGATTCTATTTTCAAACGTAAAAGGGGATTTGGTTAAAATCCTAAAAAAAGGAGTGAGCAGAAATGGCAGCATCCAACATTATTGTCGTGGGCGGCGGTCTGGCAGGTCTAATGGCTACGATCAAGGCGGCAGAGGCGGGAGTTCACGTTCATTTATTTTCTTTGGTTCCGGTCAAAAGGTCCCACTCCGTTTGTGCTCAAGGCGGCATCAACGGTGCGGTAAATACCAAGGGTGAGGGAGACTCACCCTGGATTCACTTTGATGATTCAGTCTATGGCGGGGACTTTCTGGCCAACCAGCCTCCGGTAAAAGCGATGTGCGAAGCGGCTCCGGGGATCATTCATCTCATGGACCGCATGGGCGTCATGTTTAACCGGACACCGGAAGGACTGCTGGACTTCCGCCGCTTCGGCGGTACCCAGCATCATCGGACCGCTTTTGCCGGTGCGACGACAGGACAGCAGCTTCTGTACGCTCTCGATGAGCAGGTACGGCGCTGGGAATCTGCGGGTTTGGTGACCAAGTACGAGAATTGGGAGTTTTTACAGGCTGTACTGGATGATGAAGGCATCTGTCGAGGGATTTGCGGGCAGGATTTGCGTACGATGGAAGTGAAGACTTTTGCGGCGGATGCAGTTATTTTGGCATCTGGTGGCCCCGGGATTATTTTCGGTAAAACCACGAATTCCGTCATTAATACGGGCACAGCTGCTGGTGCGGTGTATCAGCAAGGCGTACGCTATGCGAACGGTGAGTTTATCCAGATTCATCCGACGGCTATACCAGGTGATGACAAGCTGCGTCTCATGTCCGAGTCGGCACGGGGAGAGGGCGGTCGTATTTGGACGTATAAGGACGGTAAGCCATGGTATTTCCTCGAAGAAAAGTATCCGGCTTACGGAAATCTGGTCCCTCGCGATATTGCGACACGTGAAATATTCAGTGTATGCGTTGATGATGGACTGGGTATTAATGGCGAGAACATGGTCTACCTTGATCTGTCACACAAGGACCCGAAAGAACTGGATGTAAAGCTGGGCGGCATTATTGAAATTTATGAAAAATTCGTCGGTGACGATCCGCGCAAAATCCCGATGAAAATATTCCCGGCTGTTCATTATTCAATGGGCGGTATGTGGGTCGATTACAATCAGATGACGAATATACCGGGCTTGTTCGCGGCTGGTGAGTGTGAATTCCAATATCACGGTGCGAACCGTTTGGGTGCGAACTCGTTGCTGTCAGCCATTTACGGCGGGATGGTGGCTGGACCTAAGGCTGTGGAATACATTAAAGGCTTGAAAAAATCTGCACAGGATATAGCTACCTCCGTATTTGATGCGGCAGTCAATCAGCAGACGGAGAAATATGAGCGTATTTTGCATATGGACGGAAAAGAAAATGCCTATGTTCTTCATAAAGAGCTGGGCGAGTGGATGACGAACAACATGACTGTGGTTCGTTATAATGACAAGCTGGAAGCGACGATCCACAAGATCAAGGAGCTGAAGGAGCGTTACTCTAACATTAACATCAATGACGCTTCGCGCTGGAACAATGCGGGTGCGGCGTTTACACGGCAACTGTGGAATATGATGGAGCTGGCTGAAGCGATGACCAAAGGTGCGCTACTGCGCAACGAAAGCCGCGGGGCCCATTACAAACCAGACTTCCCGGATCGCAACGATGAGGATTTCCTGAAAACAACGATTGCGGACTGGACACCGGAAGGACCACAAATCTCGTATGAAGCGGTGGATGTTTCGCTGATCAAGCCGCGTATTCGGGATTATTCCAAGAACAAATAACGGAAGGGAGTGTATTTAGATGTCGGAGCAAGCAGTGAAGTCGAATAAAACAGTGAAGTTCGTTGTGACCCGTCAAGCTGATCCTAAAGCCAGTCCCTATACGGAAGAATTCGAATTGGCTTATCGTCCGGGGATGAATGTGATTAGCGCGCTGATGGAAATTCAGCGTAACCCGGTGGACAGCCACGGTAAAGAGACGGCCCCGGTATGCTGGGAGTCGAATTGCCTGGAGGAAGTATGCGGAGCATGCTCCATGGTGATTAACGGCAAGCCGCGTCAGGCCTGTGCGGCGCTCGTCGATAAGCTGGAGCAGCCGATTACGATCGCGCCGATGAGCACGTTCCCGGTAGTTCGGGATTTGGTCATCGACCGCAGCCGGATGTTTAATGCACTCAAGAAGGTCAAAGCGTGGATTCCGATTGACGGTACCTACGATCTGGGCCCTGGTCCTAGAATGGCAGAGAAAAAGCGTCAGTGGGCGTATGAGCTGTCCAAGTGCATGACCTGCGGTGTCTGTCTGGAAGCTTGCCCGAACGTCAACGAGAAGACGACGTTCATCGGACCTGCGGCGATATCTCAGGTTCGTCTGTTTAACAGCCATCCGACAGGGGAAATGAATCAGGAAGAGCGGCTGGAGGCGTTAATGACGGACGATGGGCTGGAAGGATGCGGGAACTCGCAAAACTGCGTACGCTCTTGCCCGAAAGGCATTCCGTTGACAACTTCTATTGCCGAAATGAATAAGGAAACGACCAAGCATATGTTCAAGCGCTGGCTGACTGTATAGCAAATAGGTTATGCCCAAACAGGCTTTTTCTCAAACTGGAGAAAGCCTGTTTTTTTGCGCTCAGAAAAGATGGAGGGTAACATGGAGGAAGGAGCGCGGATAGCAGTTATGGTATAATTATGGTATTGTGTATCGTTTTTGGAGAAAAGGAGGCTGGACAGGTGACTGTGCAACCGATAACGAATCGACCTGTCACTAGGTCGGATGTCATGAAGGGATTAAAGGAACTGGGAGTTCGGAGCGGCATGACATTGCTTGTTCACTCGTCGATGCGCAGCTTTGGACGCTTTATTCCAGGCGGGGCCTCGGCCATTCTTGCCGCGCTAACCGAAGCGGTTGGCCCGGAAGGGACGCTGGTGATGCCGACACAGTCTCATGACTTGACTGATCCTTCGACCTGGATGAACCCGCCTCTGGACGAGTCATGGTGGGAATTAGTACGCGAGGAAATGCCCGCTTATGATCCGGCCTGGACGCTGACCGGGGGGATGGGCATCATTGTAGAAACGTTCCGTGGCCTGCCGGGAACCAAGCGCAGCGGGCATCCGCATGTTTCTCTGGCGGCACGTGGACCTGCTGCTTTGGGATTACTGACAGATCATCAGCTCGACTATGGGCTGGGTGAGCATTCGCCCTTGGCAAAGCTGTATGAGGCAGATGCCTATGTGCTGCTGTTGGGCTGCGGACATGACAGCAACACGTCCTTGCATTTGGCGGAATATCGAACAGCCTATAATGGACGAGAAGTGATCACGCATCAAGCTCCTATGATGGTGGATGGAGCAAAAGCGTGGGTATCTTTTCAGGATTTTAATATTACCTCAGATGACTTTGAGAAGCTGGGACTTGATTTTGAACGGGACTGTCCCTCAGCCTTTACGCGAGTGAACATTGGAGAGGCTTCATGTTTTTTCGCGAGGCAACGTGATTTGGTAGACTATGCGGAGCAGTGGTTGTCCACCCATCGCTAAAGCTTCTGGACAGTAAGAATTTCTAAAAAGTGAGATCAAGGAATAGATCGCAAGGGGGAACGCATATGGAGAAGACGCCGCACACCCGCCGCGAGAGTCAGGATGGCCCGCATCAGGGGGCCGCTATCCCTCCCGGTTCTTCGCGGCGTTCCATTTCAAATGAACCAGCCAATCCTTCGCGCCGTCATTTTTTGAAAAAGGCGGCTTTAGCCACAGCCGGAACCGCGCTTCTGGCTGGAGGATATGCTTCCTTATGGGAGCCTAATCATTTGGAAATTACACGCTTCAACTTGACTCTCCCTCGTCTTCCGTCTGCTTTTGACGGAATCAGGGTCGTACATTTCAGTGATGTGCACTTGGGTTTTCATATGGATGAGCAGGATCTGCGCGAGCTTGCGGACCGTATAGCAGGTCTGAAGCCAGATTTGCTCTGTTTTACAGGCGATATTGTAGATGACTATGCAGTATCCATGAAGGCTGCTGTTCCAGTTATGGCTTCGATGCACGCCACACTTGGCAAATTTGCTATTCTGGGCAATCATGATTATAGAGGCTTACCAGCCGGAGTTCAGGAATTATACCCTAAAACCGGATTTACACTGCTGAGAAACGAGCATGCGATTGTAGAGCTTGCGGGACAGCGTGTAGCCATGGTCGGTTTAGAGGATAACATCATGGGCAAGCCCAATCCGCAGCGTGCCATTCACGGGCTACCTGATGAGATGTGCAAGCTGCTGCTGATGCATGAGCCGGACTATGCAGATGTAGCGGCGCAAATGTCCTTTGATCTTCAACTGTCGGGGCATACGCATGGAGGACAGGTACGCTTGCCGGTCATTGGAGCACCAATGCCGCCTCCGGGTGGACGCAAGTACATCCAGGGGTTATTTCATGTGGGAACAGAGAGAATGCCGCTGTATGTCAGCCGAGGCATTGGCATGACACATTTGCCGATTCGCGTGCTGTGCAGACCAGAGCTTAGTGTCATTACGCTAAAATCCGGCCAATAGGCCATGATCTTTTTTTCATCTTTATCATATATGTTGGAACTACATAAAGATGGCTTGAATGTAGTGTAGAGATGTAGTCGTTTCGGACAAAGGAGTGAGGTTCAGATGGATCGTATTGCTGTCATTTCAGATATTCATGGCAATTGGCCTGCCTGTGAGGCGGTGCTGGAGGATATTGCTTCCCGAGGCATTAGCCGTGTGTTTTGTTTGGGGGATCTGATCGGCAAAGGGCCTAGCCCGTGCGAGGTTCTGGATGCTGTCCGTCAACGTTGTGAAGTGGTCGTGCGGGGGAATTGGGATGAGCTGGTTAGTATTACGGATGATCTCAATTTTAGCTGGCAAGCCGAGCGCTTGGGGGCAGAACGAGTGCAGTATTTGGCACAGTTACCGTTTCATTATGATTTCAGAATGAGCGGACGCCGTATCCGTCTGGTGCATGCCTCGCCGCAAAGTGTATATCACCGTGTGCAGCCATGGGATGAGCCGGAAAAACGGCTTGCCATGTTCGATCCATTAGCAGAAGAAAATGGAAAAGTTGCTTTTGCTCCAGATGTTGTGGGATATGGTGATGTGCACAATGCTTTTATCCAGCATTTTCAGGGAAAAACCCTTTTTAACGTCGGCAGTGTCGGGAATCCGTTGGATGTTACGCAGGCTTCCTACTGCATTTTAGAGGGCGAGATGGGAGAGGAGCAGCCTACGTCCTTCTCCATTCATTTTGTACGTGTACCTTATGATATAGAACTGGCAGTAAAACAAGCGGAGGAAGCTGCTGTGCCTTCTTTGCCGTATTATATTCGAGAGCTGCGCACAGGAATTTACCGCGGGATTCAGGACCTGGATTAAGTATGGAAACATTCATTTCTAAAAGCCAATCCATCCGCAGGGGGGAACATTGTGCTGACCAGAGAAATGCTTCGTCTTGGGCTACCGGAGCTTTACACCCGCCGAGTCCGATTGCGCCAGCTAAGAACGGAGGATTATCCCGCGCTGGAACGGATTCTATCCGATCCATTGGTGATCCAATATGTGAATCGAATTCGCAAACCAGTCAATACACGAATGCGGCGTCTGGTTGCGCAAATTAAAATATCTGCTGATTCACTAGATTCCCTGCATTTTGCGGTGGAATGGCATCAGAGAAATACAGGAGAAAGCAATCTACTTGGTGAATCCAATGAGCTTACCTCCTCACCGTTGCTCGGTATCGTCTCTTTTCAGCAATGGAATGAAAGAACGGGTGAGGCACAACTGGGCTATATTCTGGATCGTCCTTTTTGGGGACAGGGGCTGGCTACAGAAGTGGTGGGAGAAATGCTGAATTTTGGTTTCGGATCTTTGAAGCTCAAGCGGATCGAAAGTCGTTGCCAAGAGGATAATCAGGCTTCCATGCACGTACTTATTAAAAATAAGATGCGCCTGCTGCGTACAATTGGTGCTTTTGATCCCTCAGGAGAGGTGCCGAGTGTATTGGTATTTTCGATGAACCAAGGAGATTATGCATAGAAATGGCAGTGGAATATTTTGTTACAAAGATGAAATATAACTGCAAAACAACTCTAACACAGGACGGGTACAATACAGACATGACCCCCTTTTGAATAATAAATGTTGCTGGGACCCGATGATTCGGGTCCTCTTTTTTTGTTATTCTATAGTTAGGACTGAACAGGAAAGAAGGGCTGATATTGGCTTTGAATATATGGAGTGCAGACATTCATCATTTATTTGACCAATTCACGGAGCTTGTGGATGGTCGTATTCATCATAAAAAATCGGAGCAACAACTCACGCTTCCCCCGCATATGGGCAAGGGAAGCATGACACGCACACAGATTCGCCCAGGTATGGAAATCGTGGTCACGGATCTCACCTTTGAACAGAATATGAAGCTTCATATTCAGGAGGCTTGTCCGCTCTTTGAACTCAGCTATTGCTTAAACGGTGAAATATACTGTGAATGGAATGGCAAAGAAAGCCATACCAATCGTTTGACCGGGAATGTTTTATATTTAGAGGATGAACTGGTTTATGAGGAAAAGAAGGCAGGAGTTCGCCATCAAATGCTGGAAATACGATGTTCTCCACAAGAGCTTTTTCATTATGCCGGAGATATCGCAGAAAAGCATAGCATGGAAACATGGTTACAGCGTTACAAGGGGAATATTGACTCTTATGCGGATACGCCAGCCATGCATAAGTGTGTTTTTGACATGATACATTGCAACTACAATGGGACGATGAAACGGTTATACATGGAAAGCAAGGCAATGGAGTTTATTGCATTGTTTGGGGAGATGGATGGACATGAAACAAGGGGGACAAGCCATTTTATAAGTCGTGAAGATATATCCAAGCTCCAAAAGGCTCGTGAATTCGTCATTCTTCATTTTGAACATCCCCTGTCTATTCAAGCGCTGGCTCGAAAGGTTGGGCTTAATGAATTCAAGCTAAAGAAGGGATTCCCCCATTTATTCGGAATGACTATTTTTGAAATGGTGCGTAAGCAAAGAATGGAAAAAGCACTCTGGTACTTGGAAGTTGAACAATTAAACATTGGAGAGACTGCCTTTTCAATTGGGTACAGCAACGCCAGCAATTTTACGACAACCTTTCGAAAGTATTATGGTTGTAATCCTAGCGAATATATCAAGAAAATACGTAACCCAGATACATTTTCGAATAAATCTTAATGAAACCATCCTTCAAGCATGTCCATCATGTTTGGAGGATTTTGCATTTGTGCTCCTTCTATAGGGATAGAAAATACCTCCGTAGGTAGAGCCTCCTTCCTTTATAGATGATAATGGTTATCAGTTGAGATGAGAAATGAAAAGATCAAAGATAACCATTATAGAGTTGGAGGAACTACTATGAAAGATCGTTTTGCCATATCCATGACTAATCCTCAAGCAGTACAGCAGGTAGACTCGCGTCGATGGTACGCATTAGCTCTCATTTTACTTCCCACTTTGTTGATTTCATTGAATACCTATATGATGCAGGTTGCCCTTCCGATGATGCAGGCGGACCTGCATGCCAGCTTTTCGGAGGCACAGCTCATATTTACGGGCTATTCTCTGGGATTGGCTGTAGCCTTGATATTGGGTGGCAAACTAGGAGATATGTATGGTAGAAGACGCATGTTATGCATCGGGGTGTTGGGTTTTACATTGATGGCTTTGTTAGGAGGGATCGTATCGCACCCTATGTTAATCATTATGATCCGTGTGCTTCAAGGGATATCAGCTGCCATGATTCAACCTCAGGTTCTATCTATCATGCAAAGCAGCTTTCTTCCCAGAGAGAAAGGGCTGGTATTTGCGATTTATGGAGCTATCATTGGGGTTGGGTTTACACTTGGTTTAATTCTGGGTGGATTTTTGGTAGACTGGAATCTTTTTGGCCTGGGTTGGCGCATTATTTTCTTTTTTAATGTTCCCTTTGGGCTGTTAGTGTTACTCTTTTGTCCTATTATTTCGGAATCCTATGGCAGATCCGTGCCAAACATGGATTGGGCAGGGGCTTTTCTGTTGCTTCTTGGTTTATTGCTGTTTGTCTATCCGTTGACAACCGGACAAAAGCAGGGCTGGGCTTTAGGGACATGGGGTTGTCTGCTGTTGTCCATTCTGGTTTTGGTTGCTTTTATAGTTACGCAAATGGGAAAAGAAAAGAAGGGAGGCTCGCCTTTTATTCGTCTGTCTATATTTAGAAAGGGTTCATTCGGAGCAGGGATATTGACGGTAATTGTCATCTATCTTAGTATGTTTTCGTTCTTCTTTATTTTGAATTATTATGTACAATCTGGTTTGAAATACAGTGTTCGATCCACAAGTATGGTCTTTTTACCGCTAGGTGTTGGCTTTTTTCTTACCTCATTATGGTCGTCTAGGCTGGTTAAGAGGTGGGGGAGCAAGGTGCTGAAATCAGGTATGCTAATCATGGGGATTTGTAGCTTTCTGCTCATTGGATCGTTACATCTAGATGCGTTCCATTTATTTCATATTCAAAATATCATGATACTAGGTGTATATGGATTGGGTCTCGGAATGGCCACAACGCCACTGGCCCATGTCGTCCTGGGTGCTGTATCAGCTGAAGAGGCAGGAACGGGCTCAGGCTTGTTCACGACCTTTATGTACTTGGCTAATTCGTTGGGAGTCGCTTTGATCGGGTTCTTGTTCTCTTCCTCGCTTCATCACACGCTTTCAGAAGCTAAATTGTCAGATTATAGTAGGGCATTCTCTATCTCTGTGGCAGTGAGTGGAGTTCTTGCCTTGGCTGGACTCATTTGTATTTCAGTTTGTTACAAAGATGAAACATAACTGCAAAGTTACTTTAACATAGAGTGGGTACAACATAGACATGACCCCCTTTGAATTATATATATATTGCTGGGACTCGAAGCTTCGGGTCCTCTTTTTTTTATGATTTATAAGAACGGTTCAGGCTAGTTACCAGTTCTGGAAGCCATTCATGTAGGGAGAGAAATGAGTACCCCTCTGACTGGGCTTTGGACGTATCCATGTACCACGATTGTGTAATACCAAATGGAGACATGTGCTCGTCTGCTGTTTTTTCTTTCATCACAGCTTGTTTTGCCGTTACCTGCTCAATGATCGAAATGATCTCTCTAATCCTCACTGTACCGTCGGAGCAAGCATTTACGGGACCAGTTAAATGAGTGTGACCAAGCCAAAACAGAAAATCTGCGGCTTCATCGGAACGAATAAATGAGATTTGTGCTGCGGAATTAGGGACTCCGATTTCTATTCCTTCACGAACATGTTCGATATGAAAGTGAAGTCTTTTCGTATAATCGTCTGTCCCCAATACAATCGGAAAACGAACAGCAACTACAGGGAATGTAGCTTGCTGCATAAAAACTGCTTCTGCCTGCCGTTTAGCCTCCTGATATGTAAAATCGTCCTTCCCGCCCTTGCGAACCGGATAAGCCTGAGGGTCAAAGATGCTCTCTGTCAGCACTTCCGGGCTCGAATCATAGACGGATAGGCTGGAGGTCACAATATACCTCTTAGCTTTAGCATCAAAAATGCGGCAGGCTTCGCTTGCTTCATCTGGAGAAAAGCAAATATTATCATAAACAACGTCCCACACTTGCTCACCTACCGCCTCAGCGAGCGCTTGCCGATCGGTACGGTCTGCACAGATCCGCTGAACGCGGTCACCAAACGAATCGCTTGCTTGGCCCCGTGTGAGGATGGTAACGGAGTTCTCCAGCAGACGTTCCACCAGTCGCTTGCCAAAAAAGCGTGTTCCACCCAAAACAAGTATCTTTTTCATACTTACATCACTCCTTATAAGCTTATTTTTATTAAGGTAGACGAAATAATGACTGTTAAGGATACAGGGCGAATGAAAAGAGTTTGATGAAGTGCTCTTAGTTACATAGTTCATCTAACAATTAAGTAAAAAGAGGAGGATCATAGGCTGTAGTGGAGTCGCATGTCCTGAGGGGCAGATGAATTTGAACCGGAGTGGAAAATTTGAATCTGGAGAAGCGCAGACGTTCGCCTTTGCAATGGGATTCTACCCTTTAAAGGGCTTATAATATCCAGTGAATCCCGTTGCAACAGCGATCATAAGATCAAATCATTCGCATAGCGGTGGAGCACCGCCTAATCTTACTCTCCTAGAAGCTTCAAGAAATTGGCCGGCACCGTAATTTGCTGATTATTAATCATAATCTTCCGGAGCTCCTCTATGGAGTCCTCTTCACCTCTAGCGTCTTTAATCTCCTTAATTTCACGATGCAGTCGCTCCATTTGAAGATCGAGAGCATTAGCGGAATCTGCTGCGTTCTTTAATTCACGTGTCAGGTTTTCGGGCACAGACTGGTTGTATTTATAAAAGATTTTATGCTCCAGGCTGGCCCAGAAATCCATCGCAATGGTTCGAATTTGCACTTCTACGCAGACTAGCTCCTCACAATCTGACATGAATACAGGAACTTGAACCAGCAAATGCAGGCTCTGGTAACCGTTCGGCTTGGGATTCTTGATGTAATCCTTAATTTCCAGTACCTTCAAGTCACTTTGTCTCTGAAGCATGTTACTGACATCATAAATGTCAGAAATAAAAGAGCAAGTAATACGCAAACCTGCGATATCCTTAATATGATCTTTGATAGCATTCAGCGATAACTCGCTATTTTTACGAATCATTTTATTCATGATGCTCTCAGGAGATTTAAGGCGTGATTTGGTATGCTCAATAGGGCTGTAATCGTGCAATGCTTGGAATTCCTGCTTTAATATTTCAATCTTGGTTTCCATTTCGTCGAGCGCAAATTTATAGATGAGCATAAATCGCGTGATATCATGTTTTAGCTTTTTAAGCTTGCCCATAGGATCTTCCAAGTGCATATGTAATTCTCCTCACACATAGATGTCATAATCTTGCTAAGCGTTCGCCTTTGCAATGGAATTATCACCTTATAAATTATAATCCCCAACAATCCCATTGCAGCAGCGTTCGTAAGATCAAATGATTTGCGGAGCGGCAATTCCCACCTTAAATTTTAAAGCGCCACAGGAATTTTACGTTTTTCTTTAAAATAGACCCATTCCCGGAAGCCGATATCCTTCAGCATTGCCTTTACTTCTTCCCAGTCATCGCCTACCCGCGAAGGCTTATGGGCATCCGAACCAAAAGTAACCTCCACACCAAAATGGTGCGCTCTTTCTAAAATAGAAGCAGACGGGTACCATCCACCACTCAGCTTGGTTTTACCCGAAGTGTTAATTTCAATCGCCACATTGGATTCCGCAATTACCTGTAAGGTTTCATCAATGGCTTCATCGGCAGGAATGTCTGAAAAGGCAGGAAAGTTTCCCTTCATTGCGTCAATATGACCCAAAATTTGAAACATGCCGCTTCGCGCAGATTCCTGAATGAGCGCATAGTAGGCTTGTTTGACCTCGATTTTACGAGCGTCGCTTAATTTGTTCCAACGGTTACGGTTAAAAATGCTGTTCCCTTCGACATTGTGAATCGACCCAATGAGGTAATCAAATGGATAAGGAGCCAGAGTGGAACGATATAATTCAGCAAAATCAGGAAAATAATCCGTTTCCAATCCGAGGAGCACGTCAATACGGCCTTCGTATTCCTTTTTAAGCTGTTGTACCTCTTCTACGTATTCAGCAAGCTGTGACTTAGCCATATAAATTTTAGGAAAAGCCTGATCCTGTTCGCTGCCCAGGAAAGGGGAATGGTCCGAAATACCAATCGCTTGTAAGCCCGACTGAATGCCTGCTTCAATGTAATCTCGAATGTTTCCGTCTGCATGACCGCAGCGGAAATGATGGGTGTGCAGATCAAATTTCATAGCCTGTCTTCCTTTCGTAATCAGGGTTTATATTTCGTATGGTGTTCATAGCGAATTACGTTATTCAGAACTGGTGAAATTCGTCTCCGGCATCCCCTTCAGATCACTTAAAAATTGCTGCATGGCTGAGTTTAGATAGCGGCCGGATTTATAAATCACTCCTACCGGATGACTAACTTCCAGCTCGGGAATATGGATCATTTTTAATGTGCCTGCACGCAGTTCAGAAGTGACCGACAGTCTGGAAATAATGGCAGCACCGAGATTAATTTCGACCATCCGTTTGACTTCCTCACTGCTGGACAACTCGATCACGACATGAGGTACGATTTGGTGCTTTTTAAATACATCATCCACGAATTTTCGTCCCACCGTATCGGGAGAGAGCAGAATCAGCGGAATTTCCCGAAGGGCTTCAATGGTAGCATGTGGTTGTGAGGCCAGTGGATGAGTAGGAGACACGACTAGCTCAAAGGAATCGTAGTACAGAACCGAAGTGCTTAAATTGGGATTACGTTCAATCAGATAACCGATGCCAACATCAATAAGTCCGTTCTCCACCTGCTGATAAATCATTGAGGAAGCCATGGATTGAATGGAGGTTTTGATGAGAGGGAACTGATCCTGAAAGTAGGAAAGAACGCGCGGTAAAATTTGAATAGCGATGGATGTTGTGGTGCCCAACGCAATGTGGCCCTGCGGTGTTTCGTTTAGATCGTATAATTTTTGTCTTAATTCCTCAACAACCTCTAATATGCGCTCGGCGTGTTCCAAAAAAACAGCTCCCCTGTCGGTCAGGGTGACAGGCTGGTTGCGGTCAATCAGAATGGTTTTGAACTCATCCTCTAGACTTTTAATTTGAGCGGACACCGCCGGCTGCGTCAAATTGAGAAGTTCTCCGGCTTTGCGGAAGCTCATCGTTTTGGAAATCATGATAAGTGTTTCAAGTTGACTGATGTTCATGAAGTTCCTCCTCTCTTTTCTTAATCTTGTCGCAGCTGTATAGAATGAATATTTTTAGCCAATCCATAGGTTCATATGTAAAACCGTCGTTATGCTTTATTTCATTAAATTATAGGTTATTCGAGCAGGAAGGGCAATGAATCGAAGCAGAGTACCTTAAAGTGTGGTATATTGGGAAATAAAGACTAAAGTCCTTATATCCTTCAAAAATAATCAATCTAAAACCGGTAAGAAGTAAAGATATAGGACATTATTCACATTTTTTGTGATTTAGCTATAAAAAATTACCGGGTAGCTGTCGATAAGTGATATATAGAGCATTTTATTGAGGATTGATTCGTTTTACAGTAATATTTAATTAAAAAATTCTAATTTAAATGGGACTTTTGTTGTATGTCTAAAAGCCCATCGTAAAGGGGCGCTTTGATCGTGAAGGCAGAAGTGATAAATCCTTTTTTGGAGTCGGCGCGACGGGTCATTGAACAATTGATCCAAGTATCTCCTTCACCCGGAAATCTTGGTGTAAAAAATGTCGAGCTGGTGGACGACCACATCTGGATTATGATCGGGATGACCGGACAGCTTAGCGGAAATATTGTGTTCGGCCTGAATGAACAGGTGGCGCTACGTATGGTATCAGCGATGATGGGCGGATTTGTGTTGACTGAAATTGATGAGATGGGAAAAAGCGCAATTTCAGAATTGGGCAATATGATTAGTGGGAATGCCAGTACGATTTTGTCCAGTCAGGGAATTGTTGTGGATATTACGCCTCCGCAGGTCATGAAATCAGAAAACTTGACCACTTTTGTGCCTCAGCGTGCCCTTTATATTCCGCTTACGGTGGAAGGAATCGGTGAGCTGGATATTCAGGTGATGATCTCTTAATATTAAAGGAGCAAGTTTCTTTAATGCGGAGGGATGACTGTGAATATACTACAGGACAAGATAGTTGTGATTACAGGTGCATCTAGTGGGATTGGCGCCCTTTGCGCTCAGTTGTTAAGCGAAAAGGGCGCGATTCCTATTTTAACAGCACGCTCGCAGGAGCGACTGAAGCAAGTATCTGCGGGAATCAGCGGCAGACATGAGCTTATCCAACTGGACGTCACCCGCCAGGAGCAGGTAGAGGCTGTTGCTGCACGAGTATTGGAACAGTACGGACGGGTCGATATATTGCTTAACAATGCGGGCTACGGAAAGTTTGAGTATTTTAATGAAACCGATCTGACGGAGTTTGAACAAATGATGGACGTGAACTACATGGGTGTTGTTCGCTGCATCAAGGCGTTTCTGCCGCAAATGACAGAGCGGGGCCATGGACAGATTGTCAATGTAGCATCAATGGCCGGAAAAATCGGGACAGCCAAATCGTCTTCTTACACGGCGACGAAGCATGCGTTGCTCGGTTTCAGCAATGCGCTTCGGCAAGAGCTGCGCGGGAGTGGAGTGACTGTAACGACGATTAATCCGGGGCCGATTGACACACCCTTTTTTGAGCTGGCAGATCCTTCAGGAGGATATGTTCGAAATGTAAGCTGGTTTATGCTACAACCAGATAAGGTAGCACGGCATATCGTAAGAGCGATGGAGCTTCGCAAGGAGGAGGTTAATCTGCCACGGTGGGTATCTCCTTTTCTCAAGCTGTATCAGTTAGCTCCCAGACTGACCGATAGGCTGGGTCATGGTGTGATGAATAAGAAATAAAAGATGTCCCGTAAGCCATTAGCCATGGTGAGGGACATCTTTTATTTTTGTGATTTGGTAACAGGGCTATTTTCGCATATAATGGAGAGTAACGAATTTACGTATAGGGGTTGGACCTTTTCATGACATTGAATTTTGAATCGCTCGGCGTTGAACAAGATCTGTTGGACAAACTGACTGAGCATGAAATTACACAGCCTTCGCCAGTTCAGGCAGAGGCTATACCGGAAATAATGAAGGGAAAGCATGTATTGGCGCGCTCACAAACTGGCACAGGCAAGACACTGGCTTATTTGCTGCCGCTGCTGCAAGCGATTGACCCACAGAAAAAGGCTACGCAAAAGCTGATACTGGCTCCAAGCCAGGAACTGGCCATGCAAATTGTACGTGAGGGTCAGCGCTACGGAGAGCATCGCGGAATCCGTGTACTCGGTCTGATTGGTGGGGCGGCTATCAAACGTCAAATCGAAAAGCTCAAGGATCATCCACAGCTTGTCGTGGGTACACCAGGACGTGTACGTGAACTCATCGCTTCGAAAAAGCTGAAAATGCACAATATTACTACCATTGTCATCGATGAGGTGGATCAGATGTTCCAGCTCGGTGGAGCAGGCGATGTAACCAACATATTGGGCACCGCCCAACGTGATCGTCAATTGGTATTCCTGTCCGCAACGCTGAACGATGAGATTCAGTCGCTGGCAAAACGGGAGATGCGTGAATACGTAGAAATTGGGATTGATCCCGACCAAAAGACGGCCAGTGGACTGGAACACTATTACTTTGTATCTGAAGAACGGGATAAGGTGGATATGCTGCGCCGTCTGGTGCGTCATTTTAATCCGAGAAAAGCGCTGGTGTTCGTGAATACGACCAATGCCATTGGGGAGATTGAAGCCAAGCTCAAGCATATGGGGCTGACTACGGCGTCCTTGTATGGAGATGCGGATAAAGTTACGCGTAGCAACGTGTTGGCCAAATTCCGCGAGGACAAGCTCAAAGTACTGGTCGCTTCGGATGTGGCAGCTCGTGGTCTGGATATTGAGGGACTTGAAATGGTCATTCATTTTGACCCGGCTACGGATAGTCAAGCTTATGTTCACCGTGCAGGACGGACAGGACGGATGGGACGCAAAGGATTAGTGGCATCGGTTGTCACCGACCGTGAAACGTTCATCATGCGTAAGTTCTCCCGTGAACTGGGCATTGACATCGCAGAGCGTGCGTTGCATGGAGGTCGAGTAGTTGTGCCGCGTCCGGCGGATGCCAAGCGTGCACCTGTAAGACCATCCGAGGCCAGATCCTCATCTAACGGAGCACTGACAGAAAACCGTAAGGCACCTGTTCGCAACGAAAACGGACGTCCTGGCAGAAATTCCGCGAACGGTTCAGCTCCAGGCAAGAGCAAAGGAGCAGCCTTGTCCAAAGCAGGAAAAGCACAGCGCGAGCGTGATCGCAAAAACAAGGGTGCACCAAGATGGCTGAAGGAAAAAGGATCAAAACCGAACGAGTAAGGGAGAAGAGGGGGAGCCATGGAACAACAGCCTGTGTTGCAAATTAACGGACTTACCGGCGGATATAGCGCCAAGCGCCCGGTGCTGCATCAAATTTCGCTGGATGTGAAACCGGGTGAAATGGTAGGACTGATCGGTCTGAACGGTGCCGGGAAAAGTACGACCATGAAGCATATTTTGGGCCTGATGACACCGCAGGCCGGAGAAATCCGTGTGCAGGGGCATAAGCAGGATGAGAATCCCGAGGAATATCAGGGAGCCATTGCTTTTGTACCTGAATCTCCAGAGCTGTATCCTGAAATGACGGTGATGGAGCATATGGAATTCACGGCCAGAGCGTACGGAGTTAGCGAAGCAGATTTCCGCACGCGCAGTGATCAAATGCTAGACTTGTTCCGTATGCGGGATAAAAGTGGGAGTATGTCGATGCACCTGTCTAAAGGGATGCGCCAGAAAGTGATGATTATGTGCGCATTTTTAGCGGGACCGCCGTTGTATGTCATAGATGAACCTTTTTTGGGTTTGGACCCGCTGGGTATTCGTTCCCTGCTTGACTTTATGTTAGAGATGAAGCGTTCGGGTTCGTCCATTCTGCTCAGTTCTCATATTTTGTCCACGATTGAAAATTATTGTGATCGTTTCATTGTACTTCATCAGGGTGCCATCATTGCGCAGGGTACGCTGGACGAAGTGACTGCACAGGCGGGTAAGCCGGGCATGCCGCTGGAAGATGCATTTTATGAGCTGGTACAGGGCAGGGAATGAGCATGGATTTGCAACGTTTGCATAAAGAAAGACGTGTAGCGTTCTGGGGACAGGTGCTGCCCTATCTGGGCTATGTCATTCAAAGCGGTCTGGCGGTGGTCTTCGGCTTTGCGCTGATTGCCTTTGCCGCATGGTACACGTCGCTACTGATGCATACTCCACCGGATTTGCCCATCCGCTGGATCATGCTTATTGTGGCTATTCCGATTGCTCATGCGAGCTTTCGTACGTATTTAAACGCAGCGGATATTGTTTTCCTCCGTCCACAGGAGCACGCGATGCACCATTATTTTAAGGCCAGCCGGATTCGGGGTGTGGTGTATAAAATATTCGGTTTGCTATTGCTGTCTATTATCGTGTGGCCGCTGTATATTCGCAGTGATGCGGCGCCTAAGCCGTTGCTACTGACCCTGCTACTGTTTGTGCTGTTAAAGCTGCTATTCAGCTACGGCGGCTGGCAAGAGCTTCGCATGGTATCGATTGGCGGGAGTGTAGGCTATCGTCTGCTTCGGTGGGTGTTGGCTGTGCTGATGGTAGCCGCATGGCTATGGCAGCCTCCACTACACAGCGTGCCATTTATCATATTGGTCGGTGTGGTGTACGTGCTTGTTCTGCGTTTTCCGGTCAAGCTGCTAGTGGCTTGGGAAAAGCTGATTTGTACAGAGGGTATGCAGGCTGCTCGGGTGATGCGCACTTTGGGCTGGTTTGTCGATGTGCCCGCCCTTACGCAGAGAGTGACGCCACGTCGTTGGCTGTCCTGGTTGGGAGGTAACATACCTTGGAACAGAAGGGGAGCGTATCGTTACCTGCTGTTTAAGACATTCCTGCGTACAGAGCCAGCAGGTATTGTCATTCGGCTTGGAATTCTGGGGTTGTTAATTATATATATCACCCATGCTAGCTGGATTGGGATTGCGGTATATTTATTTTTCATATTCCTCATTGGTGTACAGGTTACTTCACTAAAGCAGTATCACAAGGATTCGTTGTGGCTTCAGTTATATCCGATTCCTGCGCATAGTCGTCGTGCGTCTTTTCTCGACTTTGTTGTTCGGTTGACGTTGCCGGCTGCTGTGGTTCTGTGGCTTCCTTTTCTGGCAAAAGGAACGGAAGATCTACTGTCTACACTGCTCACGCTGCTTGGGGGAGTTGCAGTAGTGTTCTTGTTACGAGGCGCTCAAGCCAAAAAATGGCGTTTGGACGGTCAGGATGAGGAAGAAGTGTAATTTGTATCTATGTGAATAAAGTAAAGGCTAATTCGCAAGCAGCAAGAGCTGTCTGCCAATTAGCCTTTTTTGTACGCTCGCTGTTATCGTAGCCGTGGGTGCAGATTTCCGCCTGCTTATATAAAGAGCGTTTTGCTGATGATAACTAATAAAATGAACAGTACCAGAATTGTTCCTGTGCTTGTGAATGCGCCGTAACCACCGTAACCGCCTCTTGTTTCTTCTGCTCCCATGCTCATTCTCCTCTCGGTCATTGTGATAAAGGATACATCGTATCTTATGAATTGGATTTTCAGATTGCGTGGGCCAATGCTCAGGTATGTTGCCGAATCGCCTTATATTTTTCATCAGATGTAGGGGAGGATAGAGGAAAAGACACGTATTATCGAGAATAGAAGAAGTACGTAGTCATTATCACTTGGAAAGTGGGAAAGACGAGATGCTGGTAGATAAGCTGCTCGTGAACATATTTCTTGTGTTTGTACCGTTATTGGTATATAGCGCTTTGTCAGATCATCGGCATAGGAAACATACCCCGTTGCTTATGGGAGGGGTGCTGGGTGTGTCTTCTGTGCTTTGCCTTATGTTTTCGTACATTTGGTATGGATTATATTGGGACCTTCGATATGTTCCTCTGATCCTTTCTGTTTTATATTTTGGTCCAAAGGCAGGGCTTCTGAATATAACGCTGATGGTGATGGCTCGTATGTATATAGATCCAGAGTCTATGGTGGTGAGCTTTCCCAGCATGATGTTGTGTTATTTGGGGCCTCTCTTGGTGAGAAGAAAGTTTATGCAGCTCAATAGTATGTTGCTTCGGGTGGGCATGAATATGCTAATGAGTATATGGACCAATATTGCCATGCTTATATTTTTGTTAATACATTCCTGGGCCAATGGCAGGCTGGATAAGGATGAGGTCGAGCTGATTCGGGCAATACTCTGGTTCGGTGTGATTCAATTCCTAAGCATTGGAGCCTCCTCTTTCTGGATGGAGTTTAGTTTGGAACGGGAAGAAATGAGAAGAAAGATTAAATATGCTGAGCATCTGAATACCTTAGGTGAACTGGCTGCCTCTATGGCTCATGAAGTAAGGAATCCGTTGACCGTGGTTAAAGGGTTCCTGCAAATGGTTCAGTCAGGGCTAGAAGGGAAAAATCGCAGATATATTGCTTTGGCACTAGCAGAGGTCGATCGGGCTGAAAGAATTATTAGCGACTATCTGAACTTATCCAGACCGCAGATTGGGAACACAGAGCTGATGGATTTGTCTGGCATGGTTCAACAGATTGTTTTGCTTTTGAAACCGATGGCGACCAAGCAAGGCGTAAGACTGTATACTGAGCTAAGGAATGAAATATACGTACATATGGATCGTAATCAGCTGTTACAGGCGTTAATACATGTGACGAAAAATGCGATCGAAGCTGCGGATGATGGGGGCAGGGTATACATAAAGCTGGCGATTCAGGAAGAAAAGGCATGTCTGCATATTAGGGATACGGGAAAAGGCATGAGTCAGGAGCATCTGGAGCGAGTGGGTACTTTGTTTTTTTCAACCAAAGAGGTAGGAACGGGACTGGGAACGGTCGTCTCCTTTCGAATCATTGAAGCTATGAACGGAAGTATACACTATGAGAGTGAGCCGGGAGTCGGAACCGAGGTAGTCATCCTGCTGCCACTCGCACAGAAATCTTTGCTCGCTGCTGAAGGATAGTTTGTTGCGAAGTGTGACTTACAATGGTTCAGCTCATTAAAAAGCGGTATGCCACAACATCCGGCATACCGCTAATGATGCTATATTTAATCTGTTACATATTAGGCGTTCAACAAATCTTGTGCGCCACGGTAAACAATGTCATACAGGTCTTCCAGATACTCTTCCTCGATACATGAGAATGCGATTCGGAGATCATATTCACCCAGCGCAATCGTCCCTACCCCATATTGTTCCAGCAAATGTGTGCGCAGTCGTTCAGCGGACAAGCCGTTCAGCTTGAGGCACATAAAATAACCCGAATTGAAAGGATAGTAGCTCCATACATCTCCGTATTTTCCACTATCGAGTAACGCTTTGACTTTATTAGCCCGACCCTTCATAATCTGGAACTTTTCTTTCTTCTGTTGTTCAAAGTCTGTTGACTTGAGGGCATCCAGGACGAAGGTTTGAGATGGGTGAGGACCGCTCGAAATCGTTGCCCGAATAATCCCTAATGTTTTTTGTTCTAGTGCGCTCAGTACATCCTGATGTTCCGAAGCAAAGGTAATAAATCCGACACGGAAGCCCCAAACAAATTCTTCCTTGGTAGCTCCGTCAATTTTGACGGGTAGAATTCTCGGATGAAGTCCAGCTAACTGACCGAATAGTGATTCGTGCAGGGAGTCCTCGAAGAACAGACCAAAATAAGCGTCATCCGTCACAACTACGACATTGATGCCTGCTTCCGCGGCTTCCTGGATGGCAGCAACAATTGCTTTACCCTCTTCGACTCCCGGTGTGTAGCCCGTCGGGTTATTCGGGAAGTTCAGTACAACGATCGCTTTGCCGTATTCTTTCTGTGCCAGTAGAGCGTCGCGTAATCCTTCACTATTAAAACGTTGATCCTCTGTGAACAACGGGAAATTCACCAAACGTCCATGACGGCGAATACCGAAAGTCAGCTCATAGTTTTCCCAGTTTTTGTCTGGGTAAATGACAGCATCCCCTTCATCCGTGAACAGGTCGGCAACGATGCTCAAACCGTGGGTCAGCGCGTTCGTAACTACGGGAAGGCCGTAACTTTTTCCAGCCAACGAAGGGTTTTCCTTCAGCATTTTGTCGCGCCATACACTACGTAGTTCAGGTTTGCCCGCAGGGGGAGCGTAAGGGTATAAATCCTTGGGATTGTAAGCGGACAGCTTTTCCTGAATGACCTCCAAATGCATAGGACCATTGCCTTCTGTAGCAATGCCAATCGTAGCGTTGTACTTTTTAGCAAGCTTCCCTGCTTCTGCGGATTGACTCAAAATCCCTTCTTTTGGGAAATAAATTTCTTTCCCTAAAAGAGAAAGCATTTGATATACATGCTCGTTGCCTGTCTGAATGTTTTGGTTTAACTGCGCTGCCAGTGGATTCATTCCCGTTTCATCCTTCCAAGTCATTTTGATTACATATTATAGCATTACACACGGTAAGCGTCACGCAAAAGCATCTGGAACATAAAAGCGCATTTTTTTGCTTAATGACGGCGCTGAGCTTATATTATAAATTAACGGGATAGAGGACAACCAAAGATTAACAAAAGGAGGTGCAGATTTTGCTGGATACATCTGCGTCATCGTTTATCCTGTTGTCGGCCTTCGCCAAAATTGTGTGCGAGCCGGGCTGGAAGTGGCAGGTACGCGAGAAGCCGATGCCAAACTATGATTTATTTTATGTATGGAGCGGAGAAGGAACAGTGGTCTTAAACGGGACGTCGTATCCGGTGAGCAAGGGGAGCTGCTTCCTGTTCAAGCCGGGGGATGATACCCGTGCCACACATAACCCGCAAAAGCCGCTCATACTTACCTATATTCATTTTGATCTTATCGAACAACCAAAGCTAATTCCTGCAAGCTACCGTATGCTGGAGGAAACGTTCGAGGTAGAGCATATGCTTGCCAGATACGTTAGACTACGCCTAGAGCGTGCTTACGGAGCTGACGAGGAAGGCAAGCTGATCCTGAAACAACTGATGATTCATCTGCTGCGTGCGGACCGTAAGGAGCCTCAGGAGCAACAAGCCAGTAACCAGCTCACCGAGGTCATTCGAGAAACGGCCAACTACGTGCGTCAGCATCCGGGACTTCCTCATCGCGTCGAGGATTTGGCAGCACGAGCGGGGCTGTCACCGCGTTATTTTTCAATTAAATTCAAGGAGCTACTGGGTGTTTCCGCGCAATCTCATATTATCAGCATGCGGATTGAGCGTGCACAGCATCTATTACTACATGCCGGAATGAATGTGACCGAGGTGGCAGAGGCTTTGGGGTACCGTGACATCTTTTTTTTCAGCCGCCAATTCAAGCAGTACACGGGGAAAAGTCCGTCTGAGATCCGGTAATGCTATGGACGGTGGTCAAGCTGTTTCGGATTTAGGCGTGAAGAATATAATGGATAAATTCCAAAAAAGGACCCGGGCAGTTACGCCGGGTCCTTTTTTATATGAGCAATTTAACATCATCCGATCCCAATGCTCATATGTGTAGCTAAAATCCTGTTACGATAAATTCACTTTTGCTTTGGGATCATGTCGAAAGCAACCCAGACGTTGTCCCATTTTTACCGCATCCCCCAGCTTCAATGCGGGGTCTGGCTCAAACGTGCCGTTTTCAGTTAGCAAAACGACAGTTGATCCAAATTCGAAATAGGCGAGATCGTCTCCTTTTGTCCATGAGACGGCCTTATCATCCGTATATTTGATGCTACTCACATTCATTGCGCCAACCTTGACGACCGCCACCTCACCATATTCGTGGGCAATGTACGTAATCTGTCGTTCATTGCGGCTAAGAACTGCTCGCATATGTTGCAAGCCGAAGTCATTCACTGGGTATACCTTGCCGCGCAGATGCTCTTTTTCTACCAGCGTACCGGATACTGGTGCATGAATGCGATGATAATCCGTCGGGCTGAGATAGAGCACAAAAGCATAGCCGTGTGTGTATTTTTCAAGACGCGGAGAGCGGTTAAGAAGCTCTTCCAGCGTATAGTCCTGCCCTTTGACATTTAAAAGAGTGCCGGACGTAATTGGGCCAGTGAAAGTAATCCGTGCATCCACCGGACTGGTCATCACCTCGGCGTTCGTATCAATCGGGCGCATGCCCGCTTTTAATTTGCGTGTAAAATAGGCGTTTAGAGAACGGTATTCCTTCCATTCCTGTTCCGCCTCATGCGTCTGGATCTGGTACGTACGTATAAAGGTGGGGATAAAAAGTCGGCTTGCACCGCTTTGCGCGAAGGAGCCTACAATCCGGCACACCCACTTGCGCGATGATAGCTCCGTCATGAGCCGCAGCCACTGTTTTGCCATTACAGATCCCCCTTGTTCATTTCCGAGCCGTCTTGGCCGGAACCTGTCCGGCCGCTCTGAACTATATTGACACAGAATGTGACGTAAATCAATACAGTGGACGGCTTGGTGAACGTTCGGTGTCTGACGAAGGCATCCGTTCGAGAAGCCAACGAGCGTAAGCCATCGGCTGAGAGTATGTTTCTTTCCAGACATTGTGCATGCCCGCCTGGCTGAAGCCATAGCGCTGGTCACGACCGTTGCATTCAATAAAAACAATCTTGCCTTCATGGGTAATTCCCAGATCCAGACCGACGTCGGCGAGACGGGGAAGGGTTTGTGCCAGTCGGTGCACGATTTGTAATGAGAGTCGCTCCAGTTCATTCATCAGCCGGACTGCGTTCGAAGTCTGAACTGTCTCTGTTTGTGATAACACTTCTAGTAAGGAACGGGCCGTACCGCCCTGTGCCACATTGGAGACGAAGGTGTGGGAAGGAGCAATTTTAGCATACATGCCTGTCACACCCCAGATACCGCCATATCCGCGCTGAACCGACACACGGACATCAAACGGACGATTGTTGTACAAAGCAAGCGGTATGGTTTCCTGTACGATATGAGGCACCTGCAGCAGTCGCTTGTGCAGAAATAATGGGAGTTCTCCGACATTCAAACGTAGGGTGGACCAACGCTCAGGTATAGCCGGATGAGCGCATTGCAAAGTCCAGCCTCCGCGGGAATGCCGCAGACGCATAATTCCTCTACCCACGCTACCGCTACTGGGTTTAATTACAACATCTCCGGTTTCTTCCAACAAGGTATGGATGGAGGAAAGGTTGCCTTGCAATGTTGTGGGGAGATGGATGCGTAGCAAAGGGTCTTCCTGCAGAATTGCATGTATATGGTCTTTGTGGAAACGGTTTTGTTCATTAAAAATATAGAACCCCTTTTGTACAAGCTTGCTGATATCTCTAGCATTTTCATTTTGCCGATAGAGAGTCCGATTGTGGATGACCGGCGGCAACGGAAGAATCATCTGCCGATACTCGTTGCCGTGTTTAACATAAGCCCGGCATGTTCCGGTCGCTATATGAATATCCTCCAGACGAAGAAAGCAGGGGATGAGCTCGTAGCTTAACCCGGCGTCCTCGTAATTGGCGATAGATTCATATCGCGTCCTCATGGCGGGGATGCCCCGGTAGGTTGCCGGGTTGAGCATGACGCCGACATGCAACATGAGTATGTCCGCCCTCCTTGTAGTCACTCCAACTGATCAAACTGTGATTCTAGTCCATCATATGTATCAAAGATCGGCCAGGCATGGACGCTTGCCTTGCGGTAAGCCCAAAGTTAGAAGCGAGGCACATTTCAGCGAGGCAGACGATATGATACAAGATGAGTGTTGAAGAGTGTTGGAATAAGCTCAGAAAGTAGGTGAGGTGATGCAGAGGCCGAAGGTAGCAGTCGTTACACCGGGCTCCTTTGTTATACCTTCGCCCCGCAGCAGTTCTGTGGAGCGGGTAATTGCCCGCATGGTACCGCTGGCTAGTCATGAGCTTCAAGCGCAGATCTATGGCATAAAGGGAGCAGAGGCACCGGATCATGGCGATGTCGACGGAATTCCCTGCATGCGTTATACGCGGGGAACAGGCTATATTTCTGAGGTGATTGCCGATTTAAAGAGATGGTTACCAGCGGTAGTAGATGTACACAACCGCCCGGCAGTTGCGAATGCAATTCGCGAGGCTTTACCCGATAGCCGAGTTGTGCTGACTTTGCATTCGACCACGTTCATCCGGGAGCCTTACCTCAAACGGAAGGATATGGGCAGGCTGCTGTTGTCGATGGATCGCATTATCGTGAACAGTGCATATTTAGGGGCAATCGTAGCTTCTGACTGTCCCGAGGCCGTCAGAGAGCGTATCGTCATAAACAAGCTGGGTATCCATCCCGGCGATTTCCTGCCACGGTGGACTCCAGCAGCAGAAGCAGCCAAATCGGCGCGATTGGACGATTTCGGCTGGTCAGGCCGCCAAATCATGTTATTCGCGGGCAGACTGATGCCAGGGAAGGGCGTTCACCGGCTGCTGAAGGCCCTGCGGCATGTGGTCCGCGCCTGCCCGGACGTACTGCTGCTCATTGCAGGTAGTGCCTATTACGGGCATGACCGCCTCACGCCGTACACGGCGTCGTTGCATCGGCAGATGCGTAAACTAAGGTTGGGGAAGCATGTGCAATTCCTGGACTATGTTCCGCATCCAGCATTGGCCTCGCTATATCAGCTAGCCGATGTGACCGTTGTTCCTTCAGTGAAGGATGAGGCCTTCGGGCTAGTCAATCTGGAAGCCATGGCGGCAGGAGTGCCTGTGGTCGCTTCACGAATCGGCGGTATTCCAGAGGTTGTACAACACGGCGAGACAGGCTGGCTTGTGTATCCGTCTCACGGTGAGCAGGAAATGGCCGATGCCATCATCAGGCTGCTCCAGCAACCAAGCTTGCGACGACGGATGGGAGAAGCCGGGCTTGGCGAGGTACGGAGAAGATTTTTATGGCAACACTCAGCACAACGCTGGGCACAAATCATAACGGACTGTGTAGCGGAGTGACGTAGCTGCTGTTACACGCATAGGCTATCTTATAGGCATTAGCCATGATTCCCAGCCGGGTGAATGAAGCGGAGCGACCGCTGGTTCACTCCTGTGCCAAAGGAGCGGTCACCATGAACCATCGTACGAACCATAGCCCTAAGGATAAAAGAACAGCACGGCGTAACCTTTCCCATGCGGTTCCCTCCCCCCGTGTTAACAAGGAGAAAGCGACTTCGACTTCCGGCAGTCATAAATCGAACCAGCGTGGAACGGCAACGGTCCCTGCCCCCGTAGAGAAGGACACATCGGTTCAAGCTATAGAGGAAGTGGCATGGAAGAAGCATAAGCTCCCCAAAACGCTAGAGGAAGCGATGCAGATGAATCGAGCATCTGTACTGCTGTTGTCAGTGCCTGAGTCAGATACGGAATACAGGTTGGATAACGACAAACCGTCTATTACGACGGAAGATCAGGCAGAGCAAGATTCGTTACTGGATTGTTCCATAACCAGTATTCACATTGCTGAAGGAAGACCACGCCCAAAGCAACGCGTGGTCTTGTCTGAGCAAGATATCGATCTAGCTTTCGATACGGAGAAAGAATTAAACTTGAATGTCATTCACGACGGATCAGCGACCAGTGACGAGGCTTCTGACGATCATATAGTTTCACCTCAATATGGGAGCATTCCTTTTCACCTCCCCGCACAAGCGGATAGGGGTGAAGTGAGCGTTGTATTTGAGAAGCCTTTTATAGATACACAGTATGTAATCACTGCCAATGCGAGTATACCGGGAGTGATGGTATCCGTCACACAACGTCAGAGGTATTCAGCAGTACTTACTGTGGAACGCATACACTCAGGTCCGCTATGTGAAGGGTTGGTCCTTTGGATTGCGATGGGGCAATAATAAGAAGCCGGAAATATAATTACCAATAATCAACTTTATACTAGAAAAAAGGCGTCCCATAGTGGGACGCCGTATACATAAGAGAGAAGGGGGGAGACTTGTAATACCGGGGAAATTTATATTATTTCACTTATCTCACACCTACAGCGTCAAAAGACTTCATAGCAGAGGTTACGGCTATTGAATTTTCACCATAACTATCTTTGGCCGCTTGGATCACAGCGGCACGCGCGGTGGAGAAGTTAGACGTGGAAGTCAGATAATTGGTGAAGGCATTATAATAAATATATACGGCTGCATCACGTCCAATTCCATCTACCTTGACACCATGGAAAGTGCCTCCTTGTGCCAGAGAGGTTGTCGAACGAGAAGATTGATTTTACAAAATACCCCAAAATGAATCTTTAGTCCCTGATTTACTGTTTATTTGTCTTATCTAGTCGAAAATGATCGGGAGAGACTCAATGAACAAGAAAAGGGCGCCCCTTTGAGGGGACGCCATAAATAAGGGGGAAGGGGCGCAGACTTGTACACTGCACCCCTATTTTTTCGTCCATTATGAGCAGCCTAAGTGACAGTTGCACAACGGCGAAGGTCTATGGACGGGATATGAGGATTATAGCGTATATGATTTAGTTTACGCCTACAGCGTCAAAAGATTTGGCAGCTGCAGTTGCTTGTGCCGAGTTTGCACCGTACAGATCATTTGCTGCTTGGATCACAGCAGCGCGTGCGTTGGAGAAATCGGAAGAAGAAGTCAGGTAGTTCGTAAAGGCACTATAGTAAATTTGGACCGCTGCATCGCGGCCAATTCCATTTACAGCTACACCATGGAAAGTACCACCTTGTGCCAACAGATAGTAGGCTTTATTGATAATGCCGCTGTTCGTATGAACGCCACCGTTATCGGAGCTGCCTCTATACAAGTCGGAATAGTGATCTGGTTGATCATACAGCGTAGGATTAGACATAGAGCGCAGAGCATCGCCTGCAATGTTTGGCGTATAAATATCATCGCCTACAAGCCAGTTTTTACGCTGAATGTCATTGCCGATGACGTCCGAGAAAGCCTCATTCAATGCACCGGACTCTCCGTAATATTCCAAATTCGAAGTATACTCTGTGACACCATGAGTAAGTTCATGACCTACCACATCGGGGTCCCCACTGAATGCGATAAATGTGCTACCGTCCCCATCTCCATAAGTCATTTGGGAGCCATTCCAGAAGGCATTGTTGTAGCGGCTACCGTAATGGACTGTCGAACGGAGTTGCAGCCCGCGTCCGTCAATGCTGTTGCGTCCAAATTTGGACTTATAGTAATCATATGTTTTGGCAGCATACGCATGGGCGTCCACGCCGGCTGGATCATTCCATACATTATCGGCATCGGTCAGAAGGGTACCTGGGATGCTTTGACGGTTGGAGGCCGTGTAGGTCACAATACCATTACCGCGTGTTGTATCTTTTAACTGGTAGCTACTACCGGAAGCCGTCGTGGTGAATGATTTGCTATCACCAAGCACACCTTTACCTGTGCCTGTCGCTTCATTAATGATGTCATACTGGAATACGATGCTGCCATCATTGGCATCAATAATGTAGCGAGTACGCAGTGGAGCAGGTTCTAAAACATTGACTTCTGTTACATAAACCAGCTGCAGGTCATCCCCTTTAGGATAGAAGTAAAGATCAGCTTTGGGATCTACTTCTGGCTGCAGATTAGCGATTTTAGCAATGGAACTTTTTTCTGTCTCCACCGCCTCAATTTTACTATCTTTCAGGGCAGATGCTTTATCAAGACTCATCTCTTCCTTATCAGTATATAGCGTTTTTCCGTTGTTAGCTACTTCGGCGTAAGTGTCTTTGCTTACACTGCTTTGTTCCTCAACATCTTTAGAAATCGTATCGTCGGAAGTAGGGAGGGCTTCAATCCGTGCAGCTGCTTCTTTATATGCAGTGTAGACTGCTTCAGAAGCGCTGATTTTTGGAGTTGTACCTTGCGTAGCTTCAGCTTGCTGATCCTCAGTAACCACCGCTCCTAAGTAAGAGGTGACCTCACCAGATTTGCCCACATGAATAGTCTGTTCAGCTCCATATACGGGAATCCCGTTTACATACTGTTTCAGCCGATAATGGCTCACACCGGACTTGTCGCTTGTGTGATCAACGATTCGGAATTGTTCACGTACACTAGAGTTGTCCGCACCCAGTAACGATTTCTTTTGCCGATTCAAATAGCTCCATACAATGTCGTCCCCGGATACCGAGGAAGGGGCTTTCCATTGCTCGGCGTGAAAGGTTGGTGTAAGCTGAGTTGGCCCCGAAACGGAACTCTCCGCTGATGCACCAGACGCGACCGACCCTAATAACATAGCTCCTCCAAGAAGCGAAACCCATACTTTTTTCATTAAAAATTCACTCTCCTCGATTATTGTCAGGATGAATCATCCTGTCTTGAATAAGGCATTGCGCCATTTATGTAGGTCGTGTTGTCGTCTGGAATAGAAGAAAATGGAACATGAAGAGAAATACCGAAGTGTTATTCATGAAGCGTACGTGAAAAGAGGGTACTGCAATATGAAGCATGTAGCTTAAAAAGGTGACAAACTCCTCCCTTCCTGTCGTATAAAAAGAAAATAGAATAATGGTGGATAATGGAAAAATATTGACTTATGCAAAAATAACAAATGTTGATTTTTTGAACTCCCATCATCTGGCTCTGATATTAGCACAGAGAATGACGGACGAGAAGATCTATGTCACAAATTTATCCAAAATGATTCTTTAGACCCTAATAACTCATTTATTTAATAGGATTAATAAGTTATGTAAAATAAAGTCGAAAATTGCTGTGTCGAAAAGACTCCACGATTGCCGTTACACACGGCTTTTGGACCGCATAGGTTATGTTGAACTGTCCTAATCATGCTGTCCATCTATACAGCAGGAAGGGAGGTGAGACGGGAGCATGAAGAAGCAGGGAAGAGCTGGATACAAGATCAAACGGAGGCGGCATTCCGGCGCTTACTATCATTCTAAGATGTGGCTGCCGTTACGAATGCCGAACATGCATAAGAATCCGGTAGCCCCTGCCATGAGGGAGGTACTAGACACGGAGAGAGGGGCACAGATCGGCGAAGAGCGACCATCTGAACCGTCATCAGTGGGAAAGTTTTTCGTATCTGTCATTATTCCGGCCATGAATGAGCAAAAAACAATCGGAGCTGTAATTCGCGAAGCGCGCCGTGTCCATCCACATACAGAGGTTATCGTCGTTGAGAACGGATCACACGATAGAACGGCGAAGGTGGCAGCAGCGGCGGGAGCTCGTGTGCTTTCCTTTCCGGAACCGCTCGGACATGATGTTGGCCGTCGTATTGGAGCGGAGGCGGCATCCGGACAGATCCTGCTTTTCCTGGATGGGGATATCGTCATTCCCTGCGTTAGACTCCGACCGTTTATACACGCCATATGTGCAGGGGCGGATGTGGTGCTGAATGATTACCATGGACCTGTGAATCGTACGCCCGTACACCCTGTAGTGGAGGCAAAGCATGTATTGAATATCTTGTCGAATCGTGCTGATTTAGGGGGAGCATCTATGACTGGCATTCCACACGCCATAAGTCAAAAGGCTCTGAAGAAAATAGGTCTAAAGCCCTTGGAGAAGCCTCCTTTATTTCAAGCTATGTCCATCGCCTCCGAGTTACGAGTGGTGACTGTATATGGAATAGCTGTCGGAAAAATAAATGCGACACGTAAAAAACAGAACGGCAAGGACCCGCTGGCAGATGTAATTGTTCAGGATCATCTGGATGCCATTGCCTGGCTTACATCGCGTCTGGGAACGCGTGCGGGATATACGGATTTGGAGCGCAAACGGATCAGAAACGAGGTGAAACTGTGAATAGACAGTATCGCAGAGGGAAGCGTGAAGAACCGAGTTGGGGCATGAGACGTGTTCAGCGAAAACGAGGAACGACGACTTCAATGCATAGCCGTAGGATGAGAAAGCCCACACCTCGGGCGAAAGGAATGACCGAAGTGACTCCGCCTGTGGAACGCGAAGTTCCGGGGGATATTGTGTTACAGGGAACGGCAGCGGCCGTAGTCAGCGCCTGTAATGAAGAGTCAACGATTGACCGGGTACTGGGCGAGCTGGAAAAACTTCCACTTACGGATATCATTGTCGTATTGAACGGCTGCACGGACGGCACGCGCTCCACCGTAGCCAAACATCATCCTAGTGTGACTCTTGTCAACGTGCCGGATCGACTGGGGCATGATGTTGGCCGGGCGGTAGGCGCGCGTATGACGCAGGCTGATATTGTGCTGTTCGTGGACGGAGATTTGCCGATTCCAGCATCTGATTTGCTGCCTTTTCTCCACGCGGTGGATCAGGGAACGGATGTTGCGCTTAATGATCTGGGCAGACATTTGCCGCCCTATGCCCAGCAGGACAGCGTGACACGGTGCAAAGCATTCCTGAATCGCGTACTGCGCAGGCCGGATTTAGGAGCAAGCTCATTGACCGCCGTACCGCATGCATTATCTCGGCGTTTACTGGATCAGCTTGGCTCAGCCGTGCTTGCCGTACCGCCAAAAGCCCACGCCATGGCAATTCTGCATGGCATGATCGTGGCGGCAGTACATGCTGTCGACGTCATTAAAACAAACCGTAAGCGGACCTTCAATGTTGGCAAAGGGAACGCTATGGAACAGTTGATCGTCGGTGATCATGCAGAGGCACTGACGGCGGTGTTTCAGGTAGCCGGGTATTCCCCGCTCGGGCCTGTTCCAACACGGGTAGACGTTGCCAAAGGGAGGAATGCACAATGAGTCTGACGAGCATCATTATTCCGACTTATAACGGCCTACATCTGTTAAAGCCGTGTATTGAGGCAATTCGGACACATACGATAGATGTACCGTATGAAATCATTGTTGTGGACAACGCTTCGAATGACGGAACGGATGATTTTTGTGCATCCGAGCGGCTGATCAGCATACGTCTTCCTGAAAACAGGGGCTTTCCAGCAGCATGTAATATGGGGCTCCGGCTGGCTTCGGGTGATCAGTTCGTTATTTTAAACAATGATGTGACGGTTACGCGGGGATGGCTATTGATTATGTTGGCTGCATTGCAGAGCGAAAGCATGGTGGGATTGGTGGGACCGGTGACGAATTACGTCAGCGGTATTCAGCAGATACACGGATTGGAAGGAGATTTGGCCAGTTGTCTGAGATATGCGGAGCAGAATAATGCAAGTAATCCCTCCAGATGGCAGGAGGTCAAGCGGTTGGTCGGGTTTTGTTTGCTGTTCCGGCGCGATCTGATGGAACGGATCGGGTTGCTGGATGAACGGTTCAGCCCCGGACATTATGAGGATGACGATTATTGTCTGCGCGCACGCGTGCATGGCTACAAGCTGCTCATGTGCAACGACTGTTTTGTCTATCACGAGGGGAATGCGAGCTTCTCACGCTCGGAGACTTCCTGGATTGAAGAGCTGATCGAGCGGAACTATCGTTTGTTTATAGAGAAATGGAGCATAGATCCCAGAATGTTCATCGAAACTGGAAACACTGGGGTTGCATGCACTGAACATGCTGTCGAAGGAGGAAGGAAGATATGAAAGGGGTTATTCTCGCAGGAGGAACCGGATCGCGCCTTCATCCGTTGACTACATTACTCAACAAGCATCTGCTTCCGGTCGGCAAGTATCCCATGATCGTATATGGTATCGAGAGGCTACGACAGGCTGGAATCACCGATATGCTTATTATTATTGGTAAACAATCGGCCGGGCTGTATACCGATTTTTTGGGCAGTGGCAGTGATTATGGTGTCCAACTGACATACCGGATTCAAGAAAAGGCGGGCGGCATTGCGGAAGCACTCGAACTGGCAAGAAGCTATATGCAATCAGAAGAGAAATTCACTGTTTTGTTAGGTGATAATTTGTTCAAGGAAGACTTGGGACCTGTGATCGAACGGTTTAAGCAACAGCCCCCAGGGAGCGCCAGAGTGTTGTTGAAAAAGGTGGCAGATGCTCGTCGTTACGGGGTACCCGTATTTGATCCTGAGCGCCCGGAGAGCATTACGCGGATTGAAGAAAAGCCGCAGCATCCCCAATCCAAATATTGTGTTACGGGTATCTATATGTACGATACTGCCGTGTTCGATAAGATCCGGCAAATTACACCTTCGGCACGCGGTGAGCTTGAGATCACGGATGTTAACAACTGTTATGCCGCTGAAGGCAAGTTGGAATATGATATTTTACGGCGCTATTGGAGCGACGCAGGAACCTTCGATTCCCTTCAGGAAGCTGGAGTGAAAATGAAAGGACTTCTACCCTGATCTCAACGAAACACCATCCGGCCGGGCCAGGCATATAGTATAGGCATAATGCCACCCGGAGGAGTGAACGGCATGAAACGTCTGAGTATGCAAAGGAAACACAGCAAGCGGCTCGGAAAGAAAGGCTATTGGTCAGGATATAAAAGGGGCCAGGAGCAGGGCAACAAGTTGGGCCAGGCTTCGTTCGGCAAGGTTTTTGAAGGTGTCAGTATTATCATTCCGTCCTGCAATCAGCTTCAGCAGCTCCGCGCATGCATTCACCGTATTGAGGAGAATACGAGCCATCCTCACGAAATTATTGTGGTGGACTGCGGATCGACGGACGGGACATCCACCTATTTGCTACGTAAAAGCATTGCTGTGCGTTATGCGCTGTTAAAAAAGGATGTTCAAATGATAGGTAGCCTGAATCAGGGGCTGATGATGGCAAAAGGTACAACTATTGCGGTATTGGATCAAAACTGCATGGTGACCCCCGGCTGGTTGGATCGGTTATTAGGGTGTTTATACAGCGATCCGCGTATTGGTGTTGTCGGGCCTGTAACGAATGGTCCATTCAAAGAACAGCAGATTGAGGTTCCTTATATGAACGAAAATGGAGCTCGTCATTTTGCCATGACCTTCAATATTCCCAATCCGGATGCATGGCGAGAGACCGAAAGCTTAGCCGGATTTTGTTTATTGCTGCGCAGAGAGACATTGGAAAAAACGGGCTACTGGGACGAAGGCTGCCACAGTACTGAGGAAGCCCATGCAGATTGGCTATTGCGTGTGCGTTTGTTGGGGATACGTATGGCAATTGCCGGAGATGCTTTTATCCATTATGAAGAAAGAGATCGGGATACGGTGTATGGTTTTCCTCAAACGACCGAAAAAAGCGGTTCAATGGAGGAAAGCAGCCGGAACCGATCCTTTTTTGTACAAAAGTGGGGAGACGCGGATAAGCTGTTCCGCAATCTGGAATTCAGTACAGCGGAGACGGACGGCCAGATATCAACAGGTAAGGAAACACACGTATCAGCGGCAAGCTTTTATCCCATCGGAGCGGTTGTTCAGGGACCGTCCGGTGCAGTATTTCGGTTAGAACCGGGAAGAAGGCGGTATCTGCATGGAGTCAGTGCTGCGGGAGGTGAAAATGTGTGCCCTGTTAGAGTGTCTCAGCTGGATTTGTTGGTGCTTCCCTTGGTAGGGAAGCCGGAGGCTACAGTTTCCGGCAGCATTGATGCACCTGCAGCTGAGCTGCCAGAGGAACCCATTCCTGTACTGGTGGCTCCCGATCTGGAGAACATGTCCATGCTGCCCACACTGAATATACCGGCTCAACGCAAGCGATGGATCGAGGTATTGTATGCTGAGGGCGGGCAACTGTATCAAATCGGTAACGGCTGGAAAAGGCCGTTCCTTACTCTGTACGCTGCGATGAGCTGGCGGGCAGAGGACTACCGAATTCAGTTTTTGTCTCCCGGAGATTTGTCGGCTTTGGTGGAGAAGCAGCCTATTATTGCTCCACCGGTGCTGCACGGGCATCTGTAATGATCTGAATAGGCGCTTTTAGGCGGAACCGACTACTCGCTGCGGCATACGCTGTAGTAGCGGAAAGCCCGTAGGTAATTCGTGCGTTCCGCACGGCGGAGCACATAAAGGAGGGGCTTATGCATAACGAGTTAGATGATTTGCTGATCCACATTTCGCACTCGCAGCAACAGATGTCAAGGTTGTTGGATGCGGAACGGCAGGTGGTTGTGCGCATGGCGCAGATCATACATGAACTGCCAGATGAGGAGCCGCGTTTTGATGGAATTCCGGGCATTCTCGACAGCTCGGGACAAGTAAACAAAAGCATTGTGGCCTATCTGAACGGTATTGCCGATCTTCAGGAAGCAATGGCTGAAATGCTCGTTCGTGTCGTGAAAGAGACGGCATACCCGGAAGAGGAGTAACGTACCAACCGAGGGCAGGGAGTGAACACATGAGTAGGGAACAAGCAATGATTCACATGCTGGACGCAGCCTCCAAAATGCAGCGGAATGTGTCTATGATCCTGGAGGCCAAGGCGGTCGAAGCAGAAAAAGTGCGTAATTGGGCGTTGAACCATCTGGCACCCCACGCATTTGACACCGATGAAGAGCAGTTGGGACGGCCTTTGGAAATTCACGAGCAGATGGTGGAAATGCTGGAGGGATTAACGCGGCTTCAGACTGGACTTTGCAGCAATCTCAAAGCATTGCTGGATCAGGATGAGCAGCAGGGTGGCGGCATGGAAGGGATGATGGGGGGAATGGGCTCGGGGGATATGAACTAATGAGCATGAGGCGTGAACGTGAGATCAAGCTGGATATGATGGAGTCTATTGCTGCCAGCCAGCACGCCGTTGCTCGGATGCTGACCAGTCTTGCGGACTTGACGCCCCATGCGGATATGTCGGCTACCCGTCTGGAAGAAACCATTCGTATACTCAGCAACTACCAGGGAGAAATCACGCAAATGTTGGCGGGTATTCCATTAAGACGGCAGGTATATGGAAAACCGACTAAGCCGTGGCTCCATGTGCCTGTTCAGAAAAATGAAACCACCACGAGAAAGCAAAGGAGGAATGAAAATGAGTACAAGGTGGGAACGCGCCACTCGGGACAAAGCCCGCAAAAGACGTAAAGATGCCCGGCGTTCCAGCATTCGCAGATTAAAACGAAGAAGAAGACGTCTCCTTGCTCTAAGACGCCGTAAAAGGGGACTTTATTCTGCACGTAGAAGACATCCTCATTTGCGGCGACGGAAAAAACCTCAAGCTAACCCGGTGGCAGCCCCTTCTGCGGAGAATCCACAGCCCGGGACTGTTGCATTGGAGCATGATCCGCAGGCATTTCAGCAGGGATATGATGCAGCTTACAACGAGGGTTTCAATTCAGGTTTTGCCAAAGGTTATGAAGATGGACACCAGCTCGCTTACAAAGCTCAGTAAACTGGGCAAATCATTCTATTACTGTTCACCCCCGAAGCTAACAGCTTTGGGGTTATTTGCGGTTCGGCAGTTGGACGGGCAAACGCCAATTTTGTCCGGGCAGTGGCAGTCGTCCATGATGCGTTTGACCCCTCCGCATATAGTTTAGGAGTGACAGAAGTTTATCCTACAACAGGACAGGGTGAAGGATGTGAAAGATCAACAAAGCGGAAATGAACGCGAAGCGTACCGATGCGGCTATCGGGAAGGACGCAGAATGGGCGGTTGCACGGCTGCTCTGTCACAGGTCGTGGCAATACAGCCTGCTGTTCGTCATTTGAAAGTGTTGTATATTCCGCAAGGTTTCGCAGCTATAGACACAGGTGTGCAAGAGGCATTAGGCCAAATATGCAGCTCATGCGCCATCGGTACACCTGCTACGATGCTAGCTGACGCCGAGGCTCAACGTCCAGACCTTGTGCTGGTCATGAACGGGCTGCATGTTTTTCCGGCGGATCATCTGGAGCAGGTGCAGCAAATACGAGCCCTAGGCATTCGGACGGCCATATGGTTTGTAGATGATCCTTACTTTACGGAGGATACGGCGTTGATCTGTCAATCCTACGATGTCGTATTTACGCACGAAATTTCTTGCCTGCCGTTTTATCGCGATCAGGGAGTAACGAGGGTTCACTATTTGCCGCTGGCTGCGTCAGCTCGTATCTTTTATCCCCGAAGGGTAGAGCGGGAGCATCAGCATGATATTTGCTTCATTGGAAATGCCTTCTGGAACCGTGTGAAGCTGTTCGACCATCTTGCTCCCTTCTTGGCGGACAAAAGAGTGCTGATCGTAGGTGGGCACTGGGATCGGCTGACCCGGCGGGATGTGCTGGAACGCTTTATCCGTCCGGGTTTTATGGAGCCGGAAGAGACCGCTCAATATTATAACGGCTCCAAAATTGTCATCAATATGCACCGCCCGACAGACCCCGGACTGGATAATCGGAATACACACCAGCTTTCAGCGGAGTCCATCAATCCTCGGACATACGAAATTTCTGCTTGCGGCACGCTTCAAATGACGGATGTTCGGAAGGATTTGAGCCGTTATTACCGACCAGGCTATGACATTGAAACCTTCTCTGGAGCAGAGGAACTGAAAGTGAAGCTGGACTACTATCTCAAGCATGACTGGGAACGCGAACGCATGGCCTGGCGCGCATTGTACACGACTATGCAAAAGCATATGTACTCCAATCGCATGGAAGAACTGCTGGACAAGGCGATGGCCTAAAGTAAACACCATAAACAGTGAGGAGTGAAAGTGATGACGATATCTACGACAGGACCGTATGACCCGGCTGTTCACCAGACGGCGGCAGCCTCCTGGGAAAGGGGGAGAATTGCGGGAGTGCATGACGGATACGACGAAGGATATCTGCGCGGACGTGCTAACGCAATTGTTGCACGGATGAAAGCAGTTTTCCCTTTTCGACAAATCCATGTATTGTATGTCGTCTCAGGCAAAGGCCTTCCGTATTCTCCGCTTGATGAGGCGGTCATTACCACGTTGCAAAGCATGACGGCTCAGGTTACCGTAACAGACCCACGTCAGCCGGTAGGAGATATTGCCGCTCAGCTCCGTCCGAATCTGATGCTGGCACTGGATGGAATGGATCTTCCGTTGGAGCAAGTTACTGCGGTACGCCAGTTGGGCATCCCCACCGCCATCTGGCTAACGGACGATCCATATTACACCGACACGACGACCAAAATTGTTACGAATTATGATTATGTGTTCACGTTAGAAATGAACTGCATGGAGCTGTACCGTCAGTTGGGTTGCACGTCTGTGCACTATTTGCCCTTTGGAGCATTTCTGACTCACTATTTCCCACTCAGCTCGCCCGCTTCGGTACGACGTGAGATTGGGTTTACAGGCTCAGCCTACTGGAACCGCATCTATTTCTTTAATCCGATTATGCCGCAGCTCATGGCTCGTAACATTAAAATCAACGGAATTTGGTGGGATCGTCTCCCGGATTATCAGTCGTATGGTGACAAAATTGAGCTGGGTCGCTGGATGTCTCCGGTCGAAACCAATGATTCGTATAACGGCAGCAAAATCGTAATTAATCTTCATCGTTCCCATCAGGATGATTCGGTGAACAACAACTCACTGAAAATTCCGGGGGCTTCGCCCAATCCGCGCACATTTGAAATTTCTGCCAGTGGCACGTTGCAACTGACAGATACAAGAGATGATCTGGCTCGTTTTTATAAGCCGGGGGAAGAGATAGAGACCTACAGCTCTCAGCAGGAATTGCTGGAGAAGGTTGAGTTTTATTTGACGCATGAAAAAGAGCGCCATGAAATTGCCCTACGTGCTCTGGAACGAACCTTGCGGGAGCATACGTATGGTCACCGGATTGACCAACTGTTGTCGGTCATATTTCCATAAGGTGATTCACACGTCCGATGGTTGCTATTTTAAAGGAGGTGAACTCCGATCAAGCCGAAAATGATGCTATTCAGCCATGTTAGCAACGTCCGCAGTATTACGGGGGCAGAGAAGCTGCTATTGCAATTTTGTCTAGACATGAGTACGTACTTCGATTGTATTCTCGTAACGCCTGGTGAAGGGCGGCTGACCTCAATGGCCCGCAAGCGCGGAATTACCGTTCTGACACAGAACCTGTTCATGCTGCATGGCATGTATACCCCATATGAGGGATTGGCGCAGGATGCGGAGAATTTGCGGACCCATGTGGCGTATGCACCGTTGTTCCAGATGCTTCGGCATGCTCGACCTGATGTGGTGCTGGTCAATACCTGTGTGAACGTCATGCCTGCAATGGCTGCCCAAGAGCTTAATATTCCGGTGATCTGGAAAATAACCGAGGTCATTAACCAGAATGCGTATACGCCAGTTTCTGTTTCTATCATTGAGCGCTATAGCCAATGGGTCATCGGCATTTCGCAAGCTGTAATGCGTCCTTTGCATGGTGGGGGACTGACACGTCCGCATACGGTGTTGTCTCCCTGCCGGGATATGGATATGCCGTCTCCCAAAGAGCATGTGCTGGAACGGAAAAGGAAACGTGAAAAACTGGGGCTGCGGGATTTCCATATTTGTATTGGTTATATTTCTTCCTTTATTTACGAAGCCAAAGGGCTGTTGCCTTTTGTCCAAATGGCTCTAAAGCTGTGCGAAACCAATTCACGGTGTCGTTTCTGGATCATCGGCAGCTCGGTGGACTCGGAATATTACGTAAAATGTGTCTCTTTAATCCGCCAATCTCGTTATAGCCGCCGCTTCCAGTTCAATTCATTCGAGGAATCCGTATCAACGGCCTATAGCGCAATGGATATTGTTGTAATCCCAAGTATGGTGGAGGAAGGCTTTGGCCTGACCGCCCTGGAAGGGCTGGTCTACGGTAAGCCCGTGGTAGCCTTTGCGCAGGGGGGACTTGTGGAGTTGATGGAGGCGACCGGAAATACAGATTTTTTGGTAGAGCCGGGCAACAGCGACATGCTGGCGCAAAAAGTGGGCTATCTGCTCGATCATCCCGAAGAAGTGGAACGGATTGGTGTGCGTAACAACAGTGCGGCTACACGTGTATACGGACCTGATTCCTACCGAGGTAGTTTACACCTCATGGTCAGTCAATGGGTATGTCATCATCCGCATTGGTTCCCGTTGATTCAGCAGCCGGGTGGACCTGTATGGACGAGGGAAGGCGAAGGGTTGCGTCAGGTCACCGCTATACCGGAGGGATATACCAGCACGATTCGAGAATTTCCCGAATCGGTGGTGTGTCAACTGCCTGTGCTGGGCCTGCCGCCAATCGAATATGCAGCTATTCAAGGCTTGCCACAACCAGTATCCCCTTTATCTGACTCACCACCCGAATTGCCCCGCGGCAAGCGTAGTATTCGGGCGAGATGGCCAAAGGGCCGCAAGCGTACCCGACTGCGGAATCGCAGGTATAAGAGAAGCGGCGGCAAGAGTCGCCTCAAGAAAATTCACGGGTCCCCGTTGTCGAAGGGACTTTATCCGAAAACCAAGTCCAGACAGAAACTCAAGCGGAAATTCAAGCACCGGTCACGGCGACACAATACGCACAAGCAGAAGCGAGTTACGCTCAAGGCTGGACAGCATACAAAACAACGGTCCGGGTGAACCTACGCCGGACCGTTGAGATGAACGTTAAGCTGGAGCACAGCCAGTCTGCTGGATGGCTATCCTTCATTGAACGCCACAATTCAATGAAACAACGACAGCAAAGGTGGGTTCCAAAACCATGAAAATATTGACCGTGCTTGGCACAAGACCGGAGATTATACGGCTCAGCCTGATCATTCCGAAGCTGGACCGCCATGCAGATGAACATGTGCTTGTGCATACGGGCCAAAATTACACCGAAAGCCTGAGCGGGCAGTTCTTTCGCGAGCTGGGACTGCGTGCCCCGGATTATGTACTTCAGGAGAAAGCGGGGACACTGGGCAAACAGTTGTCCGCCATGTACTCGCAGATGGAGGATATTTTAAACAAGGAACGCCCCGATCATGTGCTATTGCTCGGTGATACGAACAGCGCTTTATGTGCCTTACTTGCGGAACGTATGGGTTATCCGGTCGTGCATATGGAGGCGGGGAACCGCTGTTATGATCTGGATGTGCCGGAGGAGAAGAACCGGCGTGTCATTGATGCGATATCTACCATTAATATGCCTTATACGGAGCAAAGCAAGCAGCACCTACTACGCGAAGGCTTCCCAAGCCAACGAATTATACTGACTGGAAATCCGATCTACGAAGTGATGCAGCACTATAAGAAAGAGATATCGAGCAGTGGAATTTTGAAAAAGTTGGGACTGTCGCCGGGAGAATATTTCCTGGTCACTGCCCACAGAGCTGAAAATGTGGACCATCCACCGCATTTGCTGGCTATTTTAGATGGTCTTAACCGGGTAGCCCAGCAGTTCGGACAGCGGGTCATTTGCAGTATTCATCCCCGCACTGCCGCCCGAATCGCAAGCCATCCGCCGATCCAGCTTGATCCGCTAGTGGAATTTCACGAACCGTTCGGTTTTTTTGACTTCGTTCTGCTGGAGCGGCATGCCCGCTGCGCTTTGACGGACAGTGGTACCGTACAGGAAGAATGCTGTGTCATGGGGGTGCCGACGGTTACGATGCGCCGGACGACTGAACGGCCGGAAACGGTAGATTGCGGCAGCAATATCGTGTCTGGTCTTGATGGCGAGGTTATAGCAAACGCGGTAGCCATAATGACCGGGATGACCCATAAGTGGCAATGTCCCGCGGGCTATCTGGCGGAAGATGTGTCGGATAAGGTAGTTAAATTTCTGCTTGGAGGGAAACGGCATGTTTGAAAACCAACGTATCTTGGTTACCGGCGGTACCGGCTCCTGGGGGCATGAGCTGGTTACCCAGTTACTGCCGCGTAACCCCAAAGAGGTTATTATCTTTTCACGCGGAGAATCCAGTCAGGTTGCAATGAACAGGCAGTTTGAGGATGAACGGCTCAGCTTCTGTATTGGAGATATTCGGGATAAGGATGCGCTGACCACCGCTTGTCAAGGAGTGGACTATGTATTTCATTTGGCAGCGCTCAAACACGTTCCCGTCTGTGAAGATCAGCCCTACGAGGCACTCAAAACCAATGTCGTAGGCACCCAAAACGTGATCGAGGCCGCTGTTGCCAATCAGGTAAAGAAAGTCATTTATATATCGACTGACAAGGCAGCGAATCCGTCCAATTTTTACGGCATGACGAAGGCGATTGGAGAAAAACTGATTGTTTACGCCAATCTGCTGAATAGCGATACACGTTTCGTGACGGTGCGCGGCGGTAATGTTTTGGGCACCAACGGAAGCGTGGTGCATCTGTTCCAAAGCCAGATTCGTCAAAAGGGCAAGGTTTCGATCACAGATATGAACATGACCCGCTTCTTCCTGACCTTGCGTGATGCGATCAGTCTCCTGTTCAAAGCTTCGGTGGAAAGTGTCGGCGGGGAAATTTTTATCATGACCATGCCAACCTGCCGTATTGTGGACTTGGCTGAGGTGCTCATTGAGGATTCAGGTGTGGAAAACGTAGAAATTGTAGAAAAAGGTGTGCGTCCCGGCGAGAAAATTCATGAGATTTTGATGAGTGACTTTGAAAGTCTGACGACGGTAGTCTATGACGAGCAATATTTGGTCATTCTCCCAACGCTGAATATTCCTCAATTAAAGGACCGCTATAATCAGTGCCCTCCCGTGTCATTCAGCAGCTTTAGTTCGGAGTTTAATTTGATGTCAAAAGAGGAGATTCGCAGCATTCTCCAAAGCGGGGGGTTCATCAAATGAAGCTGCTTATTTTGGGTGGTAACGGCATGGCGGGCCATGTTCTGGTTAAGTATTTCCAAAACCAGAGCGGGTATAACGTGTTCTACACCACCCGTGATCCCGAAAATAAAGGCGGTCTGCTGCTGGATGTAAAGGACAGCTTTATGGTGGAGCAACTGGTACGGAGTGTACGGCCAGACGTTATGATTAACGCGGTAGGCGTACTGAATCAGCATGCCGGAGAGGATCAGATTGCAGCATACCAAATCAATGGCTTGCTGCCACATCTTCTCCGGCGGATAGCGGACAGTATTGGTGCCCGATTGATTCATATCAGCACGGATTGCGTATTCGAAGGAAATCGGGTACCTGGTTTATATAAGGAGACGGATCAACCCGATGGGACAAGTGCCTATGCTTTGACGAAAATACTCGGAGAAGTAAAGGCCGCAGGGCATCTGACTATCCGTACCTCCATTATCGGGCCGGAAATTCGGCCGGGAGGCATTGGTCTGCTGCACTGGTTCTTGCAGCAGAGCGGAGACGTTAACGGGTATCGCCGAGTCTTTTGGAACGGGGTTACGACGTTGGAATTAGCGAAGGCGATACAGGTGCAGATGAATGAGCCGCTGGACGGACTTATTCATCTGGTTCACCCTGAACCGATCAGCAAGCATGATTTGCTGCTGCTGTTCAAAGACATCTGGAAAAGGGAGGATATTCGGATCGTGCCGAAAGATGAGCCGGTGCAGGACCGGACGCTTCGTTCTACCCGGGCCGATCTGCTCTACGATGTTCCTCACTACAGCATCATGCTGAAGGAGCTGCTGGAATGGACGGAAGCACAGCGGAACAACGTCGGCCTGTCATAGTCATTACCGGAGCAGCGGGCTATACCGGGATGCATGCCTGCCGCCATTTTGCAAAGCTCGGTTGGGAGGTAGCGGCGCTGACTCGCACTGCCGCTTCCGTCCCAGAACTGATCTTACTGGCTCACGATGATGAAAATAACAGCCCAGAGGCGGAGACCCGTAGCTGTATTACGCCTTATGTGTGTGACTTGCTCGACAAGAATCGTCTAGGCGAAGTCATTAGACAGATTGCTCCGGATTACGTGCTTCACCTAGGTGGTAAAAATTCCGTCCCTGAATCTTGGCAAAGCCCCCTGCTATACATGGAATCCAATGTACTGTCCACTCTGTATCTGCTCGATGTACTGCGACCTTTCCCCAAAGCCAGAATTGTCGTGGCGGGTTCTCGGCTAAAGACGGCTTTGCAAGCACCGTATCATCCAACGCATCCATACAGCCTTAGCAAAAGCCTTCAAGAGGCAGTCGCGCTCTCGTGGGGCGCGCTGTTCGAACAATCCGTCATGCTGGCAGAGCCTTGCAACTTGATCGGTCCGGGTCCATCTACCGGATTTTGTGCATTACTCGCGGGGTATATCGTTCAGACGGAACGTCTGGAGGGGCAGTCCGTAACTGAAACTGCCCCGTTCCGGGTATCTTCCCGACATGCGCAACGTGATTTCCTCGACGTTCGTGATGCCGTTCGCGCATACGGGGTGCTATTGGAACAGGGTGTGCCAGGCCGAGTTTACTCGGTCTGCACAGGCCGCATTGTGGAACTGGGCAATATCGTAGAACGTATGGTTGGGCTGGCCAAAACATCTATTCCCATACAATGGGGGGATGTGGCAGAGTCAGCACCCACCGAGGCATACCGTGCGAAAGAGCTGGAGGACATGGGCTGGAAGCCTACCATACAGCTGGGGCAATCGCTGGAGGATATGATTCAATACCGCCGAGCTGGAAAGGAAGGAACGATATGAGACCGAAAGTAACGATCGTCATTCCCTTTTATAACTGTGCATATGTGTATCAGGCTTTGCAAAGTGCATTAGAGCAAACTTATGGACCCCTCGAGATTATTGTCGTCGATGACGGGTCCACGGAACATGTTGATATGCTTCAGCCCTATCGTCCATATATACATTATTTAGGAAAATCCAACGGTGGAACAGCCAGCGCCCTGAATCATGGTATCCGACATGCCAGCGGGGAATATATTGCGTGGCTCAGCTCCGACGATACCTATCATAGGGACAAAATTAATAATCAGGTTTCTTTTATGGTGGAAAACGGTGCGTACATCTCCCATACCAATTTCAATTTCATCAATCAATACAGCCAAGTCACAAGCTACCAGGCAGCCGCCGTGTTTCCGTCTATGACGGAGTTTTACCGTTTTTTTCAGCAAGGAAATCCGGTCAATGGATGCACGGTTATGTTTAAAAAGGAGCTGTTTGCACATATCGGTTTGTTTGATGAACTGCTACCGTACACACATGATCTGGATATGTGGTACCGAGTGATGCTGGCGGGATATCCATTTCCTTTTCTGAACGAGTCCTTGGTTAACTACCGCTGGCATGATGAAATGGGAACCAAAAAACATTGGCCCGCTGTGGAGCGGGAGTACAACATAACCCAAGCACGTTATCGAGATCGCTTCAGTCAGGTGTTGAGTGGTTTATCCTCATGAAGCCGAAAGTCTGTCAGGGGGGATTGATATGGTAGATACGGGGATTGTTATGCCACTGTACAAACAGGATATCGGCTATCTGCAAGCCGCGATCTCATCCGTACTAGCCCAGAGCTACAGGGCATTTCGCTTCATCATTGTTATTGACGGAGCGCCGGAAATGGTGGGACCAGCGCTCCACGCAGCAATGGGAGACCCGCGCGTTCAGTTGGTTACACTCCCTCAGAACAAAGGAGTATCCCACGCCCTTAACTGGGGATTCGATGAGTTGTTTAAAGATCCAGCGATCAAGTATGTGACCTGGGTATCCAGCGACAATGTTTATAATTCTTCCTTTATTGAACGATTGCGGCAGGAGCTGGAGCAGGGGCCGGACTCACTCGGTCTTGTGTTCTCTACCTTCCGCCAGGTTGACGCATATGGGAACCCGTTGTATGACGAGCAGCATCAACAAGCTTTGATCCGGTACCAAAGCCAGCCGCATCATGAATTGCTGAATGCCAGCATTGTCGGGGTTTCATTTATGTACAAAAGCAAATATGCCCGCCAGATTGGCGGCTATCGGCTGCAACCAGTTGAGGATTATGATTACTGGCTGCGGCTAACCGAGACGTGCAGCATGAAATTCATCCCGGAGATCCTGATGGATTACCGGGTGAATTCCACATTCAGTGTATCGGCTGGTTTGCACAGCCAGAAGGAGCACCGACGCTGGCGGCGCGCATTCCAAATCGCCAAGCATGAGGCGAGAGCACGTCGGGGCATCCCACTTGAAATGACGGTTTTAATGCCTGTCACGGATATGGCTCAAGCTGAATCATTGCTGGATAATCTGCTGGAGCAGCACTACAGCAATTGCGTGGTACGGTTGCTGGATTTAACGCCAGAACAGGGAGCCAGCGTTTTCCTGTCGATGATGCTCGATCCTCGGTTAATCGTAACGCAACGGCAGCATTATTCGGTTCAGGAAGCACTGGTTCAGGCTATTGGTGAAACCACGACCCGCTTTGTTGTATGCTTCGGTGTCAAACCTTATATTGCCGTGACGGATCTACTGTATCTCACGGATTTGTTGCGCCCATTACAGGATACACATGCCTTTTCCTACTACACAGATGACCACTCAACCATCGGCAGCGGCCGAGGGGTTCAGTCTGTACCACCGGAATGGAATTACGTGTATTACACCCACAGATTGCATCAAGCACTGGAACAGGGTAGCTTTTAAATAACAGGAGACAGCGCCGGGATTGTGGTCAGCTCTGACTGAAGAACACGGTGTTCCTGTACAACATTACCAAACTGATCCAGTCCAAAGTTGGAGAGCACAACATTCGCTGGAGCAGCGGAGGCCACGTTGTATTGTACCTCATAGGCAAGAACCCCTTGTATAAAGAAGGTACGGCGGGCAATGGAGTTTGCAGGTAAGTTAACCGATGTCACATATAGTGGTGTCTTGGTATCCGGTACAAGCGAGAAAAAAATTTGGATGGTCACGGTTGCCGCATTCACTGTATCCTCGTTGACCAAATTTACAACGACATTGGAGCAGGCAGTACCAAAGTCTCTAGTGTTGGTCATATATCCGGTTGTAAAAGCCAATCGAATCATCCTCTCAAAAAACAGAATATTGGAAAACCCCTGAAGGGATGCTTCTATACTATGAATCTATTGAAAAGAAAGCTTGTATGGTTGTCTGTAGGCTGTCCTGAAAAAAGTACATTTTAATAGAAATAGCATGTCCATTTATATAATGAAGGGAATGCTCGCGATGCCTTTGAATTTTCAGGTGACACCCAGCGGGTTGCCCAAATTTGAGCCCAGTGTCGCCGTTAATTTGTTGAATCCGAATATTGTTGTGGCTGTCGCTGTTGACTTTAGCAGCGGACCCCCGCTGATTGGACTGTATCGTTCCTTGGACGCCGGGGCGAACTGGACTGATACTTTACTGCCAATTCCACCGGGATATACAGGAGCCGAGGCAGGAATGGTAGCCTATCTATTCCCGAATATTTTCATCATATCCGCACATGTGTTTCCGGGAAATGAGAACGGGGCTGTCGTGATCTATCGCTCTACGGACGATGGAGCCACCTTTGATCCTCCAGTGGTCATTAACCCGGGCTATGGAGACTACATTAATAATGACTGGACCAATATTACGACGGATAACGCCGGGGCAAGTCCCTATCTTGGGCATGTCTATGTCACGTATAACCGTCAATATAATGTGGATTTTAATGCTCGTTCTGCGGCGTTCTACCAGCGTTCCACCGATGGAGGACTAACTTGGGATCGACCGTTATTGCTTTCGAATATCCAATCTTCTACAGAACGACCTGAACCTGCGGTCGACAAATTTGGCAGTGTGTATGTCAGTTGGATTCGTACGGGGCCACAAACACCGGCTTTTTTTATTCGAAGATCCTTTGATGGAGGGGCAACTTTCAGTGGGGATATTCTCGTATCCAATATAACGCTGGTGCCCAATCCTTTGCCCGTCCCCGGATATGACTTTCGAATATTGAACTTCCCCAGCTTGGTTGCAGACTGCTCGGGTGTGCCTTCCACAACAAATACGCTATATGCCGTTTGGCAGGATTTTGGTCAGGGATACAGCAATATTTTGTTGTCCAAATCAAGCGATTTCGGCGGTACCTGGAGTGCTCCGATCATCGTGACGGACAGCCCGCCAGGCTCGCAAAATTTCTTTCCTGCGATTTCGGTGTCGCCTAAGACGGGACTGGTCGTTGTCGTGTACTATACCAATCGCTTGGACGGCTTTAATCTGGATGTGTTTGCCGCCCAATCGTTAGATGGAGGCAACACCTTTACGAACAGTCGTCTCACCACGACCTCCTTTAACCCGAATGTCGGGGGCGGTGGCGAAGAATCAGAACTGATCGGCGACTATATTGATGTCGCCATTGTACCGCCGAATAGTTACATTTCCGTCTGGACGGATACGCGCACAGGCAGTTTGACAATTTTTGCTGGTGTACCGGGAGGTGGGGACTGATGCCGAACGTACAGCTTACGCCGAACGGAAGGCTGGCGCAGGAGCCGAGTGTAGCTTTCAACCTGCTCGACGGTACCATTGTGTCTGCGGCTATCGATTTTACGACGGGGCCGCCGTTGACGGCGGTATACCGTTCAGGTAACGGCGGTGTCTCCTTTACACAGCAGATTTTACCGCTACCAGCCGGCTATGTAGGGGCGGAATCCCATAGCGTCAGCTACGGTTTTCCCAAGTTGTTTGTCATAGCCTGTCACGTATTTACCGCAGACGGTTTGAGCGGTACTATCGCTACCTATGTATCCAGAGACAACGGTAATACATTTGATCCGCCCGTGATTGCCCAGCGGGGGTATGGGACATTTGTCAATAATGTTGAGGTCGGCGTGAAATTTGATACTTCTCAGGTCAGCTCCTATACCGGAAACATCTATTTATGTTATACGCATCAATACAATCCTGACTTTTTTGGCGGATCCGTCATGTTTTTCCAGCGTTCGCAGGATGGAGGGATCACGTGGGATACACCCGTGGTGCTCACCGCTGGCTCTAATCAGATTACGCGTGGGGAAATCACCGTGAGCATTACAGGGGTGATTTATGTCGGGTACATTGTGACGAATCCGGTTAACCAATATCAGGTCATTGTATCCTTCAATGGGGGGACAGCATTCAGTTCTTCGCTGCCTGTGTCTTCTGTTGTCCCGGTTCCGAGTCCGTTGCCCGTGGCCGGTTTTGGCTTCAATGTGCTGCCGATGGCCAACATTGCGGTAGATCGCTCTACTAGCCCGAATCAGGGAACACTTTATGCGGTCTGGCAGGATAATCGGGCAGGGTATGCGGATGTACTGCTCGCCCGGTCGGTGGATGGTGGATTAAGCTGGACTGCACCGCAATCGGTGACAGGAGCCAGTGCCGGAGCACAGCATTTTTTCCCGGCTATTGATGTTTCGCCTGTGACCGGCGTGATTAAGATCGTATATTATACCAATCAAATAACGACCTCTTTATTAGACGTATTTGTGGCCGAATCAACGAACGGAGGGAATACATTTACGAACCTCAGAATAACAGACAGCTCCTTTAATCCTAACGGGATTAGTCCGGTTCCAGTCGTTACAATCGGTAATTTTATTGATGTAACGATCGTGCCGAATAATGGATTTTTTGCGGTTTGGACAGATGCGTTATCGGGTTTCCAGCAAATTTACGGAAGTAACGGAATGTAGCTCAGCGTACGAGACAGAGGAGGTGAGGCTGTTTTGAAAATTTTGTTGGCTACGTACTGGCCGATTCCTCATTTGGGTGGCGTATGGCCCTTTATGCTGCAAATTAAACGGAGACTGGAGCTACTGGGTCACACGGTAGACTTGATGGGGAACGGACCGGATACACCTAAATACCATATTGTTTTTGAAGATAGGGAGCTACTGAAGGATCAACTGCTGCCCCTGTTGCATACGAAGCTGAATGAATCGGCTGTCCCTGTATTACATCTGGATTCATGGGTGCAGACGGTGGAAAAGGATCGATACTGTATGGAACTGGCAGCGGCGTATTTCGGGGTTGAGCAGTATGATGTTATTCACACGCAAGATGTTATTGCGACGCGTGCTCTGAGTCGGGTCAAACGTAAGGACAGTGCGTTGGTAGCGAATATTCATGGCTCGCTGGCTCGTGAAGTCATGATGGCTCTGGAGCGGGATCATGAGGAGGGTTACCGTGAGACGCTGATGTGGAAATATTATTGGGCGCTGGAGCACTATGGCGCTCTATCCGCGGATATTACCATTACGTCTACAGAATGGATGAAACAGACGCTCGTGCGTGAGTTCGAAGTGCCTGAGCAGCAGATTGCTACTTTCCAATACGGATTGGATACCGAGCACTTCTGGGAAGTCCACGCCCGGGGAACGGACGTCGTACGACCTGAGGGGAAAAAAGTTATAATTTGTCCTTCACGGCTAGTCTATATCAAAGGGCTGCATTATTTAATAAGCGCTCTTGGCCTACTGAAAGCAAGTCGTACGGATTGGGTTTGCTGGATTGTCGGGGAGGGAGATAAAAGGGAAGAGCTTCAAACACAGGCGAAGGAGCTAGGGCTGGAGGAAGATGTGGTTTTTTTGGGGCATCGTGAAGATGTACCTGCTCTTTTACAACTGGCGGATCTTTTTGTTCATCCGAGCATACAGGACAATCAGCCGTTTTCGGTCATGGAGGCGCAGATTTTGGGGCTTCCGGCAGTGGTATCGGATGCGGGTGGACTGCCGGAAATGGTCAAGCATGAACACACCGGACTGGTCTCCCCGGTTGGCGATGTGGAGGCACTGGCAGCTCATTTGCAGCATTTGCTGGCTCAGGATGAAGTGCGGATAGCTATGGGAAAACGTGCCAAAGCATGGGGGACCGCGCATTGGTCTCTGGATGTTATGATTGAGCGGCTCGTGAATATTTATGGGCAAGCGCTGAATCAAGTACGTTGAATACGTTGATTCTATAGTTAGGAGGGAGAGCATGACTTTTCCTGTCGTTGGAGACTTGTACAACCGTATTTTTGAAATCCAGCAGTCGCACCCAGATCTGAAGGTCGATTACGCAATATGGAACCGAATTAACACCTCATTGCCGGAAGATTATAAGTTGCCAGACGCTGACATTTTGGAACGTCTGAGACAATCCGCACCATGAGGGGACAGACCATATAAAAAGGCAGGTCGGGCTTAAAACTCCCACCTGCCTTTAGTTTATTTCAGCTCTTTGTCATCTAGTTTTCGTCAATCTTCATAAACGGAGCCTCGAATTATGAGCGGTCCCGTAACAACAGCACGGCGGTCAGCTGATTGTACGGTCAAGCAGTATACATAAGGCTCTGCCTGTTTTCCCGTTTCCTCATAGCTTAACTCGGCAAATCCCTCCTGATAACAGGAATCCTGCAACCATTCCAGCATAGGTCCCCGCTCATCATTGCGACGCAATCGAATGTCTAGCTCCCCGATATCCCAGTTGAGCAGCGGATTTTCCCATGCCAAAGAGACTTCAATGACAATATGTCCTTCAGATTCACTTGCAGGAATGATTAATGTAGCGAGCACGCTCTCCTGCTCAGTGACCTGAAAAGGCAGTGCATATGTGCCTGGCTCAGCTTTATTTTGAACTGAATATTTCAACATACCTTCTTCCTCCTCTGCCCGTTCATTAGGGCGTCACGGTAAAATGACTGGCTGTACGTTTAGCGACAATGTTCCCGTTTTCCAAAAATTCAGCCAGGATAAACAGCGTTTCCGGATTGTAAATACTCGTCACCACTCGCAGGTAAAAAGGATTTTGGGCAGTCTCCATATCCTTGAGTTCTAGCACGGAGCCAGCTTCGGGAGAAGGGCTCAATCGAAGGAGCTGCCGTCGGAAAACACCACTGTCATTTCCCATTTCCAGCAACACATCGACGGCTCTCTTTTCACGATTGAAAAAGGTCACATGGCAGCTTTCTATATGGGCGCTGTGGTAAGCGAGATGGTGATCGACGGTTAAAAGAAACACGGACATATGATGATGCCTCCTTGAATTCCGTTAGGTTACCAGCCTTAATATGATATGAAAAATAACCGAGATTGGACTGGATAGTTGTACGCCTCTTTGACAAAAAGCGCATTGGTGTCCAACCCTTTTCACCGTGCTGTGCATGTAATGTAGAGTGGAACATGCTACGGCCTAAAGTCCCTTTTCGACTACAGAAGAAGGGTCGCTGAGGGAAGGGGCGTATTAAAAAGGAGGCACGGCTATGAGACTCGCACAGCTGGCAGGGGAATATGAAGCGGTCTTCAGTCTGGGACAAAACTGTACACCTGCCATTCAATTGGAAAAGAACCGTTTGCGGCCGTTTGCCGGGGTACTGGATTGGATGATGTCTGACACGCTGTCCGATGTGAACCGCTTGCTAGAAAATCGGTTTGCCGGATTTATGGATTTGCCCAATTTAAGTGTCGTTGGTACGAGCCAACTGAATTATATGGTCAGAGATATCGCTTATAATGTGATCTCGGTGCATGATTTTCCGCAGGAACGCAATACGTCCTCAGATCTGGTGACCTATCCCGAGTTCAGGGAAAAGATAGACCGTCGTATCGAACGTTTTTTTGCAAAAACACAGATGGCGAAGCGCAGCTTGTTCGTCCGTATGCTGGGAACCTATGAAGAAGTAGAGGAACTGGAACGTATCTTGTCAGGTATGGTAGCGAATGAATTTCGTTTGTTGTTGGTGAATTGTTCCGGTGTAACGGAGTTGACGGAGGTGGATTGGCAGCTTCCACATGTATGCGCGGTGGAAATGCCTTTTGCCGATGTATGGAATTACAAAAGTGATCCACACTGGCGTACCCTTTTTAAAGGGATGACCTTGTCCTCGGAAAGGGGAGGGCGTCGTGCTTGAGCGGTTGCAGGGGAATTATGATGCTGTATTCAGTCTGGGGGGACATTGCTTGCCTTCCATTCAGCTGGATAAAAACGGACTGCGTCCCTATGCGGGTCCGCTGGACTGGATGATTTCCGGTAACTTGTCACAGGTCAGTCGCTTGCTGGACGCCCGTTTTGCCGGTTTTATGGATGTTGATAGTCTGCGTGTCACGGGGCACGATTACGGCGAGCATAACTTCATGGTCGAGGATGCAAACTATGAGATTACAGCGGCACACCATTTTCCGGTTAGAGAGAATACATCGGAGCAGCTGACTTCCTATCCTGCATTCAAAACGACGCTTGATCGCCGCATCGCACGTCTACTGGATCAATTCACGCTTGCGTCCCGTCTGCTACTGGTTCGTGTCGGGGGCAGTCGGGAGCAAGCGGTGGGACTACATGATGTGTTATTGCAGAGGATTACACATGATTTTCGCTTGTTATACGTGGATTATACAGGGAATGATGGTGTGACGGAGCTGGATTGGGGATTGGAGCGGCTGGTTTCAGTGGAGCTGCCGCCTGAGGATATATGGAAGGGTCAAGATGAGATGTGGAGTTATATGCTGGAAAATGTCAGGCTGCATGTCTGAGGTGCTGAGATTCCAGAGACACATATAGATTGTCTTCGGACTGTGCTTGTGCCTGCGCCAAGCTATAGGGAGTCGCATAACATGATGCGAAGGGAAGTCATATGCTTCGGTTCAAAAGGAGGGTGAGCTAGTGAAGGCTTTGGTCACCGGGGGAGCCGGATTTATTGGTTCTCAGCTGGTACGTGCGCTTGCTGATTCGGGCATCAGAGTGCATGTGCTGGATAATCTGAAGACCGGGAATATCGCAAATGTGGACCCGCGCGCAGTCATGCATATTGCGGATATTCGCAGCTCTGAAGCTAGGACGCTGCTGATTCGGGAAAGCCCGGATATTGTGTTTCACTTGGCCGCACAGGCGGATGTACAGCAATCCATCCATCAACCCGATGAGGACGCGGATGTGAACGTGCTGGGGACGATCCATTTGTTGCAGGCTTGTCATGAAGCCGGTGTGTCAAAATTTATATTTGCGTCCACGTCCGGTGTATATGGAGAGCTACAAAAGCAATGTATACAGGAAGACGATCCCGTGGAGCCGATTTCAGGCTACGGACTGTCCAAGCTGACCGCAGAATCGTATATTCGACTTTTTTATCGGCTGTACGGAATGAACTACACGATTTTGCGTTATGGAAATGTGTATGGTCCCGGTCAGGCTGCGAAGGGAGAGGGTGGTGTAGTCGCTCTCTTTATGGAGCGGCTGAAAAAAGGAAGCCCCTTGCTCATTCACGGTGATGGGACACAAACCCGCGACTTTGTGTACGTCAAGGATGTCGTTCGAGCGAATATGGCGGCTATTCATGCAGCGGATCAACGCACAGTACATGTAAGTACGGGACGGACGACGTCCATCAATCGACTGGCCTACGATTTACTAAAGCTGCACGGTTCGTCTGTCCGCCCTGTATATTCACCGGCGCGAGCGGGAGACATTCACCATAGCTGTCTTAGTAACGCAGTCGCCAGACATTGGCTTCGTTGGGAACCGCTATACGGCATTTCTGCCGGTTTACAGGAAACGTATGTGAGCAGTATGGGCTCAGGCAAAGAAGGTATGTCTTGATCAAAAGCGCGCGGATATCAAGAAAGAGACTGAGGAAATACTCAGCCTCTTTTTCATTTGAATAGCAATTAGATGTTCTCGCCAGCCAGCTTCAAGGCTTGATCCAGGACTGCTGCACCGTTTCCTCTACCATAAGCCAACGTGTCAATGACATCTACAGGAATGCTATAGGGAGCAGCAATTTCGGTTACTGCCTTTTTACGCATCCGTACTTGAGGTCCGAGCAAAATAGCAATCACAGAATCTGTAATGCCTTCCAGCTCTTCCTTAATGGTGCTTTCGGGGATGGCTTCGATGTTCAGCTCTATGGATCTTGCTGCTGCTTCTTTTTTCATTTTAGAAACCAAAATAGATGTGGACATACCCGCAGCACATGCCAGAATAATTTTTTTCATCGTTGATCGCCTCCAGAAATTCATTTTTAACTATTTATACTCTTCATCCAGATCAGCAACAAACGAGCGTTCCTTGATAACAGCTTGATACCAGTAGCCGGATTTCTTCAAATGCCGACTTCGATCATTGTCTAGGTTAATTTCCACCAGTCCGTAGCGATTTTTAAAAGCATTCATGGGAGAAACGTTGTCTGTAAAGGCCCACAGCATATAACCTGTACAGTTGGAGCCAGCTTCTACAGCTTGTAACGTGTAGTATAAATGCTCAGTTATAAAGTCAATACGATAGTCGTCCTGAATGATGTGTTCCTCATTTTTGAAGGCAACCTCATTCTCAATGCCCATACCATTTTCTGCGACAAACCACTCGATATTGTGATATTCGTTCTTGATACGCATTCCCATATCGTAAATGATTTTCGGATAAATCTCCCAGCCCCGTGACTTGTTCATTCTTTTACCCGGAAGATCAAAATGCTCATAGTAGTAAGAGGGGTGGAAGGGGGTGTTTTCATTCCACGCTTTACTCTGCGCTTTGACCCGGTGGGGATAATAGAGATTGATTCCGACGTAGTCAACGGTATTTTTCTTAATCACGGTCAGCTCTTCCGTTGTAGCTTCAAATGCAATATCATGCTTGCCCATGAGATCGAACAATTCTTGTGGGTATTCGCCTTTAATAAGCGGGTCCAGAAATACTCGATTGTAAAATAAGTCATACACATGCGCCGCGTGTTGGTCATGAGGGGCGCTTGATCGGGCATACGTGACTTCGGGATTCAGAATAACGCCTATTTTAGCCCCGTGCTGACTATAGTTTTTTGCTTTGAAAAGCTGTACACACTTCGCGGTAGCCAGCGTTTTATTATAGTTCCATTGCATCCACTTTCGCGTATTTTGTTCATAGGGATAGCGGAGGGCATCTAGATAGACACGCGTTTGTACAACAATGGGCTCATTAAACGTAAACCAGTGCTTGACCCGATCCCCGTACCGTTCAAACACTTTTTCCGCATATTTTACAAACAGTTCCACTACATGCTTGGAGGACCAGCCCTCATATTTATCCATCAAATAAGCGGGTACCTCATAGTGCTCCAGACAAATCATCGGCTCGACTCCACTTGCAATCAGCTCATCAATGACTCGGCCCATATAATCCGCATACGCTTCATCCACCACTACATTCTCATAATCCGTTAAGAAGTGGGACCAATTAATAGAAGTACGATAATGGGTTAAGCCAATCTGCTTCATCAGCGCAATATCTTCGGTATAGCGATTATAAAAGTCGGTTGCAACCGCGGGTCCATATCCATTGTGCCAGACATAGCGGTCATTTTTGTACCATTGGTCTAGGTATGAGTCCTGACCTTCTTTTTTACCGCTCCATCCCTCTGTCTGCCAAGCGGAAGCCGCTGCACCCATGATGAAATTCGACGGAATTTGTATCGTATGTTTAGCCATGACATGTTTCTCCTTTTCATTGTATAAAGAATGCGTTTTCAATTAATTGATGTATTTCTATAGTAACGCATTATTCAGCCGTTCGCTTGTTGGCAATTTTGACGAACGGGAAATAAATGATAATGGCTACCACAATACAAATGATCTGAGTTACGACGGCGCCAATGCTTCCACCTGTAGACAGGTAGGCATTAATAATAGGCGGAGTAGTCCATGGAACCATGACGACGGCTTTACCTGCAAATCCAAGCAACGTCGAGAAGTAACCAATCGTTCCTGTGATGAGCGGAGTAATAATGAAAGGGATAGCCATCAATGGATTCAACATAATCGGAAGTCCAAAAATGACAGGCTCATTAATATTAAACAGACCCGGACCCAACGAAAGCTTTGTTATTTCCTTCATATCTTCACGCTTGGAAGCGATCATAATACAAATCAAGAGGGCCAGCGTAATTCCTGAACCACCGATACTCATGTATACGTCCCAGAAAGGCATCGTAATAATATTCGGAATGGGCAGTCCTTGCTCATAAGCAGTCATGTTGACGGTAATCGCGCCAAGCAGCAGGGGTTCACGAATGGGCTTTACCATTTGGTTCCCGTGAATACCGATCACCCAGAAGATTTGCGCAACCAGCATCAGCACCAGTATACCTGGCAGTCCCTGTACTACAGTCTCCAGAGGTTTTTGCACCACATTATAGACGGCATCGTACAGGTAGAGACCTGTAAACTTATGAAAGAAAAATCCGAGCATCGAGAAGACTGTCACCGTTATGATGGTTGGTATCAGTGCAGAAAAAGAAACGGCCACATTGCTGGGAACACTTTCAGGCATTTTGATTTTTAGCTTATCGGACTTGCCCAACTTACTGTACAGCTCAACGGATAGGATGCTTATGAAAATACCTAAAAACAAGCTCTTGGTATCCGTAAATTGACGGGCTAAGACGTCTGTTACTTTTTGCATGTCACCGTTAACCATCAACTCTATCGTGGTTGGTGTCACAGAGATAAAACAGATTAAAGCAAGCAAACCGGGGAAGAGATTTTTCTCACCGTTAATTTTTCCTAGCTCCAGACCAATCATGAAAATAGCCAGAATGGTAAGGATATTCAAGCTGGCATAGTTAATGCCCGAGAAAATCGGTTTGTACTCAGCCAGGAATGAGAACGGCTTAAAATGCGCAAGACCATTGACCGGGTCCATGACCATATTAGAAATCAATACAGCAAAGGCACCGACAATAATAACAGGCATTAATGTGATAAAAGCTGATTTGATCGCTATAATATATTTAAAATTATTGATTGCATTTGCTACCGATGTGAGGCCATCGACCAGTTTGTCTTTGAATGCCATGGGATCGCGTCCCTCCCTCTACGATTTCGGTACGAATTGATCAATGCGTTCATACAGGTCTACAAACTCTGAGGCCATATCGCGAATGGTGATGGCATTCATCAGATGATCTTGAGCATGTACCATCATGACGGACATCTCTGTTTTTTCACCCGTTGCTTCCTTGCGGATAATTCTGGTTTGAATTTTGTGGGAGGACACCAGTTCTTTTTTTGCTGTGGCTAATTCATCTTTGGCTTCCTGAAATTTCCCCGCCTTTGCAAGCTCAATCGCCTCCATGGCCGAGCTGCGTGCATTCCCTGCGTATAATATAATTTGGAATACAATCTCTGTATCATCCATGTCCTCCATGTTCACGTCGTGCTCTGTAGATTCATCATTATTCACGTGATCCTCTCTCCTTTCAATCATCCTCGTCGTATGGCTATTATAATTTGGAATCGCTTTCAACATAACGCACATTATTTCCTCTTCTTAACGGAAATAAATCGTTCTTCATACTCCTTGTGTTCAACAATTTTTGTGCAACACTTCTATGAATTCTGTATACGTTTTGCAGCGAATAAGCTGCTGGACGAGCTGTTCATTATTTAAAATTTCAAGCAAAATATGATACATAGTCTGTAAATCTTCTGATTTGGTGCGCTGTATACAGAGCATACAAATAAACTGTACCGGCTTGCCATCCCAGTCGATAGCTTTTTGTAATGTACAGATGGCCCAAAACGTAGAATCTGCGAAAGGTTCCATCGGATGCGGGATTGCGACCAAGTTGCCAAATGAAGTGGGGGAAACGGCTTCACGCTCTATTACAGATTGCAGCAGGGGGCCTTTTACAAGATCTGCTTCGTGTATTTTTTCGGCTATAAATTCAAGCACTTGGAGTTTGTTCTCAAACTTCTGCTGAAGAAAGACCAATTTTTTTCGTACATACTGCACAGCAGGAAGTCTGGTCTCAGAAATGGCTTGCTCAATTTTAGTAATATCGGAACCGCCTAAAAATGTATTCACATGGATCATGGGGATAGAAAGCGGTTCTGAAATGGGGATCGTGCTAATGACAAAGTCCAATGTATCCAACGGCATTTGTTTCAGCTTATAAAATTCAGTGGTTCCTACGATATCCAACCTGGAACCGAAAACCGATTGAAGCTTATAATACAGCAGCTTAGCGCTGCCGAGTCCAGAAGCACATACGATCATACATCTTTTGGGCGCGTCCTCCATTTTCTTTCTTTCCATCGCGACTCCGATATGAATGGCTAAATACCCAATTTCATTTTCCTCAATGTGTATATGAAGCCGCTGTTTGATGACTTCCGCAGCAATGATACCTGCTTCAAAGGCAAGCGGGTAATTGGCTTTGATTTCATCCAGCATAGGATTACGCAAATTCATTCCGTATTGATAACGGTTGATCACCGGTTTGAGGTGAAGGCAAAATGCAATCAGCAATTCTTGATCGTTATGAATGTTCATCTTCAACTGCTGATCAATTTGGTCTAGTATTTCGATAGTCAGTTCGTAGATATCTTTATCAATGATCTTTTTAATCTCCACCTCATCCATACGGGCACTAACGACGGTCCTTACACCCAACAGGTGAACAGCAATGTACGCAACTTCAACAAGTGGAAAGGAGTGCTTCATGATTTGTTCCAAGGCGGATACGATCTCAGTCGCCACCCTAAACTCTTTCTGCGCTTCAATTTTTTTCATCTCTTGCGGATAATACGACACATACCTTTCTTCGCGAATACGCTTAAATGCTATAGCGATATGAATGACCAGATTGTTCAGGGCAATGTCCGACAACTGAATATCATGGATCTCAATACGATCCAGAATCACTTCTCTTATGAATTCCATTTCTTCGTTAGAGATCAGAAGAGGGGGGGACACCTGCTGCTCGCCTATTTCATCTAACCTGTTAAATACATAGTCGGAAATGCAATAACGCAGCTTGGCCTCATTACCTTTGACTCGAATACCATGATAGGGTCTATTCTCCAGTGATAGTCCGTAAGTTGCCAGTAACTTGCGCAGTTCTTTGAGGTCATTCTGTAAAGTAGATCGACTAACATACAGGATCTCGGCTAAATCATCAAGTTTGACATATGCATTGGTAAGCAATAGCTTTTTCATTAAAAAACGGTTTCTAGCTTCAGAAGAACTCGCTAATGGATAGGGCACATGATGATCATAATCCTTTAATTGCTTCAGCAGATGATGAAATGCTTGTTCGTCCCGAACCTCTAACTTGTAGCCTGTTCCTTTAAGGGGCTTAACTGCTGCTCCATGCTTTGACAACAGAGCACCCAATTCCTTTAAATCCGTTCGTATCGTTCGAGAAGATACCTTCAATGCATTTGCCAAGTGTTCTCCTTTGACCATCTGTTCTGCAACCAATATACGAAGAATATCAAAAATACGCACAACGAGCCCCCTTTCTTAGCTGTTCTGATGAACAGTATACAACGGTTAGAGCGTAACCAAAAGAAGGATTAACAGCAGCGTGAATGCTAGATGACCTTGACACACTAGCAGATTCGGGGATATAGTGGATACAATAAGTCTTTGATTGAGGTGTAGTTATGAAATTTACAAAAGCAACGAATTATGCTCTGCACACTATGCTCATGCTCGTTACTGATTCGTCGGTGAAGCCGGTAGGTGTTCAGCAACTAGCCGAATCCCAAAAAGTTTCACCAACTTATCTTTCGAAAATTTTGACAAGGCTTGTGAAGGCTGGGATGATCGAATCGGTTTCTGGAGCCAATGGAGGCTATCGCCTATCCCGTCATAAAGAGGATATTACCTTTTTGGATATTATCCATGCCATTGAAGGAACGAATTCTTTGTTTGAATGTGATTTTGTCCACGGCTCCGAGTGCCTGATTCAAGCTGTAATGAGGGAAGCAGAGGAGAAAATGGAACGACATCTTAAAAATACGAAATTGGTCGATTTGGCGCAAAAGCAAACGCAAGTTTCAAAGTAAGCGACTTTATATAGAAAGAGGGTGGTTGCCAGTTATGTAAAGCTTTTTTTTTGTTTTATTGAAGATATAAAGAGTCTCTAATATCTTTTAAAAGGAGTTGGGTGTTATGCTGTACGATTGCGCTATTATTGGCGGAGGGCCCGCCGGATTGAATGCAGCCCTCGTGCTTGGCAGGGCCAGAAGAAGTGTGGCTTTGATTGATAATAATCGGCCCAGAAATGCGGTTACGCATGCGTCGCACGGTTTTATTACGAGAGACGGCGTAACGCCGGCCGAGTTCCGCCGTGTAGCTTATGAGGAAGTGTTGCGTTATCCGTCTGTCCATCATCTGCAAACCGAGGTTGTTTCGATTACAAAAAACGAATCTGGATTTGAGGTACTTGATTCGTCAGGCCATCGCGTTCAAGCGCGGAAATTGATATTGGCGACGGGCGTAAAGGAGATATTCCCCGAGATTGAAGGTTTTTATCCGCTATACGGGAAAAGTTTATTTAATTGCCCTTATTGCGACGGCTGGGAGTTGCGGGATCAACCGCTTGTCCTCGTCTCTGAATCGGCAGCTATATTTCATACAGCCAAACTACTCCTTAACTGGAGTAAGGATTTGATCGTCTGTACGAATGGTCAGACATCCCTGTCGGACGAGCAAAAAGAACGGCTCTATTCTAAAGGAATCATCGTAATGGAGCAACCTGTTGCGGCGTTCATCGGTCACAATGGAAAGCTTGAGCATGTGCGCTTTACGGATGGCACTCAAGTCCCGAGGATCGGCGGCTTTGTGTCTCCCCAGTTTGTACAAAGTGCACCGTTTGGAGAACGTTTGGGCTGTGAAAGAACGGAGTCGGGTGGGATCAAGACGGATGAAGCGGGGAGAACCTCCATACCTGGTGTATATGCTGCCGGGGATTCATCGTACTTCATGCCTTCCCAGTTGATTTTTGCCGCGGCCGACGGCAGTCGAACCGCTGCGAGCGTAAATATGGATTTGACAGAGGAAGATTTCAACGAATAACGATAAATTGAAAATGTCCGATACGGAGTCCGAAAATAGAAAAGGCCGCCAACACGGCGGCTTTATTCTAAAATCATAGAGACAGCAAGCAATAATAAACCAATGATCATAGGTTATTCTGAGGCTAAACAAGATCTTCTTTCAATAACCTCCGTATTCACAAGAACCTGAGTATGATGCCCCTGATGATGGTTAAGCCTCTCCATAAGCAAGTTGACAGCAGTTCGAGCCAAAATATCCTTTTTCACATGAATGGTTGTGAGTTCCGGGCTAATCACCTTGGCTTCATGTATATTATCAAATCCCATGACGGAAATTTGCTCAGGCACTCGAATATTCATTTCTTGAAACGTTTTAATGGCACTGATCGCCATATAATCATTTTCACAAAATAGGGCCGAAGGTAGCTCATTCAGTTCATGAATAGCTGTTTTAAATGCGTCCTGTGACATCACAAGCATGGGATGCATATCAAATGTAAGCCCATTTTCTATGGAAAGATTGTGCTCCTCTAAAGCCGCCATAAACCCTTCCTTTCGTTTTGTAAAGTTAAGAATCCTCGTACTGGATTGTACGTATCCTATCTTTCTGTGTCCTGACCGAATTAAATATTGGCCTGCCTGATACCCACCAAGATAGTTGTTAATAGATACGAAACTGGCATCGACGTGTTCAAAGCAGGTATCCAGAATCACAATATTGGAATGAATGGATTGTATGGAATGAATAGTCTCAGAAGTTAAATTGGTACCAAGCAGAAGTATGCCTGAAGAAGGCTGATCTTTTTCCAAAGCAGATAATTCTTCTTCCAGGCTATGGCTATCAAAAGACGAAAAAATCAAGGTGTTTCCATGTTCTCTCACCTGATTGGTAATATGATGAATTAACTCATTGAAAAATGGAAGTGAATCATAATGTTCTGTTACGATGTCTGTATTTTTACAGGCCACAAAGCGTATCACATGATGATTTTTAATAACTTCCTTGCTTGTCTTCATGGTGCGTGGTTTATATCCATGCTCTTGGGCTATTTTTAGAATTTGCTCCTTGGTTTCTTCACTCACTCCGGGTTTGTTATTAAAAGCAAGAGAGACAGCAGATTTCGAAACACCTGCAAGCCTTGCAATATCATCAATTTTCAATGTGGAACCCCCTATTGAACTAAACTACATAAATTATATCATTACTCTGCAAGAAAGTTTAGCTTATAAACTAAACTAAACTAAATAACTAAAAATAAAAATTTGTTGACCGTTTATGATTTACAGTGTTAATATTCAAGTGTAAAGCGCTTTAATTTAGTTTATTTTGCGAAACAATCATATAAGTTTAGTCATTTTTTAGTTTTGTTTAGAGGGTATTGTGAATACAGCAAGAGAGGAAGGGTGATTTATTTGAGTTTAAACATGGCTGAAAATCAAAGAAGTTTTACAAAAGAGGAAAAACCTTTTTTTTATTTGGCAGATACGGTTTGGAGTGTATTTACCAACGCGACGATAGAGGAGTGGAGCGATTATCTTGACTATCGGAAGATGCAAGGTTTCAATGTGTTGCAAATCAACATGCTCCGACAATGGGATGCAAGTGAATCGGATCTGAATCTACAGCCGTTTGCATTACTGGAAAATGGGGATTTCGACTACCATACATTAAACGAAGCTTATTTTGACCGGGCAGAAATCATGTTGAAAATGGCTGTAGAGCGTGGATTTGTTCCGGCCCTGGTTCTATTGTGGTGTAACTATGTGCCGGATACATGGGCTGAAATGTTCCAAAAGGGTAATAAAATGCCGTTTGAATGCGTTGAACCCTATGTAACGTACGTCGTAAACCGTTTTTCTCCATTTGATCCTATTTTTCTGATCAGCGGGGATAGTGATTTTCCGACCGAACGTGCCAATTCCTATTATTTAAAAGCACTGGAAATTGTACAACAATTAAGTTCTGCAAGCTTAACTACGCTGCATATTCAAGGAAGATTGAGAGAAATTCCTCCAGCCTTTGAGAAACACCAGGGTCTTGGATTTTATATGTATCAATCAGGACATAATTCCGAGTTTCAGCATGTGGGCCATGAGATTGCTCAACATTTCTACCATAAGCCGGATATACGGCCTGTCATTAATGGAGAGCCATGTTATGAACAAATTAGTTATAGCCGTAATGTGTATGGCAGATACACAGCACTGGATGCCAGAAAAGTAGCATGGCAAAGCCTCCTTGCAGGCGGGGGTGCGGGCATTACCTACGGAGCGCATGGCATTTGGAGCTGGCACAAAAAAGGAAAGAAATTCGGCATTGTAGAAGGGGAAGGATTCGATAGTCCCTATGATTGGAGAACAGCATTGCGATTTGAGGGCGCATGGGATTATTCCTTTATTAAATATTTGTTTGAAATGTATAACCTGATTGGCGTAAAGCCGTTGGATATTGTTTTAAACAAGACAGAGGAAATCAGAGCTGCGGGGAACGAGAATATCATTGTCTTGTATGTCCCGGTTAACACGAAGGTACGGCTAAGTATCAACGTGCAGGATTACAAGTTTACAACGATTGATTTAGCCGGGAAGCGGTTTGCCCAAACCGACGTGTCTGTCCAAAAGGATCAATCGGTACTAGATATGCACAGCTTTGAAAGTGATGTTGTCATTATCGGAACGAAATAAAAACAGAGAAGAATGTGGATGGAGTGAAGCAACATGTGGAAAATCGGCGTCATTGGAACGGGATATTGGTCGGAAAAACATATAAAAGCATGGCAGTTTATCTCGGATGTAGAAATCCAAGGATTTTGTGATCGAAATAAAGGCTTACTTTTTGAAAAAGCAGCTCAATTCCATATCCCTACTGAATATTGCTATACCAGTCTGGAGGAAATGCTAAGCGAAGCGGATATTGATGTCGTGGACATCATTACACCTCCTGAGACACATCTGGAACTGGTTCGACTGGCGGCCGCAGCCGGAAAACATATGATGTGTCAAAAACCTTTTGCACGTTCTGTGGAGGAAGCTGAGCAAATTGTAAGTATTGCTGAAGCAGCAGGAGTCAGACTTATGGTGACCGAAAATTGGCGTTGGCTTGAGCCTTTTCAAATTATAAAAAAATTGCTGGCAGAGAATATCGTTGGGAATATGAATGTTATACGTTATACGCATACCGATTTTTATTCGCCGAGGTTTGCTCCGGAAAAAGAGCTGCCGCAGCCATTTTTCAGAGATATGCCCAAGCTCTTGTTTTATGAAATGGGAGTTCATTGGCTGGATACTTGGCGTTTCTTATTCGGTGAACCTCAGCGTTTGTATGCGGAAACCAAGCGAGTCAGCCCATACACACAGGGAGAAGACACGGGCATTATTATGTTAGGTTATGAACATTATTTTGGCCTCATGGATATGAGCTGGGCGACTCGTAGGGAACTGAATGGGCAGCTGCCGGAGCAGGTCCTTCCCGATCATAAAGAACAGCTGGTGATTGAAGGCGATGAGGCTACCCTAAAACTGTATAACACAGGTAAATTATCTCTCATTAATAATCAGGGAGTCGAAAAAGTATTGGTTGAAAAGACTGAATTAAACTATGAGGAAAGCCATAAAAAGCTACAAGCTCATTTTATAGATTGTCTCAACACGGGAAAAGAATTTCAAACGAGTGGTCACGACAATATCAAGACCCTTCAGCTTGTATTCGACACCTATGACAGCGCAGAAAATCATAAAGTTCATGTGTATTAAGAGGCAACAGGATGTCCATTAACGATATTGTGATGTATGTTATCGCTCTTTTTTTAGTGCTGGGTGCATTGGATCAATGTTTGGGAAATCGCTGGGGGTTGGGACAAGCCTTCAACAATGGGCTCATGACCATGGGTTCTCTTGCTCTGGTCATGATAGGAATTGTTTCCTTGGCTCCTGTACTCGCCTCATGGTTGATTCCTATTGTTTCACCATTATATGTGGCAATGGGTGCCGATCCGGCATCCTTTGCCAATACGATATTGGCGGTAGATATGGGAGGATACGCGCTTGCGGCAGAAATGGCGCACAGCCAGCAAGCGGGTTTATTTTCCTGGGTTTTTCTAGGGACCATGTTTGGCCCAACGCTCGTATTTACGATTCCGGTTGCCCTCGGCATTTTGGGAAAAGAGGATCATCCATATTTTGCAAAAGGAATCTTGATCGGTATCAGTACAATTCCCGTTGGCTGTTTCATAGGGGGAATGACCGCCGGATTTGACGTGATGATGATTTTAAAAAATCTGATTATTCCCATGCTCCTTTCAATAATCATTATGCTGGGTTTACGTCTATTTACGGAGCTTACGATCCGATTGTTCAAGTGGTTTGGTAACGGCATTAGGCTTCTATCCCTTGTCGGTTTGGCAGCGATTGGGGTCGAAACCTTAACTGGATTTGTGATCATTCCCAATATGGCTCCGTTGTCTGTCGGTGTGCAAACGGTTGGAACGATTGCTATTGTATTGGCTGGTGCGTTTCCGTTGGTTGCTTGGATTACAAAAATATTTAAAAATCCGCTTCAACGGGCAGGACGTTTGCTAAACATAGATCCATCGGCTACTGCGGGTCTGGTAGCTAGTCTTGCTCATAATATTCCTACGTTCACTTTAGTCAAAGAGATGGAGCCCAGAGGCAAAGTGATTAGTATTGCTTTTGCTGTCAGTGGATCTTTCGTTCTGGGGGGACATCTTGGCTTTGTAGCAGGAATGGACAAGAATATGGTGATTGCCATGATCGTGGGTAAACTTGCAGGCGGAATCAGTGCCGTAATTGTCGCAGTTATTGCACATCCGACTACTACGAATAGAAAAATAGAAAGCGCATCCAAGAAGGAGTGAACATGATGGATCATAAAAAAACAGCCAAAGAAGTATGGAGTGCCGTGGGCGGAAATGAAAATGTGAACAGTGTCATTCACTGTGTCACTCGATTGAGATTTAAACTGAAGGATAATCAATTGCCAGATAAAGAAAAGATCAAGCAGATTGACGGTGTCATTACCGTCGTGGAAAGTGGTGGCCAATTTCAGGTGGTCATCGGGAATGAGGTTCCCAAAGTTTATGAAGCTCTTTTGGATATAATGGGAGTAAAGCATGGAGATCAGATGGTTGAAGAGGATCAAAAGAATGAAAAAGCGAGCCTATTCAGCCGATTTGTCGATGTAATTTCAGGTGTGTTTATGCCCGTTGTAGGTGTGCTCGCTGCTGTGGGGATTCTAAAAGGACTATTGGCCTTATGCACATCCCTAGGCTGGATGACTGATCAGATGGGCACGTATAAAATTTTATATGCGACAGCGGACGCTATGTTTTATTTCTTTCCGGTTATTCTAGGGTTTTCAGCAGGTAAAAAATTTGGAGGAAACCCGTATCTGTCTGCCGTTTTGGGAGCAGCGATGGTGTACCCGACCATTACTTCCGCCTTTACGGATAAAACGGCGTTGTCCTTTTTGACCATACCTGTCGTTCTGATTAATTATACTTCTTCTGTTATACCTATCATTATTGGAGCGTTCTTGGCAGCAAAGGTCGAAAAAATGATAAGTAAGTTTGCACCTGCCTCCATTAAAATGTTCATGGTGCCTTTTCTGACCTTGGTCATCATATCACCGCTTGTTTTTCTGGTTGTCGGACCGATAGCAACTATAATCAGCGATGGGTTAGCCAAAGGCTCTATGTGGATTTACCAGTTAAGTCCGGCTGTTGCTGGTCTCGTTCTGGCCGGGTTCTGGCAGGGCATCATTATCTTCGGTCTGCATTGGGCATTCATTCCAATTCTACTGAATAATGTAGTCACGAACGGGTTTGATCCGATTAACGGTATGCTATTCTGTACGACATTTGCGCAAACAGGTGCGGCATTTGCCATCGCTTTGAAATCACGGGACCCTAAATTAAAACCCATCGCCACTTCTGCCACAATTGCGGGTTTGATGGGGGTTACTGAACCAGCTATTTACGGAGTTACGCTACCCGCCAAAAAACCGTTTATTTTAGCTTCGATCGCTGGAGGTATAGGAGGAGCTGCTGCAGGCTTACTCGGCTCAACGGCATATGGATTTGCCTCAGGTGGCATTTTTGGTATACCTCTATTCATTAATCCAAAAGGCATGGATGCAGGCTTTATCGGCTTTATCATATCTTTGGTTGTAGCTTTTGTAGTCGCATTTATTTTGACCTATCTTTTCGGTTATAAAAATGCAAAACCTGCGTCTGAGATTAAAATTGCAGATGAAAACAAAAAAGAAGAAAAAGCGGTATTCAGTCCTCTACATGGTGAATTGATTCCTTTAACCGCAGTAAAAGATGAAGCTTTTTCCAGCGGTTCGATGGGCCGGGGGGCCGCAATTATTCCGAAAGAAGGAGTAGCCTATGCGCCATTTAACGGAACTGTTGTTACCGTTTTCAAAACCAAGCATGCCATCGGGCTTATTTCTGAGGATGGGGTTGAACTGCTCATTCACATTGGAATTAATACGGTCAGCTTGAAAGGAAAACATTTCACTTCCTTTGTGTCTGAAGGGGATACGATTCAAAAAGGGGACAAGCTGGTTGAATTCGATCCCAAAGCTATAGAGGATGAAGGATATGATATTATCACATCCGTCATTGTAACCAATACAGCCGTGTACACGGATATCTTAGTTGAAGGCTCCAAGGATATTCATGCAGGAGACCGCTTACTAAAGATTAGATAGATTCCAATATTCCATAATAAAAAGGCAAGTTAAAGCTGACGGTGACCCGTATATAAAAAGGGTTGTCGTCAGCTGTTTTTTAGTTACCTCACACCCAGCGTGTTCATCATCTGCCGGAAGGAGCGCACATATTTATCCGGTGCCAACAGACTAACGATTCGCTCCAGCCCTTTCCTGCGGATAGATTCGCGTTGAGGTACGTTGTTCATCAGGTCTAGTCCTTGCAGTATCGCCTGCAAGATGTCCCCCTGCTGATAAAATTTACCGGTTTCGTTGTGGTCAATGAATGCTCGTACTCCGTCTGAATCAGAGCTTAATACCGGGCAACGACAGGCCATCGCCTCAGCAACCGCATAGCCGAAGCCCTCTACCAGCGAGGTCGATAGCAGGTAGCCGCCTGAGTCGCCAATCATGGAGTAGTACAGGGGCATTTGGGCATGAGGTACGCTTTTAAAACGCTCGATAATGGAGGACATGCCAAGCTGAGCAAGCATGTTCTCGAATTGTATTTTATCCTCCGGCTGAGACAAAGTGTCATCATAAAACATCCAGATTCGAAGATCCGCACGGTTTTGCAGCATCCAGTAAGAAATGTCGACAAAATGCCTCCAGTTCTTGTTGGGCTCCAACCGCCCAACCCAGGCAATAATCGGATTGATCGGAGGAGTGTTAGGTACATAATTAAATACGCTGGTATCCAGTACGTTTGGAAATACATAACGATTAAGCCATGGACACATGTCGGTAAATAGCTGCACCAGATGAGTTGTATTGGGCAAGAGCACCGCGTTGGCATGTTTCTGAAGATACGGAACTGCATCCGCGACCACCCAAGCAGCCTCTTCGTGAGAACCAAAGCCCTGCGATTCATAGATTAATATCCCCTGATAACCCAACATTCGCAGTCTGGGGAGCATAGGATAATCCGATGATACGATAATTGCATCATAGCGGTTAGTAATTACCAGCATTCGAATTTCTTCTTCAGAGGAAGTCATGAATACAGGAATATCGCCGTTCAGGTTTTGCATCCCTGTACCTTGCTGATAATAGAGAAGATGACATTCAATCCCGTCCTGCATGAGCACTTTACAGCGTTGGCGGTTCAAGGTTTCTACGCCGCCACTGGGTATATAAAAAGTAAATAGAACTTTGATCTCAATAACCTCCTTTGCCAGTCACAAGCTCCTATACCAAGTTATTCAACCTACAGGACGGGGTGTGGGTTTCTATGGAAGCCTAGATTGAATTAGCGCATAATTATGGCTAAGGCGAGAATCGTCCGGGGAGCGCTCTGTTGCTTCTCTCGCAAATTCACAAGCTTTGTGTAAAAGGCCTAACTCGTAGCAAGCGAGGGCACCAAGATCATACAGTGTGGCGTCCCAGCAAAAATCTTCTTGCATGTACGTATCGGGTCGTGTTGAAATACGCAACGCTTCTTCAACCATATGATAGACGGCGGACCAGTTCCGTGTATGATAAGCCAGCTGAGCCATTTCCGTGTAAGGTTCACGTAAATACGGCGCTTCCGCAATAGCCCGGTATAACCAACGTGTTGCCTCCTGCCATTGTTCACTTGCTTTATAGGCTCTAGAAATAAAGCGCATCGAAGCGCTGCGTTCATCTGCCCAGCGTGCCTGCGGCATGGTAAGATGTCGTTGCAATGTAGTAATGCACTCATCCCAGCGGCCATGATACATATATTCTCGCCCCAAGTAATGCATGTTGCGGTCATCCTCGGGAAACTCGCGCACAGACTGCTCCAGCAGCGGAAGGTATTGGCTGCGGGATTTGTGTGGATCGGGATCATGATACAAGCGGAGCTGATCGGATCGAATGCTACGTTCTTCACTTTCCCCGATATATTCAAGCACCTCGTGAACCGGGCGTACCCAGCGGTAACCGTGACGAGTGTGTATTTTTTCTTTCCAGAACCATGTATAGACGGTATCTTGCCCAGGCTGTCCATGCGTAAAGGCATATAGCATCCGGGTAGTTCCTTCCTTCCAGTTACGTTCCAGCCGCGACCGCCAACCTTCCTCCCAGACTTCGTCCAGATCCGTACAGACACAAATATCTATATCGTCAGGGACCAGTCGTAGGGACTCATTGCGAGCCTTGTCAAAACGCCAAGGATTTACCTCGATACGATGCACCTCTGCACCCGCTTCGCGTAGCAGGGAAACAGTATCGTCTGTAGAGCCGGTGTCCGCTACAATGACAACATCGGCTTCACGCATGGTGTGCATCCAGCGTTTGGCGAATCGGGCTTCATTTTTGCTAATGGCATAGACAGCTATCTTGTACCGATTCGATTGTTGCATTCCGCTTGCTCCTCCTTTGACTTACTTAAAGATTGAGGGGTGAGTATGAGAGACATCTCTATTGGGGAGGATTCAGGATTGAGCTAAAAAATTGCCGATTATGCAGGACATGCGGGTCGTTGGGAACGTACATTGCAGCTTGTTCGTTGTGCCAATTCGCACGTGTGTAATCCTTCATCCGAAAATGGCAAATGCATAGCTGGATATGAGGAAACCACGTTTGGTACGCGTCCTGTACCGGGCCCATCGTGTCGGGAGGATTCAGAGTGGTAGCCATGTCGTACCAATAAATAGCTTTGGAGATCTCATTTTTATGCAAAAAATAATGACCTATCCGACAGCATAGATCTGCCCTGGGCGTATCGAAGGTCAAACTATGGAAAGCCGCGGTAATACTTTGCTCCAGCTTGCCAAGTTGTTGCAGACAGTCGGCCATTTTGCTACATGCACTAATCGCATCCTCTACCCAGCACTGTCCGGTATCCAGAAAATTCTGGTAAGCCTGCACGGCCTGCTCATATCTTTCATTATCTCTTAACTCGTTAGCGTAATAGTAGAGGTCACGAGGAGAGAAGGCATGACCTTGGGCGAGCAACTTCTCATAAATTCGCAGATTTCTTCCTGGAGAGACTGTATGTGTTCTGGTATGAGTTATGGCGATATCGGCATGTTGAATATTCCCGTCTACGGCGAGGTACTCATGCACAGCTCCGTGCCAACGGAATCCGGCTGACCTTCTGATCAAGCGGTTTCGGCGAAAATGTAGGGTGACATTGCCATGATCATCAAAGCCATAATGATAATTCATAGACACGGAATCGACGGTTGGTACGGCTGAGGAATCAAGGGTTTGCTTCAGCTCAAGCAGCTTGACGGCATCCTGCTCCTTCAAAATATCATCGGCATCAAGCCAGAGAATGTACTCCTGCGTAGCTTGCTCAAACGAATAGTTACGTGCAAGGGCAAAATGATCTACCCATTCAAATGGAAAAATTCGATCTGTAAAGTTGCGACATATGTCAATGGTCCGATCCTGTGAACCTGTGTCCACGATGTTGATTTCATCCACAATAGGATGGACCGATTCCAGGCAACGGCCAATTGTATTTTGATCATTTTTGACGATCATGCACAGGCTGATACTGATCAATTGAGCATCACTCCTTTGGGAACCATCTAAGAGTTCAGGTCAAACATAAAGTTGGATTTAAAAGAGGTCTGATTTATAGAAGCCCTGCCACAATCGCGGCAGGGCAAGGATGACAAAGCTTTTAACATGCTGTGCGGCTTTGTCCATAAGGTATGGTACATCGCTTAAACATGATGTGGTAGAAAAGGAGCTTAGAGTCCGGTAGGCCCCGTAGGTCCAGTCGGCCCCGTAGGTCCTGTAGGTCCAATCGGGCCAGTAAATCCAAACGGTCCGGTAGGTCCAGTCGGCCCTGTAGGTCCCGTGTCGCCCGTAGGTCCGACAGGTCCAGTAGCGCCTGTGTCGCCGATAGGCCCGATAGGCCCGATAGGTCCAGCAGATCCTGTATCACCCGTAGCGCCTGTAGGTCCGACAGGTCCGGTAGCACCTGTATCACCCGTGGCACCCGTAGGTCCGACAGGTCCAGTAAATCCAAGGCCAAATGGTCCAGTAGGTCCAGTCGGCCCCGTAGGCCCGGTATCGCCAGTAGGCCCGACAGGTCCAGTAACACCAGTGTCGCCCGTAGCACCCGTAGGCCCGACAGGTCCGGTAGCACCTGTATCACCCGTGGCACCCGTAGGTCCGACAGGTCCAGTAAATCCAAGGCCAAATGG
>NZ_JANAVI010000006.1:0-165991 GCF_024213325.1 Paenibacillus sp. MZ03-122A | reverse complement strand
TCCAGTAGGTCCAGTCGGCCCCGTAGGCCCGGTATCGCCAGTAGGCCCGATAGGTCCGGTAACACCTGTGTCGCCCGTGGCCCCCGTAGGCCCGACAGGTCCAGTAACACCAGTGTCGCCCGTGGCACCCGTAGGCCCGACAGGTCCGGTAACACCAGTGTCGCCCGTGGCCCCCGTAGGCCCGACAGGTCCGGTAACACCTGTGTCGCCCGTGGCCCCCGTAGGCCCGACAGGTCCGGTAACGCCAGTGTCGCCCGTAGCGCCTGTAGCACCAGTTGGGCCGGCAGGTCCGACTGGACCCACAGCTCCAGCTGCACTTGCTTTAACAAGAGCAACGGCATCAATAGCTACATCAGCGGTGTTAGCCAAGGCGTTTTTACTAATAACCAAAAAGGCATAGGCTGCGTTGGCTGGTACAGGAGCTGTTACTTCGTATAGGCTTTGCCATGTCCCATTCACAGCGTCTGGTAATGTACCTGCACTCAAATAGGTAGTTAGCCCCGTGCCAAGGAAGCTAAAGGTTGCGTCATAGTAATACAGAAAAATGTTAACTTGAGGACTGGACAGACTTCCTATTTTTGCAGCTGAAAGGCTTAACGTATAACTTTCGCCTGGTGCAGCAAAAACGACCTGGGAAAGAGATGCATCTACTGCGCCTCCTGTCAGGATCGCACTATAAAAGTTTGTCTTTTTTACAGATAAGTTAGTGACAGTCACATTGACAGAGCTCCAAAAAAGGGTTGATCCGATCTCGAAGTCGCCGTTAGAAACTAGATTGGTAAACAATACACTCATCGCTTTTATACACTCCCTTCACACGTTGTAATGATAGTAGATGCGAATCCATACCTTAGCGAACCGTACAAGTTTCTGAGGGTAGATGTGTAATTTTATGTTCACATTTCAGACACATTATTTTAAGCTTCTATTTAAGTGACGTTAAGCTGGAGTTATATGTGGGGGATTATTATTAGAATTTAAAAGTGTAGCATAAGGTGCGAGGGGACCGCTCCGCGAAGGCTTTGGGCTTCCGATCGCTGTTGCCGTGGGATTTTTCTGTGATTAAATAAGACATGTAAAGGTAAAAATCCCAAGGCAAAGGCGAACGCTGGCGCTTCTCCAGCTCCAAATCCTCCGCTCCGCTGCTACCCACTACTGATGCAACATTTTAGGGGGAGGGAAGTAGGAGGAGACCGCTCCGCGAAGGCTTTGGGCTTCCGATCGCTGTTGCCGTGGGATTTTTCTGTGATTAAATAAGACATGTAAAGGTAAAAATCCCAAGGCAAAGGCGAACGCTGGCGCTTCTCCAGCTCCAAATCCTCCGCTCCGCTGCTACCCACGACTGATGCAACATTTTAGGGGGAGGGAAGTAGGAGGAGACCGCTCCGCGAAGGCTTTGGGCTTCCGATCGCTGTTGCCGTGGGATTTTTCTGTGATTAAATAAGACATGTAAAGGTAAAAATCCCAAGGCAAAGGCGAACGCTGGCGCTTCTCCAGCTCCAAATCCTCCGCTCCGCTGCTACCCACGACTGATGCAACATTTTAGATGGGAGGGAAGTAGGAGGAGGCCCGCTTCGCGAAGGCTTTGGTCTTCCGAACTTATCGCTATGGAATTCTTTTGATATGTGTGTGTAGTTCGAAATGATTTGTCAATACGATAAAGGAAAGGGTGGAACATGTGCTCAAAGTGCAGCAGGTGAGCAAGTGGTATGAGGGCAACCGGGGTGTACATAAGCTGGATTTTGAAATGCAGCGCGGTGAAATTGTTGGTTTCCTGGGGCCGAATGGTGCGGGTAAAACGACGACGATGCGCATGATTACAGGATATCTTCAACCCAACGAGGGAGTGATTACGATTGATGGTATCCCGATTCAGGATAAGGGCAGACAGGCCCGTTCCAAAATCGGTTATCTGCCGGAGACTCCCCCTTTGTATGAGGATATGTCCGTAAGATCCTATTTGAAGTTTGTAGCTAGTATTCGGGACGTGCCTGCGAGAGAGCAGAAGCTACGTATTTCGGAGATGATTTCCAGGCTAGGACTGAATGGGCGGGAAAAACAATTAGTCCGCAGTTTGTCCAAAGGGTATAAACAGCGCTTGGGACTGGCAGGTGCGATTATTCATAACCCGGATTTACTGGTGTTGGATGAACCGACCTCGGGTTTGGACCCCAATCAGATTTTGGAGATTCGTCAGCTCATTCAGGAGATTGGCGAAAATCATACGGTATTGCTAAGTACGCATATATTGCCTGAGGTGGATGCGTTATGCAATCGTGTTCTCATCATCCATGAAGGGAAACTGGTCATGGATGGGCGCCCTGACGCGCTCGGCGGTTCGATGGAAGATGGATTCAAGGTGAAGGTGGAGGTCAGAGGGAAGCGTGAGCAGGTGCTGGATGTCCTGCGTACTTGGGGAAAAGTAGAGGTTGAATCTATGGCGGCCACGCAGCCTCCAGCGAACACGAAGCTGACTGCCGCAGAGCCAGATATGACCGAATTGCTACTCACAGGAGCCTCCGGTGAGGATTTTCGCGAAGAACTATTTTATGTGCTGTCTGATGCGAAGCTTCCGATTTTGGAGATGAAAAAAGAAAGCCTTAGCTTGGAAAATATCTTCCAGCAGTTAACGACCCGCGAGACGGAAGAAGGTCAGGTCAGCGATCCAGCAGTACAAGATCTACATTCCTCGGAGAATGCAGCCCCTACGGCTATCACGGTGGAGCATGGAGATGCTGCATCCGGCGACGATAAGGCTGAAGAAGATAAGGATACAGGAGGTAATCGGTCATGAGGCGTTTGTTCGCGGTCTGTCAAAAAGAGCTGCAAGCCTATCTGTGGACACCAACGACCTATTTTGCGCTTGCAGTGTACATGATGCTGACGGGGTTACTTTTTTATACAAATTTTGTTATGTATCAGCCTAGCATTCTGGACTATCGGCTGGTACTCGGTGACACCTTGTCCATGCTGGTGTTCGTCATCCCATTACTCACGATGAGGCTGGTTGCGGAGGAATTCAGGCAAGGTACGGATGAACTGCTGCTTACCTCCCCTGTGAGTGTGACGGAAATGATCGTGGGTAAATTTTTGGCGTCGCTGGGGATGTTGCTCATATTAGTGCTGTGCAGTCTAGCGTATCCGGTCGTGATGTCCTTTTATGGGTCGCTGGATTGGACACTGGTATTTACATCTGTGATCGGTCTATTTATGCTTGGCGCAGCCATGATGGCGATCGGCTTATTCGCTTCGACGCTTTCACAGCATCAGATGATGTCAGCGGTCGTCGGTTTTATTATTTTACTTGTGTTCTGGATGCTGGATTCGTTTGGTGGACAGACGGGTGCATCTGCGGCGGTACAGCAATGGCTGGAACCTTTTTCACTAACCGCACGGTTTGACAGTTTCACCAAAGGATTGCTGAATGGAGCCGATGTGATGTACTACGTGACAGTGGCGGTGCTCTTTTTGCTATTCAGCATCCAGGTGGTTGAACGGAAACGGTGGAGGTAATGAATATGAAAAAATGGCTGGGTCATACCAATAGTGTGGTACTATCAATTGCTGCTGTAGGGATTTTTATTTTATTGACGTTATTTCTGCGGTCGTTAGGGGGCTTTCAACTGGATCTGACGGCAGGCAAGCAGTATACGCTGTCTGACCAAACGTTGACGACCATCCAAGGTGTAAAGGAAGACGTACGGCTCATTGCTTTTACCGTATCTACTTCACAAAATCAGAAGCTGAACCGGGATGTTACGGACATGCTGAATGAATATGCCAAGCGTAACAACAAGCTCAAGGTCGAGCAATACGATCTGAATCAGGAACCGATACTGGCCAAGCAATATGGTGTTACTTCGGCATCTATTGTGTTGGTGCAGGGGGAGAAGAAGCGGGTTATAGATATTGGGAGTCTATTTACGCAAGCTCAGGGGAGTGGTGAAGGGGCATACCAATTTACCGGGGAAGAAAAGCTGACTAGTGGACTGCTGGGATTATCATCTACCCGTCAAGGGAAAGTGGTCTTTCTAACTGGACATGAGGAAATCCCATTGTCCCAAATGACTGAATTAAGCAGCTCACTGTCACAAGATAATGTGAAAACAGAGGAAGTTCAGCTTAATCAGGCGGGTAGCGTGCCTAAAGATGCGTCTGTATTGGCTATTGTCGGACCAGAACGTGATATCAGTGCAACGGAACTGAAGAGTATTCGTACGTATCTGAATGATGGCGGAAAGCTTTTTATGGCACTAGGCTTTCACCCGAACATGGGGTCCGATTGGAAAAACCTTGATGCATTAGCAGCTGATTATGGAGTGAAGGACACTCATGCCATCGTGGTGGATCAGGAACAGACGAATACACTTGGACCTCTATGGACGGTCCCTACCTTCGGCAGTCATGCGATCACCGATAAGTTGGAAGCTTCCAATCTGTACCCGGTTCTTTCACTGTCTATTGCTTTGCAGGCAGGAGAGCAGAAGGATTGGAAGACGACGCTTTTGATGAAATCTTCTGCAGCCAGCTATGGTGAAACGAATATCCAAGGACTGCTGAACAACGAAACGCAAAAGGATGACAAAGACCCGCAGGGGCCGCTGAATCTCGGTTATGCGGTAGAAGGGAAAGACGGCAAGCCCAAAGCCGTTATTCTCGGAACGTCGGCCCTCTTAAGCGACACTGAGATCAGCACAGGAGGCAATCGAGACTTTGTGCTGAACAGTCTGAATTATGTGCAGGAACACTCTGATGGGCTCACCATTCGTCCTCGTCAGGAGCAGGATTATAAGGTAGCTTACTTGACTCCTGCACAAGCGAAAACGATATTGACCATATCTGTCATCGGATTGCCGTTGCTGTTCGCGGTCATCGGAATCTTATTATGGTGGAGGCGAAGAAGAGCATGAGAAAATGGATACCCACAGTGCTACTGTTAGTTGTATTGGGAGCGGGTATAATCTATGCGAAGAGCCAAAACTTCTTTCGTGAACAAGCGCCGGCGGCTCGCCAGCTGGTTCAGCTTACGCAAGGGGATATTACGTCTTTCGCGATCACTGGAAAGGACGGCAAGTCGGTGGAACTTGAACAACATGATGGTCAATGGAGTATGAGCAAGCCACGGACTTACCCATTAAACCAATATACAATAGACAATTGGCTAGCAGCGATTGAAAATGTAAAGTTGGGTGAAGTGGTGGAATCTTCTCCTACAGACGTAGCCAAATATGGGATCAGCGCTACCAATGATCAGATTGAGATTAAGACCAAGAAGGGTGACGTTCGTACCTTTGCCTTCGGTGAAACGTTGCCTTCCGGAGATGCTGTTTATGTATTATCAGACAAAAAAGAGATAGCTTCTGTACCTATCGATACACTTTCAGGGTTGTTGCTGGGTGCTAATGATTTTATAGATACAACACCGTTCGATTGGGACGATACCAAGCTGAGCGGAATAGAGTGGGAAGGCCAAAATGCTTCATGGATGCTCAAATCCTCCGGTAACAGCGGAACCGGAGACAGTGCTTCCACATCTTGGACGCTGAACGGAAAGTCAGTAGCCAGTGACACGGCGACTTCCCTCTCGCAGCAAATCAAAAACCTAGCCAGCAGTCAGGCCTTGCGCAAAGCCTCTGAGCTGAACAAGCCTGTTCACCGCTTTACGCTGAGCGTATCGCTGGGTAAGGATGATTCCCAGCTGGTCTATCAGGGCTGGACGCTTAACGATGATCCAGATACCGTATGGATTGTACCGCCACAAAGTAACTGGGCTTATGGTCTGTCAGTATCTGACGTGAACCGTGCTGAACAGAATGGACACGACCAAGCTCAGACTGGAAAATAATCATTAGAATTAAATTAGCGCACAAAGAGGCTCCAACGGCGGATGATCGTCGTCTGGAGCTTCTTTGTGTTCGTTACTCGTCAGGTTTGCTGCTTTTGGAAGAAGAATTGTTAGTGTCGTTTAATTCTTGGATAACCTGAATCAGCTCATGAAGTGAGAGATCCAGCTTGTCCAGCTTTTCCTCCATCGTGTGCAGGATGTGCCGCAACAAAATAAAACAAAGTCCAGCTGGAAAGCCTACGTTGGTAACCAGAGAAAGAGCATCATCCATTTGCAATGTATTCCCTCCTTTTTAGCCATATATAAAGGAAGGTAAATTAAAAGAACCATATACAACTGATTGTAAAAATAGTATAATAAATAAGAACAAGTGTTCTGATTTTGGTTGTAGAATAGGTTTGGAAATTACCCTATAGTATGAGGATTAGAAAAAGTCAAATCCAAAGAGAAAGGGTGATTTACAATGGATCAGTCTCAGCTAACATTGGTAGAACAATATCGAAAGAAGCTGTACCGCATTGCCTGGAGAATCCAGTATCGTGCTCGGGTACAAACCAATCATGAATTTGTAATGGAAAAGAACGAAGCCGTCAGCGCCCCATCTTTTACAGAATCTTCAAACTCTAATATGTACACATTACAGCTTATCAACTCTCTATCTTCTGAGATCGGAAAAATGATCATCTTTGACCTTTACATACTAGACAAAACCGAAGCACAGATTGCAAAAGAGTTAAAGCTATCCCAACAGGCGGTGAATAAATGGAAAAAGAAAATGCTCAAAGAGTTATTTCGGATGCTGAGTTCGTCCAATTGCTAAAATTAGTACGAAGTGGAGATCAGGAGGCCATGTATAGGATACTTCAATTGTTCGAGGAAGACATTCAAAAGACCAGTCGGTATATTCGTATGTCCCGTGAAGATGCTGTCCAAAGCATTGTGACTGATTTTATAGAAGAACTGCGACAAGAGTTAAAAACAGTTCAATAGAAAAGTGGACAATGGATATAGCCTTGGCTATCCTTATCCGTAGGTTTACTTATTTAACGGAGGGCTTATAAGTTTATGAGTGATAACAGGGCTTCTTTTGAGAAAAGTATGAAGATGTACCCAGTCAACAGTATTCGTTCCAATGTCATCATTCTTGTTTTATTACTGTTAGATCTGTTTCTGGTTATCCCCTTAGTGGGAAATCCATACATTGCAGTTTACGTTTATGTACTGTTGCCACCGATTGTTATGATAAACATTTGGGCTCTAGTACTGGTCATCATGCCACGCAAATTGCAGTTGAATTACACTTTATTCCGTGGGGTATTTGGTTTGATTTGTTCTATAGGCTTCATGATCATGACACAAAAGTTTGCTTATGGCATGTTGGGTCTGGATACTTCATGGTATTTTATAGGTTCCTTTGCCCTTTATGGAGTCGCCTTGTATTCCTTTATAAAATATAATTTGGCGAAATTCAAAGATCCTTCAGAACATAAGAAAAAACCAAAAGTTAAGGAAAAAAACAAGAGAGCGCCTGTAGTGACGATCACCACATTTACTGGGGCTGGTTATCTGATAGCTAATGTTTCCCTCGGATTTGCTACACAACAATTAGTTGCCACAGTATTGATCAGTGTATACTCCATGCTGGCATTTGTTCTTTTCCATTTTATTATGGATTTACACCGCTACTATCGGCTTCATAAGCTGAGGAATCAGAATCAAACAACCGATTGAACACAAGAATGGGATTACAAAGTATTACCACTATCAAGAAGTTTTGTAATGAATAATAGCCTGCAAACGCCCCATATATGTAGGGGTTCGCAGGCTTTTTAGGTTGTAGATTTAATTAGTCAACATACTTATTGCCGTCAGCATCAATATAGATGGATTGAACAGCTGTGCGGCGGTACGGATAACCTGCCTCTGTGGTGCCGCTAATTTCATAGGTTACAGAATAGATGCCGGGCTTGTCCGCTTTGGATAGCTCTATTTGTCCGGTAGGGTTAACGGTTTTTTGCTGTACCGTCAAACCTTTGGAGGCAGAAGTGACTCCTTGCTGCGGGTCACCATAATATTGAACTTGGTAGGTAACTTGTGTAACGCTGTCCGGGGCATCCTGTGGTTTCAGGTTTAGCTTCGGGCCCACTGCATTCAGATTGTATTTCAGCTCTGGAACTTGAACAGCCTGGTAACGTGCAATCAGGAGATATGCTCCTTGATCAGGAACTATGACGTTCAGTTTATAGGTGCCCGGTTTTGGATTTTGAATGACGGCATTATGATGCCAGGCACCAGCAAAAATATCGTCATCATAGCCTGCTTTCAGATTAATAATTTCACTGGTACCGTCAGGCTTGGTTAGTTCCAGCTTACTCACACGTTTATCGCTGATCCAGTCCAGATCAATGGATTTGACACCATTTTCAACAGTGAGGGTTTCTGAGGCTTTTCCATTATAATCGCCGCCTCGGATAAAGTATGAATTATCGATCTCGTTATAGGTGGATTGTACAGCAGAAGCAGTCAGGGAAGATGCTGAAAGTGCTTCAGTTTCCTGATTCAATGCTGGAGTGTTCGCTTGGAGGTAGGGTTGGATCAGGGAGAAGACGTAAGAACCGGTACGAACCTTGGCATGATCCCAAGATCCGATTTTAACTACACGTCCGCCGGGGAGCTTAGCGTTGTCGACTGTGACCACCCCATCATTTTTACCAAAGGTTGAGAGGTAAAGTCCGCCGAGTATGTAGGAAGCAGTGCCGTCAGACCAGTTATCACCAGCAAACGTGAAGAATGGAATTGTAGTTGCGTTGCTGAGTGCATCGGTCTTGGATCGGAAATACTTCATATAAGATGTTTGTAAAGTAGAGGTACCGGGATTTTGTGAGCCGACGATGTCTGCCAGCCATCCGGCCCAGCTGCTATAGGCGAGATCTGCAAGTTGTGAGCCATGATGGGGACTGCTGAGGGTGATGACACGTTGAACATAAGGAGCAGCTCCGTTATATACGAGAGCGGTTTGAGTATCCACTCCACCTTTGCTGTGGGCGATGACAATGAGCTTTTTTCCAAAGTGATTACTGATGACCTTGATTTTGTCGGCTAAAAGCTTACCATTGTCCCACATATCCTGGGATGTACCATTTGTATCGTACAGATTAATGGTGGCCGTCTGGTATCCGGCGTCACGTGCGCGATGAAGCATGTCGTTATTATTTTTGGTCCAGACTTCAGCGCTACTGTTCAAACCATGTACGAATAATAATGCAGGTTTGGCAGGATCAACGCGATTAGGTGGTGGGCCTTCTGCCCAGCTTCCGGCGGGATCTTTCGGGGGTTGGGGTGTAGTGGAGCCTGCAAAAGCGCCGACGGGTACAAGGGTAACTGATAACAAAAAAATGAGCATCAAAACAGTGATCTTTTTCAAATCGAAAATCCTCCTTTGTAAAATAAAGTATTTTTCAAGCTTATTATACATGCCATCTTGTGGTAAATCATCAATTGTATTTCATATTTACATTAAAATTTTATTTTTTTAGTCATTTTTTAGTCAGGATATCCCTATGATTCATAGCGCATGATAATCTCGTCACACATTTTATAATGTATGGAGGATGAGTTCATGCCAGGAACTAAGAAGGTCATCAGTTTTACGATTTCTGCTGCTTTACTCGCCAGTATGGCTGCTTTGACCGGGTGCGGAAATGCCGATCATAACGTTCGTACGAACAGTACACGCTATAACGCGCAAAGCACACATCATATGGATGGTGTGAACCGTAATGGTATGGATGGTGTGAATCGTTATGGGGTTAAGTCCAATGGTATGGACGGGATGTCATTGAATGAAAATGGCAACCGAACCGGACATCCAGTCCGTAATCTGCAAGTCGATCGCAGTTTGTCCAAACGTATATCTGAGATGCCGGATGTAAAGTCTGCGACAGTGCTGGTCGGTGAACGACATGCCTATGTAGCCGTTTCCTTGAAAGACCAAGCCAACGGAACAGGTGTCGGTGCTCCAAGTATTGACGGTACTCCAGGTGCTAATAGTATTGGACGTAACGGTAATGTACCGAGTGTGAATGGCGTTAATGGCACTAGAGGAAACCGTACTACGGATACTACGACGCCTGGAATGACAGACAATGGAGTTGCCGGAAATGGAGTTACCGGAAATGGAGTTACCGGGAATGGAACGCCAGCGCGTCGTGATGACGGTTTATTCGGTACGATGGGTACAGGCTCGTACGGTATGTTGCGTGGCTTGACGGACAACAATCGCGGAGATAACGGAAACACCACAATCGAGGGAGCAAGAACTGCATATGAACCAAGTGATGCAGTCAAGAGCCGTATCGCGAATAAAGTTAAGCAATTTGCACCTTCGATTGAACAGGTACATGTATCCGCTAACCCGGATTTTGTCAAACAAGCCACTGACTTTACACACAGTGTGCAAAATGGTCATCCGATTAGAGGCTTGAGCAATGAAATGGTGGATGTGATTGAACGTGTATTCCCGACCTCGGCGGCTGATACAAACCGTCCAATGGAAAATACAGCACCCACACGTCCACAAAATCATACGCCCGCGCCGATGAATCATCGCTAATTCAAACCCTATAAGTGTGTGCAATGCCAAAGAAAGAGCTATCCATCTCAGCGAATACGCTGGTGGATAGCTCTTTAGTTTTGGGGAATGATAACTATAACTGAATTATTTGCGCAATCCTTTAATCCATACGCCTTGCAGCTTTAAGTCTCCATCCAGTAACAGGATATCTGCTTGTTTACCTGCTTCAAGCGAACCTGTACGATCAGCAATGTGCAAGGATCGAGCCGGATTCAGGCTGGCCATTTGTGATGCCGCGGGAATACTCATACCCACATGTTGAACCAAATAGCGGAAGCCTTCAATCATCGTTAGTGTGCTTCCTGCCAAAGTGACCCCATCCTCCAGTCGTGCTACACCGCCCTGCACGATCACCGGCAAATCGCCGAGCGTATATTTCCCGTCTTCCAGACCAGTAGCAGACATGGCATCTGTGATGAGAATGAGATTATGATCCTGCTTTAACCTAGCGAGCAGGGAAATGGCGGCGGGATGCACATGAATGCCGTCCGCGATGATTTCTGCTTCAATGCGCGGATCAGCAAGTACGGCTCCGGCGGCTCCCGGCTTGCGATGATGCAGCGGAGTCATAGCATTAAACGCATGCACCGCATGGTTCAGCCCCGCCGTCGCTGCCTGTTCAACCTCTTCATACGTAGCATCTGTATGACCGAGAGCCGCGGTAATGCCATGGCTGCAAAGCCATGCAATCAGTTCCAGCGCTCCTTCCCGTTCGGGCGCAAGCGTGAGCTGGCGAACAAGGCCTGGATAGCGCTGCTCCCATTCTGCCACCCATGACAGATTCGGTGGCACGATATGTTCCGGGTTTTGCGCTCCCGGCCAGTTCGGACTGATGAACGGCCCTTCTAAATGTACGCCCTCCAACTGAGCATAAGGCATAGGTAGTGCCATATAAGCGTGAACTTCACTCAATACTCGGTCAATCTGTTCCTTGGGCGCGGTCATGGTGGTAGCCAGCATGGCCGTCGTTCCTTGTGAACCGTGAAAGGAGGTGATCGTATCCAGCACCTTTGGACTGGAGTCCATAAAGTCCTCACCGTTACCGCCGTGAACATGAATATCAATAAAGCCTGGTAGCAGATAGCCTCCTTCCAGACGCACAATTTTTACCGCTCTCGCTGCACTTTCTTCCTGATTTGCCAAGACTACCGATGTCCAATCGGCGGGCAAATTTCCCTCGGAACCAGCATAAACAATGGACTGCCCCTCAATGACGACAACCCCTTTTTCAATGATGTCATTTCCAACGACAACTTGCCCATACAGTAGCTGGGGTACGTTACCACTCATTTCATCTGACTTCAATTGAACCATCCTCCCGCTTTCTGATCCAGTAAAATAAGTACGTTGGGGTGACATTGCAGCAAAGAAGCCGGACACTCAGTCGTGACAGGTCCAGTTAAAGCCTGCTTTATAATGTCGGCCTTATCCGCACCAAAAGCCACCAGTATAATTTGCTTCGCCTTGAGAATCGTGCCTACTCCCATCGTAACTGCTTGCCTGGGTACAGCATCTATTTCGCCAAAAAATCGAGCATTGGCCGAGCGCGTACTTTCTTTCAAATCTACAACATGTGTGGCCCCAGCCAAGCTGTGACCGGGTTCGTTAAAGCCGATATGCCCATTATGACCAATGCCAAGCAACTGCAGATCCACGGGGCCATGATCCAGAATAGCCTGCTCGTGCGCTGCACATTCTGCTGCCAGATCTAGTGCATTCCCGTCAGGAACACGTGTATGGGATATGGGAATGTCGATATGCTGGAACAAGTGCTCATTCATAAAGCTTCGATAGCTCTGCGGATGTTCTGGGGGAAGACCAACATATTCATCAAGATTCACGGAATAGGCGCGTGCAAAACTGACCTGTTCCTTGCGGTACATATCTGCAAGATGTTGGTAAATGCCAATCGGCGTACTACCGGTGGCCAGGCCAAGCATAGCCTGTGGTTTGGATAGTAGCAAGCTAGCGATCACAGCGGCGGCAGTAGCGTTCAGGTCTTCACGGCTGTTCAAAATGCGTATGTTCATCTTAGTGACCCCCTGGTTGTTTTTTGAGCTTGCTCACTTGTTGATATGAACCTTCCAATCTTGGAATATATTTGTCAAAATCCGAGCTCACCATACCTGTAAACAGAATATCTATAATATGAAGCTGGGCGATGCGAGAGGCCATATCCCCACGTCGCATTCCTTCCTCCAATGAAGAGGAAAATAGCGCAATATCCGCAAGGCCTGCCAGCGTATTGTTTCCGAAGGAGGTTAGGGATAGTGTCTTGGCCCCCTGTTCCTTTGCACAGCGTAGAGCCGCAATGGTCTCCTGGGTTTCCCCTGAATAAGAGACGGCAAAGGCGACATCTTCCGCTCCGAGCGAGGAGGCAGAGGTGATCTGCATATGGGAATCTGCAAAGGCAGTGCTGTTCTTGCCAATACGGATGAGCTTCTGGTAAAAATCCTGGGCCACAATCGACGATGTCGCCATGCCATAAAGATCAATGCGGCTCGTGGCTGACAGCCATGCAATGGCCTGCTCCAGCTTGTCGAAATCCAGCAGTCGGGTCGTGTCTGCAATGGATGCGGTATGGTTCGCCTGAATAGCCTGCACGATTCGGGAAAGTGAATTTCCGGCGACAATATCCTGATAGGATTCTTCACCATTACGGTTGGAATGAGACAACTCGGCGGCCAGCTTCATTTTGAAATCGGGATAGCCTTTAAAATGTAGTGATTTGCAAAACCGCGTAACGGTCGCCGCACTTACACCACAACGCTCTGACAGCTCCCGAATACCCAGATGCAACACATCTTCCGGGGATTGCAGGATGGATTCCGCCAGCTTGCGCTCCTGTACGGGCAGCTGCTCCAGTCTATGGGCTAATGTATGAAGAATGGGGGACATGAGCTGTGCTCCTTTGGCTGTAGAGTGTTTGTTTGAAAATAAGTATCGTATATAAGGAGTATTTAGAGAAAAACATTTTCACGTGTATTGTAAAATAATTCTGCTGCTCATGCAAGAGATGTGAGAAGAATTTTTATTAGATTTTGCGAAAAAATAGCCAGCGAAAATTGTAGAAGTTATCATACATTAATTTACATATTGCGAGTTTTACTTACAAAACAACCTATTGACTTGTCTCTTCATTGGAGGAGTATAATTGAATAAAGTTCCAGTGAAGGAATTTTTCTAGGAGCTTTCTTTGCAGAGGGCATCGTTGGGTGGAACGAACAGAATCTCATTCACAAGGAGGAGTTTGCTATGCAAAGCCAAGTGATTGAAATGATCAGCGCGGTTAAGGAAGATCCTGAACTGGTCGCTAAGCTGGATGGACATTCGGACATTATTCATGATGCGGGACTGGATTCGTTGCAGTTGGTTCATTTCATGCTGCAAGTGGAGGATGCGTTTGATGTGGAGATTGATTTTGATTCCTTTGAGCTAGAGCATTTGAGCTCGGTAGATGCGTTTTGCAGCTACATTCAGGGGATCAGCGATGCGGAACAAGCGCCGTATCTGGAAGGAATGGAGACGGTCTGACGTACAGCTAGGTACATGTGCCTGAAAATCCATTAAACGAGGTGTTAGCATGCAGCCCAAAAGCAATGTGCTGATTGATGAGAAAGCGTTCAAGCTCATCAAGCGTAACCTGAAAAACGCTTCTGTATCTTACCGTAACGCCACACAGGACCCTACTTTCAAAACGGACATGCCCCAGACGATCGGCATTAAGCTGACTAACCGCTGCAACCTGAGATGTACACACTGCTTTGAATGGAACGAGGAAGGCTACCATCACCAAATGGATAAAGAAGAACAAAACATGGATCTTGCTCCGGACATGCTCCGGCAAATTTTGAGCGAAACCAAGGAAGCCAAGTCCAGACTGTACATGTGGGGCGGCGAACCGATGTTTCATCGACGTTTTGATGAAATTTTGGACGTGCTGGCGGAAGATCGGCGCGAAATGACCTTTTGTACAAATGGGTTACTTATTGATAAATATTTGGACCGGATTTTGGATTTGTCCGAAAATCTGGAGTTATTAATAGCGATTGAAGGTTTTGAAAGAGAACACGATTTAATCCGCGGTAAAGGCACTTTTCAAAAAACAATGCGGCAGATGGATAAGCTGATTGAACTGCGCGACCAGGGATTGTACAAGGGACGGGTAACTGTCCATGCGGTCATTAACGATAACATGATCGGACGGATGTACGAATTTCTGCAAATGCTGGAGGACAAAAGGCTGGATCTGGTGCTGCTGACGTTCCCCTGGTACATTTCCAAAGAAACCTCCCTCAAAATGGATGAATATTTTACACGTAATTTCTCCTGGCTCCGACAACTTGAAGAAAAAAATATTAGTAGCTGGCATGCTTTCAAATATAAAATCAACCCGGATAACATCGATCCTCTGATGCAGGAACTACAGCGGATCAATGAGCGAGTATGGAACATTCGCGTGCGCTATCAGCCCGGTTTGGATTATGAGGAAATTGATAAATTCATCCATGGCGAGGAAATGGTCAGCCGTTGTTCCAATCATTGTTTGGCGCTCACCTCCAGAACAGATATTTTACCAGACGGGAAGGTCATGCCTTGCAAATTTTTCAGTGAATTCACGATTGGAAGCATGCGTGAGCATAGTCTGAAGGAGATATGGAACTCGGATGCGTATGAGAAAACTCGTCAAAAGATTAATCATGAAGGATTGACTCCGGTGTGCTCCAAATGCAGCGTATTGTATCTGCATGGGGCAGGCTCTCTGAAGTACATTTAGTTTTCTATGGATGTTGTTTGTTACTGGATGGAAGAGAGAGGGATGATGACAAGACGTGACGACTAAAACGATTAACCTTGTGGAAGCGCTTGCGCATGAACGAGACCATGGAGTCCTGATTTGGCTGTTTAATATCGGCGCAGAGCAAGTGTGGCATCCATCCCCCCGCAAGGGGGGCATGGTAGACCGGGATGAACAGCAAGTCGTAAACCGGATGGAGGAAATGAATCTCCTGCTATGTCGAAGTCAGGATGTCATTGTACTTCGGGAACAGCCGGATAAGGCGTTTCTGGACATGCTTCAACGATTGGGCTTTAGCCTGCCGCGTATTGAGGTGCCGGAGCCTTCTGATCCGCTAACGCCGATTTCAGAGCTGGTGCTGGCGGATGAGGCGCTTTTGGCACGACTGCGTACGGTTGCAGATGCAGGCCACAGCAGCGGCGGAGCCAAAGCGTGGCTCGTCCCCTATGCGGTCACACCGCAGGAGGAAGCGATCGCGGAGCTTTGCGGGCTGGAGCTGATCGGCGCTCCATCCGCGGTCAGTGCTCAGGTGAATGATAAAATATTCAGCCGCCTGACCGCGCAAAAGCTTGGTTTTGCTGTCAGCGAAGGCGCTGTATGTGCAGACGAATCGGCGATCCGCAGGGAGTGTGCCAGACTGGCTGACTTATCGGATGGACCTGTGAAGCTGATTATCAAGCAGCCGCACGGTGCCTCGGGACAAGGCATGTATATGCTGGACGAGCTGTCCAAGCTGGACACGCTGCTGAGTGTGATGAGGCGCTTTGGCGGCTCGTCGCCATCTTCCGGCGGCTGGCTGGTGGAGCGCTGGCACAATAAGCAGATGGATCTGAACTACCAGCTCTGCATTGACGAGGGCGGTGGTGTGACGATGTTTTCGCTAAAAAGACAAAACGTGGATGGCACCGTATATATCGGATCTCAAGTGCCGGCTGAGATTGGTGATGCGCTGGAGGAAGAAGTGAGACGTTGCGCCTATCAGCTGGGTACGTATCTCTATTCCATTGGGTACACAGGAATGGCCTCTATTGACGGTTTTGTTGACGAAGAAGGTTTGCTGGTTCCAGTTATTGAGATTAACGGTAGGTTTACGTTATCTACCTATATTTCATTCCTGTCATCCGTTCTGGGAGAACAGCATAAAACATTATCCCGTTATTACCGCAACGTTACCGCTACACCTCTCACTTACAGCCGCTTGTGCGGGTTGCTCGCGGAGGAGGGCTTGCTCTATACGCCCGAACGTCCAGAAGGGGTGTTTGTGTATACGGCGGGTACATTGTCTGGTATCCCTGTGAAGCGGGGCTATGTGAACCGGATTTTCACACTTATTTTGGCAGACAGCTGGCAGGAAGCTGATGCGTATGCGCACAAATTGGAAGGTATCATTGCTGGATTAGGATGCTCATAAATTGGAGGGAATCAAAAATGAAAACAGATGTATACCATGTAGTACCCTTGCTGGAAAAGATTTTGAAGCTGGCTCCGGGAGAACTGGAACAGTTGACTCCGGATCAGGATCTGCGAACCTTGGGGCTGAATTCCTTATCGGCTGTGGAATTAATTGTAGAGTTGGAAAATGAGCTTGATATTACGATGGAGGACGACGATCTAGTGCTGGAGCATCTATCTACACTGCAAGGCATTGAGCGTCTGCTGGGCAAATATGCATAAGGGCGCCGAAAAGACAAGGTTGATGCAGGGATCCGATATGGAGACTCGTCATGATTCCGTTGTGGACTATGGTGCAGAAGAAGTGGCAAACGCTCTTCCAGGGAAACATTGTGTATATTCTTCCCTGCGTACCTCATTGCGGAGGTACGGGGTGAACATGGCCGAATCCGAGCTATTCATGCTGTGTGGGAGTATGTGCGCAGAGTATGGTGGAGATTTGAAGCGCTTCGGACCTGAGAAATATCCAGAGCAGCTTCAAGAAATGGCAGCCAGTGGCGGACCTGTTATTCGGGTGGAACCGTGGGTCGCAGGTGTCAGCGATGAAACCGACCTGTTGCGGGTACTCACATCGGGCTACGGTACCATGCTGCATACGTCGAGCACTGCTTTAACCTATCACGATGTATATGTGAAAAATTACCCAAGGGGCCACGTGATTGAGTTGTGCGGGTTGGACTTGCAAGAACGGACAGCACAGGTGAATGATAGCTTTCTGCTCGATTCCTCGGGACATGCCATGACTTATGTGGGCTCAGCCCGGCTCGACGATCTGATGCAGGGTATTATTGAGTATGCATGGCTGGTGGAGCAGCCTGCCCCGCTTTCGCCAAGTGAGATGCATGCTGCGTGTGCTCATCATATTCGACAGTATTTGACTGGACACGAAGCCATCTGGAGAGGCGTACCTACGTCTAATGAGTCGGAAAGTCAAACGGGGAAAGCTGTAACAGGCAAGCAGGTCAAGCGGGGAGATGAGGGGTACCGGGCATTTGTCGGTGACTTCCGTCTGTTGGCAGACATGGAGGATCAGGATTTTCGGACGTACTGTCATGAAATCTATTACAATCTGCGATTGGGCAGTGCCCTTCATTTGACGGATTATACAGCTGATTATTGCCTGCTGCATCAAGCTACGCTGGGGCCACAAACACAGCACGTAATTGAATTGGCACAGGGGCTGTACGCGGATTGGCACAAGCTTAATCTGCATATTTACAAAACAGGGCTTCAACTGCGCAAGCATCGGATGCCTGAGATTACGGAACGAGCTTTGCATTTAATTGAAAGACAGCGGCATATGCTGGAGGAACTGATGATTTTAGCAGAGCAAGCAGCCGAGTAGGCCAAGCACTCGGCCTTATCAGGCACGTTCATCCAGGGGTTACGCGCAGAGGAAAGAGGAGGGGAATTGATTGCCGTCCATTACATTAAACCAATTGTCGAAAACATTTACGTACTACAAAAAGGAGCCGGGCGTGCGCAAATCGTTACAAAACTTGTTCAGGCGTGAGCAGCTGACCAAAGAGGCTGTACAAAATGTCAGCTTTAGCATTGAGGAAGGCGAAATTGTCGGATTTCTCGGTCCAAATGGAGCGGGCAAAACAACGACGCTCAAAATGCTGTCTGGCATTCTTCATCCCACGGACGGGGAGGCATACGTACTCGGCTTTACCCCGTGGAAACGACAAAAAGAGTTTAAACGTCAGTTTTCCATTGTAATGGGACAGAAAAACCAGCTCTGGTGGGATTTGCCTGCAAGCGAGTCATTCGAACTGAACAAGCTTATCTATGAAATCGATGACAACTGTTATAAAGAGGCGCTGGATGAACTGGTCACCCTGCTTGGGGTGGAGGAGCAGCTTCATGTGCAGGTTCGGCGGTTGTCTCTCGGCGAGCGTATGAAAATGGAACTGATCGCCGCGCTGCTGCATCGTCCACGGGTCATTTTGCTGGATGAGCCGACCATCGGACTGGACCTTGTTTCTCAGCGGCGGATTCGAGAGTTTTTCAAAGCCTATAACCGAACGCACCGGACGACCATCCTGCTGACAAGCCACTACATGAAGGATATTGAGGATTTGTGCAGTAGATCCATCATTATCAGCGGGGGCAGATTGGTCTATGACGGAGACTTACACAAGGTGAATGAGGTCATCGGTGCACGTAAATTACTTAAGGTTCGACTGGAGTCCCCTGTATCCAACCTAACGTTGGCGAGCCTCGGCAAACTTCGCTCCAATTCGGAGCTGGAGGCGGTATTTGAACTGGATGCAGAAGATACCTTGGCTTGGTCCAAAAAGATTTTGGACGCACTGCCTGTCGTTGATTTTACGATTGAGGACGTCCCGCTGGAAGAGGGGATAGCCAATTTGTACGATGGGGGCAGGCTGGCCGATGCGAAATAACAAATATGTGAAGGTACTCCAGCTTGGTATGCAAAATGAAATGGAGTATCGGGCTAATTATTGGCTCCAAATGGCGGGATTTATGCTGCCGATCATGACGCAAATTTTTCTCTGGCTAGCTGTATTCGGTTCTTCGGGACAAGCAAGAGTGCTGGGCTATTCTCTGCCAGAAATGCTGGTGTATGTGGTCATGGCGGGAGTAACTGGGAAACTGATTGCTACGGGTTTTGAATACGAAATTGCTACAGATATCAAGGAAGGTGGACTGGCAAAATTCATGGTACAGCCTGTGCATTATTTTGCTTACCGTTTTTGCCGGTTTATCGGAGGCAAAGTCATACAGTCCGCGGTCGTGCTGCTGGCGGCTGCTATTTTGCTGTTATGTCTTAGCTTGGAAGGACAAATCAGCTTCGGGCTATCGTACATCTTGCTTTACATATTGGCGTTGCCGGGAGCGCTTGTGCTTAATTTTGTGGTCTATTATGCGCTGAGCGGCATAGCCTTTTGGGTGACGGAATCGGCGGGGCTATTTTATACGCTGTCGCTTGTCATTTACGTAGCTAGCGGTACCGTGTTTCCGCTGACGATTTTTGGAGATGTTTTGGCCCGTCTGTTCAGTCTGCTGCCGTTCAGCTACACCGTATTTTTTCCGGTGAATGCGTTAACGGGCAAGCTGACTTTGCTGGAAGCCGCTAAAGGCATTGGCGTGCAATGGCTCTGGATTGTAGTGCTGGCGGCCGTATCACGCTGGGTGTGGCAAGCCGGGGTCAAACGCTTTGTCTCGGTGGGAGGTTAACATGAAAAATGTTTTCCGAAACGTTAGGCGCTACATCAGACTGTACTGGAAGTTTGTCCAGTTTTCCGTCATGTCGCAGATGGAATACCGCATTAATTTTATAACGGCATTTCTGGTTGAAACAGCTTATTTGCTCATCAAGCTGCTGTACGCATCGGTTCCATACCGCGCCGGGACGGACATTAACGGCTGGTCTCCTGACGCCATATTGTTATATATCGGCGTGTTTACGATGATGAGCGGATTTTATAGTGGATTGTTCTACAGTAATTTTACAAGCCTGCCTGACAAAATTCGTACCGGCTCACTGGATGTGCTCATGACCAAACCCGTATCACTGCAATTTATGGTGACACTGCGTCAATTTGAACTAGGCTATACCGTGCCGAATGTAATTGGCGGCGGAATTATGACAGGCATCGGCTGGTATCGGCTCGGATTGCCATTTAATTTTGAAACCACAGGAGGGTTCTCTGTGCTGCTCGGATGCGGAGTGCTTACGGCATACTCCGTATTTTTGCTCCCCCAACTGCTAGCCTTCTGGATTATCCGCACGAACGGCGTTACGGAGCTGTCCAACAGCATTTTCGAGACAAACTATGTGCCGATGGCCGTGTACAGTAATCTGATTCAGCGTATCGGTTTGTTCGTGCTTCCAGTGTTTGTCATTTGTAATTTTCCGCCCATGTTCATTCTCGGCAAAATGGATACCGGGTTGGTGGTATGGGCATTTCTCGCACCTCTCTGGCTGCTGGCGATCATCCGCCTGATATGGCAGTTTGCTCTACGTGATTATACGAGCGCGAGCCAGTAGCGCTACCGTGTAGTGGGCCAATAATGAAGCAGGAAAGGAAGCGAATCATATGAATGCGATACCGAATCAGCGTCATTTGTATATGGGAACGTTCGAAGCGGAGGCTTACTGGCGGGATGCCCAGTTAGCTTCCCTGCCAGCCCTGCCTGACCGGGCTTCTTCTGCGATTGTAGCAGCCATGGATGAACTGCTGTTCAGCTTTTGCCAGCCAGGAGATGCGTTATTGACCCGTTATGCTATTTCGCCTGTACATCGTCAGTATATCGCGCAGTTGGGCTTTCATCCGGCTGTCAACGAACGAGATTTGACCGACGGCATGGAGCGTGCAGGCAACGTATCGTCCGCTTCAGTATTCGAACTGCTGGGCAGTCGTAAGGCCGATGCTGGAGAGGGGTTTCCTCAACTGGAAGGCTGTGTACTTAGCCCGTTTGCGGGTTTACCGCATGTGGAGGAGGCTGCACGTGCTTGGGGTATAACACTGCATCAGCCACCGCTGGAAACGATTCGCAAGGTAAATGCCAAAACGTATTCCTCTGATCTGAAACGCAGTCTCGGTCTGCGCAACCCAGGCTATATCGTGACTTCGTTTGCAGATGTCGCTGAGGCGGGGCGTAAGCTGCTACGGGATGGAAGCTTTTTAATCAAGGATGATTTTGGCGTATCGGGCAAAGGAAACCTGCACATTACCTCGACACAAATGCTGGACCGGATCGTATCGTATTTACGTGGACAGGAGCGTAAAGGCAAACAGGTGCTTTTCCTTTTGGAGCCTTTTCAGGAGAAAGAGCAGGATTTTTCTTGCCAATTTGCGATTGGTGATGATGGAAATGTCAATATCCTATCTGTACAATGGCTGGCTAACACACAATTCTCCTATCGGGAATCCTTGTCGCCGGACGGGGCTTTTTTAGAGCGGCTGGAGCGCGAGGGCTATTTTAGTTTAATGCAGGATGTGGGACGGCAATTGTATCAGGATGGTTATTACGGCGATGTATGCATTGATTCCATGACACTTCGTGGTGGGAAGCTGGAGCCTATTATCGAAATTAATGCTAGAAAGTCGATGAGTTTGATCAAGCATCAGCTCGATACCTTTCTGGCCGGGAAAAATATGCGTGGCACGCTGACGAATTATTCACTGTCCCATGATGGCAGTCTATCCTATGAAGAACTGCTGGAAGGGCTGAAAGGTGAAGGATTGCTGTTCACAGGTGAACGGGAAGAAGGTGTCATGCCTCTGGGTGCCAATACATTATATGTGAACACCGGTGGACGAGATGGCGAGAACAAGATTGTGGGCCATACAAGCACGCCAAGCAGAAATGCAACCGGGCGCGGAGGCAGATCGCCTGCCAAGCAGATTCGTGTGAGCGGGATTGGGGCCAGCGATGGCGGATCAGAAGGGAACGGCATGGCTAAACCGGACTTGAATGGTAACAAAGAAACTGCTGGAAGCGAACGGGCACGAGGCAAGGGGCGTCTTTATTTAGAGCTGGTTGCTGCGAGCGATGAGGATAAAATGCGATTGACTACAAAGCTGGAGCGTTTTTTGGCAGAGCATCATCTTACAGTGCTGAATTAAACGGGAGGCGTATGAGCATGCGTAAGAGTACGGATAAGCTTATGAAGGTAACGATTTTGTGTTCCGGTTTCGGATTGGGCTTTTATACCCCTGGCTTGTTGTTGCAAGCGGGTCTTCGCAGGCTGGGCGTGGATACGGCGATTCATGTATTTGAAAATGTGCTGCCAGAATCGGCTCGTCTCAAGGTCGACAAAAGCCGCAAAGCTTACCATGACAATTTTGCGGTGGCCTTAATGTCACAAAAGGTTCCGCAGGATATGCGTAATTCACTGGATCTCGCTGCGATGGAAGTGCTGCTGAACCAATGGATGGAGGAGGATCGGCGGTATTTTATATGCTTATCCGGTCATTGGATGTATGTACTGGAGGAGTATCGTAAGCGCAGAGAACCGGAGTCGGTGCATGTGGACATCGTGTACATGGATTCGACACCTTCTCCTTCCTGGAAAAATCTAGCCAAGCATAACCCGCGTTTTGCGGAGGGCTGTGGAGAAATGACCTTTTTTGAAAATGATAACAATAGAGTCAGCCACTATATTGATGTGCCAGCTGTGGAGTATGTACCGTTTGAAGCACGGCAATCCCGCTTATTCGTACATGGCGGCGGTTGGGGGATGGGCACATATCGTGACAAGGTTGGACGGTTGGAAGAAGCGGGCTGGGAGCTGGATCTGCTGTTGTATGATCAGGATCAACCGGATGAACAGCGGGAAAGTATACGCTATTTTCAGATGGACCCGCAGTGGAGGACATGGCAGCGTAATGAAGCCGGAGAGCATACATTTCCACCTTTCGGAGAGGTAAAAAGAGGCGAGAAGACAGTGTATCAGGTTGGACCGGATTACCATAGCATGCTGGACCAAGCATGTCGTGTCCAGGCCATTGTCAGCAAGCCAGGTGGTGGCAGCCTAACCGACTCGTTCGCTACGGCCACTCCACTCATTATGCTGGAGCCATTTGGTGTGCATGAAAAGCATAATGCAGATCTATGGGAACGGCTGGGACTTGGTATGCGATACGATACGTGGATACAAACCTATGACGGCAGTGCTCAGATCCTGGAGGATATGCATCGCAGGATCGTAGAGCTGCGTAGTCGGACGCCGCGTTATATAGAGTCCTATGTGAATAGTATCCAATTGCCAGTAAGCTCCCCAGGAATGGAGCAGGGGTTATGAACGCTGCGGTGGCTGCGCAAGAGCCTGCGATGCGAGATATTCGCTTTGGGATCATTGGCTGTTCTGCCATTGCTCCCCGTGCGTTGCTGGAACCGATCCGACATGTTGCAGGGGCACGCGTGACCGCGCTTGCGAACCGCACGGTTGCCAAGGCAGGAGAAATGGCAGATCGTTTTGGCGTTAGTGTCATTTATCGGCATGCTGAGGATATGCTAAAGGACCCGGAGATCGATGCTGTATATATTGCGCTCAGCAACGACTTACATGCCGAGTGGATTGACAAAGCACTACGGGCTCATAAGCATGTGCTGGTGGAAAAGCCGTTATGCCTGAATACGGCTGATCTGGCTCCCTTGGCAGCGACAGTCGAACAGAGCAGCGCTTACCTGTTGGAAGGAGTCATGGTGCAGCACCATCCTTGGCAGCATGAGCTGCGGAGGATGGTAGAATCGGGGTGTTATGGTCGCTTACGCTCCATAAAGACGAGTCTATGCATTCCGGCAAAAGAAGGACATGCGGACAATTACAGATCTCGTCCGGAGCAGGGTGGGGGATGCTTTTGGGATCTGGGCGTGTACTGGCTCCAGCTGCTTCAAGCCGTCGTTGGATTAGAGCAGGCGGAATTCCACAGTCAATCGGATTTCGATGGTCCTCATGGCTGTGACTGGACATTTCGTGCGCAAGCCCGTTATCCAAGTGGATTGGAGGCATCTGCCCTCTTTTCATTTGAGCTCCCTTATCGCTGTGCTCATGTACTGACCTTTGATTCGGCAGTGGTCACCTTGAAGGACTGCTTTCGGGCCAATTTAGGTTTTTATAAAATGACACTCAGGACGGAAATAAAGAAGGATATCATGCCGAATATAACAGATGTGGACGCACTGCCTGGGTTATCACAGACATCTTCGCATACCAAAACGGTTTTCGAGCCTATGAACTATTATGTCAATCAGTTGAATACCTTTTGTAGCATCATCCGAGGAGAAGCGGAGCCCATTCCATTTCGCGAGGCTGCTGAACGCGTCAGACTGCTGGCAGCCATTCATGAAGCAGCACGCTCGGGCGAGACGATCTATGCAGTATGAGTATGATTGTGTTTTCGAACGGAGGGAAGCGAATAATGCAAAATACTGAGTATCAAGGCATAGAGAGGAGGGGAACTCAGGTGATGGATAAAAAGGACGAAGCCTTACTGGAGCGTTTCGGCGAGCATCCGACGCCATTTTACTATTATGACGGGGACGCGCTGCATGCCCACGTCAGCTCATTGCTATCCCGATTGCACCCGGCCGTGCATGTACATTACGCGCTCAAGGCTAATGGTAACGTAGCCTTGGCTGGGTTGCTGCGCTCGTTAGGTTGTGGTGTTGAGATTGCTTCGGCTGGAGAAATGTTCGTCGCTATGGAGGCTGGGTATGCTGCGGAAGACGTGCTGTACGCCGGACCGGGAAAAACAGTAACCGAGCTGAACGAGGCGATAGCCTATGGAATCGGCTGTATTCATGTCGAATCGGTGAGAGAGCTGCGTCTGTTGGAGGACATTGCTGCCCAAGCGGGCCAACTTGTTAGGGCAGCGGTTCGCATCAATCCCGATAACGATCTGTCTGGAGCAACGATTAAAATGGGTGGTGTTCCGCGCCCCTTTGGAGTGGATGAAGGGCAGCTGGATCACTTTTTTAAGGTGCTGGAAGATTGCCCACACGTCCATTTTCAAGGTATTCAGGTATATACAGGTACGCAAATGTTGAAATCGGATCAGATTTTAGCTTCATTTGCGAATACGCTGCAGCTGGCAGAACGGGTACAGGCTCAGTATGGTGTGGCAATGCATACGGTCAATTTGGGCGGCGGGTTTGGTGTACCTTATTTTGCTCATGAGCAACCACTTGATATGGATCACGTCATTGACGGACTAAACGCACTCGCGGAGCAGACCCGAACCCGCATGCCCGGGGTTAAGCTAATCATCGAAAGCGGCAGGTATCTGGTTGCTCAATCGGGCATGTATGTCTGCCGAGCATTGTATACAAAGGAATCCAAGGGGGAGAAGTTTGTCGTGGCTGATGGTGGCATGAATCACTACGCCGCAGCTACTTTTCGAGGACGCCGTATTAGAGACAACTACCCAGTGCGAATTATGCGTAGGCAAGCGGGAGAATCAAAAGAACCCAAAGAACCCAAAGAACGAGAAGTGGAAGCAACCCTACGGATGGGGCAGAGAGACGCTTCTGCTCAAACGGCTGTTACTGTCGAACAATCATTAGAAGAGGTCGCAAGCCGAATAGGGGGGCCTCCGGAGGAAGCATCCTTGGAGCTTGAGACGGTAAGTATTGTTGGTCCGCTTTGTACACCCGAGGATTGTATTGTGAAAAAAGCGCAGCTTCCTCCGATTCACGAGGGCGATTATATTGCCTTTCCGAATGCAGGTGCCTATGGATTAAGCTATAGTCCACTACAATTTCTGGGACATGCTACCCCGGCGGAGCTGCTCGATTTTCGTGGGGAGGTGCATGTCATTCGTGAACACGGTGACCGCACAGACCTGCTGCATCATCAGCGCATGATTCCGTTGCCTGAGGATGCGTTGTAAGTATGTAAAAAAACGCCAAACTCATGGGAACCGATACAACTCGGACCTGTGATTTGGCGTTTTTTACATGATGAGTAGGGTAGTATCGACTCAATGTTGCTTGGAGCTGCGCATTTCTTGACGCACAAGCTGCCATACCATAAAGATCAGTACAGCGATTTGTGGGACAAAGGTTTCCCAAGTTGGATACATTCCCAGCCAGCTAATGGACGGAAGCGAGGAGGCAGTGTGCCCCGGAAGCTTGCCAGCCACCTGAAGCGAATGAATACTTTCGCCCAGAAATCGGAATACGAGATAGTAAATCAGTACAGTCGCAGTCAGGAAAAAGGCACGAATCGGCAATCGTACACTGAACTTAATGATCGCAAACGCCAGAATGACTAGAACAACCGTCGCCGAGCTAATGCCGAGCAGCAATTGCGAGGTTTCGATGGCTGGAGCCATACCGACATAAAAGATAGCTGTCTCGGCTCCTTCACGCAGAATTGCGAGCGCAGAAACCGCAAATAGTGACCACAGACTTCCCCGTGCCAGCGCGTTGCCCACGCTGTTTTCCACAAAGCGGTTCCACGCGGCAGCATTGGATTTGCTATGCAGCCAGCTACCAACGGTCAGCATCAGCACGACCGCCACCAGCCCGGTGACACCCTCCAGCAACTCACGCATGCTGCCTGATGCGGCAGCTGCCACCAGTGTGGTGAATAGTACTGCCAGAATTCCGCTCAGCACCAGCCCCGTTCCGGCTCCTGCCCATATCCACCGTCCAGCCACGGCTTCGCCGCTTTTTTTGGCATACGCCAGCAGAGCTGCGAGCACGAGAATGGCCTCCAGGCCCTCACGCAGCAAAATCAGCGCAGCATCCCACGCAGTGTAAGAACGTTCTTCCGTCAACGGACGGAGTCTGTCCAGCATCTGATCAAGAGTCTGAATGGCTTTGTCCGTATTCGGTGGAGAAGACAGCAGATATCCTGAAGTCTCGGTCATTTCATTTTCAATTGCAGTGTAAGACGTCGGATCGGCAATTTGTACATGTCCTTCGACAGAAGGCCACAGAGCGATAAACTGCACTACCTTGTCAGCCGCTTGCTCTGGCTGATTAGCTACAGCATTTTGGCGTGCGGATTCGAGCAAGGTGACTGCATCGCCTAGGGAAGCTGCCGAACCATTCGCCGTTCCGGCAGCCGTATTGCCTGCATTCGTTCCTTGACCTGTGTTCATAGATTTACCCTGACTATAATCAGACAGCAGAGTCGTTAATTCCTGCATTTCCTTGAGAGCCTGTTCTTGGCGAATAGGCTCAGCTTGCATGGAGATGCGGATGAGACTGATTTTAGTTTCGAGCGAACTGTATACCGGGAAATTGTCCAAACGAATCGGTGTTTCTACCTGATACCAGTCTTTGACGATTCGATCGTAATCCACCCGGGCAGCAGCCCAATCGCCTTTTTGCATGGCGGCCAGACTGCCCTTCGCCATGGGAAGCAGTTTTTCCGCTGCTTTGGCTCCAGCCGGGGCTGGTTTGTCCCCTTCGGCAGCAGTGACGTACTCATTGACCGAGCGCGCCAGCACGGATAAGGCAGCTTTCGCTGGTTCCCCGCCACCACTGGCGAGTGTTTGTTCCGCATCGGTGAGTGCTTGATCTACAGCCGCGATGTGAGCTGAATCTCCGCCATTTGTTTTGGCGGCCTCCCACAGCGTGCGGAATTCTTTCAGATCCTTGGAGGCTTCCGTCCATTGGGCTTGTCCCGCCTCCACTAGTGCTCCGCCCACTACAGGCATTAGCTGATCATGGGTGACAGCTTTGGCATCTGTTTGTGCAAAAGCGACCGACCCGGAGCCGGAAATGAACGGAGTTACGGTCAGCAGCAGAGCTGCCACCAGCACAAACACCCATCCCAAGCTTTTATTGCGCCGATTCATATAAATCCCCTTCCTTGCCTGCTGTTAAAATAACGTATCCCCGATGTAGCCGCCTTGCGATACACCTGGGAAGCAGGCGAACACCGCACTGCCTTTGTGTACAATGTATTCGTTCAGCTTGTCATTGCGTGCAAGCTTCTCCTGAATATGAACGAACTGCTTGAACAGATCACGCTGGTAGCTGATGAACAGCAGCCCAGCATCCAGCTGTCCTGTTTGCTTGTCCAATCCGCTTGAATACGAATAAGACCTCCGTAAAATATTAATGCTCCCGTCCCCATGAGCCAAAGCGACATGAGAGGTGGGAGGTGTAACCGGCTTGCCTTCCGGATTTTTGGCCGCCAGATCAAGCTTGTCGAACTCCTTGACCTTGCCGAGTGGGGCCCCGCTGCTGCGATGACGTCCAAAAGTATCCTCCTGGTCGCCCAATGTTGAGCGATCCCACACCTCTACTCGCATGCGTACACGGCGAACAGCCATATAGCTGCCGTCGCCCATCCATGCTGGTCCGTCACTGGCCTGTGTCCACACCAGCCGATTCATCTCGTCTGCCTTGGAGGTGTCGGGGTTCCCTGTACCGTCCTTGAAGCCCAGCAAATTGCGTGGTGTGCTTCCCGCAGGATCAGCCTGTGCTGTTCGCTGGAAGCCTTCCTGCGTCCAGCGAAGCACCGCCGTTCCTCTGGCGATACGTGCCAAATTACGCAGGGCATGGAAAGCTACCTGCAAGTCATTGGCACATACCTGCACTCCGATGTCGCCACCGCACCATTGCTCCTCCAGGGCATCCCCTTGAAAACGGGGCAGCTCACGGAACCCGGCAGGTTTAAGCCCTGCCAGGCCGTATCGTCCATCAAAAAAGGATGGGCCCACACCAAAGGTGATCGTCGTGCGGGATGGCGACAATCCTGCCGCCTCGCCCGTATCGGAAGGAGGGAGGTTGAGATTTTCATTATCGTTGCCAAGCAGCACGCCAGAAGTCATTGTAGCGCTTGCTTCCGTCCAGGCTTTGAAGAGGCTGCGCACCTGTTCCTTGTCGCTGGTTGTTAGATCGAAAGCGGCGAAGCAGATGAAATCCTGCGCCGGAGTCACAATACCTGCCTGATGCTTACCGTAAAAAGGGATTACATCTTTGGTATCCACATCCGTCATCATGCTTTCGAGACGTTGACCGGCTGACAGCACGGCTCCCACGCCCCCGCCGCCAAGCAGGAGGCCTAGTCCACCTACCCCGGCCAGCTTCAATAGGTCTCGGCGTGATACGGATTTGCTTTTTCCTGACAGCTCATCTTCCACTAGCTTCGCATCCTTTTTTACCAGATCGGCCTGTTCATTATGGGATTCCGCATACTGCGGCTTTTCTTGCCCTTTTTGCCGCTTAAAGCCTTTCATATCATTACACTCCTAACAATTTCCCCATTTGGGACAACGGTTCTGCCAAGGCATCGAGGTTTTGGCTCAACTTTTTAACTTCTTCCGGTTTCAGTTTTGTATACGACACATAGCCTTCTCCGTCCTTAAAAGGAGCCAACTCTTGCTGTAAGGCCGTAAAGCGCTCACCAATTTGTTTTTCCAACGCCGCATCTTTTTGGTTCAGATCTGTTTTCAAAATGTCATATATCTTTTGTGCGCCCTCCACATTGGCTGCAAAGTCGTACAAATCTGTATGAGAATATCGCTCCTCTTCACCCGTCACCTTCGAGGTGGATACTTCATTCAACAACTCGACTGCACCCGTTACCATCAGGCTGGCGTCAATATTAACTGTTTCTACTTTGGCACGCAGCAGCTTGGCATCACTCAGCAGTCGGTCGGAAAACTCGTCCATTCCTTTGGTTGTGTTTTCTTCCCATAATGTTTTTTCAATCCGGTGAAAGCCGCGCCAATCCGCTGCATCCACATCACCGTCACGTGCATCAATATTCGGGTCAAGATCACCCAGCGCTTCTGCAATCGGTTCAATCCGTTCATAGTACATACGTGCAGGAGCATACAGCGCCTTGGCTTTATCCAGCTCGCCAGCTTTGACTGCGTTCGTGAATTCTTCTGTCTTCTTCACAAACGTATCGCATTGCTCGATGGCATAGGTGCGGTAAGCTGCTACCGCTTGATCAAAATTGGGGGCAGAAGCGGCAGGAGTCGTTGTCTGTGTTGTTGCTCCTGCATCTTTGGTCGTCGCGGCAGGCTGCTGAGTAGCAGTTCCGGTTTGTCCGCAACCTGCGAACAGAATAGAAGAGACCAGCACTCCGGCCGGTACGGCATAACGTAGTTTCATAATCAAAGAACACCCTTTCTGGCCAAACTGGCCTTGAACCATAGTCTGTTGCGCGATACCTATATCGAATTTTTATTTTGATAATGATTATCAGTCGCGGTTTTTCTTATCATAAGGCTGGCCCATATGCCTGTCAATACATAAATTAGGCGCAGAGTCCAACCCTCCATCGAAGGGAGTTAGTAAGGTGCCTATGCCCATTTTTATCCGCATATTGAACCATACCTGAGCACATGACATAAAATGTGTTGACTGTATCCCTTAACCTTGTTACACCACACAAAACCCGAGCAAGGAGGGGTGAAATTGACGAAGGGTAACGACCACAAAAACAAGTTTTTGTTAACTCACCGTGAACGTGAAGTATTTGAACTGCTCGTGCAGGACAAAACAACACGTGACATCGCCGGACAGCTATTCATTAGCGAAAAAACGGTCCGAAACCATATTTCCAATGTGATGCAAAAATTGAACGTAAAAGGTCGTTCACAGGCGGTCGTGGAATTAATCAGGCTTGGAGAATTAAAAATCTGACCTCTTGTTCCTTGCGGGGTACAAAGTCTTCTCGATGATCCTTCGACAGTGAAGGGTGGTCGGGAAGGCTTTTGTTTTGTGGTATGTTAGCTGATCAAACCTAGCAAGTTTATTCTATATTTCAAATTGAGGAGAGAAGCTGGAAAATCTATTGTAAACGTAAAACAAGCGAGTGTCATAGCAATGGACATTCGCTTGTTTTGATCGTTTTTTAGTTTAGAAACGATAATCCTGAAGCTGTTCCTGGCAGTTATCTATTCTTGCTAGCTCTGATTTGGGATAGCCCAGTCGTTTTGTTTTATTACTGCACATCCAGCAGGAACAATGGATTTTTCCTTTGTAGAATACACCATCGAATTTGATGACCCATACCCGGTGTGCTGAAAGCCGTTTTTTACGCTGAATAACACGTTTTCTGTGGTGCCTAAAATAAGCTCGATTACGATTTTTTTGATTAGGTTTCATTACCATCACGCTCCCTTGGGCAAAGGCTCAGCCCGCAGGAGAAACCAAGGGTATAAGTAATACTTCTACGGGCTGAGCATGATGGTAATCAGATTTAAAGGAAGAGACATGTATCCACCTGCTTGGAATTATTTTAAAGGTGAAAGTGGGGAGTGGATGTTCATTAAATCAAAGTCAACAATTAATTTTGTTTTTAGCATAAAATCAATGCCTAATATACCATCAAATCCATACGGGTCTTGAATAGAGCTTAGTTGAATTGGAAATGTATCTAATTGAATATGACCGATTTTTAGATGAGGAATTACCTGTTCGTAGCAAATTTCACTTGTACCGCCCACCCCGTACATCCGCTTTGCTCTCCCGTTAATGAAATCAATGTGAATGCCGATTTGGGCAAGTAAATCCGTATCAAACACTGTTGCAGCGCACCCTGTATCGAACAATACGTTTGGTAATAGAGCAGTTTGGTCGTGATGTCTCAAAGTTAAGGAAACAATTGGCAAACCATTATGGAGGTTAATCTTCATGTACGCTGCCGTACTCCTGAGAAAAACTCTTCTACAACCTCGACATCGGATCGACTGGTATGGAACACATACAGTTCGCGTGACGGATACAGTTTGTGAAAATGTTTATACCCGCTCCAAGCATCTTTTGGGTTATCGTAATCCTGAATAACCGCCATGTCTTCAAGATTGCGCACGCGATTATTGGAACTGGCTTTTATAGCCTCAACCAACACAAATCGCCTTGGATGTGATTCGGCAATTTCTTCCCATTTCATCGACTTCACCTCGCTCTTTTTGCTTTATTTTATTATAACATAAGCGGGGGGACGGCAAGGAAGCAGTAACCTCTACCATGTGATCAGTCCCGTAACCCTTTTAAAAAGGATGAAGGCTTTTGTTTTACAGAATAACCGCTGAAATATGTGGGAATTTGCGTGTAAATGATGTACTATATATAGAAGGAAGAAACTACCATTAGAGATCATAGTGCAACTAACAGGAGTAATCAAAACATAAGACTGTACCACAAAGTTATACTAAGATAGAAATGCATCTGGTGATAGTCTAAGAATATAAATCCCTACAAAAGCAGTATTCAGCATGACGACAGGATGGAAGATGGATCAGGTTTTGAGTTATACTTTTATATATAGGTGTTGAAGAAGAATCACAAGGCAGAAAAAGCTCGTTGCTTCAGGTAGTAGGAAGTAGCTTTTGCCTAGAGCTACCTGTGGTATATTCTTGATCGGAGGTGAATGTTAAGACATATGACACCCAACCAACACTTGATGACTTATACGCTGAACAGCGGTATAAAGGGAACGGTCGACCTAACCAGTAAGCAGGTGCAGGAATGGATCAAAGCATATCGAATTGGCAGCAAGTTTGTAACGGTTGTGGGAAAACAGTATTTTGGTTTAAACCCTGAGTTGGTAGCAGATTTCAAGGTACATAATGAATACTCGGAGCAGAGAGAACACATATCCATAATACAGCCTGTAATAGAACGCAAAGCTGTAGAACTGGACCCACTGGTAGAGGCGTACAGTCAGTATAAAACATTAATTCAGGTAGAATGTAAATGTGGTGCTTCCTATATAGAAGAGTCACCGCACAAAAGAACCAAGTGGTCATGCAAGGAGTGTAATAACATTGTGTTCCTGGATCGTAAAAAGGGCATGGTGGATACAGATAAAGGAAAGGCATGGTACATGACCAACAAATACTATGTGGAAAGACAAAGCAACTGACAGATTGTCAGTTGCTTTCTAACTATACACTCACACCTCTTGTGTGCCTACTAAAATGATATTAGGTCTTTTGCCAAATAATAAAATTGATGTTTTTTACGCTTTGTAGTACATTATCAAGTGTATTATAAGGAGGCTTCTCATGTACGGACATAGACAAGATGATACTTTATACATCATGACTTACACATTAAATAGTGGTATCAAGGGCACAGTGCCTTTGTCTAATCAACAGATACAGGAATGGCTTGAGTGTTACAGAATCGGCAAGAAATTTGTAACCGAGATTGGCAAAGAGTACTTTGGACTGCATGCGGAACTGGTGGCTGATTTTAAAGTGCATAATCAGTATTCAAGCTATCAGGAGGTTATTATCCCGATTCAACAGCCGGATACTGGCCTAAAAGAGTTGTCCCAGGCTTACAAATCAACTGAAACCTTAATTAAAGTAGATTGCAAATGTGGTACATCGTATGTAACAGAATCTCCCTTTAAGCGGACCAAGTGGTACTGCACCAAATGCCGGGAGATTGTTTTTCTCGACAACAAAAAGGGAATGGTGGATACTTCCAGAGGCAAGGCCCATTATATGACCAATAAGTATTTTGTAGAAAGAGAAACAACTGGCGTATAAGCCGGTTGTTTTTTTATTCGCAAGGTTTGTGTACGTCCTGACTTTTCAAAGCCGATTGCGCTATAGTGAAAAAGGGGAAAGATAAAGCTTGATATAAACGATAGTCAGGTGGTGAACGTCATACGGGAAGATCATACGAATGGTGCAAGAAACCGCATGAGCACAAACAATGTGTACATAAACGAAACGCTTCATTTGGAACAAATCATAAGTGACCTGCGGGTGATGGGTTATGTGGCTTTTCATCATCATCCGCAAATCACAGGTGAGATTGAAGAGCTGGAGGCGTTAAAAAAGCAACTATTATCGTTTTTTCAACAGCATCATGTATTGTGGATTGAGCTTGACCCGCTAACGCAATATGTGGTGGTGAATAACATGGGGAAGGCAACGGTGCTCAAACTCATGGGTCGAAAAATGAACCCGCTACGGGATCTGAGAGCAAACGCTGCTTTGGCTGGACAGCCGCTGCATGAGTTGGATCGGGAGATAGAACGGCTCAATCGGCTGGCTCACCTGTTGCGCTACACCCGTTTTTCTTAAGCGAGGAACTAACGTAAAAAAGCATTCACGAAGTATGGATGATCCCATGCTGTGAATGCTTTTTAGTATCTATTTTTTACCGCATAAGATGAGCAAATCTACTGTGACATACGGTAAATTTATTTCCTGCACTCGCTGCCAGTCTGCTTCCGTAGCTCCCCACGATAAGGGAGTCATATGGAGCAAAGGTTTCAAGAGGTCGGCATTTAACATAAAACGATAGGTTACCCGTTCGGCGGATAGAAGTTTAAAATGATCTTTAAATCGGCTTAATATATTGTCATTCGAATAAGCAGGCGTATTCTTTTTCTGTTCATACAAGCATCTTAATTCCCGAAGATAATATCGTTCGGGAATAACTTTCAGGACGCAGCCGTCCTCCGAAAGAATTCTTGTAAATTCAGCATAATTAGAAGGGGATAAAATATTGAGTACACCGTCAAATTGTTGATTTGAAAATGGACAATGAGCCAGATCGGCAACACACCAGAGAGGATGAGGATATTCTTTGGCTGCGGCCACAATACCTTCTTTAGACAGATCCATACCTACGCTTGTAAGCTCGGTGATTCCCTTCCAAGTCAGCTTATCCTGAATGTGGCTCAAATGAGTGCCTTCCCCGCAACCTGCATCGAGCAAGTAAAGGTGTGATTTTTGATCAAACAGCGGCTTCATAAATTTCATTATAGTGCTGCTTATCGCTTCATTTAAGGGATCGAAAAATCCGCTATTGCACATCATTCTTCTGGAGGAAAACAGTTGTTTATCATATTTGGTCTTATAGGACCGGGCGGCTAAATGTAAATACCCGTATTTTGAAAGATCATAGCAATGCTGACTCGTACATAGGAGGCTTTTACCTTCCACCATACGCATCGGTTGAGAGCATAGAGGACACCTAAAGAGATGTTCATGCTTACCAATCAGGCCAGCCTTCATCTCGTGTTTATTCCATTTGGACACAGAAAAGCACCCCGTTCATTCGTATTTGGTGAATGAAAAAAGGCACAGCCAAATAGACCCAACCCATTTTCGAAAAAAATGGTTGAGTTTTCATGAACTGTACCTCACATTACCGTAAACGAATAAACTGAATAATCATATTATGTAGCGCTCCTCCAAAAAAAAATAGAAAGGGCTTTCGCCCTCTCTATTGTAACTTAGCCATAAGAAGTTGTCATGTGCTTACACCGATTTCAAAAACTCTACAATCGTCAGCAGACCCTTATCAAAATTATCCAAGTTAAAATGCTCATTAGGCGCATGCAGGTTCTCATCTGGCAAGCCGAAGCCCATCAGCACGACTGGGGCAGTCAGCACACGGGAGAAGGTTTCCACGATTGGGATGGAGCCTCCATCCTTGGTAAAGAGGGCACGCACACCGTATACCTTCTCAAAAGCATCGGCTGCCGCTTGCAGAAACGCGTGTGACGGGTCGATGTTAAAGGCGTTTGCTTTTTCACCCTGTTGAATATCCAGAGTAGCTCCTGCCTGAACATGAGCGCGTAAATGGCGCTCGATTTTGTCCAGAATGTCTTGCGGATTCTGGTTAGCCACCAAGCGGCACGTGATTTTAGCATGAGCTTCTTTCGGAATGACCGTTTTCGTGCCTTCCCCTTGGAAGCCGCCGTACACGCCGTTCAGCTCTAGTGTCGGACGCGCCCCAACACGCTCAACGAAGCTGAATCCTTCTTCGCCATAGAGGGAATCAAGTGCAAGATCTTGTTGCAGCTTGCTCTCATTGAAGCCTTGCTTCACGAATTCTTCTCTCATCTCTGCCGATAATGGAGCGACATCGTCGTAGAATCCTTCGACGCTAACGCGGCCTTTGTCGTCATGCAGGGTTGCCAGCAAGGACACCAGAGCATGCAGGGCATTCGGCACGCCGCCACCGAAAGAGCCGGAATGTAGATCTGTGTTCGCCGTGTGAATGGCGACTTCCAGTGAACATAGTCCACGCAAACCTGTGCAAATGGCAGGCTTCCCTTTTTCGATCAAGGAAGTGTCGGACACCAGTACAGCATCGGCAGCCAGACGTTCAGCTCCAGTTTGTAAAAACTCAAGCAAGTTCGGACTGGACACTTCTTCCTCGCCTTCAATGCAGAATTTGATGTTCAGCGGCAATTTGCCTTCCTGCTTCAAAATGGCCTCAACTGCCTTAATGTGCAAGAAAACCTGTCCTTTATCATCTGTCGCTCCGCGCGCATACAATTTTCCATCACGGATGGATGGCTCAAACGGCGGCGTTTCCCACAGGTGAAGCGGGTCTACGGGTTGTACATCATAGTGTCCATACACGAGGATCGTTGGTTTACCAGGTGCGTGCAAATGATCGGCATATACCAGCGGGTGCCCTTTGGTTGGAATGATTTCAACGTTTTCCAGACCGGCAGCAGTCAGTTTGGCAGCCAGCCAATCAGCTGCTTGGTTAATGTCCTTTTTGTGCTCCGATAATGCTGAGATACTCGGAATGGACAACCACTCCTGTAACTCGCCTAGTTGTTGCTCTCTGGCTTTTTCAAAATATTCGGAATAACTCATAAACTATGTATCCTCCTTTTTCAATGTAAATCGTGTGAATGTTGCGCTATCCTCCGAACCGAGGTTGTGGACGATATGTCTAGTTTACTACGTTTTGTGCTGAACGAAAAATAGGGAGATAAAAAAACGATTCTACCCGGGTCTGTTCAGACCTGAGCAGAATCGCCCCTAACCAAGCATATGGATGCACTTATGCGCGAATGTCCAGTTGACCCCCGAGATGAGGCTGTACGCTTTTTTCCATCATCTGCACTAAAGCCTGTCCTTGTTCACCGGCCTGATCCTTAGCCATACTTAATACTTTCACACTTACGGCTTGAGCTAAGCTGGCCTGACTCATACCTGTTGATAATGCTGCGATATCCATGTTCCAACCCTCCTTCATTGTGAAGACTCTTTCTCTGTATTTATCGGTTGGAACGGTTATTTTGTTTCATCTAATTGGAATTGTGTCAGTAAATCTTGAAGCTGCTCTGCCAGACGGGTCAAGTCTGCGGCAGACGAACCGATCTCTTCCATGGAGGCGAGCTGTTCCTCTGCGGCTGCGGACACGGTCTCCGTATGGGATGCCGCTTCTTCAGCGATGCGTGTAATTTCCTCCATGCTACTAACGACTGTACTCGTTCCATCTGCGACGCCAGCGGTAGAAGCTGCGACGTTATCGAGCTGCTTCGCTGATTTGGCTACCGCTCTACGGATGCGAGAGAAGGAGCGACCGGATAGGTCTATGGAATTGATACCATCATTTACGCGTTCCTTCGCTGATTCCATAGCAACCAGAGCTTCAGACACACCGTTCTGTATCCCTTGAATTTGTTCACGAATTTGTTGTGCGGAATGAGCTGAGTTTTCAGCCAGCTTGCGGACCTCTGTCGCCACGACAGCAAAACCTTTGCCATGCTCTCCTGCACGTGCTGCCTCAATGGAAGCATTCAATGCGAGCAGATTAGTCTGGCTGGCAATTTCCGTAATGACAGTGACGATCGTTCCGATTCGTCCAGATCGGTCACTCAAAGCACCGATAATCGTATCCAGTTCTTCCACGGTAGTACGAATGCCGTCAATGGAGACGACGCTGTTGCCGATATGCTCACTGCCTGCATCCGACGCCTGAATGGCCTGTGTGGAGTAAGTGGTCATTTCAGCCATAGTTTCAGTCATCGCGGTGATGTCTGTTGCCATGTCGCTAACCCGTGTCTGATTAGCTTTAGCGCTGCCCACTTGGCGTTCGCTGCCTGCGGCCACATCTTGAATGGCTATGGTCACATGCTCGATAGCCCGGGTCGTTTGTTCTGCACCTGCTGCAAGCTCCTGCGAGGATGCCGACAAATTGCCTGTCATCGCTTGAATTTCTTTAATCATGTTACGCAGGTTATCTACCATTTGTTGAAAATATCTTGATAATTCACCAATTTCATCTGTGCTGGTCGTAGCTACGTTAATCGAAAGATTACCTTGGCTGATGGCATCCATAGAATTACGTAATCTTTGGATGGGCTTAAGTATACTGCTGATTAGCCACATTGCGAGTACACCAATGATGATGGCTGCAATCACCAACACGATGATCGTCGTGATAAGAATCGGCTGGGCGGAGGCACTGGTTTCTGCTTTGTCCATCGTTCCGGCAATTTTCCAGCCCGTCAGCGCATTAGTTTTGAAAATCAGGTGTTTGTCTACGCCATTAAAATCGTAACTAAAGCTACCTTCCTCGGAGGCAAACAGTTTGGGTATCGTTTCCCCCATTTTGGTACTTCCGCTGACTTCTGTCGGGTGGGTTACGATACGTTTGGTGCCATCCAATATCATAATAAAACCATTTTGTCCTATTTTTAACTTTGTGATTTCTTTTAAATTATTCAGGTTCAGGGAAAGACCGAGAACGCCGCTGTTGTCGGGAAGTGTGCGTGAAATATACACAACGGGGACCTTAGCCGTATTGAGTCCAACAGGGCTGATTACGGTTTGTCCGGGTTTCTCCATGGCCTGTTTGTACCACGGACGCTCACGAGGATCGTTTGTGGAGCCTACGGCTTTGCCAATAATGAGTTTACCTTCGGGAGTTCCGACAAACATATCAACAGCTTCTGCATGCATTTTTAAATATACTTGTAATTTTTTCAGAATGGCATCATCTGCTTCAGCACTGTTATCACTAACCGTCATCGTTGTAGAGTAATATTCGAGATCAGCAATTTTGGCCTGAATCGTTTGAGTAACAGCACGATCAGATGCGGTAACGCTAGACGTTGCACTGTCCAGTAATTGGCGATCTGTCTCGTTGTACGCTGCCTGATAGGAGAAAGAGCCCACAATAATACTAGGAACAAGCATGACCAGTAGAAATGCTGCTGTCAATTTCTTGCGTAGTGTTAATGTTTTCAGTCGTTTCAGTTGTTTCATCAAACCCCTGCTTTCTATCTACATATTCATTTCTAATATTTATACCATATGTATTTACTATCGGTTATTTTGAGCTGAATTGATAGATTTATTACTAATTTGTCCAATACGCTAAAGAATTTCTTGCATAGCATGGAGTATCTTGCAATTTGGAGGGATAGGGTATGGGTTTTTTTCTGGATATGAGAAGCTCCACCAATTCATCAAAAACAGGTGAGGGTCCCGATATACAGCTGGGTCCTATACCGGAGCGGTTCGGTTTGATCACCCTGCGAACCTTTCTTGTGCCGGGTCCGATTGTAACTTTTAGTGGTTCCATTGGTCTGATCGGTGAGCTTGGCGATACGTATGCGGTTGAAATCGTACGTGGAGCCGACTATGATCCGAGCGAGGTAGTCTACCGCGCCGAGGGGGTACTGGGCGTGACTGGGGCTAATGAAACGCAAGCTTTTAATGCACAGGATTTGTCCGCTCCCTGGGCAATACAGACCGTATATTCTTCTTATATTTCTGGTGTATCGACCACTGTTCGTAATGGTCCAGAGGTATTCACGGGCATTGCTTCGACTCCGTTTTTGTAAAGATATCAGACAAGGATTTTTTGTTAGAATTCACTGACTGTTCATAGTTCTCCTATGATTAGGTCGCTGCGCTCTGAGCTTATCAGCCACGAGTCTGGGGCAGACATTTGCCGCAGGCTCATGGCCATAATTTTTAACCACAACACCCAGAACACAATTGACCTAGTTGTTGTAATTTCCTTTATGAGCGTGTTCTACAGAGTTGATTGTGTTTCTCGGATTCTATCTCTTTAGAATCTCTCGCAAATACACTGTCAACTCATCTGCTGCTTTGGCATGGGCGGAGAGCCCGGGATGGCTGCGAGATCCTATCGTTTCTTCCGTCGTGTTAGGCAGTTGGAATACGGACACATTCCGATCCCTCGTTCTTTTCTTGTATGCGTCTACCGCTCGGTAGATTGAGGGCATCATCGGAGTACCCAGCATCCCATAGGCCCACACAATATGGGCAGCAGGATTGTAGGTCCGAAGCTTGACAAGAAAACGTTCGATAGCGCTTTCAAAATCTTGTAAATCCTCTTCATTGAATGTACCGTCTTCGTTCAAGCGTTGCTTGTACACTTTCCCGCTTGCTGGGTCCGTCCATGCAGGAGAATAAAAGGCTCCCCCGTCATTAGTCCCCAAATTCACTACGACCACGTCCGGCTGCCATGAGGTAAAATCATGATCTGAAAATGCCCCTAATGCTTCATTTCTCTCACCGGTTAGCACACCACATACCTGCTCATAATATGCGGGTATGTTTGCATGCGGATTATTATCCCAGCTTGTTAGGACACCCCATCCGCTTTGTGATAACACTCGGTAGTCCGCATTCAGTGCTTCGGCTGTTATGGCTGTATAATTGCGTAGTGCTGTGAACAGCATGGGAACCCAGTCTGTCTCCTCCTTCGCTCCAATCGTTCCTTCTCCCGAGGTAATGCTGTCACCGATAAATTCCACCTTGAGGGACTTATCAGTGACTGGCAGTAATTCCCCGTCCACCTTCAGGGCATGGATTTGCAACAAGCAGCGCGAGTCCGAACTCATAGGCTGGACATCCTTGACTACACGGACATTTTTGACCGTATCAGGGTTCAACCCTCTCAAAACACAGATCCAATGTCGTCCTGCGGTCACCATCAGGCGACTCATCGGAACACCATTGATGACAATACTGATCCAGGGTTCATACACCTGGTAATCGGCCTCAATTTCAATCCATAGCTCTGAGCCTTTGATATTTAATTCAATGCCACTGCCTGTCCAAAACAGAGTAAGAGGTGTACGTGTGTGCGTAGTTCGACCATGAACCTTTACATGCTTTGCTTTTGTAAGTGGGTATGTCTTCAATCTCTTGTTATGTGACATTTTAACACCCTCCTCGTGATATCTAAATGAATGCTAGTTTATGTAATATTGTAAAAGAAGTGACAGGAAATCTCAAATTCTATTTCTAAACAAGCAAGGGCCCAAAGCTTTATATGGATTATTCTTTTCGATCACGGACTTTAGAACAACATATGATATCAAAAAGCACCAGCCCATTGAATTTTGCTGGTGCTTCTTTGATATACGGAGCAAAGATTACTTGCTAAGTGGATTTTTTCACAAATATTATTTTATCTATTAATTAGCTTTGCCAAACATGACGATATTAATCGCCTTGCCGAAGTCTATACCTATTTTTCCTGTTAGCTCTGCTGTTTTTTGTGCTAACACGACGGCATTGACACCACAAGAGAACAGCGCAATATCAAAGTCATCTTTGTGTGCTGCGATCCATTGGAGTGTTTCAGGCATTTGTTCATATTGATGAAATGCCAGCGTGTGCGCGATATGCAGCTTGTACGGATCGGCCTCAAGAACAGGCTTTACTTCAGCAGCCGCTCGGGTGACTAGCAGAATGCGTCGATTTTTCAGCATGTCCCAGAAAGCGGGTGTCTCAGCCAAATACCGATTCAGGCAAGCATGGCAAGTCAGCGCGGGGGAAAGAGCATAGTGAGCAAAAACCTGATCGGTCAGCTCCCGCTTCATATAGGATGGTGCTTTAATAGATTCGTCATCATATGGCAAAATGCCAGCAATGCTGGCTTTGCTCACTGCCTCAGCCACCGCGTCCCGTAGTTTCGTATTCGGTAGAAACAGTCCCTTTTGACCGAGATTGGCTTTGACCGCCCAACGTTCCTGTAATACCTTTTCCATCGGCCAGACGGTGTCCTGCGACAACACCAAATTTTCACCATCCCCAATACGAATGAGCGAAAAGGACTGGTGCTGATCGAGTGCCAGCTTCAAACGTTTCAGTACCTCGTCAATCTCCAGATACCTTGGATTCGTCATATCATGTTACCTCCCTGTCGTTCCCTGCTTGTTCAACTTTTCAGATGGAGTAAAAAACTTTGTAATCTATCATATGTCGAAAGCGAAAAGGTTTTTGTATGAACGGCTATTCTTTTTGGATTCTACCTATTTTTAAAAGATTCGTTGCATCTGTACGTGCCGTTTCAAAAGCGTCTTCATAACTTGAGAGAAGACGGTTGAAAGGGAGGAAGATCAATGAATCGCAAGATTGTAATTGAAATTAATTTTAATAACTATGGGATGAACCCCAACCGCCTGACACGTGAGTGGATCAGTGAGCGACTGGATATATTCAGAACCTTTACGCTGCGTAGTTTACTCAGTCAGACAAATACGGATTTCTTATCTGTCGTCAAGCTGGCGGGCGGATGCAGTGACATTGTGGAAGAGGAGCTGGCCAAGCATGAGCCCATTCCCGACTATATTCGTTTTGGTACGAGCATCGAAAGTAAACGTCGTATCAATGCGTATATCGAAGACGCGGACGAACTGCTCATTGCTCGAATTGATTCTGACGATTTGTATCACCAGTCATTTGTACAACAGTTGCATGATTACAAGTTTCAACCGGAGACGGTTGCGTTGGTGAACCAGATGGGTTACCTGTGGGATGCCGTTGAGGGGCAGATGGCACCGGTGTTTCACCGTTCGCCTTCTTTTTATGTGTTTCGCTATCAAGTGGAGGATTTTCTAAATGATTACCGTGTCGTTATACCTGGGAAGGGTACGCACGGATATGTAACGGAGCTGCCGCATGAGGTCATTCCGCTTCGCAACTATGTGAACGTCATTCATGCCGCCAATACTTCGGTGAAAAAAGTGCCAGAGAAGGATCGGCTGTCAGAGAATGAAATGAATGCTGTGCTGGCTGAATTTCTGGGAACAGGCATTGCCAATTCATAACGGTCAGGAGGAGATTATATTGTTCAAAGGAAAAAAACTGCTGGTGACCGGAGGAACAGGATCTTGGGGGCAACGCCTAACTGCTGAATTGCTAAAGGAGGGACCGACGGAAATTCGCATTTTCTCACGCGGTGAATTTGCACAGATTGCCATGCAGCGGCAATTTCAATCTGATCCGCGCCTGAATTTCATTATTGGAGATATTCGAGATCTTCAGGCATTGCAGGAGGCATGTCGCGGAGTGGACTATGTATTCCATTTGGCGGCATTAAAGCATGTCCCCGTGTGTGAGAGACAGCCGGAAGAGGCTTTCAAGACGAACGTACACGGTACGGAAAATGTGATCCGGGCCAGTATTGAACAGGGAGTCGCCAAGGTAATTGATGTCTCTACAGACAAGGCGGTAGACCCGGTGAATGTATATGGCATGACGAAAGCGATAGGTGAAAGACTGATGATCCGCGCCAACACTTTAAGTGAGCGTACTCGCTTTGTGTGTATTCGTGGCGGCAACGTGCTGGGGACGAGTGGAAGTGTCGTGCCCCTGTTCAAACGCCAGATCGCGGAAGGGCAGGATTTAACGCTGACGAGTCCAGATATGACACGCTTTTTCCTCACGCTCGGAGAGGCGATTGGCTTGCTGCTGAAGGCTTCTGTCACGGCGATTGGGGGAGAGATACTTGTGATGAAAATGAAGGGCTGCAATATTGCAGATCTGGCAGAAGTGATGAAAGAACAGGCGGGGCAGCCTGCGTTGAAAGTGAAGGGAATTGGTATACGTGGTGGGGAAAAGCTGCATGAGGTGCTGATTTCGCCCTATGAGGTGCCGCACACGTATCGCTATGATGATCGTTATTTTGTTATTCTTCCCCAGCAAGCAGACGAACGCTTACTGAGCCAATATGGTGGATTGGAACGAGTGAACTTCGATCAATATCGCTCGGACGATGAGTTGATGAACCGCGCTGGAATTGCTGAGCTATTGAGAGGCATGGAGTAACGATGAGAGAGGTGGGTATTTTGCAGCTTATGGAAAAAATAACTAAAGGAACTGTAAAGGTTGCGGTAATCGGCCTCGGTTATGTAGGGCTACCCATGGCAGTGGAAATGGCAAAGGCTGGTTATGATGTATATGGTGTGGATTCCGATCCCGTCAAAGTAGACAAGCTGCTTCAAGGAAAGTCGTACATCATAGACATTGGCGATGATGCATTGGAAGGTCTGATCGGGCAGCAATTGCATCCGGTTACGGATATCAAGGTGTTGGAGCATGCGGATGTCGTTGTGATCTGCGTGCCTACGCCACTGACGGACGGACACCAGCCGGATACGTCCTATATTGAAACGGCTATTGATCAGGCCATACCTCATTTGCGTAGACAAACACTGTTGATTCTGGAAAGCACCACCTATCCGGGAACGACCGAGGAACTGATTCGGCCGGTGATAGAGCAGCGCAGGGGCTGGACAGTAGGTAAGGATTTTTATGTGTGCTTTTCACCGGAGCGTGTTGATCCGGGCAGCGTTCATTTTAACATTCGCAACACACCCAAGGTGATCGGCGGTTGCACACCGGATTGTCTGGCAGCGGGAGTAGGTTTTTATGGGTCCTTTTTGGACCAGATTGTACCAGTCAGCTCGACAACCGTGGCGGAAGCCGCCAAGCTGTTCGAGAATACATTCCGCAGCGTCAACATTGGAATGGTTAATGAGCTGACAGCCGCCTGTGAGAAAATTGGCATCAATATATGGGAGGTACTGGATGCAGCGGCAACCAAGCCATTCGGCTATATGCCTTTTTATCCGGGACCTGGCATCGGGGGGCACTGTATCCCGGTTGATCCGCTATACTTGTCATGGAAATCCGAGCAGCATGGTTTTCCACTGGAATTCGTGGACTTGGCAGATCGCATGAACCGGCGTATGCCGCTGTATATCGCGGAGCGAATTGAAGCCATGCTCGCTCAGAAAGGTAAAGCCATAAACAAAGCCAAAATTATTCTGGCAGGTGTGGCCTACAAAAAGGACATTGATGATGTTCGGGAATCCCCAGCTCTTGTCCTGTTTGAACATCTAATAAAACTGGGAGCTTCGGTGAGCTTCACCGACCCATATGTATCGAGCTTTAAGCTGAACGGTGAAGCAATCTCCTCTCGAACGGCAAATACCCAGTTATGGGAAAGTGCAGATATCGTAGTCATCACGACAGACCATTCTGTGGTGGATTACCAACAGCTGGTCGACCATGCCCCGCTGGTCTTTGATACACGTAATGCGACTGCACATTGTACAGGTGGACATGTCGTCATCTTGGGGCATCCCGGTGATGGGGGGGGCGCCGCTGTTGGCTAACCGTGATCAGGTAAATGAACGTTATTACGGGCAAATCAATTCGGAAGAGTCCCATGAAGCCACCCGCAATAGAATTCACTGGATTTGCCGCCATGTACAGGGCCATACTGTGCTGGATGTTGGGTGCAGTCAGGGCATAACGTCCATTTTGCTTGGGCGGGAAGGATTTAAGGTAACGGCCATTGATTTGGAAGAGGGCAGCATTTCTTATGCAAAAAAAGAACTTCGCCAGGAATCCGCACCCGTCCGGGGAAGAGTCTACTTTCAGTTAAAGGACATTTCACAATTTGAGCGTCCTCCCGGTGGATTTGACACCATTATTTTAGGGGAGATTTTGGAACATTTTGCGCATCCCGACACCCTGCTGGCTCATGCTTATCGCTTGTTGAATAAAAAGGGAACGCTCGTCTTGTCTGTACCTTATGGATACCATCCGTTTCATGATCACAAGCGGACTTACTATGCCGGGAGCCTCTCCCGTGTGTTGTATCCTTATTTTGATGCACAAGCGCTGGAGGTGCATCACAAATATTTGTGCTTTGCCGGTCGCAAGAAGTCGAAAGAACTGCGTGAGGCCAAACCAGGGGTAGAGCATCTGAATGAATGGATGAAACTGGACGAGGAGCAATTTCGACTGGTGGAGCAGCAGCATGTTCGCAAAATGAATCAGCGAAAGGCCGCACTCGACAAGGCGGTACAGCGAATCCGGCATATGGAGGAACAACTTTTGCCGTTGCAAAGGTATGCACGTGTCGAACAGTTAGACAAGACGCAGGCTGAAAGGAGAGGGGCATATACTGATGGCGAGTCTACTGGAAAAACGACGGCAGAATCAGCCAAAGGTAAAGGGGATGACGTGAAGTCATGACTGAGCATCCAATGACTATCAGCTTGTGTATGATCGTAAAAAATGAGGAGCAGACACTGGCCCGCTGTCTGGATTCGGTCGCAGACCTGATGGATGAAATCATCATTGTGGACACGGGATCGACGGATCAGACGAAGACGATAGCAGCCCGCTATACGGATCGGCTATATACGTTTGAATGGAGGGATGATTTTGCAGCCGCCCGTAATGAATCGTTTGACAAGGCGGCGTGTTCCTACATCATGTGGATGGATGCGGACGATGTGCTGCTGGAGCCGGACCGTGAGCGCCTGCGTGCCTTGAAGCGGCGTTTGTCAATGGATATCGACGCAGTGGTAATGCCACTTCATTTGGCAGAGGGGGAGCAGGGTGAACTGTTGTTCACCTCACGCCGTATCCGTCTCGTGAAGCGTGAGCGACAATACCGCTGGGAAGGGCGTCTGCATGAGGATCTGGTGATACCTCAGGGGCAAATCGTGCATTCGGATGTGGCAGTAACTCACCGCCGAATGCAAGACCACACGCTCCGTAACCAACGTATTCTCGCCCGGTGGATCAGCGAAAGCGGCAAGCTGGAGGGGCGTCTGCTGTATTTGCACGCCAATGAATGTTTTGACCGTAAAGAATATTCCGAGGCGGCAGAGGCGTTCAACCATCTGTTGGAGGAGCCAAGCGGCTACCGTGAGGATCGGATTACCGCTTGTGCGCGGTCGGCAGAATGCTATCTTCACCTCGGGAAGCCGGAGCAACAGCTGGATAGCCTGTTACGCTCCTTTCGATACGATGTACCGCAATCAGACTTGTGCTGCATGATCGGTGACTGGTTTTTCACACGAAACGAATGGACCACCGCCGCATACTGGTATGAAAAGGCATTGGAGCAACAGCATCACCTTCCGGGTATGCGACCTGTTCCACTACCATGCTACTGCTGGTTACCTCATGTGCGGCTTAGCTATTGCTATGCCCATGTAGGTCAGCTGGACGCTTCGTATGAGCATAACCAAACCGCTTTACGCTATTTACCCGACGACGCGCATTTACTGGATAATGCACGTAAGCTCAAGGAGGCTATTTCCAACTCCCCACCCTCAGCCCGTTCCTCAAAATAGTTCAAGCTGTTCCGGTCCGTTATCCTCTCTGGGTGGCTTGCGAAGGGGAAAAGGTTGAGGGTCCATGCCAAGCATGGTCATGAGCTGCTTGGCGTTAGCAGCGGCGTCTCCACCTGAATTGTTATTGAAAATAACACATACCTCACGGCTTTGCTGTTCCAGCTCCAGCAATCTGTCTCTCCATTCGGTCAATTCTTGTTCATTGTACCGATAGAGATAACGAACCTCCCGCCAATTAGGCGCGGAGCTTTGATTCCAGCCCGATATGTTCCGTCCGTGGAGACGTACGATTGTCAGATTGCCGTCTGTAGCCAACGGCACAATGGGAACCGACCCCGGTCCCGCCTGCGGCTCGTCGCATACGCTGTGTATCCAGCCTTCTTCACGCATGAATGCCAGCGTTTGTTTCCGAAAATCGGGTGTGAACCAGCTTTGATGTCTGAATTCAAGTACGGATGGGACCTCTCCCATCCTTTTTTTCGTGTCTCGCAGTACAGCGACATTCTCTCGTGTACAGTCGAACCAGGGTGGGTACTGAAACAGCACGGCTTTGAGCTTGCCCGCTTCGCGAAGAGGCTGTATAGATGCATGCAGTGCTTCGTACATGGCATCTATTGTTTTGAAGTAAGGCTGCTTGCCGCGGGTATGTCCAGTCATACCTTGATAGGCTTTGACGAGAAATGAAAAAGAGTCAGGGGTTTCCGCCGCCCAGCGTGCCATACGATCTGTGGGCTGCACTGCATAGAAAGAACTATCCATCTCTACTACCGGAAAATGGCTTCCATAGACGCTTAGTTTTTGGTTAGCTTTGGTGCCGGTTGGATACAAGTCATCATGATCGCCCCAACCCGTAAGTCCAAATTGAATCATAACTTCCCCGCTCCTTTCTCTTATGAATCCTTCTAAAGGCGTTCCCATGAATCATTTTAATGATAAAATGGGGTGAATCACATGAAGTTGGTATGAAGTTCCTATGAATATTTAAGCTCAAATGAATCCATTTCATAAATGATTAAACCATTTTGATCTATATGTACTCTTTATTAAAGCTACTGAAGGTATTATGAAATGGATTCAAATAACGATTATTGTAACATGTTTGTTGCTCAGGATTTTTTGTAAAACCCTTATTCGTAATGCTTTTGAGTTTCCAGTTTGAAAAAGCTAATATAGTATGTAATAGAGCGAAATGAGTTCATGGAGGAGAAACGATATGGCAGAATGGTACGAGCAAAGCTTTGGGGAAGATTATTTATTGGTATACAAGCATCGCGACTTTCAGGGAGCCTATCAGGAAGTGCAAAAAATGATCTCCTGGCTCAAATTACCGCAAGGCTCCAGCGTATTGGATTTATGCTGTGGGATGGGCCGTCATTCGCTTGCGCTCGCAGATGCAGGTTATAAGGTGACAGGTGTAGACCTTTCCAATGTGCTGCTGAGAGAGGCACGTGCAGCTGATTCCGAAGGGCGGGTAAGTTGGCATCAAGGGGATATGAGAGAGGTGCCGCTGGATGAAAGCTATGACGCGGTGATGAATTTGTTCACCTCCTTCGGTTATTTTGAAAAGGATGAGGAGCAGCTAAAAGTACTAAAGGAAATATATCGGCTGTTGAAGCCGGGAGGACGCTTTATCATAGATTATTTGAACCCTGCTTATGTAACCGCTCATTTGGTACCGCATTCGTCACGGGAGGATGAAGGGAACTGGATTGAGGAGCATCGGGTCATTGAAGATGGCTTTGTGAAAAAACAAATTGCGATTCGGTCAGCTGCATCCGTTGCGGGCACTGAGGTAGCCTCTGCTCTGGGCACGACTCCTACTGAGGGAGAACCTGCGCGCGTGTATCATGAACGAGTGAAGCTATATCCATATGAAAAGTTTCGTGGATTGCTAGAGCAAGCCGGACTATCTGTAGAGCAGGTACACGGAAGCTATAATGAAGATCAATATATTGAAGATGCTTCGCCTCGAATGATTTTTGTCGGCGTGCGGGCTTGAAACAGAAAGGCGGATGGAAGCCATGAAATTGCCAGAGCTTACACCGTGTGAGCGAATAGACGGAGGCTTTCAGGTCAAAATACCCATGTCCTTTCCGCTGCGCTGGGTGAATAGCTATGTGCTCAAGGGACAGCACGGTTTTACGATTGTAGACCCGGGGCCGCGCAATATGGACACTGAGGCAGAATGGGCGCATGTCTTCCAACAGCTGGGGATGTCTTTTGGGGATATCTCTGACATTGTGGTGACTCATCATCACCCCGATCATTACGGATTGGCGGGCTGGATGCAGCAGCAAAGTCAGGCTCGTGTACATATGTCAGCTCGAAGCCATAAGGAAGCGATGATGATGTGGGACGCTCCAGAGTCGACGGTCGCTATGGAGAACAGGCTTCCCAGCTTTTTTGTCCAGCATGGCTTTCCTTTGGAGCTAGTGTCGGCCTTGGAATTACATATGCGGCAGGCATATTTGCAAGTAAATCCACAGCCTGAGATTACCGTTATTCCTACCGGGATGGACGCTCGTCTGGAATGGGGTGAACGCAGTTGGCTCCCCGTCGAGACAGGAGGACATGCGCCCGGACATGTGTCCTTATATGACCCGAATAGCGGCGTTATCCTCTGCGGTGACGCAGTTTTGCCGCAGATTTCTCCTAATATCAGTCTGCTGCCAGACAGTGATGCCCAGCCGTTGAAGTCTTATGTAGACGGCTTGCAGCGTCTAGGCGAGCTGGAGGTAGCGTGGGCATATCCGGGGCACCGCAATCCGTTTGGTTATTTTCGGGAGCGGACGCAAGCGTTGCTGGCGCATCATGAAGAACGGCTGGAGAAATTCCAGCAGCTGATCAAACCGGAGGGCAGCACAGCCTATGAGCTGTGCATGGCCATGTTCGGTGGCAAGCTGGGTATTCACCAGCTAAGGTTTGCCATGTCCGAGACGCTGGCTCATCTGGTGGAACTGGTGCGCCGTGAACGGGCCTCTATGAGCGAGACGGACTCAATCACGCGCTTCTATCCCCTTTGCCGTCAATAGTCGCGGAAAGTTAACCAACAAAGTGACATGACAAGAGCAACATGACAAGCGGCATGCATGCCGGAAAAGAGGATTTTATGAATTTGCTGCTGCTGGGAGCTACCGGACGCGTAGGACGGTACATATTAGATTATGCATTAGCGGACGGCCATGCCGTTACGGTCCTTGTTCGTTCACCGGACAAGCTGGAGGATTACGCACCCGGATACGGGAATCAGCTGCAAATCGTACAAGGCGATGCCACTAATGCAGAGGACGTAGCACAAGCGCTGAAGGGTGGGGCGACGACTGTGATCAGTGCGCTGAATACGGATGGAACGACTACCTTATCCGCTAATATAGCCCTGCTGATCCGGCTCATGCAGGAGCAGTCCATTTCCCGGCTCATTACGGTAGGAACGGCAGGGATTTTACAAAGCCGGACCGAACCGGACCTGTATCGGTACGAGTCCTCCGAGACCCGGCGACGCAGCACTCGTGCGGCCGAGGAACATCGGCGAGTGTACGAATTGCTGCGTGAATCAGCACTAGACTGGACAATCGTATGTCCAACCTATCTGCCAGATGGAGAGCATACAGGGATTTATCGTGTGGAAAAAGATTTTTTGCCTGAAGGTGGCTCACAAATTACCACCGCGGATACGGCTGATTTTACCTATCGTCAATGCAAGAGTTACGAATTTATCCGTACACGGGTAGGCATTGCCTACTAATCATAGAACGCAAAAATAGCTTCATTTTTAAGTATTCAACCAGAGCGCGGTAAGTGTACCTACTCATTGCGTTCTTTTTTTCATTTGACAAATACTCAAGCTTAGAATACTATGATTCTTAACGGAAACACTGTTTCCTAAAATCTTGTGTAGATCTTTAATTTATTATAGTAGCATCAAGCGACAGTTCTTAATAAGCAAAAGGAAGTGTATTGAATCATGTCCGAGCCATCGCATCCCTATAAAACCTATTCGGAAGTGAAGCTACAGCAGCAGCAATTGCTACGTAAAAATGTCATCGATGCGGCATGCATCCTTCTTGCGGAAGAAGGGCCAGAGGCCGTGACCGTGCGGCGAGTTGCGCAGAAATTAAGCTGTTCCACCAAGATCATTTACAGTATTTTTGGCAGTAAGGACGGTCTTGCCAATGAGATGTACCTGGATGGATGTCGGCTATTGGCTGAATCCTTCCAGCAAGTACCTGTTACCGAAAGCGTACTCGCTGATCTTGAAGCTCTATGCTGGGCGTACTGGGAATTTGCGCAGCTTCATTCAGCTTATTACAAAATGATGTTTGGCGGTGCATTATCTGATTTCAAGCCGGATGAACAGAGCTTGGAGGGTACCACAACGGCATTGTCACGAATTCTGCACACCGTCACACATGCTATGGAGATAGGGGCACTGAAAGAGGAAGATCCGCTGTTGGTTGTCCGAATGCTGTGGTCTGCTTTACATGGAGTCATACATCTTCAGTTTGCAGGTCATTTTTCAGATGTAGATATGGCTCAAGGAGTGTATACATTTACACTGAAGAATATGCTCGTAGCATTTAAAACATCCTCATCCCCATCGTAAATATGAAGTGTACTGAGGTCGTCATAGTAGATGACTTCAGTTCATTATAGAGTAGTGGTAACAATGTTTCTGAAATAAAACTATGATACTATGGAGGTTATCATCATGTTTATGTACGCAAACAAAACAGCTCTGATCACAGGGGCTTCATCCGGGATTGGCGAGGCCTTTGCCTATTCGCTCGCAGCTAAGAAATGTAATCTCATTTTGGTAGCACGCAATGAAACCAAATTAGAGACGCTGGCTAAAGAACTCTCAGCTAAATTTAACGTAAAAGCAACGGTGATTGCGATGGATCTTTCCACACCAGGAGCACCACAAGCATTGCATCAGGAGGTTCAAAAGCAACAGCTGAAGGTAGATCTCTTGATTAACAACGCCGGTTTTGCCACCTATGGATACTTTGAGCAGGTTTCAGGAGAACGACAGCATGAGGAAGTGATGCTCAATGTGGCTGCTTTAGTCGACATCACACATGCATTTATGCCTGATTTATTGCGTAAGCGGGATGGTGGATTAATCAATGTTTCTTCCACAGCTGCATTTCAGCCCGATCCTTATATGGCGGTGTATGGAGCAACCAAAGCATTTGTGCTTTCTTTTACTGAAGCGCTATGGGCCGAAAATCGGAAACGGGGGCTTAAAGTTCTGGCCCTTTGTCCAGGCTCAACAGAAACGCCTTTTTTTGATATTGTTGGCGCAAGTGAAGCGTCAGTTGGAATTAGGGAAACTCCCCAAACCGTTGTGAAGAACGCGTTGAGAGCATTTGAAAAGGGGCGTAGTCACATCATTTCCGGTCGCCAGAACTATTGGGTAGCTCAGGTATCCCGGTTATTCTCTCGTCAATCCACGCTGGGAATTGTAGAACGTGCACTGCGTCCAAAAAATGGATTGTAATTTATGAATGAAGGTAATCTGGGCTTGAAATGTCAGGATTGCTAATCAATATGTTGTGAGTTTTATGCACCGGGTCTGATCGTTTCTAACTCGACTTGAATCAGACCCGGCGTTCCTATTTGTATAGATCAAGCACTTAGACCCTATTCAAGCCCTCGGGAATATAGTAAAATTCCATCCCGTTTCTCCCAGCCGTTAGCTGACCAGAAGCGTTGACCCCCTGCGTTATGCTCCATTACAAACAGATGACATTTATCAATGCCTTCTCTCAGCAAAGCAGATAACGCCTTATCCACCAGTCTGGGCGCGATCCCTTGACCACGATGTGCTGTGGCTACACCCAGATGATACAAAAACCCCCTGCGAGAATCGTGACCCGCTAAAATCGTGCCTATAATGTTTCCATTGTACTCACAGACAAAGCTAAGTCCTTCGTTCCGTTGTAAAAAGCGTGCAATCCGCTCCGGTGAGTCAGCCTCGCTTAATCCTAATCCGTCTAAGCCATTCCAAAGCTCAATGGCCTGATCATAATCGTCAGCCTGCATCGTACGGAATGTATATCCTTCAGTTACGTTTGCCATGTCTAGTTCTCCTCTAAGCTTGTCTATATCTGTTATATTCTAACGTGTTGTTTATAATTTAGGGTGTTATTGTTTTTTTAACGGGTTGTATTCGGTGCACTTTCTTCCCCAAGCTCCTGCTCGCGTTCTGCCTGTTTGCGATGGGCGATACGGCTGCTGGCCGAAGCTGCGATAGCGCCCACGATGTCGTCCAGGAACGTATGGATCGGCCCAAGGCTTTTATCATTCAGGCGTTCCAGCACACCGGGTTTGAGTTTATCAACATAACCGTAATTGGTAAATCCAATGCTGCCGTACACATTTACGATGGAGAAGGCCAGAATCTCGTCCACTCCGTATAATCCCTCATCATTCTCAATCATGTCCTGCAATGGGGGAAGAAGAGCGCCCTGTTCGGCAAGGATATCCAGTTGGATGCCCGTGAGCACTGCATTTTGAACCTCGCGCTTCATCAGCACCTTGTCCACATTCTCAATACATTCTTCCATCGTTAGGGTCGGGTAATATTTTTTTTGTAAAAGCATGACCAGTTCTGCGATTTCAGTCAGGTGTACACCACGCTTGTGCAGCAACTCGCGGGTGGCATCGGCTACCTTTTTACTATTCAGGCTGTATGGTGCTTTTTTCTTGTCCATAAAGTTGAAATTCCCTCCTCGTATAGATCCTGATTTCTACTGCAATTATGACCAGTGTGTCCAGTCTGCTGAAAAAGTAGTTATTTTTTACGCGAGGCTCGTATACATATTAGTACAATCTGTACAAAATTGTTAGGGAGGAACTTCACTTATGAATATAAAACACCCATGGCGTATGACCTCTGTAGCTGGACTGCTATCCCTACCCCTGTTGTTGTCAGGCTGCAGCCTTTTCGGCGACGAATCAGCATCTATTGACCCCCCGCCGTCCACGACAGAGCAGTCCATGATTAAGGCTGTAACCGGAAAAGCACCTGCCAGTACAGGTCAACTGAGGGCTGTTTTTTTGCAAGATCATAACGGTTTGCTGGCCCCGGTATCTTTACCGATTGCTACAGGCGATGTGCAGGCAGATGCCAAGTCAGCGCTGGAAACATTGGTCGAGGGCGGGCCGTATGCTGGATTATTACCAGAGGGATTTAAAGGGGTAATACCCCAGGGTACAGAAGTAAAAAGTGTGACAGTGGACAAGAACAACAAGCTGGCTGTTGTCGAATTCAACAAATCTTTCGCCAACTATAAGCCACAGGAAGAACGAAAATTAATGGAGAGCTTGACTTGGACCCTAACCGACCGTCCTGATATTGAGAGCGTACAGATCTGGGTGGAGGGCAAAAAGCTGAACGAAATGCCTGTTGGCGGCACACCGCTGGATCATCCATTGACGCGTGCAGTAGGTATTAATTTGGAAATTGGTCATGGCGTGACACCCCTGGATTCCAGTCCAGTCACTGTGTATTTCTCTTCTTCTTCTCCTGCTGGAGTTCAATACTATGTACCTGTAACACGGTTGGTTAGCCCTGAGAAAGATCGTGTCCAGTCAGCACTGCATCAATTGATTCAAGGGCCGCAGACCAAAGATGGGTTACAAGAAGTGATGACAGGGGAGACGGCGCTGAAATCGGTAGAACGTTCCAAAGACAACGTAATTACGGTATCTCTCTCAGATGATATGTTTGCTAAAGGAGAAGCTGTGCCTGCTGAATTTTTGGAATCGGTTGTGCTGACAGCGGCAGACAATTCAGATGATGCGGTCAAAACAAAAATTCGGATTGAACTGAATGGTGAAAAAAGCGTAATTGGACAAAATAATCAAAATTATGGAGAGCCTGTAGCCAAGCCGCAACATATTAACGAAATCCCTCTTTAAGGGCGGGAATCGTCCTTGGGGTGCTTTTGCCTGCACACTTTGGTAAAATAAACATATAAGAACAGGTTGCATACGACGTAGGAGGAAAAAGCATGAGTAGATCTAACGGACGAAACGGTGATGAGCTGCGCCCGATGAAATTGACAGCAGGAGTAAATAAATACGCGGAGGGCTCTGTTTTTATAGAGGTTGGCGAGACGAAAGTCATTTGCACGGCTACTGTAGAAGAACGCGTACCCCCCTTTATGAAGGGACAAGGAAAGGGCTGGGTGACCGCAGAGTATTCCATGCTTCCGCGTGCGACTCATAGCCGTAATCAGCGTGAAGCTGCTCGTGGCAAGCTGACAGGCCGCACCATGGAAATTCAGCGTCTGATTGGAAGAGCGTTGCGTTCGGTGGTCAATTTGCAGGCGCTTGGTGAACGGACGATTACGTTGGACTGTGACGTCATTCAAGCGGACGGTGGAACACGCACAACCTCAATTACCGGTTCTTTCGTAGCGTTGGCGATTGCGGTCAATAAAATTGCCACCCAGCACAAGCTGCCTGTTTTTCCAATTACCGATTTTCTGGCTTCCGTCAGCGTAGGGGTTGTTGGTGAAAAAGCGTTGCTGGATCTGAACTATGAAGAGGATTCCAAGGCCAAAGTAGACATGAATCTTGTCATGACTGGCAGTGGAAAATATGTTGAGCTGCAAGGTACAGGTGAAGAAAGCCCATTTGACCGTAACGAATTGGATCAACTGCTTAGCTTAGGCGAACAAGGGATTCTGCAAATGATTGAGCGCCAAAAAGAAGTGCTTGGACCGATTGCTGATAAGATCGGTGCTGGACGTACAGGAGCTGGCGCCTAATGCGGCTGGATGGCCCGGTCGTCATTGTCGCTACGAAAAATAAAGGAAAGGTGCGGGAATTTGCGCATGCTTTTGCGCCGTTTGGCAAGGAAGTCAGAAGCATGTACGATTATCCCGACATTCCTGATGTCGTTGAAGATGGCAAAACCTTTGCCGAAAATGCACTGAAAAAGGCTAAAGCGGTTGGAGATGTGCTCGGTTTGCCCGTACTGGCCGATGATTCCGGCCTCTGCGTGGACTTGCTGGACGGTGCACCGGGGGTATACTCTGCCCGTTATGCTGGAGAAGGTGCCAGCGATCACGAAAACAATATTAAGCTGCTCGACGTTCTAGAATCGAAGCAGCTGGGTGATGATACGGGACAGCCTTTGCTAAGCCCGGCTCAATTCGTCTGTACCTTGATTCTATATAATCCGCAGACTGGCGAGACGTTGGAATCGACAGGCTCTGTGGAGGGCTGGATTACTACTGAAACCGCCGGCAGCGGCGGGTTTGGGTATGATCCGCTGTTTTATTTGCCAGAGTTTGAAAAGACAATGGCCGAGCTGACGTTGGAACAAAAGCAGGCTATCAGTCACCGAGGGATAGCTCTGCGTGATTTGGCAACAAAGTTGGGTAATCCACAGGCATAGCATTGGTAACAGGGGCGAAATCATCCCCCATTCACATAACGAAAAAAGGCTATCCGTCAGTCATAAGCTGCGGATAGCCTTTTTGGTACTTTCTGTTCCCCATATAGTACACAGCGAAAAATTGCGCTGCCGCTTAGAAGCTCTATTGCTTCAGCATTCAGCGTAGCTTATCGAATAGCAACCTTGTAAGTGCGCAACCAGTTATCCACTTGAGCCAAGTAGGCGAACAACTGGGGACCCGACATCAGCTGACCAAACCAAGGCAGATTGGTGGATGCCTCCGGTGAGGCGGCAATATCACGTACCTTTTGCGCATCGATCAGCTTGAGCAGTGGGGAAGAGGAATCATCCAGTAGCTGCAGCGCCTGCTTTTTCACAGCCTCAAGATAGGAAGGGTTATGCGTTTTGGGATATGGGCTTTTTTTGCGATACAGCACATCATCCGGCAGTACGCCCTCCAGCGCCTTGCGCAAAATACCTTTTTCACGTCCGCCTGTCATCTTGATACTCCACGGAATGTTCCATACATATTGTACCAATCGATGATCGCAATACGGCACCCGCACCTCCAGTCCGGCTCCCATACTCATCCGATCCTTGCGATCCAGTAGAGTAGGCATAAAGCGGGTGATGTTCAAATAGGACATGACGCGCATTTGCGCAGCTTTTCCTGTTTCCCCCGGTAGCTTCGGCACTTCTCCTACCGCTTCTGAGTAGCGATCGTTCAAATACTCCAGCGGCTTGATCCAGTCCCGTACCTCAGGAGACAACAGACTGGCTCTCATATCGGGTGCAACTGCCCACGGGAATGTACCCGAATTCAGCATATCCTCCCGGTGGAACCAAGGATATCCGCCAAAAACTTCATCCGCAGCCTCGCCGGAAATAGCGACCGTAGCTCCTTTTTTAATCTCCCGGCAAAAGAGATAAAGCGACGAATCCACGTCCGCCATTCCGGGTAAATCACGCGTTAGTGTGGAGTTGTTCAGAGCTGCTACGACTTCTGGCGTATCGAATTCAATCCAGTGATGATTTGTCCCTAATTCATCCACCATCCGCTGAATCCAGGGGGCATCGGCTCCGGGTTGAAACGCATGGGCTTTAAAATGCTTGTCGTTATCCACATAATCGACCGAATACGTATGAACTTGTCCCTGCCCGGTACGTTTGTAATAATCGACAGCTAATGCGGATAGAGCGCTTGAATCCAGCCCGCCAGACAATAAGGTGCAGACTGGAACATCCGAAATGAGCTGCCGCTCCACCGTATCCAGCAACAGTTCTCGTACCTTAAGTGCCGTTTCTTCGGTGTTATCCTCATGCGCAATGCTTTCCAGTGTCCAGTAGGCTTGAATGCGCACGCCGTCGCGGCTGTAGGTTAGCGTATGCCCGGGGCGTAGCTCCTTCATGGACGAATAGACGCCGTGTCCGGGGGTACGTGCAGGCCCGACGATAAAAATTTCGGCTAATCCCTCGGCGTCCACTGCTGCCTCTACCGCTGGATGCTGGAGCAGTGCTTTGGGTTCTGAGCCAAATACGAATACTTCTTCGGTCTGGCTATAAAATAACGGCTTCACGCCCAGCCGATCCCGTGCCAGAAATACCTGCTCCCGCTCGCTATCCCAGACCGCAAACGCAAAAATGCCGTTTAACCGATCCACACATTCAGGGCCCCATTCGATATAGGATTCGAGCAGCACCTCCGTGTCGCATTGTGTACGGAAAAAATGCCCGCGCTGTTGCAGCTCTTTTTTCAGCTCAGGCGCGTTATATATTTCCCCGTTATATACAATTGTATAAGTGATATCCTCTAGCTGCCGGATCATGGGCTGAGCGCCATTTTCCGGGTCCATAACGCTCAATCTTCGGTGTCCGAAGGCACACGGGTTGGATATCCAGGTACCCGCAGCATCCGGTCCGCGATCAGAGAGCGTCTGTGTCATATTCAGCAGCAGCTCAGATTGATGCATTAAGTCTCCGTTCCACTGTATGAAACCTGTAATTCCGCACATGTCTGTTCATCCTCTCTTTGTCGTGTTCATCCAGTGTTGGAATGAATCAAAAACTAAATCCCCAGTTCATCAGTATATATGCCGAAATGAAGCATAAAATGTCTGTCCGTTCCGAAAACTACAGATGGGGCAACCCGTCTACTCGCAAGGAAGGAGGGAGACCATGTACTACATCAAGGATGCCAAAATACGCCGGTTCACTGAACTTGACGGAGTGCGCTGTGCTGAGGTAGAGGTGCGGCCCGGTGCTGCAGATGACCCGGAACTGCTGGTCTATATTACGGCCAAGGATCAGACGGATGGTCAGCATGACTATGACATGGTACGGATCATCCGCAATGACGCCGATCTGGAGCTGGATTGGTACGACAATAATCTGCATTCGGCATTTGAGGAAGTGACAGACAAGGCTTTTACCGACTCTACACACATTACTGCTGGTGAGGAGCGAGAGAAGTTTAAAAAAGAATTGCTCTCCTATGGGCAGCTCAGCACAGAGTTCGCCAAGGAGTTCGGGGCATGAGGATATGGTGTGCTATGCCTCGGCTTTTGTTGATTTGGGCCCCGGCGCCATCGCCGGATCAGCGTGAAAGGAGGGGAAAATCATAGACGGCAAAGCGAATTATAAGAAAAACAGAGGCAGCAGTTATATTCATAACAATGAGTTCGCGGAAGAAGTGCTGGAGAAAAACGTAAGACATGAAGTACGAAGAAGTCCTAAACGCTTTGGTAATAAATAAGCAGCCATTGAACCATATAGCAACAGCAACTCATCAAAAATGACCCTAAAGAAGCCTCCGTATCCCGCCAAATTAGCGGTATGTAGGAGGCTTCTTTTTGAACTAAGCCGCTTCACGCAGCGTCATAATCCCTTTGTAGATGTTATAAACAAAAACCCCGAGATAGATCACTACGAATAGCAGTACAAAACCGATCACTGAACCTGCATGATTCGCCGTAATAATAAAATACACGAGCGGAATTGCCGCAATAATGGGGAAAATATGCGATAAAATAGCTTTTTTTGCATGTCCCTGAACATATTCGTCCCGTACTGCAATCCACACAATGACAGGCACTAGAAAAGGTGCGAAGAAAATGCTGAAATAACAAAGTGACGACAAAAGACCTCTCACAGATTAACCCCTCCTTTATGCATGGTTCTTTGTACATAATACCCCGTTAGCGTCCAAATGATTCCTTTTGCAGCCAGCTTCCCAATATCATAAAAAAATGCTTTTGACAGTTGCCCGAAATGTGATATAATAATCAATGCGCTGAATACATAAGGTTTTATTGATCAGCATCTTGTCCCAGTAGCTCAGCTGGATAGAGCAACGGCCTTCTAAGCCGTCGGTCGGGGGTTCGAATCCCTCCTGGGACGTAATTAAATCAGTCACAAACCGTTGATATAAATGGATTTGTGAGAAATTAGGGCTTCGGTCAGGGCTTCGGTCACTGATGCAGAATCCCTTTTTTTTATATTACGGATTGTCAAGCTAAGTGGGACAGATTCTCTGAAAAGGAGGGTCTGTCAAAAATTTTGTGAAAACTCTTTTAGGCACAGATTCCCCCGAGGGGGAAGTAGCGATTTTTCGCAAGTGTTGACCGACCCGATCGAGAAAAAAGACCGACATCTGGAGCAACATTTGGCCTCAGTTTTGGACACGACCTGTCCATTTTCGAGTGACGTCGATGGTAGCCAGATAGAGCATCTTAAGTAAGGCTTCATCGGTAGGAAGGATGCTTCTTCCTTTCGTCACCTTAAGAAGTTGGCGATGGTAACTTTCAATCCTATTGGTGGTGTAGATGAGTCTGCGAATCTCTAGCGGGTTTTTAAAAAAGGTAGCGAGCTCATCCCAATGGGTTCGCCAAGAACGGATAATAAGGGGATATTTGGCTCCACAGACCTGCTCAAAACGGTCGAGTTCAAGTAAGGCGCCTTCTTCGGTAGCTGCCTTGTAAATGGGCTTTAAGTCGGCAGTTACTTTCTTAATATCCTTGTACGAAACTACCGAGTGGAGCTACGGATTTGGTGAATGACACACTTTTGGATTTCAGTTTGGGGATAGCAGACTGCAATTGCCTGAGAGAACCCGAACAAGTTATCCACGCAGATAATGAGAATGTCTTGAACTCCACGATTCTTGAGTTCATTCAGCACACTCAGCCAGAACTGAGGACTCATTCTCACCAATTCACATGCCTAGCACATCCTTGTTTCCGTCCAAATCGATGCCAATGACCATGTAGGCGGCCTTGTTGATCATGGCCCCGTCTTGTTTGACCTTGAAGTGGGTGGCATCCAGATAGACGACTGCATAAACACCTTGAAGAGGCCGATTCTGCCATTCTTTAATGAAAGCGACAATCTTATTTGTAACATTGGAAATAAGCGTAGGAGACACTTCAATACCATACATCTGTCCTAAATGATCCTGAATTTCTTTGGTACTGATGCCTTTGGCATACAGAGCAATGATTTGCTCTTCGATGCCAGTTACGTTCGATATCTTGTGTAGTGATTAAGTTTGTTCACCTTAATAAATTTCCGAAGTTGCTCCTTTGACCAAAGTCCTATGTGTTTCTCTAACCTTCCCTTACTTCCATTTTAATGGGTTTGAGAGTTTTCACAATATATTTTACAGACTCGCTCTGAACACATACCACGACTAAAATTTCGAAACGATAAGCTTTATTGAAATGTTTGTTCTCCTAGTCCAATAATTCCTATTATAGTACAATTAGATCAAATACTTAGAAAAGTGGTGGATGATGATAATGAGTAACTTTTCTTTTTTTAAAGGAGAATGGGAAGTATTAGCGAAGCTTGGAGAAAGTGCCGAGCATAATTTATATAATGATCCGCATACTTCCATTATGAAATTACGTTTATTAGGTGAATCAATTGCAAAAGCTGTTTTAGCATCTGATAACATTCGTGAAGCGTATGATACAAGGCAAGTAGACCGTTTAAATACAATGAAAAAAGAAGGATTAGCAGAGCCAGAAATGTTAGATATATTCCACACGTTACGCAGAAAAGGGAATACCGCTTCTCATGAAGCATCCTATGGTACGACAGAAGAAGCAAAACAGTTACTAGCATTAGCGTATCAAATCTCGATTTGGTTTATGGAAGTATATATTGATTGGGAGTTTGTCGCACCTACATATAGAGAGCCAGAGAGAGAAGAGAGTTCTAAGGAGCTTCAATTGAAGGTGCAAGCTTTAGAAGAAGAAATTGCTAAAAAGGAAAAAGAACTTCTAACGCAGCTTGATACAATTACAAAGGATGAAATTACAAAAGATGTACGTGTAAGACGTAAAGAAAAATCAAAGCTACATATTCAAAAGCATCGTTTATCAGAAGCTCAAACACGTATTTTAATTGATGATAAATTACGTGCAGCTGGCTGGCTTGTTGATACAGAAAAATATAATCAAAAGAAACATAAAACGATGCCCGAAAAAAATAAAAATATGGCGATAGCAGAATGGAAAGTTGGTTCGAAATATGCGGATTATGCTTTATTCATTGGGCTGCAATTGGTCGGTATTGTCGAAGCAAAAGCAAAGCATCGTGATATTCCATCAGCACTTGAAAGCCAAGCAAAAGTATATGCACGTGAAGTACAAGCAATAGAAGGTATTGAATTATTGCCACAAAATGGAGAATATAAAGTGCCGTTTATTTTTGCTTCTAATGGTAGACCGTATTTAAGACAGCTTGAAGATCAATCGGGTATTTGGTTTTGGGATGCACGTAATCAAACGAAGCGATCTCATGCTTTAGAAGGTTGGCACTCACCATCAGATTTAAAGATGCTATTAGACGTGGATGATAGACAAGCAAATGAAAGCTTAAAAAACGAGGATGTTACGAAGTTTGGTTTACGTGACTACCAACAAAAAGCGGTATTAGCAGCAGAAGAAGCATTAATGCAAGGAGCTAGAAAAATGCTTGTTGCAATGGCAACAGGTACAGGGAAAACACGTACAGCAATCGCTCTTATGTATCGTTTAATTAAAGCGAAGAAATGTCGTCGAATATTATTTTTAGTCGATCGTAATTCACTAGGTCAACAAACGGCAGATGCTTTAAAAGATTCTAAGATGGAAAATGGTTTACCGTTTTCATCGATTTATGATGTGAAATCACTTGAAGATATGACACCAGATGTGGAAACAAAGGTGCAAATTGCAACAGTTCAAGGCATAGTAAGACGCTTATTCTATAGCGATCAAGAGCAATTACCTTCTGTTGGGCAATATGATTTTATTATTGTCGATGAAGCACACCGAGGTTATACAAGTGACCGAGAAATGACAGATGATGAGCTACTATTCCGAGATCAAAATGATTATGTAAGCCAATACCGCAGAGTTATTGATTATTTCGATGCGGCAGTGCTTGGTCTGACAGCTACGCCAGCACTTCATACGACAGAAATTTTTGGTTCACCTATTTATAAATATTCTTATACAGAAGCGGTTTTAGATGGCTATTTAGTCGACCATGAGCCACCTTATTTATTTGAAACGGAATTACAACAGCATGGTATTTCGTTTGAGAAAGGCGAAGAAGTAGAGGTTTATGATCCAGAAGAAGGCGAAATCATTTTAGAGCGGCTAGAAGATGAACTGAAATTTGAAGTAGAGCATTTTAATAAACGAGTGATTACAGAAGGCTTTAACCGAGCAGTTTTAACGAAATTAATTGATTATATTGATCCAGAAAGCGAAGAAAAAACATTAATTTTTGCAGCAACAGATCAACACGCTGATTTAATCGTTCGTTTACTTAAAGAAGCATTTGCGGAAAACGGTGATGATGTATCAGATGATGCAATTGTGAAAATTACAGGTTCTATTTATCATCCCAATGAAATGATTAAACGTTTCAAAAATGAACGCTTACCAAATATTGTCGTAACAGTCGATTTACTAACGACAGGTATTGATGTACCGAAGATTACAAACATTGTTTTCTTACGCCGTATAAAGTCACGTATTCTATACGATCAAATGTTAGGGCGTGCTACTCGTTTATGTCCAGAGATTGAGAAATCTCATTTCCGTATTTTTGATGCGGTGGGAATCTATAATCAGTTACAGCAATATACAGATATGAAGCCTGTTGTGAAGCAGCAAAAGGTAACAATAGCAGAGCTGCATGAATCCTTTATACAAGCAGAGACGCAAGATGAGGCACAGCACTTTTTAGATCAATTAGTGGCAAAGGTGCAACGTAAGAAACAAACATTCAATAATGAGGCAAAACGACAATTTGAGCAACTTTCAAAAGGTGTAACAGTAGATGAATGGGCGAAAGAATTACAAACCTACACACCTGAGCAAGCACAGAATCATAGCGTATTGTTTGATTATGTAGCGACATATAAAACGAAGAAAGAGCTACAAGTCATTGCAAATCATGAAGATGAAGTGACGGATGTAAAACGTGGGTACGGGGAAGGTAACGAGCGACCAACCGATTATTTAGATGGTTTTGTACAGTTCATTCGAGAAAATATGAATGAAATCCCTGCACTTCAAATTGTGTGTACACGACCGAAAGACTTAACTCGTAAAGACTTACGTGAAATTGAAGTTATTTTAGCAACAAAGCACTTTAAGCAAGATCATTTACAAACAGCATGGAAACAAGCGAAGAATGAAGAAATTGCAGCTGATATTATTAGTTTCATTCGTCAAGCAGCATTAGGTGAAGCTTTAGTGTCTACTGAATCACGTGTGAAAAATGCAATGAAAAAAGTATATTCTATGCATGATTGGACACCGAGACAGCGTAAATGGCTAGAACGAATTGAGAAGCAACTCATTGAAATGCCTGTTCTTTCACCGAATCCACAAGATGCTTTTTCAGAAGAGCCATTTAAAAGTCAGGGCGGATATAATCGTTTGAAGAAAGAACTAGGTGAAGAAGTCGATCAAATTGTGAAGTTAATTAATGAGAGTTTATATGCTAGTTAAAAAGCTGTGGCAAATTATAGATTATTTTTACAGAAAAGACAATTATTGAATAATATGTGAAGGAGTTCTTACGTTGGAACTCCTTTTTTGATAGTTCTAATAGAGCGATTAACCTAAAAAGGTTATAATGTACAAAGATTAAAGGAAACATGGAGGAAGAACATGAATAACACAGAAATCGTCTCAAAACTTTGGGGCTTAGCAAATGTATTACGTGATGATGGGATTACATATCAGCAATATGTAACTGAACTAACATATATCTTATTTTTAAAAATGATGAAAGAGCAAGAAATGGAAGAGGTTATCCCAGAAGGTTACCGTTGGGATGATTTACTTTCGAAAGAAGGAATTGAATTAAAAGAGTTTTATCAAGAGTTACTATTAGAGCTTGGAAAAAGTGAAGTTAAAAATGAACGTTTACGTCAAATTTACAGCGGTGCATCAACAAGTATTGATGAGCCAAAAAACCTCGAGAAATTGCTGAAATCAATTAATGAGTTAGATTGGTACAACGCAAAAGAAGAAGGTTTAGGCGATTTATACGAGGGCTTACTTGAAAAAAATGCGAGTGAGAAAAAATCAGGTGCAGGACAATACTTCACACCACGTGTATTAATTGATGTAATGGTAAAACTGATTGATCCTAAAGTAGGTGAGCGATGCAATGACCCAGCAGCTGGTACATTTGGTTTCATGATCGCAGCAGACCGTTACTTAAAAGAAAAAACTGATGATTATTTTGATCTTTCACCAGAAGAGGCTGAGTTCCAAAAGAAAGAGGCTTTCACAGGAATGGAACTTGTAAAAGATACCCACCGTTTAGCCTTAATGAACGCATTACTTCATGATATGGAAGGGCGTTTAGAGCAAGGAGATACTTTATCTACAAATGGTAAATGGATGAAGAACTTTAACGTCGTATTAACAAATCCACCATTCGGTACAAAAAAAGGTGGAGAACGTGCTACACGTGATGACTTAACATTTGAAACATCTAATAAGCAGTTAAACTTCTTACAGCTTATTTATAATTCGCTTGTAACAGATGGTACAGGACGTGCAGCTGTTGTATTACCTGATAACGTATTATTTGAAGATGGTGTAGGTGCTAAAATTCGTCAAGACTTGATGAACAAATGTAATCTTCACACAATTCTTCGATTACCAACAGGGATTTTTTATGCGCAAGGTGTAAAAACAAATGTCCTATTCTTCGAACGTGGAACAAAAGATGAAGGCAATACAAAAGAAGTTTGGGTATATGATTTACGTACAAATATGCCAACATTCGGTAAACGTACACCTTTAACAGAAAAGCATTTTGATGGTTTCATCGAAGCTTATATGTCTGAAGAACGTACAAAAGTGCAAGATGAAAGATGGAATCTATTTACACGTGAAGCGATTGCAGCTAAAGGTGATAACTTAGATATTGGTTTAATTGCAGATGAATCGTTATCAGCTTATGACAACTTACCAGACCCAATTGAATCAGCAGAAGAAGCTATTGATAAGTTGCAACAAGCGATGAATTTATTAAATGAAGTCGTAACTGAACTGAAAGCGATAGAGGTGAAAGGTCGTGAGTAAGAAGAAAAAGACTTTAGATGAATTATTGGAAGAAACTTTAGTAACAGAGGATGAACAACCTTATGCTCTTCCTGAGGGCTGGGTTTGGGTAGAGCTAAATACTTTGGCAGAATCTATTCAATATGGTTATACCGAAAGTGCATCATTAGAAAAAATAGGACCAAAATTTGTAAGGATTACAGACATTCAAGATAATCAAGTTGATTGGAGCAAAGTTCCCTATTGTGCTATTAAAGAAAATGAATTTGCAAAATATAGGTTGGATAAAAATGACATTTTAGTAGCTAGGACAGGAGCAACGACAGGGAAAAGTTATAGGATAGAAGAAGTGGAAAATGCTGTTTTTGCTTCATATTTAATTCGGATTAGGTTGAATAAATTGGCTAATGCATCTTTTATAGAAAATTATATGAAAACCCACGTGTATTGGAATCAGATTATGCTTTCTAAAAAAGGTATTGCACAGCCAGGTGCAAATTCCAAAATATTAGGTGCATTAAAAGTTCCGCTACCAAGTAAAAATGAGCAAGAAAAAATAGCAAATAAAATTTCAATTTTATTTGATAAAATTGATGAAGCTAAACAACTGATTGATGAAGCGAAAGAAACTTTTGGACTTAGACGTGCAGGGGTTTTAGAAGCAGCATTAAAAGGTGAATTGACAACTTCATTTAGAAAAAATGAAGTTGTAGAAGATGCACATATTCTATATAAAAAATTGAAATCAGAAGCTACTTTTAAAGCGAAAATTAATCCTGACATTCTTGAGTCTGATATTAGACATTCTATACCTTCTACATGGAAATGGGTTAAGTTAGGTGATGTTTTAAAAATAACTTCTGGTGGTACACCAAAAAAGGCATTTAAAGAATATTATGTAGATGGTAAAGTACCATGGATAAAAACAGGTGAAATTAAATGGAATAGAATTTCAGAAGCAGAAGAACATATCACTCAATTAGGTGTAGAAAAAAGTTCAGCTAAATGGTTGCCCAAAAAATCGGTATTAGTGGCGATGTATGGACAAGGTTTAACCAGAGGTCGAGCAGCTATTTTAGATATTGAAGCAACATGTAATCAAGCTGTTTGTGCATTATTACCTTCTCCTTATATAACACCTGAATACTTATATTACTATTTTATGGAGGGGTATAATAGATTTAGGAGTATTGCTAAGGGTGGAAATCAAGAGAATTTAAGTGCTACTATGATTAGTGAATTTCTATTACCGTTACCTCCTTTAAAAGAACAATTGAAAATTGTAGAATTATTAGATGAATTCTTTAATAAGGAAATTCAAGTTAAAGAATTATTGAATATAAATGTCGATGAAATCAAGTCTGCTGTTCTCTCAAAAGCCTTCAAAGGTGAACTAGGTACAAACGATCCAACAGATGAACCAGCAATTGAATTATTAAAATCTATTCTTCAAGAAAAGTTATAGTTGTTGTTTATATAACGGATACACAGGTGGTATTTTTCGATATATTGGTGTTTTGGGTATTAAGAATGATTGAACCTGATACACGTATGGAAAGTGGATTTTGAAAACGAAATGATAAGTATTGATTAAAATATCAAATAGAGTTATTGTATTGATTAAAGATACTTTCGGTCTTAGAACGTAATTTGACCGAACCCCTAGTACGAATTGAATACGTCTCAAACGCTTGGTATGCCTAGTATAAGTAGTGAAAACTATAGTGGTAAGCTAAGCCGTCGGTCGGGGGTTCGAATCCCTCCTGGGACGTCGAAGAGTTCAGATATGTAAAGTTTGGACGAAATTTAAAATGCTTCAAATCCTTGATATATAAGGGTTTGGGGCGTTTTTTATTTTATGGGGGTTTACGATAGAAAACGTTAGAAAAAGGTGTGATTAATACACCTGTTTACACAAATTATACACACGATTTTTACACGCTATATAAACTAATACCCCTATATTGTAGCACGCCTGTTGAATAACCACGAAATGGAAGAAAAAGGATCGTCTTTTCTTCAGAATCGTTATTACCATCCAAACGAATCCGAAAGAGGACGATCTTATGAGAAATTCTATCACGATTACATCTATCTTCAATCCATGCTGACTCCTGAAGAAGTTCAAAGGGGTGTGAAGTTAATAGGTTATGAAGACAAAGCCCGCAAGTTTACGGTGTACCATTTACTCCAATACTGGTGCATGGCTGCGTTGGAACAATGGGGTAGCTATCGATCCATTGGGTTCCATATCACGGAGAGCGTGCAGCTATTAAACTTCATGTCGCTTTACGAGCAGAAAATGGGCAACCCCTTCAGGGGGTCGAAATAGATCAATAAGGCTTGATGGCAGACACCTCTTGTTTTATGAATTGAGTTACTCAACAGGCGTGGCAGAATCTAAAAGTATCTATAATCATAAAATATTTTTGCCATTTTTAGATAAGGATTGAGAAGACCATTTCAGCTAACTGCGGCTTTAGTTTAATAACAATCTTCCATAAAAGAGCGCGATTCTATAATAAGGATCAGTTCGCTTTCATTAAAGTGCCATATTATATCTTGTAATTTAAGTGAAACTGCCTAAAAAGTATGTTAATATCAGATTTAACAGACAGACAAACTAGTATTTATAGAGGCGAAATTATGAAAAAATATAGAATATATCAAGTAGACTCATTTACAAAAAATAGATTTCATGGTAACCCTGCTGGGGTTGTTCCAAATGCAAATGGACTTACAGATGAGCAGATGCAGAGAATTGCAAGAGAATTAAATAATTCGGAAACTGCATTTATTTTTGAAACAGATTCTTCAAATTATGATGTTGAAGTAAGATTTTTTACTCCAACAACAGAGGTTCCAATTTGTGGTCATGCAACAGTAGCAGCGCATTATATTTATGCAATTGAGAGAAAATCTGAAACTGGAAGAATTATTCAAAAAACAAAAGCAGGTATATTGCCTGTTGATGTTATAAAGTATGAAGATGACTATTCTATTGTAATGACACAGGGAGAACCTTCTGTATCAGAGCCTTTAAATGATGAAATAAGAAGTCAGATTGCAAATGCGTTAGGTATTTCTTGTAAAGATATTTGCATGGAATATCCAGTTGCAATATCTTCAACAGGTCATTCTAAGGTAATGATTCCGATTTACTCCAATGAAATACTACATAGTTTAAAACCTGATTTGCAGAAGCTTACAGAAATCAGCAAGCATATTGGATGTAATGGATATTATGTTTTTACATTAAATCCACAAGAGGATATATCGGTTCACGGAAGAATGTTTGCTCCTGCAATTGGAATAGCTGAAGACCCGGTGACAGGAAATGCAAACGGACCGCTTGGAGCCTATTTGGTACACTATAACATTTTGCAAAATGAGAATGAGCAGTCTTTTGATTTTGATATTTTACAAGGTGAGGCAATCAAAAGAGAGGGAACAATGCATGTTCATGTGAAAAAGGAACAGGGAAAACCCGTATTAGTTCAAATTACGGGGAAAGCGGTTATTGCTTTTTCAACGGAGATCATACTTTAAAAAAGTCTAACAAATTTATCAATAAGCTTAATGACGGATTGTCAAGCCAAGTACAAACCAATAACACCAATGTCCCAGCAAGTACTCCTGGGACGTATAGCAAAAAGCTTCCTACATGTAGGAAGCTTTTTTGTGTTCCAGCAGGATGATAGCGACCTACCTTTTTATACCGTCGCCTTCTCTTTATGAGCAAAGAACTGCGGCAGATGCTCTTTGTGTGCTTCCAGCAATTCATCCAGTACGGTTTGAGCAATGTCCCCGCTTGGTACGAGCGGATTCAGGGTGAAGGCTTGCAGTGCTGTTGCATAGTCACCAGTGACCGCCGCTTCAATCGTCAGCTCTTCCATTGCCTTCATTACTTGCAGCAAGCCCCGCTGTGCAGGTGGGAATTTGCCAAAGTTGACAGGTTCGGCACCATGGGCGCGAATAACACTGGTCACCTCGATGGCGCTGTCATAAGGAACATCATCAATCGCACCATTGTTACGTGTACTAACCACCATCAATGTGCCTTTGTTGTTATAAATGGAATTAATGATCTCACAGGCTGCATCGCTGTAATGCGCACCACCGCGTTTGGATAATTCCTCTGGTTTGTAATCCAGATTCGGATCTTTATACAGTTCGAACAGACTTTCTTCCAGACGTTTGACCACTTGGCCCCGAGTTCCTTCGTTTTTGGCTTCCTCTAATTCTTCCTTGAGCATGTTATCCGTCATATAGTAATACCGATGGTAAGGACAAGGCAGCATTTTCAATTGACGAACTTGATCATACAGGAAGCGCATGTTCTTAATATTTTCAACGACTTTCTCTGGCTTTGCACCCGGAGCGTATAGTCCTTCAATAACTTGCTCTGTTAATTCGGCCCCTGTTTTGTCATAAATCTTGTGCCAATGAAGGTGGTTAATCCCTGCAAATTTAAAGAACAGCTCTTCTTCCGGTTTGTCCAGCACAGCCGATGCACTCTTGATCGCGCCGATTGGAACATTACATAATCCGATGACTTTATCCCACTGACCATAACGAAGCACGGCTTCGGTGACCATACCTGCAGGGTTGGTAAAATTAATTAACCATGCATTCGGACACAGTTCTTTCATATCTTCGACGATACTGAGGATAACGGGTATGGTGCGAAACGCCTTGAACATTCCTCCGGCACCATTGGTCTCCTGACCGATCATGCCATGTTTTAACGGAATACTTTCATCCTTAATCCGGGCTTCCAGCAAGCCTACCCGAAATTGGGTCGTTACAAAATCGGCGTCCTTCAACGCTTCCCGACGATCCAGCGTCAAATGTACCTCACAATCAATGCCTGCGGCCTTCACCATCCGTTTGGCCATAGCACCTACGATCTCCAGTTTTTCACGTCCTGCCTCAATATCTACCAGCCACAATTCCCGAATGGGAAGCTCTGCATAACGTTTGATGAAGCCTTCTACTAGTTCTGGTGTATAGCTGGAGCCTCCGCCAATGGTTGCAATCTTTATGCCTTTTTTCATAGTTAGTGCCTCCTAAGTATGTTTTGTAAACCGCTTTCTTAAGCACAAATTCACTGTAATCCCTGTAATGCATTACAGGTCAAGCGCTTTTAAAAAACTTATTTTGGGAAGGTGACAATTATAGGGCGGACACTACGAACATGCTAAACACGAACATGCTAAAATAGAAAGAACGAGGTGAGAAAAATGGCGAATATTCATGAAATTGCAAAGCTGGCGGGGGTATCCTCGGCTACGGTGTCCCGTGTCATTAACAACCATCCGTACGTGAGTGAACCCACAAGGCAGCGTGTGCAGGAGGTCATAGATCGGCTGGATTATGTTCCTAATTTAAATGCGGTATCTTTAAAAAAGGGCATGACCAAGCTCATAGGGATTATTTCACTTTCTTTTAATGATTCATTGGGTTTATTTGTGCGTGGATTTACAATGTATGCCCAGGAGCATGGCTTTAATATAGCGCTATTTATTACGAATGGGGAGAAGGGGCGAGAACTTGAAGCGCTGGAAATGTTGCGGAGAAAGCAACTGGACGCTTTGGTCTGTATGATTCGCGTCAATGAGTGGAGTGTGATTGAGCATTATACAAAATATGGCCCGATTGTGACCTGGCAGCGTGTAAACATTGAGGCAATCCCGTCTGTATTTATGGATCAGTATCAGGGCTATACGCTGGCATTGGAACATTTGTACGCCCGAGGATATCGGAAAATTGTGAATGTGTACGGCAGCATGCGGGGGTTGAATACAAAAGAACGCATTCGAGCTTATCATGACTTTTGCGAAAAATATGATTTGGACGCTGAGGCCTTCCCGCATTTTTATGATTTAAATTCAATAGCAGCTGGTGAACAAATAGCTCATTGGTGGGCAGAACGAGCACAAACTGACAGGCCGGACGCCTTTGCCTGTTCTACCGATTATTTGGCAGCAGGTCTTTTGACTGAAGCGCGTAGGCTAGGTGTTTCTGTACCGAGTGATTTTGCAGTAGTAGGCTTTGACAACACCGAAATCTCGCATTTGCTTGATTTAACTACGATTCATTACCCGATAGACAAGCAAGCTGAGAACGCGTTCATTATGATTCGAAATGCCCTCGAAGGGCTGGATGAAATGATACATCATCTGGAATTCAAATTAGTAGAGCGAGCGACCACCTGATTCCAAAAGGGACCTCATCTTAGTGGTTATTAATTTCCATATTAAAGTTTATATAGTAGGAATAATGGAAGAAAAATGTTGACACATGTTAAAACTTGGTGAATAATTTGAGGTGAAAGTATAAAATTTGGATTTTTTGTATGAAGGGTGGTTATGACTTGGGACATACACCTACGATTTTGACGAAGTTAGAGGATTATTTAGGGGAAAACCATTTGACGCTGGCACAATTTGCCGAACATTCAGGTGTTCATCAAAGAACACTTAATAATTGGATTGCCAAGCATCGTCCTGTTGCTATACATCAGCTTGATCGAATCACTTGGGCTATGGGACTACCAGAAGGTTTTTTTTACGAACTATACATAGATAACTACATCATTGAGCGTTCCCCGGATTGGAGGCGAATTGAGCCGTTGTTGTTTCGCTGTGCGGAACTGGATAAGTTGGATGCTATCCAGCTTGTAGTGGGACATATTATGGACAACCTTCTATATTCCCCAAAGTTATTTGATGCAGCAGAAAAATTATTCGCACAAGGTCAGCACAATGCTGCATTGTTGCTCTACGAAGGGATTGCAGAAGGCGAGAAGTACCAGCATTCTGAACGTTTGGCTATCTGTCAGTATCGTCTGTTTACCATTCAGGTGGGTAACAATCAGATCCGAAATCTCAAGGCGGCTACACGATTTGAACCCTTTGTCGAACGTCTGAATGAAATAGATCAACTTGATGCGTTAAAAGATTTGGCGAATGTGTATCGTTCTCTACGTGAATGGGACAAGCTCGATGCAACTGCTCGAAAAATGAGAGCCAAAGCGGAGATCCAATATTCTTTGAAGCATCAACAGAAAAATCGAGAGTGGGAGGAGTCTGAAAAGAGGCTGAGTCGCCCGATGTTTGTGTACATTACCTATGCTGATTTACTGTGTGCGAGTGTCTGTGAAGCCCAAGGCGATTATCAGCAAGCATTACAATTTACAAATGCATACGCAGATTTAGATTGGGTGATCGAGACAGACCAGAAAACTCAACACTGGGTCAACTTGTTCAAGCATTGGGCAGAAGGTAATACTTATGTAAATAAACTCCTATCTGGAGATACGAATGTGCTTCCTCATTATGTTGAATATATTGCATCCACATCAATCACTACCGAGAATGAAAAGCTATCCAAGTTGCTGAACGTTATGATAGCTGCTAACCGATATGCAATAGATATCAATGATGTCCTTTCACGTTTTGAAGTGGAGATTAATTCTTTTGCTCTGCTATCACAATCCACTGATATGTACACTCAACAAGTGATGCCGGATTATTTTGCATGGTTTGGTTACGAACTGGCTTATTACTATTTAAGACGGGGAATGTTCAATGATGGCTTTAAACACTTAATATATGCATTGGTAAAAGCCCACATACTAAATAATGAGACTTATTTTATAAACTGTACGGGACTTTTTGCACATTTCCAAGCACATGCGCTTCCCGAAACAAGGGAAGAGTATTTCAAACTATTAGAAAAGGTGTGGTTAGACAATGTTGAAAAAAATGATTCTGCTGGTCATCGCAGCTAGCTTCTTGTTTATTTTAGCAATGCCTGTTCAGTCACATAACCAAAATCAAAGAATAACGCCTCAAGTACAAATTGGAGGTGCTTAAAACGGTTAGGTTGTATGTTCTAATATTCATTGAATCTTTTTATGGAAAGAGCCTCGGTCCCACTTTATTAGTGGAGACGGAGGCTTTTTTACGTGGATTTTGAGGCTTCGCTGTTTATGCAAACTTTTGGAATGTTCTTTTTTTGTTAGGCGCATCATTTGAAAATCCAAAAAACGTCTTTTTGTTATAAAATATGACATATAGGAGGGATCATGCTGATGAATCAAAGTGTGACTTTACTTTGTGTCGAAAGAGCTAGGAAGAAACTGTACCAGGTCCAGAAAAAGTATGGATTTTTAACACATCCCAAAGTAATAGAACAATCTAAAAAGCTGGATGATCTGTTGAATCAATATCAAACGTGTAGATCGGATCATTGAGAAATGAGAGCATATTTTTCTTTAATTCCTTGACCGCACCTCTAACCTGCTCTGTCTGTGTCACGGCTGAAATCACCGCTACACCATCTGCACCTGCACGTGCGACTTCCTCAACACGGTCCACTGTAATACCTCCGATCCCAACAATCGGCACATCAATTCCCGCTTTACGCATCTCATATAAAATTGCCGGTCCCTGTACGGCATGGGCATCATCTTTCGAGATGGTGGGATAGATGGGCCCAACGCCGAGATAATCAGCACCTTGCAGGATGGCTCGACGTGCTTCCTCAATGGTATGGGCGGAGACGCCTAAAATTCGATTTCCGATACGCTCGCGGACGGAATCGGCGGATTCATCGTCCTGACCGATGTGAACACCGTCGGCGTCGAGTTCAAGAGCCAACTCCACATCGTCATTGATGATGAAGGGGACACCAGCGTGACGGCACAGTTCCTGTAGCTGGCGCGCAAGTTCGAACATAGGAACGCCCGTTAACGCGCCGAGACCCTTTTCCCGGAACTGAACCATAGTTGCCCCGCCAGCCAGAGCCTCCTGCACGACCCAGCCTGGTTCCGCGAGGCAATTCACGCTTCCAAGCACTAGGTATATCTGTAGATGGCGGCGCACCACCTCTGACAATATTCTACCGCTCATAAAAGCATCTCCTGACGACGTCGGTAGGCCCAATGATTGGTTGGGCCGTGTCCCTGTCCCAGAGACAACGTATCCTCAATCGCCGCCTGGATGAAGGCTTTACCATTCGAGATAGCCTCCGGTACAGACATCCCTTTCCCTAATTCCGCGGTAATCGCTGCCGAGAAAGTGCACCCTGTTCCGTGTGTATGGACAGTCCGTACTCGCTTGCCGCTCAGCTCTATAAAGGCGGTTCCGTCAAAAAGCAGGTCAACAATCTGTCCGCTGATCTCGCTCTCGTCAGCGTGGCCACCCTTAATCACAACGAATTTTGGTCCCATACTGCTAATATGTCTCGCAGCCTCGCGGCGATCCTCCATCGTATGGATACTGATCCCTGTCAGGGCTTCCGCCTCCGGGATATTCGGTGTAACGACCAGGGCCAAGGGGAGCAGGTCGTCCTTCAAAGCCTGCACCGCTTCCAGCTGCAGCAGTTCAGCGCCTCCCTTGGCAATCATCACGGGATCGACGACGACCTTTTTCCAGCCGAACTTTCGGATCTGCTCGCTCACAAGACGGATGATGCCGGCATTAAACAGCATGCCAGTCTTCAGGGCATCCACTCCAAGGTCTAATCCTACGGCTTCGATCTGTTCCGCTGTTGCTTCCTCTGGTAGCGGATATACGCCGTGGACCCCTAAGGTATTCTGTACGGTAATGGCCGTAATAGCCGACATGCCGTACACGCCAAGTTCTTGAAAGGTTTTGAGATCAGCTTGAATTCCGGCCCCGCCGCCACTGTCCGAACCAGCAATCGTCAGCGCTCTGGGTACACGAACGTCTGTCATCGCGCACCACCTGCTGCTGTTGTTCCGGCTTCATGGATCGAGACATGCCCTTCTAGTGAACCTGTGTGCAGTTTGGCCAGCTCGTCGAGAAAGGCAATCTGGAAGCTGCCGGGCCCCAGCTCTGCGGTACGTGTTGCGGCTCGAGAAGCTGCTGCACCGTAAAATGCCAAACCTGCTGTACCTGCGAGCAGCAGGTTGGGTTCAACAGCTGCAAAGGCACCTAACACAGAGGTCAGCAGACAGCCTGCTCCGGTTACCTTCGTGAGGAGCGCGTCTCCGCCGCTAATCATTCGTGCTTCGGCCCCATCGGTGATGACGTCCTCTTTTCCAGTAATGACAACCATTGTATTGAGCGTTCGAGCAGCCCGAATTGCCAGATCGACATAGTCGCTGTCAGCACTGTCACCGGCATCTACGCCTTTAATCTCACGCGCTTCTCCAACAAGATGTGCGACTTCGGCTGCATTGCCCCGCACCAATGAGATTTCGACTTCACTCAGGATTCGCAGTGCCGATTCAGTTCTAAAGCTCGTTGCTCCCGCACCGACCGGATCTAGCAGCACCGGAACACCGTGTGCATTCGCCGATTGTCCAGCAATGATCATGGCATCCACCAGTTCGCGGTTCAGTGTACCGATGTTTAACACGACGGCGCCTGCTATTTTTGCCATATCTGCTACTTCCTCAGGTGCATAGGCCATCACCGGGGAGGCGCCCAATGCATACAGGCCGTTGGCTGTAAAGTTGGTGACTACCACATTGGTCATATTGTGAACGAGGGGTTTGCTGTTTTGTACCTTCGTCAGGAGATCCGAATAACTTTTTTCCCATGTACTCATAATGATTATCCTCTCTATAGTTGGTGGTTCAACAGGGCATTAACCGTACTTCACGCATCGAATCGCCAGGCTGACTATTCCAAGATCGCTGCCTGCATTTGGACCGGCCATTCTTCCTGTTTATAAGCCATATCCCAGAACTTATATTCCAGCTGGCAGCTCAGTATAAAATGCTCAATCATCCGCTCCCGCTCAGCAGCCGTTGCGTCTTCCGCCCAAGCATCTACACGTTCTCGGAACTTGAGTGTTGTATCATCAAGCTGGTCTCCATAGAAGCCAATCCATTCATAGAACGGATGAGACTCATCCGGCTTTACTTCATCCAGCAGCCTGCGACCAATCTCAGCATACGTCCACATACATGGCAGCAGCACAGCCAAGATCTCGCCCAGGCTACCCTCATGCGCAACCGTCAGCATGTGACGGATATAGTGATGAGCCGACGGAGCGAGCGGATATCCCTGCAACTCTTCATAGGTCACCCCTGCGACAGCACAGAAATTTTGATGCGGATGAACCTCGCTGTGGAGAATAAAAGAGATTTGTTCATTAAATACAGCCATATCCTCCCGATTGGTGCATTTGGAGATTGCGATGCCGTATATCCGCATGTAGGCGTTCAAATATTCAAAGTCCTGTTTTACATAGTGAATCAGCTGTCCCCTTGTCAAACTTCCTTCAGCAATACCTCTCACAAAGGGGTGCTCAAAAATCGCTTGAAAAATGCCGTCCGCCTGCCGACGGAGTTCTTGTGTAAAACTCAATTTCCCCACCTCCATCAAATTGAAGAGCAAGAAGTCCTGTAAGAATATAATTCCGGAACAACGCTAAAAAGCCGCCCCGGAAAAATGGGAGCGGCTTCAACAATAGGCCCAATACGCAAAAAAACGTTTGAAACCTTATATACGAAGGCTCCACTTTCCTACGCTAGTACGAACTAGATCAGGTTCAAAGGGTCCAAGATACGTTCTTGTCTCAGCCATAGCGGCTCCCCTAGTGGACTTCTATTCTTTTGACTATTACTGTACATACGTTCATACGCTATGTCAAACATAGTGTGCAAAATATGAAATTTCCTCTAGTTAGGTGTTTTGGGCTTAGTGAGGGTGATGAATTACATTTTCCACAGCTTTGACCTTGGCATATTCCGGTTTCCACATTGCATCTCGTACAGCTTGTTCCACATCTGAAATGTGCGCCTGAGCTACCTGATCCTGTATCGCGGCTTTTGCAACCGCAATCGCAACAGCGTACGAAACTTCGCGTAATTTTCGGATATGAGGGAGTAGTGCACCGCCAGGCGTATTCGAATCTACACCATTGGCAACAGCAACTGCTGCCGCTGTAAACATCGCAGGGGTAATCCTTTTGGCTTTAACCACAATCGCACCCAGACCCAGTCCCGGAAAAACAAAGGCATTGTTCGCCTGTCCAATCTCAAATTTCGTACCGTTATAGGTGACGGGCTCAAAAGGACTTCCGGTTGCAATCAGTGCTTTGCCATCGGTCCACCGGATCAAATCCTCGGGTACTGCTTCTGCAAGGTTTGTAGGATTGGACATGGGCATAATGATCGGGCGTTCTACATGTTTCGCCATCTCCTTGATGATCTCTTCAGAAAAGGCACCTGCTACACCGGAAGTTCCAATCAATATCGTAGGCTTCACCTGACGGATGACCTCCAGCAGTGGTATTTTGCCGTCACCCGACCGGGTCCATGAACTGACTTCATCCTTATTGCGCACATACGGTTTCTGATACTCCAATACGTCTTCCATATCTTCCATTAACAGCCCGCGATAATCAAAGGCCCAAAAGGACTTGAAGGAATGTTCTGCGGAAAGGCCGTCCTCGATCATAGCACCCCGAATTTGATCAGCATTACCGATTCCTGCTGCCCCTGGGCCGAAAACAAGTATTTTTTGTTCAAGCAGCGGAGTCTTGGTGACACCCACCGCCGAAAGAATCGCAGCCAAGGTCACCGCTCCTGTACCTTGTATATCATCGTTGAAGGTGAGTATACTTTGACCGTATTTTCCTATAATATGGCGTGCATTTACGCTACCCACGTCTTCCCAATGTAAAAGCGCCTTTGGGAATTGCGCTAACGTTTTGCTGATAAAAGTATCAATAAACTGGTTATAGGCTTCTCCGCGAACCCGTTTATGGCGGTTTCCGATGTACAGTGGATCATTCAGCAGCTTTTCATTATTTGTACCTACATCCAGTACAATTGGCAGCACCCGCCCGGGATGAATACCTGCCGCAGCCGTATACACTGCAAGCTTGCCGATAGCAATGTTAATCCCCCCAACGCCCCAGTCACCAATCCCTAAAATACTTTCGGAATCTGTCACGACGATCAGATCCACATCATGGCCGCTCAAACCAGAATTATGGAATGCTTGTCCAATACCGTTCGGGTTATCTATCGACAAATATATGCCTCCAGGGCGGTTGTACTCGTGACTATATTCTTGAATCGCGGTTCCTACAGTCGGCGTGTAGACTACGGGCAGCATTTCACTCAAATGATCGGTTAGCAGCCGGTAGTAGAGTACGACATTTCGGTTGTGAAGGTCGTTGAGAGAAGCATTTTTTCGCAGCATGGTGGGTTGTGCTAGAAACTGCTGATATGCCCGTACGCTCTGTTTCTCCAATGAAAGGACGGTTGGAGGAAGGATTCCTTCCAAACCCAGCTCCTTGCGTTCTTCTTCTGTAAAAGCGACACCTTTGTTCAAAAGGGGATTTGCCAACACATCCTTTCCCCGTAATGGAGTAGATAATGACCCATCGCGATTGACATAAAATGCTTCCATAGAAAGACCTTCCTTCTCTTCATTTTCATAACTATTCATAACGAAAGATGACATGTTGTCCATAGTATGGACGTGCAAATATGTTTTATTCTTGCATTTATCTATGACAAAATAACCATATTTGTTTCTTTCTAATGATATAAAAGAACTAACTTTCTATATAGATTCCCTAACCATTCCTGATGATTTTGGTTCTAATGAATCAGGTCTAAATGCTCTGTTTTTATCAAATATGAAAATTAGTTTTTCTTCTCTTATCTCCATATATATCATGGAGTGTCAGTTATTTTGTTAAGGAAATATGAAGTATTTGGACATTAATTTAACTCCTATAAGCAAACATTCTTAATTCTTTTTCAACAAAATAGAACTATTCGGAGGAAAAGGAGAGGTTTGTGTGCAGGGACCTATAGCCATTTTTAGCGATAACGACAGGGCTATTGATTATCCCAATGTGATTTGTTTTTACCAATATATACAGTGCGAGGACACGGAGGCAGCTTCAGTCTACGAGAACGCATGTTGTTGCCTGATTGATTATAGGGAGCCGGGGCAGGCAGTGCGGAAAGCCAATCAGATCCGTAGCCAATTTCCGCAAATGCCACTGTTACTGGTGACGGATGTAACATTTCCGTTCAGTGATCAGCATATGGTGCAAATCATCGGAGTAGGTCGTTTGCGGCTACTATTTTGGCAAGCCAATGACAACGAAGAAATGCTTTCGGAAATACAAAGCTTGCTCTATCCCGAGTATTCGACCAAAAGCCAACATATTGCATTTATCTTGTCTGTATATAACGAAGAGCAACGTTTTGTTCATGTCAAAACCTTTGCTGAACGATTGCAGGTCTTTATCCGCAGCCATATTATTGAAGGTTCGATTTATCTCATTGATGATGGCAGCTACGATGGTACGAATGCCTTGATTAAAGCGCTGGAGGCAGCCACGGACTTGTCCGTAAACCGGATTAATCAGAATCTTAGCCCGCTGCTTCAAACAAGGGAATTGGGACGCAATACACGTAAGGCAGGGACGTATCTGGAAGGGATGCGGACCATTGGTGCGGATTACTACGTATTTGTGGACGCAGATGACTCCTTTTTTATTGAGGATATTGCCAGAATGATTAATGTTGTTCAGCAGGGCTATTATGATGTCGTGATCGGAACCAAGGATATGACCGCTGAGAATCGATCTTTATTGCGATCTGTCGTCAGCTTTGGTAAGCGAGTCATTTCCCGTCCTTTTTTACCCACAGGTGTGGTGGATTCCCAGACTGGGCTTAAAGTGATGAGTTCGGTTGCAGTGAAGCGAATGTTTCCGCATTTAAAGGAACAGCTCGGACTGGCGTTGGATTTGGAAATGATGTTTATTGCCAAGCGACTCCAGCTTCGTGTGCTGCAATTACCCGTCAAATGTATTGACCGGGATGGCTCGCACATCCATGTCTGGAAGGATTCTATTCGTTTTTTGCGCTCCATCATTGATATTTGGCGACTGGATCGGCGGGTGAGATAACAACGTGAACAACCGATTGCGATCGTTGATGTTTCCTCTCTTTAATGTGCTGCTTAACGGATTTAATTTTTTCTTCCACATTGCAGCGAGTTGGTATCTTACCGGACAAGCTTATGGCCAGGCGAATGCGCTGCTGGCGCTTTTTGCGCTTTTATCCGTTTTGGGTTTATCCATCCAGCTATTAACTGCCAAACTGGTCTCTAAGGGAGACCAAAAGCTTGCGCTACGAAGCTTACCGCTCGGTTCTCTATTACTCAAAGCACCTTTGGTGCTAACCGTGCTTGCCATGATCATTTTACTCATCTTTCATCCGTTACTGCGTTCGTTATTAGGCGTCGAATCCGACCCGCTGTTCATGCTGTATGGCTTGATCGGACTGCATATTCTTGTGAGTTCGTGCCGCGGAGATTTACAGGGCAGGGAACGCATGTTGGCGCTCAATGTGAACTATTACATTGAGGTACTAGGGAAGCTGAGCCTGTTTTTTGTCCTGGCTGCACTGGGGTTAAAGCTGGAAGCCCTACTGTTAGCGAGCTGTGGGGGAATGTTACTGTCGCTGCTCCACGGCTGGATCGTTTCTGCTCGTGGCTTGTCCTTATTCACATACGGTAGAGAACATATCCCTTCTGGGCTATGGAAATCATTGAGTCAGGATTTCACCGATAGCCTTATGACGAATTTATTTATTTTGTTTTGTATCTCCATCGACATGTTGTATGTACAGCATTACTTTCCCGAGCAGGCCAGCAGCTATGCCATTGCACTGAAGTACAGCCAATTGGTCTATTACGTTTCGTATAGCCTCATTGCTGCCTTTATTCCAAAGATCGGTGCACAGGGGCATGACCGCCAAGCTTTGGGCAAGTTGATTGCCGTCTATGCCGGATTAATGGCTGTAGCTGCAATCTGTGTATATGTGGGCACGACCTTTGTGTTCCCATCCTCTATTCCCATATTATTCGGAGCCTCTTACCAATCGGCCGAGGCCTATATTCCATGGGGGGGCTGGGTGTACTGGCTATTTTCCATCGTGCTGTTTTTTGTACATGTGCACGTATTGGTGGGCAGACGCAAATTTATGTTCAGTCTGATGGCAGGAGCCGCGGCCTTATTAGTAGCCTTTCATATAGCCCACACAGACCCGGTAGATTTTTTGCTATCTGAGTTCATTGTTTACGGAGCTATGGCTCTCTACTTTGTAATAGACGCCTATGTGCATTTGTTCAAAATAAAGATAAAGGGGGATTTACCCCATGAATACCATACATGAACAGGACGGTAAAACCGTAGTTCTATTGCTTTCCTGGCGTGACATTCGTTCACCTAAAAGCGGGGGAGCAGAAATTTTCACCCACGAAATGCTTAAACGTTCACAGCAAGGCCGCTTCCAGTTCATTCATTTTTCACCTCAATTTGAGGGGATGCCTGAGCATGAAGTTATTGACGGTATTACGTATATTCGAAAAGGGAACATATACAGTGTTATTTATTATGCGATGCGCTATTACCGTCGTCATCGAAGGAAGATCGACTATGTGATTAACCAGGCGAATACGCATCAATTCTTTACCCGATTTTGGGTGGAGGCATCCAAGCGGATTTTTTTCATACATCAGCTAACAAGGGAGATATGGTTTGAGAACGCCAAATTCCCGCTAAATGTTATTGGGTTTCATATGGAGCCCTTGATGCTTAAGCTGGCTCGTAAGGATCGGACGCTTACGGTATCTCCGTCTACTCGATACGATCTACTTAAGCTGGGCTTTCACCCGGATCGTGTCCATCTTTTACCGGAAGGCATTGAGTTTGATCATTGGCCGCGCGAACAATTTTTAACGAAGGAGCCTAATCCGACCTTCATGTATGCTGGGCGCTTCGTCAAATATAAAGGCATTGATCTGGTTGTTGAGGCCTTTGGGCAGCTCAAGGAAAAGTTCCCTCAGGCTATGTTATGGATTGCCGGAAAAACCGATAAAACCTATGTGGCAGAACAATTGTTGCCGATTATGAAACGATATGGATTAACATACGGAGAACCGGATGAACAGGGGCAATCGCAAGCCGATATTACCTTTTACGGATTTGTTTCAGCAGAGCATAAGCTGGAGCTGATGAGTCGTGCCCACGCGCTGGTGTTTCCTTCCTTGCGTGAAGGCTGGGGATTGACGATTACCGAAGCCGCAGCCGTTGGAACGCCCAGCATTGTCAGCAATTCACCGGGGCTGGTGGATGCAACGGATTTCGGAAAAAGCGGGTATCTATGCTTTCACGGCGACATCCGGGGATTATCTGAACAAATGGAAAGAGCAGCGAAGGGCGGCGAAGATTACATGGCCATCCGTGAGCGGGCGTATCAATATGCGTTAAGATTCCATTTTGATCATACGGCTGCTACGTTTGAGCAGTTGATGGAAGATTGGGTAGAGGAGGCAGAACAGAGTGGACAAAGTGGTCATACTCTTCTCCACGTACAACAATGAGCGGACGATAGAGCCTTGTTTGCGAAGCTGTATGGGGCAAAATTACAAGGATCTGCATATTGTAATTGCTGATGATGGCTCCAATGACCGGACCGTCGAGACGATTCGTATGCTGTCGGCAGGGAGTTCAGTACCCGTAACGGTACTGGAGCTTCCCCATGGGGAGCGGGGAGTCGCCAGGGTCAGGGCGGTTGAGGAAGCAAAACACTTGGGGGCCGAATACATATTTGTATTGGATTCCGATATGATTTTAGCCGAACATCTGATTCAGCAGAGCATCGACTTTTTTGACGATCATCAGGATATTGGCGCCTTGGTCATTCCGGAGGAGGCGTATTCGGAAGCGGACAATTTTTTTTCCAAAGTGAAAGTTTTTGAGCGAAATGTGATTAATAACGCGGGTGAGACCTTGGGAAAACGCTCCATTGAAGCGGCACGCTTCTGGCGAATGAGCGCTTATGAATCGACGGGCGGATTTAATGCGGAGCAGATTGCTTTTGAAGAAATACAGCCAACCTTGCGTTATATAGAGTCTGGCGGAGTTATTCGCCGGGCGGTATTTACACGGGTATACCATGATGAAAAACAGGTGTATCTGCACGATGTATTACGTAAAAAAGCTTACTACTTTTCGGTGATGGATCGTACGATGTCATCTGAAGAGGGCGGATTGCGAAAGGCGCTGGAACGTTGGTACTTCTTCCGTCCGGTGCTGTATACATGGGGGAATTTGAAAAACTATATCCGTCACCCCTTGCTGACGATGGGGATGTTGTGGATGTATGTATGCCTGACTGTGATTGGGGTAGCCGCCGTGTTAAAGGGCGGCACCCGTCACTCAGGCGATCTCGCTAAGGCGGATAAGGCGTAACGATGAATGGCCAAGGGTCAGCGTATCCAGCGTGTACAGGTCGGGATCGGAAGATTCCGACTCCTCATACGGTATATATAATGAATGCGTGGTTAACTGAATACCTTCCCCGTCAGGATGACGTAGTGAGCAGCCGACAGGATACAGCTCAGCGAGTGCGATGTGTACAGCGGTTACGATATCTTGTTCATTCAGTAGCACATAGGGTCGGTACGGAGCGTTCAAAATGCTGTCTATAAATGCTGACAGGTCGGAAGCTACGTTCTGTTCTGCATGCAGGCTATTTCGGTTGAGTTTGGCCTGATCAAGCGCCTCATACAGTATTTTCTTTAGCGTATCATCATCCAACTCCAGCGGTTTCGTACAAAAACGGAACACACCGACTTGATTAATTGCCGATAAAATGGACTGCGTATGCAGGTGACCAGACAAAATGATTCGTACGATATGTGGATAATCCTTCTTAATCATGCGAAGGAAGGTAATCCCATCCAGACCAGGCATGAGCAGATCGGAAACGACCACATCAATCGGGTGCTGTTCCAGCACTTGTAAGGCTTCTTTGGGCGTGTGAGCGGTATGTAAGTTAAATGCTTCTTGCGTCAAGGTCCGTTCGAGCAGGGACAGAACCATAGGGCTGTCGTCAACAAATAGAATGTTTTGGGGTGTCATAAGAACTGCGCAACTCCAATCAGGAAGTAAGAAATGAGGAACTACATGTATAATATCAGCGTTTTGGCATTTTTGAAAGATGTCAATACAGAACGGGCGTTGCGTCTTTTTTGTGAACGATTTGATTCGGCTGAACATGCCCTCTGGGAAAAAGGTATGCGTCTCCTTCATCAGTATCATGCTGCACGGCATACAGGGGTGACCCTGGCTGTCTCCAGCGCACTTCAGCATATGGACGATCGTCATGATATTTACGTTGTTGATCTGCGAGAATACGGCGAGGAAGAGCTGGATCGCTTATATATCGCAAAAACATGCGAGTTGATCCTACTGACGGACGGGGCAACGGAAACCGCTGCGAGGTTTGCTGCCCTCCAGCGTCGCACTCCCCGGTTGCTGTGCGCACGGCTACCGCTGGTCAGCTACGAGCTGGAATGCCTGATGCAGGCTATTTTGAGCCGTCTTGAACAAAATGGAGGGGACAGGGAAGCATGAAACAATGGGCTTTGTTGAAACCAGGTTGGCAAAAGCTGATCCTGTACCTGATCGTCCTGGGTGTGACAGTGTTTCTGGCCGCTGTGCTTCAATGGTTTGTCGTGCGACAATTCAGTGTTCACTTGGCGGAGATTCAGAACGAACAGCTCCAGTATGAGGTACAGGAACTTTCTAGCAGCATAACCGAGCGTTATGCCGCATGGCAGGCTGAACTGAAGGAGCTGTCGTCCAGTCTGGGCAGAGATATGCTGAATCAGGGAACACGCCAGTATCCTGAGGGTTTTAAGCGTGAAAGCGGGGCCTTTTATGTGCTGGATGAGCAGTATCATGTGATGGTCGGACGAGACAATCGTGAGATGAAAAGTGTAGTCCAGCAGATTAAATGGCTGCAAAATGGTTGTGCAGTAAGCTCTTTTGTGACAGAGGATCATCAGCCTGCCCAGTATATAGCATGCAGGATTCAAGGGGCACAGATGAGCGGTTTTATGGTGCGCACGGTTGACGCTGATATGCTCAGCGGGATTATTAAAAGTAAACCGATTAACCAGCATGAGACTTTATTTTATAACGGTCAATTTAAGGTCGTAGCTTCCCGAAGTACTTCGGATATTAACCGAACGGACATCACGGGCGTAACCCGTAGGCTGCTGGAAGGCAATACAGGTATCATCGAAGATGGCGGAGAGAAACACGGAATAGGATTCAGCCGCCTTGGGGAAGAGGCCCTTTACATATCGGTTAAGGATGCCAGTGAGGATACAGCTCAGCGAATCAGCTCCTTTCGTAAACAGTTATGGATGGTCATGGTTTTGATATTGTTCATTCTGTGGGCCATGCTCGTACAGTTCCGCAAACGGATTGTAAAGGATGCCATCGTGAACAATCAGGTGCGTGACCAACGGCGAGATGAAGATATGCGACAGCAGCAGGACACCTATTATTTGCCGTTAATGCAGACGATTGAGCAGCAGCTACAAGAGCTGCAAGAGCAGACTAGCCGTCTCACAGGCGGTGATGATTTGAAGCTACTGGGATTTTATCATGATCTAGCAAACCGCTTTGAAGCGGCTTCGAGTCAGGGAAAAGGAGCCTCTCATGAGGAACTGGAGTATTTTCGTGAGTTGAATGAAAATTTCATCCAGGGTCGTCTCAGACAGGAATCCTCACTGGGAGAGTTACTGACAGGAGTTCGTAGCTTGCGCGATGAGCTGGAAGAGAAGATGCATGATAATAGTGGAATTAGCTTTACAGATATGAATGAAGTATTGTCTGAGTCGCTGAAATGGGCGAACCGTTCATTGAACATGAAGAACATTCAAGTGATCTTGCGGCAAGAGCCTGTTCCATCAATTGCAGCACAAGCACCCATGCTGTACAAAACGATACAGGGGCTGCTGGAAAATGCAGTGCAGGCCATGGGCCAAGGTGGGGAGCAGCCTGAGAATCAGGAAAAGGGCCGAACAGGTCTGCGGTCCAAGCGGCAATCTCAAGTGCTTAAGGTTAGTTCACGGCTGGAAGAAGGAGAAATTATTATTAACATTGAAGACACGGGCGGCGGGATTGATGATAAAATGCGTTGGAGCTATTTCCAGCCAGACTATTCCCAAAACTCGCAGGAGCATGCGTTCAGCCTGTATCATATGGATGCATACCTGAAGACCATAGGCGGTCGTTTAAAGCTGCGTAATACCGATCAGGGCTTGCAGGCAATCGTTCGTTTGAGAAGATAGGCCGAAGATAACGACAGATATACGAGAAGTTCAAGAGAGGGGGACAAGCATGAAAAAATGGATATTTCGCTACCGCTACGATATGGCGGCAATGATGTTGATGCTGATTGCGATTGTTGCATATCTTGCACCCATCTATGGACCAGGGCAAATTGTGTTTAGCGACATTGCTTTTGGAGCCACCTCTCATCGGTATCTGGAGGAAATAACCGGAGTATGGAACGAGCGATGGTCTACCTCGACCTTGTTCAATGCTCCACGTATCCTGTACATCTTGCCCTTCTATGGACTGTCACTCTTATTTGACGAAAGCGGCCCGGTCTTGCTCAAGTCGTTTATTACAGGCTTGTTATTTGTTTCGGCATTTTCGATGTATGCCTTTGCCAAGCGTCTGGTTAGCGTGTATTATTCACCAAGCTTTACGAAGACCCGTATTTTTGCCATCATGGTTGGCTCGTTGTTTTATGCGCTGAATCCGTGGGTTATTTTCCGCATTCAGCATATTTATTTGCTCTGTGGATATAGTTTGTTTCCGTTAATGCTGCGATTCTTTTTTAGTGCGGTGGACCCCAAATTTCAAATTCAACAAATAAAAAACTATCATCCCCACAAGTTGTATCAGCGGAACTGGATCGACCTGTTTCTGTTGGCTGCGGTATTCACCGTTAGTGCTGCGGCAATTCACTATTTTTTCTTCGGCATGATTTACTTGGGATTGTTCACCTTGTTGCTACTGATCAAACTAACCTGGACCCACCGAAAGGCTGGTCGCAGCTATTTGCAGCCGTTATACGGCAATTTTTTGCGTAAAGGGATCATTTTTGGCGTCTTTTTTGGTCTGCTCAGTTTTTATTGGTTGTCTCTATATGTCGGTAGCATGTTGATGGACGCTCAAGCGTCTCAGCATAATATCAACGTTGTGGATACGTTGTCTCTGTTCAGCCGCAACAGCAGTTTATATAACGTAGGTTATTTACTGAGCTATTGGTGGCCCATGTTTTCCTTGTCCTCACTGCCTAGCATGTTTTATATAGGAGGGGGATTTTTGTTGCTATTGATCGGGTATGCGATGGTGACACGTTCACATAAAAATCCGATTATTCTGATCTTCTCGCTACTTACGCTGCTGTTTCTGGTTGCAGCTACCGGGACGACGTTGCCATCCATCGCCAAGTGGTTTGTCATTTTGGTTACGAAAACCCCTGTGATTGGTTCGGTTTTCCGTGATCCTAACAAATTTATTGGACTGATTGCCCTTAATTTCGGGGTGTTGCTGACCTTTGGTGTCATTCAATTTATGGAATGGTTCGGATCATCCCCGTTGCAGCGTGTATATAAAAAGCTAGCAGTAGTTATCGTTGTCTTGTGCCTCGGGGTATATTTTGCTCCCTTGCGTACTCAGTTCATTGAGGGGTACTACAAGCCGGTACAAGTGCCGGAGGCTTATAGTCAAATGGCTGAAAAGCTGACTGACCCGGATCGTTACGATAGCAAGGCATTATACTTTCCGATTGCTGACAATATGATTCAGAGCTATAACGGAGTAGCCACGCCCAAATGGAATAAAGGGAAGACCGCAAACGAGAAGGCAACCGGAGATTTTCAGGTATACTCTTCTCCTAAAAATACGATCTTTCATCATGAGGGGAATGATCCCGGCATTACATACTATATGAATTTTCTGCAGTATGTTATGGACAACGGATTAAGCTCCCGGTTAGGCTGGCTGTTCTCTACCTTTGGGGTCAACCAGTTGGTCTACCATGATGAATATGTGGGCCAGGAGAAGCGGCAGGATTTCCACCTGTCTCAGCTGGAAGGTCAGACCGGGTTGAAACGTACGTACCAAAACGGGCTATTTTCCATATTCAATCTCGATCAGACACCGCCCTATATGAACATCCTTGCGAGTAAAATTGTAACACCTTACGGTTTTAGCCGACTGGAGAGCTACAGTCATCTGCCTGGTTTTGATTTTAACCGCTTTGGAGTGCTGTTCAGTGCGTTAAGGCCTGAGCTAAAAACCATCCAGACGATTAACAAAGGGGATTATGTGGAAGCGGCGTCCTTTAATGACTTGCTGTTGTCACAGCTTCCAGCAGAGGATTACTTACGGCCTTTTGATGCCATTGAGGATGGTAATGCCTTTTTAAAATGGTCCAAAACCTTTGCCTCGACCAACGATTGGTTATGGTATTTATCCTCCCAAAATATACGGAACTTTCCGTTCGATATGGAAATGGATGCAGGGATTGCGGTTACCTTTGCCAGTAAGAAGCTGGATGTGGCCCCGTATCAGATGAGCAGCATCGATGGGAAGACGGTCGTGGACTTTGATTCCATGTTGCGGACCGAAACCTTCTTCAAGCCGGATAATCCGCAGTTGTTCAGTGTGCAGGCTAATCCCCGTGAGGAATTGAATGATGTGCCCACTCTGCACGGCGAAATTATGAAGGGAGACCCGAGTAATATATGGCAGGTCGCTAGATCGGGTTTGCTGGAAGCCAAGGAAAATAATCCGTATCAGTTCCAAATTACTGTTTCTGGCCGCGGGACGAACAAAATGCATGTAAAAATGAGATTTTACGATAAGCAAATGCGTGAGCTGGGGGTTAGCTATGTTGTGGCGCCCTCGGAGGGATATAATTTTGACAGTGTGAAATTTTACGGGGAATACGTTTCGCCGCCAGGCAGCTATTGGATGCGAATGGATTTGTTAACCTTACAGCGTCCACAGCAAAAAAATTACTGGTGGATTCATGATATCCAGCTGCGTGATTTGGGGCAATACAGCAAGCCTAACACGTTTACGATGCACAAAAAACTGGATCAGCCTCAAACCTCGCATGTATATGCTAGAGTGTTTATGAATAAGGCAGGCGGGAAATTGCAAGTCACACTGCCCGACAAAGTGGTTAATATCAAAACTCAGGATGATGGCTTGAACCAATTCCAATGGGTCGATCTGGGAGTGCATGCCTTTCCCAAAGGAGATACCCCGGTCACGGTTAATAACCTGCAAGGCTTTAATGCGGTCAATCAATTTGCGATTGTGCCTGTGGATCAGCTAGATCAGCTATCTTTTCCCGTGGAGCAGGCATTAAAGCGGGGCAAGCTCTTTTTCACCTTGGAGGCAGAGAACGATTTTAACGCCGAAGGGAATGTGCAGACAGAACGTGCTTTACCGAGAGTTAGTATGGGGCGGGGAATCAGCTATCAGAAGGGAACGTTAAGCAGGGATGTGGAAGTCGCCAAAACGGGAACCTATGCCACAGCTATTTTGGCTAATCTCCCCGCCGGGTACCAGGGGTCATTAACGATGAAGTGGACGAATGAAGAGACTGGAGAGGTGTTGACCAGAACGATTCATACGGGGGAGTCGTATAAGCGGTTACCCGCTACCTCTTTATCCGAAACACAGGTTATTGAAACGGTGCCCAATCAGGATGGTTTTGCCAAGAAAATCATACAAATTCCCGGTCTGCTGAATGACTATGGTCGAGTGGAATTCAAAAATCTGTTCCTAACCAAGGGAAAGTATCACTTAACCCTTGTGCTGGACAGCCAAGTACCGTCATTAAGTAGTTTTGGAGATATTCATCGAATGGGCGGGCAGGAAGTGACGGTGATGCCTGGGGAGGATACGAAGGAATCATTGAGCACGACGGATGTCGGATGTGTGGCGGATATTCGACCTGGTCAGACGAATATGTCAATCAAGGACAAAGAACTGTCTATTCGTTACGCACCTAGCTATTCCTGTGACTGGAATATTTATGCGTCCAAGAAAATGAAGGCAGAGCCGCTGCAAGAGTATGCCGTGCAGTTGGATGCGCGATCAGAACAAATTGGAAGTCGGCATATGAAGGTCATTTTTTTGAATAAAGCGTCCCAGGTTCTCCAAACCTCCTATATTGATGAGGTGGAGGAAAGAGATAAGGAACAATGGAATCATTATGATCAAATTGTGAAGGCTCCGGCAGGAACCGCCATGATGCAGTTTCAGATTTTAGCGCATGCGCACAAGAAGCAGTCAGGCTTATTTCAAATGAAGCAATATTCCATCATCCCTTATCAAGCGATGATCACTGTGGATCAATTTACGTTGTTTGAGGGAACGGATATGGATACCTTTTTTATGGCTCCCCATGCTTCGGAAAGCATCCAGGCTACTCGTGAAAATTCCATGGAACGCAGTTTTACGCTATATAATCCAACGCATCAACAGGTGCTGATCCGGGAGACCGAATCACCCAATCCACTGTGGGAGTTCAGGCTGGGTAGCGAAAATCAGCGAGCCCGTCTGTCCGTCAATGGAGTGACTACCGGATTCATTACCGATGGTAACGGAAACGGGAAGGTCGTCGTTATTCTGGCTTCCGCCTACCGTTTCGGCTGGGTGCTGTTCCTCATAGGGATACTGGGTGGGGCAGCTTGTTTTCTTCCTTATCGGCGGTGGAAGAAGCGAAAACTTCCATAAAAAGCAAGCTGCTCTGTGGGGAAATGGGTAGCCATGATACAGCTACATCTCATATTTGTAGCCTCTGCCCCATACAGTACGGATGTGCTGAGGATTTTTAGGGTCACGTTCTATTTTTTTGCGGAGGCTTGAAATATGTACGTCGATAGTGCGATCCAGATAAGCGCCATCTCCGCCTTTGATCCGATCCATCAGCTCACTGCGGGTAAAGACTTTACCTGGATAGCAGGACATCTCTTTTATAATAGAAAATTCGATTTGAGTAACTTCTATTTCTTGGTCATCGACTAACAGACAATGACGGTAATCATTCACCCAAACCCTTACCTTTTTAATCTTTTGAGTTACCGTTTGCGATTCAGTGAGCATGTTGCGGCCGCAGCGGCGCAGCAGGGCTTTGATGCGGGCATTTAACTCTATCAGACTGAACGGCTTGCATAAGAAGTCATCTGCTCCGTCATCCAGAGCCTTTATTCTTATATTCAGCACGGTGTTATTAGAGATGACCAGCATAGGGACTGTGGTAAATTGACGGATTTGGCTGATCAGCGCACATTCGACTTTACCGGAAAACATCAGAGCGGTCACAATAATATCCGGCTTAAAACGCATAAGTGTAGGAATTGCAAGTTTAGAGTCATGAATAAGCTCGGTATGATAGCCTTCCTCCCGAAGATGAAGAGCAATCATATCTGCCAAACTTTTTTGATCTTCAATGACGAGTATTTTTATGGGCATGACTGACATCTCCTGTACAGACAAAGATACAATAGCATTGCATAATCATGTATTTGCCACGATAATACATACTTATGTATTCGGCAGAAATGCGAAAATTGAACAGTCCTATAATGTAAGAAAGTATTAATTTACAGGAAGAAGGTTGCATCTTTGCGAATGATTTTATTATCTGGAGGTTCGGGTAAACGTCTATGGCCCTTATCCAATGTGAACCGTCCCAAGCAGTTTCTTTCCATACTACGTCACGACGAACGGCCCGAAAGTATGCTGCAACGAATATGGAGGCAATTAGATGAGGCGAATTTGGCAGATGAGGCCTATTTTTCGACGAGTGGAACTCAGGCCGAGCTGATCCGGGGGCAAATTGGCGGAGGTGCTGTAGTCATTGAGGAGCCTACTCAGCGGGATACCTTCCCGGCCATTTCCCTGGCTACAGCCTACTTGCATGACGTTGCAGGTGCATCACGCGACGAGATCGTAGGGGTCATGCCTGTGGACGGGTATGCGGGGGATGAATTTTTTGAACATCTGCGCAGGCTTCCTTCAATATTAGAGCAATCAGGAAGCCATATCGCATTAATGGGGGCTGCTCCAACGGAGCCTTCTGATAAATACGGATATATTGTGCCTTCAGCCTCTTCTTCACTTGACCAGCCATATTACAGAGTTAGTTCATTTGTAGAAAAGCCGGATCTGATCCGTTCAGAAGCGTTGATCCGCGAAGGGGCCTTATGGAATTGCGGGGTGTTTGCTTTTAGACTGGGCTTTTTGTTGGATATTCTGGAGCAAATGGGTTTACCAGTCGACTACAATTCTCTTTCGACAAATTATGCAGACTTGCCTAAAACTAGCTTCGATATTGCAGTAGTAGAGCATACTCATAAGCTCTCCGTGCTTCCATATCATGGAGAGTGGAGAGACTTGGGTACATGGGATTCGTTGGTGCGGGAAGTAAGTTCGAAGCTAAGTGGCCCGGGATATATTTCAGAAGCTTCCCATGACTCGCATATCATCAATGAACTGGAGATTCCGGTTAGCATCTGGAATGTCCCGGACATTATTGTCGTTGCCGGTCCAGATGGCGTGCTGGTTACGGATCGACAGTCGTCAACAGGAATTAAGGATATGGTGGCGGAAATTGAAATCGGCCCGCGTTTTGAGGAGCGCTTCTGGGGAAAGCAAACTGTATTATCCCATCAACAGGCGGCAAGTGGATTGCAGACAGTGACCAAACGCGTGGTCATATCGAACGGAAGATTTATCAGCTATCATGAGCACCAGTACCGTAAAGAAGTTTGGACCATAGTTTCTGGAACTGGAAGTGTCTCTATCAATGGCGTGACACAGACAGTCAGCCCAGGTGAGGTTATCGTCGTAGAACCCGGTACAAAGCATTTTATAGGGGCAGTAGAGGGAGATTTAGAATTCATTGAGTCACAAATCGGACATATCGTATCCGAAACAGATATTATCCGATATGAATTTCCTGATTCGATTGACGACCATACTCTATGAAGTGTCTACAATATAGGGACTGATAGATATGAATGAGCGTTTATCAGAACGCAGTGAAGAGTAGGAGGAACTATTTTTTATTAGAGCTTGGAAGACCTTTGCATTCTTAAAAAAGGTATTCATGCGCTACGCGAATGAATACCTTTTTTGCATAAACAGTTCTTTGTGTTTGTAATAAAAGGAATAGAAAAGAGACTTATAAAATAATTTTCTTGGAAGTCAGCCACTCTTTTACGGCCTCCGTACTGAGGTCTCTTTTAGGTGTCCATTCTATTTTATCAACCAGTTTGCCGTTTCTGAATTCTGCAATGGTGGGGGTGTATTTTATGTTGTAATCCTCTTTGAATTTATTCCATTGGGACTTGTCCTTATGGATTTTGTGAACGTTCAAAAAAGTAATTTTAGAGCCTAGATTATACTGGTCAATCATCTTGTTAAAGTTAGGCTCAAACCGGTTGCAGTCGCCACAACTGGGTCTGCCGACATAGACAAGTACACTTCGATCCTGTTGAATTAAACTCTTAAAACTTTCAAATGTAACCGCATTCAAGTGGTCATATATTTCCGGGTAATTGCTTTTGCTCGCTTGGATTTCTTTGTCTTTTTGTTGAACAACCTGCTCTAGGTCTTGAAATTTAGCTACAGCTGAAATAGCGATACCAATGATAAGTAATACAATGACACTTAACCCGGCGATATATCCTTTTTTCACAGAAATCCTCCTTTTTTTACAATCTTACACTTACAGTAAATGATATTTCCATTTCTAGCTGTAACACTTGTCTCAATATGTATAAAAAAAGAAGCTTTCCATTGTTGGGAAAGCTTCTTTGGTCTGATAGTTAAAACGTTAGACCACAACAGTCAACAAGTAATCCTCACGCTTCACTTCAGTTTCCATTGTGTTCAACACATCCAGGTATTGAGCGGAATTTGTTACGATAATTGGTGTAGCTGTAGTATAGCCTGCCGCCTTAATTTGCTCTATATCAAATTCAAGCAACAGTTGTCCTTGCTTAACCACATCGCCTTCCTTGACGTGCTTGTCAAAGAATTGTCCTTTCAGCTTCACTGTATTCACACCCACGTGAATCAGAATTTCTGCTCCGTCATTGGAAGTAATACCGATTGCATGTCCGGTCGGGAATACTGTCGTAATCGTTCCATTGACAGGGGATGTCAGCACACCCTCTGTAGGATCAATGAGGATTCCTTTTCCCATAGCACCTGAAGCAAAAGCAACATCAGAAGATTGTTCCAAAGGCAATACTTTACCTTGCAGTGGGCTTACGAGAATTTCTTTCTCGATTGCCACTTCTTTCTTTACGGGTGCAGCTTCTGTTTTTGCAGTTTCTTCTTTTGGATCTTCAAAGCCCAAAATCATAACCAACACAACTGCGAGTACAAAGGCAACGAGCAAACCGATGACTACCCACAAGAATCCAGTTCCAAAATAAGTTGGCAACGCCAGTAAACTAGGCAGGGAGAAGGATTTTGCAGTCGCTCCGCCAGAAGCGATAATAGCGCCCCCAATACCACCGGAAATGCAAGCATAAATGAAAGGCTTTTTCAATTTCAAAGTTACACCATAAATCGTTGGTTCAGTAATCCCAAATACAGCTGCCAGTGTAGAGGAACCAGCCAAAGCCTTCATCTGGGTGTTCCGGGATTTCAGGAATACCCCCAGTGTTGCACCGGCTTGAGAAAGTACAGCTGCTGTAAGCATCGGAAGCATCGTGTCATAACCCAATGTTTGAATATTGGACAGCATGATAGGAACAAAGCCCCAGTGTACGCCGAAAATAACAAATACTTGCCAGAATGCTCCGGCAACAGCTCCGGCGATCAATGGGCTTAAATTGTATACCCATGTAAAACCGTTCGCCAAGCCCTGACTGATCAGGTTACCGACTGGACCAAAGGCCAAAAACGTCAACGGAACAACGACCAGTAGTGATAGCATAGGTACGATAATGTTTTTAACCGATTGATGGATAAAGGAATTGAACCAGCGCTCCACATAGGACTGTACCCATACCGCGAGAATAATTGGGATTACGCTGGAACTGTATTTAATTAAAATGATTGGAATCCCGAGAAAAGCCAGTTTTGCCGGATTGTCCACCGCTGCAATAACATCCGGGTAGACAAGGGCTCCAGCAACTGCGACAGATACAAAGGCATTTGTCTTAAATTTACGGGATGATGTAATAGCCAGAAATAGAGGCAAGAAATAAAATACACTGTCTGAAGCGGCGTTCAGAATCAGATACGTACCGCTTGTATTATCAATCCATTGGAGCGACAAAATTAAGGCCAGAATCCCTTTGAGCAAACCCGCCCCTGCAAGAGCTCCCAAAAGAGGAGAAAAAATGCTGGAAATGATATCGACCGCTTTTCCAAGGAAATTCGTTTTTTCGGAAGACTCTTCCTTTTTCGCATTTGGATTGTCAGCATCCTGTAAATTTGTTTCTGCCATCATATGCTCAAACACTTGACCTACATTGTTGCCGATAACCACTTGAAACTGGCCGCTGCTTTCCACTACGGTAATGACACCAGGGGTTGCTTCCAGTGCGGCTTTGTCTGCTTTTGTACGATCATTTAATTTAAATCTCAAGCGTGTAGCGCAATGGAATACCGAATTGACATTCTCTTCGCCACCAACGAGGGTCACTATTTTTTTAGATAGTTCTTTATCACTCATGTTCAGAACTCCTTATGGGTTATTCTTGCTACTGATAGGATTTACTGTTTACAGCTGTTGCTAAGATACGCCGGCGTGCATCTTTTTTTAAAACTTGTAAACAAGAAAAACCTAAACTCGTGGTGAAAACTACGCACTCTCTCCTATAGAGGAACGTCGATTTCACCATCAGTTTAGGTTTTGCCTGCCTTACCAGTCACAATCCATGAACGATGAAGGTATGAAGTTGTTAGTCTTATATGTTATTACGTTCAGTTACGCGATGAATATGGATAGTTAGATATACGTATTCATCCTTGCTTAAATATTGATCGTATGTTTTTTCCAGATACTCATTGATCTTTTGAGCACAAGCAAAAGCTTCGGTATACGTCTGCTTCACCTGGTTGTACAAAAATTCTTCACCACTGTGAATGACTTCTTTGCGAATCACTCGCATCGCAAAATATTGCAAATGTGTCAAAAATCTCGAATAGCTAAAAGAAGACTCATCCAGCACAATTCCGTAATGATACGTAATAATGTTCAAGATATGTTGGACAATCTCGGTCATTTTTAGTGTGGATTTCATTTCGTTACCGTCGATCCGTGCATTCACCACATGCAATGCAATAAATCCCGCTTCATCTTCGCCTAATTTTACTCCGAGCGTATTTTCAATTTTTTGGAGAGCATCCAGCCCAACTGCAAATTCTTTTTTGTAAAAGCGTTTAATTTCATACAGCATCGCGTTTTGGAGTGCCAGTCCTTTTTCTTGCCGTTGTATGGCAAAATGAATATGGTCGGTCAACGTTAAATAAATATTATCGCTTAACTCCGTATCCAATACTTCCGTTGCATGCTTTACAATTTCATTCACGACCTCCAGATGAGATACAGGAATATCGTTCAGCAACTCGGTTAGTTTGGCCGTGAACTCGTTTTCATTTAACATGAAAATCTTATCTATTTTATCATCATCGACTTGATCGCCAGCCACCTTTTTGAAGGAAATACCTCTTCCCATCACGATGACCTCTTTGCCTTTATCGTTTTTAGTCAATAGGACGTTGTTATTGAGCACCTTCTCAATAATCATTGAAGTTCCCCCTCCCATCCTTTACCAATAAAAAATGCCTAAGCACAATTCAATACTATTGTTAGCAATAGCACTCAATTGAACTCAGGCATTGCCCGCATCACCGGTCACAATCCTTCGATATAGTGCTATTGTAGCACAAAAAAAAGCGATTTCAACATATTTTATTCTGTTTCGACAAAAAATATTTCTTATCAAGGCCCTTTTGCCTAATTTGCAAGTACATCGTTACCTTATGTAGTCGTACGTTCAATGAGGCTGTACTCTAGCGAATGAAGCTTCATTTGGCGTCCCATCAGCTGAGGGGAAAGCATGAAAAAGGCATTTTGTGCTTGAGCCATGATAGGATTTTGAATCGTTGTAATCCCCAGCGTATGCGCCAAATCCGTGTTATCGAATCCAACAATTGCCAGATTTTCCGGTACGTTCAGTTTTTGTCTGCGTGCTTCGCAGAGAATGCCCACTGCTACATAATCGTTAGCACATAAAATAGCCTCTGGAAATTCGTCCGGATGCTGTAACAAATCCCGTACGACCTGTTCGCCATCACGGATATTATAAATAGAAGAGTGATTCCAGTGTTGCAACACTGGCAGATTGTGCTCACTCATGATCTGTTCGTAGGCTCGTTGTCTACTATGGGTATTAATACTGCTCGGACGGCCAAAAGCATTGGCTATACGAGTATAGCCTTTTTGTATCAAATGTTTGAGCGCTAACATATATCCTTCATACTGATCCATAGCGACGGAGCGAATATCGGTATGCTCCATTCGTTGCCACGACACGATCGGGCCATATTTGCAATAGGTGCTCAAAAAATCAGTGTCATTCACGCAGGAAATGATGACCAGCGCATCGACTCTTTTTCTTTTTAAATCCTCAAAGGCTTGAAGCTCTTTCTTTTTGTCTTCTCCCGAAGTATAAATAATGGTTTGAAATTCATTTTGGCCCGCTACTTCCACAAAGCTGTCCAGAAAAGCGAGAACAATTTCATTAATAGTTGAAGTAATGATACCGATCTGAAGCGTCTGACCCTTGGATAGAGAAATGGCATTTCGATTAGGAACATAATCTAATTCCTGCATGATTTTCAAAATTTTAGCTCTTGTTTCGTGACTAACATGGGGGGACTGATTTAATACTCTGGATACCGTAGCTTTGGAAAAGCCCGCCAGTTTTGCAATTTGATCAAGATTCGACATGGTGCTTCTCCTCACATAAGAAAAAATACTTGACATGAAACGCGTTACAACGATTAGGATGCTTATGAAGGCATTACGTCTATTTTAAGGTATCTGTCAATGCATTTCAAAGGAGAACGGTTATCGTTAGGTTGCATTGTTCGCTGAAATGGGCTTTAAAGTATTATTGTCACATTATGAGACACCGCTAGGTCTGACTCAGAAGTATAATGGCTGGCTGGGTCGTGAAGTCATAGCATTACGTAAATTATGCCGAAACAGTGTTTACACGCTATAAGGATAAAGTGAAATACTGGATGACCTTTAATGAAATCAATGTAATGACCATGAGCCCGTTCACCGGTGGCGGTGTGGTTATTGACCTCTGTGTATGACACGTATCGCATTGATTACTTGCGTCAGCATATTGCCCAATGAAGGAAGCGATTGCCGACGGTGTTGATCTGATTGGTTACACCAGCTGGGGTCCTATCGACCTTGTGAGCATGTCTACATCCGAAATGTCCAAGCGCTACGGATTTATTTACGTTGATCTGGATGATGACGGTAACGGAACGCTCAAACGCTCCAAAAAGGACTCATTTAACTGGTATAAAAATGTGATAGCAACCAATGGTGAAGAATTGTAATTCCATATCATCTCGGGCGGATATAGCAGAAGACATCCTAAGGATGAAATTTGCTATATCCGCTTTTTTGATAGACATAATAATATTTCAGAGGGCTTCACAAACTTTTCACTTGTAATAAGCTGAAAGTTTTCTGTATAATGAATAAAAATTTCATATGTCTGGTTGATGTTTGCGGGAGATGGAACGAAAGTTCCGACCGAAGGGGCAAAACTCTCAGGTGCTTAGGCTGATTACAGCAACAAGCGGGGACCGTAAACGGACAGAACTCTGGAGAGACCCTTAATTGGGCGCCGAAGGTGCACCGCAGATAACATCTGCTTAAACTCTCAGGCAAAAGGACAGAGACGCGAATAACCTGTGACAGGGAATACCCTAGGCTTTTTTATGAGCTATTAGAGGTAGTAACCTGCACAAGATGGTTGTATTTTTTCGTGCCTTTAACCTCTCCAGGAGTCGAATCAGCTGATTTGACTCTTTTTTGTTTTCTAATATGCTGGAGGAGCGGGTTGAAATGAATTTGGTACATGTATTGGAAACGATTGACAGCTGGATATGGGGAGCGCCGCTTCTTATTCTCGTAATGGGCACTGGGTTGTGGCTAACGATCCGTTTGAAGCTGCTCCAGGTTATTCGATTGCCTTTGGCGCTCAAGCTAATTGGTAAAGCGCCGGACGAAGGTAGCGGAGATGTAAGCAGCTTCGGAGCATTGAGTACGGCACTGGCAGCTACTGTAGGTACAGGAAGTATCGTCGGCGTGGCAACAGCAATCAAACTGGGTGGGCCCGGTTCATTATTCTGGATGCTGGTTGCAGCTTTTTTCGGGATGGCAACCAAATATGCGGAAGGATTATTATCTGTTAAATACCGTGTTAAAGACCGGAACGGACAATTTTCGGGTGGTCCGATGTATTATATTGAAAACGGACTTGGCCGCCGTTTCAAGCCGCTGGCGATGTTGTTTGCCTTTTCTGGTGTTCTTGTAGCCCTATTTGGAATCGGTACTTTTCCGCAAGTAAAGGCTATCGTTTCTTCGACGGAAAGTAGCTTTGGAGTGCCAACGGTAGTTACAGCGATCATTATTTCCGTGTTAACTGCTGTTGTTACGATTGGAGGACTCAAAAGTATTGCCAAGGTATCCACAAAGATTGTTCCATTCATGTCGGGGCTCTATATCGTAGTTTGCTTAATTGTACTCATTAAGTTTGCAGGAGAGCTTCCTCATGCGATTGCTTTAGTATTACAAGGGGCCTTCTCGACCACATCTGCAACGGGTGGATTTGCCGGAGCGACGATTATGTTGGCGATGCGAAGCGGAGTTGCCAGAGGTATTTTTGCTAATGAAGCCGGTTTGGGAAGTGCGCCAATTGCAGCAGCTGCTGCTAAGACGAAATGGCCTGCAGAACAAGGGCTGATATCCATGACAGGCGTATTTATTGATACGATGATTATTTGTAATCTGACGGGATTTACGTTGCTGGTTACGGGAATATGGAGTGGAAATGACGATGGAGGTCTGATGACCCAGCATGCGTTTTCCAGTGCCTTTCCGGCTGGTGCAGAGCTCGTGACGATTAGCCTTATTTTATTTGCATTTACAACGATACTGGGCTGGAATTACTACGGAGAACGTTGTGTTGAATATTTACTGGGTGTCAAATGGATTAAACCATACCGTTATCTGTTCATCGCACTTGTAGCAGGAGGTGCGTTCATCAAGTTGGAAGCCATTTGGTTGCTGGCAGATATCTTTAACGCAATGATGGCTTTCCCGAACCTGATTGCACTGCTCGGCTTATCAGGAATTGTAGTTGCAGAAACCCGAACCTATATGGATTCTCTGTATCCTAATAAGAAAAAGGGCATTCTTGCAGGTGCCAATGTAGGGGCTGCTATCCAAGTAGAAGAAAAAGGACAAACGATTAATTCATAAATTCCAAAAGGGAGTGCCCTCAGCCATCACAGGCTTGAGGACACTCCCTTTTTGATTTTTAAAGTGATGCGCGTAAAATAGCCATAATATATGCCTGATTCAACTTTTACCAAAGCCTCCATATTCCATTTCACCGGCTGCAATGTTTACGATTTTTTCTGATTGCTCATCATTAATATTGTAATCGACCAGGGTGGAAGGGGCACCGAGACTTGTCCAGAATGCACTCGGATGCGTCACCGCGCTGCCCCATACGTATTTTTCGTTCGTTTCTCAGTTGGTGATAACAGAATCCGGGTTCATTTCTGAACCGGTGGGGGCGAGTGTGTGGATGTTGCTGAATGGCAGAAGCCTGGGTCGGCATGTGCTTTTTGTTGATAACATCCGACACATCGCCGTCATCTTTAGCCCCTGCTGCAGTTCTTCAATTTGATGGTCTCCAAAATTAATTTGGTGGGGTTATAATATGTGAATTTGTTCATCTGGAAAGTTCCCCTCAGTTCATAGTTCATGGTCCAATCGTAACTTGCTTAACCTGATTGTCTGTCGAATAGCTGACTTCATCATGTAAGCTATTTGAAATGACGATTAACTATTAAACATGAAATGAATAAGGGTATTCAGGTAAATCTAATCTTTGACCGCTCCGGCGGCAAGATCGGAAATAAACTGGCGGCTAATGAAAAGAAACAAAATAATAAGTGGAAGTACAGCCAGCAGGGTGCCCGCAATGACCATCGCATAATCCGTATTGTAAATTCCGTTCAATTGTGACAGTGCAATCTGGAGCGTGAATTTACGCTCATCCGTTAAGACGATTAGCGGCCATAAATAATCATTCCAGGCTCCTATAAAGGTAAACGCGCCGAGAAAAGCGAACGCAGGACGTAGAATAGGCAGTGCTACATTCAAGTACAGTCGAAAAAAGCTGCATCCGTCCATCCGGCCCGCATCCAGCAGCTCCTTTGGAATGGATTCTTCCGCATATTGACGAATCCAGAAAATGCCGAAGGCATTTACCATCCCCGGGATGATAAGCGCTTTGAACGTACCTACCCATCCAAAGGAGGCCATCATGACAAAGGAGGGGACAAGCGAAAGTTGTGAAGGGACCATCATCGTAGCTAGCAGAACGATAAATAGCACTTTTTTGCCCGGAAAATCAAACTTGGCGAATGCAAAACCTGCCAGTGAATCGAAAAACAGAACCAATAGGGTAACAGAACTGGCTACAAAAAGGGTATTAAAAAAGGCTCCGACAAAATTAATCTGCTGTAATACTCTCGTTATGTTATCCAAGAAGTGGCTGCCAAACCACAATTGCGGTGGAAAACGGTAAATGTCTGAAGTGGTACGAGTTGCCATGACGATCAGCCAGTAAAATGGAAACATCGACAGGATGATTCCCACCAACAATCCGGCATATAAAACAAAGGATTTTGCGCGTGTCTGCATCATGTTGTGAAGCTCCTTCCCATCGTTATTTTTTACCTTGAACGAGTTTCCAGTTTATGATGGAGAATAGAGCAATGATGAGGAACATGCCCCATCCGACGGCTGCACCATATCCAAAATAGTTGTTAATGAACGACTCGCGGTACAGGTATAAAACGATGGTCATGCCACTTGCCCCGGAACCGCCGTCATTACCGACCAGGACCTGTGGCTCGGTGAAGAGCTGCATACCGCCGATGGTGGACGTAATGACAGTAAACAGAATGACTGGGCGCAGCATGGGGATAGTGATGCGGAAAAAAGCTTGCGCTCCGGTTGCCCCGTCTATTTTGGCGGCCTCATACAGCACATGCGGAATACTCTGGAGTCCGGCCAAATAGATGATTGCGTTATAGCCCATCCATCTCCATACGACCATAGAAGAAATGGCAATTTGGATACCCCATGGCACATTCAACCATTGAACCATGGGTAGTCCCAAGAGTTGCAGAATGTAGTTAAGAAATCCAAAATTGTTGGCAAATAAGGCACCAAATATGATGGCAACAGCCACAATAGACGTCACATTGGGCAGGAAGAATCCAACTCGCCATAAGGTGCGCATTTTCACAAAAGGGGCATAAAGCAGAAAGGCAATAATCAGTGCGAAGAATAGCATCGGAATCGTTGCATACACCCAGATCACAAAGGTGTTGCCTACAGCCTGCCAAAATTCATTGTCTGTTACAAGGTAGCGAAAGTTGCCCCAGCCGTTGTAGGTCATGTCTCCGATCCCGTCCCATTTGTGAAACGCCAGGTATAATGAAAAGCCAATCGGAAACAGTCCAAAGATGCCAAACAGCAGATAAAACGGCGAGATCGCAGCATAAACGGCACGGTGCTTCCAGATTTCTCTCAGCATATTGTCCACACGCCTTTTTTGAATTTTGTTTTTTTACCGCTGTAATTCCCGTTCGATTCGATCCATGGTTTCCGTCCATAATATATCGGGATTGGCATCCTGCTTGGCGACATTAGCAAGGCGACGGGTCACAATGCCGTGGATGACAGGATAGCGCTCGCCGAAATAGCTGCTTTTCACATGACGTGCGGAGGTAGCAAAGATGAGTCCGGTGGCCTGACCACCAAAGAAAGGCTCGGGTGTCTCCATGATAGGATCGTCATAGACGCCGGGAGTGGACGGGAACAGTCCGATTTTGTGGTAGGCTTCCAGCTGGTGTTCCGGGTTTTGCAGCCAGGTCAGGACTTCAAAGGCTTCTTTGGGATGTTTGCTGGATTTGAGGATAGAAATGAAAGAACCACCCAGGTTGCCGTCTCCTCCAGGAGCACGGGCGACTCTCCATTTGCCCGCTGTATCCGGCGCGGCCTCTGTGAGAACTTGCTTCATCCAGATAGCCCCTACAAAAGAGGCAATTTTGCCGTTATTGACCGAAGCGTTCCATTCGGGAGTCCAGCCATCCGCATTGGCGAGCAGATGCTTCTTGTGGAAATCGACAGCGGTTTTCCAGCCCAGACGGATATCAGGAGATTGATTGCCGATATAGCTGCCATCCGGCTTGAAGTAGAGGTTTGTGTGCTGAGCGAGTACCTGATTGTAAACGTTTACAATATTATCAGCCAAAAATGAACGGCTTCCGAATTTCTGCTGAAGTTGTTCTCCGGCTGCCATGTAATCATCCCATGTGCGGATGGAGGCACTAACCTTTTCAGGATCACTAGGCAAGCCTGCTTGTTCAAACAGATCACTTCGGTAGAAGAGGGCGGTAGGCCCGGTATCCATGGGAAATGCAATCATTTTACCATCAGGAGTGATCCCTTGATTCCATTTCCATTCCAAATATTGATCCTTCAAGCGGTCTGCTCCGAGTTCCCTTAAATCATAAAAACGATCCGCACTGGGGAACAGCTCCACCATCCAATCGTTCAGAGCTACGATGTCTGGTTCACCGGAACGAGCTGCGAGCGTTGTCTTCAGTTTGGCTTTGAAGTCACCGCCTATTTTTTGAGTTTTTAATTCAATGTTGGGAAATTGTTTTTCCGCCTGAGCGAGTAGTTCATCGTCAATGGAACGGTTCCAGTACCACAATGTAAGCGTTATCTTTTTTCTGTTTGACAAATTAGTTTCAGATGATTGACTTTCAGAGGACGAGGGTTCACTACAAGCACTGAACATCGTGAGAAAAGCAAGACATAATACCAGCCATTGTACTGTCTTCACATCATTTCCCTCCTTGCTGTCTGAGATAATCTACCTGCCTAACAAGTTGTAAATGGTTTAGCTCCATCATATGAAGCTGTTACCCATTTATGTGCATTGCCTTAACCAAAAACAAAAAATTTGAAACGTTTATTACTAAAAAAAAGCACGCGCGTCTGTTATATGAAGAACGCACGTGTTTAAGTTAGGGATTCAGCCTATGACATCAGCCGCTGTATTTCATCTTTCAGAATTTCGGACCGAGTTCCGAAAATAACCTGTAGAGTACCGTTACCAAGCCTAATGATTCCCGACGCTCCGAGCTGCTTGAGAGCTTGATCGTTAACCGCTTTGTCGTCTTTGACGACAAGACGCAGCCGCGTGATGCAGGCATCAATGCTTTGGATATTGTCTGAACCGCCGAGATAGGTTAGTATTCTGCCTGCCTGACTGGACTGAGTGTTGGATGTGGTGCTTGCCTTTCCATCGGATATAGTTTCGTTAACGTCAGACAGGAGACTGTCTTCTACATCATCTTCACGCCCAGGAGTTTTTAGGTTGAATTTGAGAATGATAAATCGGAACAGAAAGTAATAGATGAGGGCGAAGACAAGCCCGACCGGGATCATTCGCAATGGGTGGGTGGAGAGTTTCATATTGACCAGATAGTCAATGAGTCCTGCTGAAAAAGAAAAGCCAAGTTTGACATCCAGTAGGTATACGACCAAGCCACTTAGGCCTGTCAGCAGAGCATGAACGCCGTAAAGTAATGGTGCAATGAACATAAACGAAAATTCGAGGGGCTCGGTAATTCCGGTCAGGAATGATGCCAGCGCGGAACCGATGAAGATGGAAGCGACGGCTTTACGTTTTTCCGGTTTGGCGGTATGGATGAATGCGAGGGCTGCTGCTGGCAGCGCGAACATCATAATGGGGAAGAAGCCGGACATGAATATCCCCGCCGATGTATCGCCTGCAAAAAAACGCGTCAGGTCACCATGAACGACCTCACCGGCAGCATTGGTGTAGTCACCAATTTGAAACCATGCGATGGAGTTCAACACATGATGCAAACCGACTAAGATCAGCAGCCGATTGGCAATCATGAATACCATTGATCCGATTCCGCCAAACCCAACAATCCAGTTGCCGAAGGCTGCAATCCCATCTTGTACCGGACTCCAGATCATACCGAGCAGAATGGCCAGAATCATGGTCGTGAAGGCGGTGATCATGGGGACAAAACGTTTGCCTGAGAAGAAGCCAAGCCAATCCGGGAGCTGAATATTGTGATATTTTTTAAACAGAAAAGCAGACCATCCACCGATAAAAATACCCCCCAATACGCCCATGTCCAGCTTGACGTCGTCTGGAATATATGCAAATATACCCGGCACTGCCGCCAAAATACGGGTCAGCACCATATAGGCAATGACTGCCGATAATGCGGCTACTGCGTCGCCTGCCAGACCAATGGCAACACCAATGGAGAAAATGAGCGCAAGGTTACCGAAGATGGCCCCCGCCCCCTCGTTCAGAAAAGGAGTGATATAATGATTCAGAAATCCGCCAACTCCGGGACCAAGTGGTATATCCGTTTCATAATTAATCAGAGCTAATCCTTGCAAGATCCCTGCAGCGGGTAGAGTGGCTACTGGAAGCATTAACGACTTGCCGATTTTTTGCAGAAATTTCAGCATAACATTCTTCCCTTCTTCATCGAGTTTGGGAGTGTCGTATTCATCCTGAAATCCTCACATTAAACCATTTTTTCACATCATAAATCGGAGAATCTAACATGGTCAACGATTATTTTAAGCTATGAAGAAACGTAAATCCGCAGTTGACATCGCTTACATGCTTATATAGTATCAAATTTAAGTTAATAATCGTGACGGAGACAAGAGAGCCACGCAGACATCCCATGGTACAGCACAGGGTTGGTTTGTGATGGCTTTTCTTTTTTTGTGCGATGAAAGCGATCAAAATCGGATGATCTATTGAGGAGGTAGGTTGTATGTCGCCATACGCAGCCGAATTCATAGGGACAATGATTCTTATTGCCTTAGGTGGCGGAGTGTGCGCAGGGGTGTCCCTGAAAAAGTCATTTGCCCACGCTTCCGGCTGGATTGTGGTCGGAATGGGTTGGGGGCTCGCAGTAGCTATTGCGGTGTATGCAGTGGGTCAAATCAGCGGAGCGCATTTGAATCCGGCAGTTACACTGGCGTTGGCATTTCAGGGTAGTTTTCCATGGCAAGATGTTCCCGGCTATATTGTTGCTCAGCTTCTTGGGGCCATGGCGGGTGCAGTGATCGTTATTTTGCATTATTGGCCCCACTGGAAAGAGACGGAGGACACAGCAGCCAAACTCAGTGTATTCGCGACAGGACCAGCTATTGATCATCCGTTTGGCAACGTGCTTAGTGAAATGATAGGTACTTTCATCTTTGTTCTTGCTTTACTGTCGTTTGGCGCCAATTCATTTACAGATGGTCTGAAACCGCTGATTGTTGGTTTTTTAGTTGTCAGTATCGGTTTATCCCTTGGAGGCACAACGGGCTATGCCATCAATCCAGCGAGGGATTTTGGGCCGCGTCTGATGCATTATTTACTACCGATTCCCGGTAAGGGGGCGTCCAACTGGAAATATGCATGGGTGCCCGTTATAGGACCGCTATTGGGGGGATCTTTCGCAGGGCCATTTTATCAGGCCGTTTTTAAGGGGAGTGTGACTCCGGCTTTTTGGATTTTGCTAGGGGTCATCGTGGTTGTACTCTTGATTACCTTCCGTATGAGTCGAACTTATAAAAATCATAAAATGGATCACAAACTTACAGCGTAAAAACGATGGATTTACACGGGGAGAGATAAACAATGGGAAAATATATTTTGTCACTAGATCAGGGAACGACAAGCTCAAGAGCGATTTTGTTCAATAGCGAAGGAGATGTAGTGTACTCGGCTCAGCGAGAATTTCCGCAGTATTTTCCTCATCCCGGCTGGGTAGAGCAGAATGCGAATGAAATCTGGAGCTCTATTCTCGGGGTCATTGCCTCCTGTCTTTCCGAATCCGGTGTAAAAGCAAATCAAGTGGCTGCCATCGGCATTACCAATCAGCGAGAATCGGTGGCTGTATGGGACAAAAATACAGGAGTGCCCGTGTATAACGTACTCGTATGGCAATCACGCCAAACTTCGGACATCTGTGAAGAATTGAAGCGGCAAGGGCACGAGGAGCTTTTTCACAGCAAAACAGGCCTGTTGATCGACCCGTATTTTTCGGGCACTAAAGTAAAGTGGATACTGGACCATGTGGAGGGCGCGCGGGAAAAGGCGGAACGAGGTGACCTGTTATTCGGTACGATAGACTCGTGGCTGATCTGGAAACTATCCGGCGGAACGGCACATGTAACGGACTACTCCAATGCAGCCAGGACGCTGATGTACAACATTTATGAACTAAAGTGGGACGAAGAGCTGCTGGACATTCTGGGTGTTCCGAAAATCATGCTACCTGAGGTAAGACCTTCTTCCGAGGTATATGCGCACACTGTGGATTATCATTTCTTTGGTCAGAATGTACCGATCGCCGGTGCAGCAGGTGACCAGCAGGCAGCCTTGTTTGGTCAGGCATGTTACGAAAAAGGGATGATCAAAAACACTTACGGCACAGGCTGCTTCATGCTGATGAATACGGGGGATCAACCAGTGGAATCCAAGCACGGCCTGATTACGACCATCGCTTGGGGACTGGAGGAAGGCAAAGTGCAATATGCACTTGAGGGGAGTGTGTTTGTAGCGGGGTCGGCGATCCAGTGGCTGCGAGACGGGCTGCGTATGTTCCGTGAGGCGAAGGACAGTGAACCTTATGCCGCCCGTGTTTCGTCTACGGAAGGAGTGTATCTTGTACCCGCTTTTGTCGGACTGGGCAGCCCCTACTGGGATAGCGAGGTGCGCGGAGCGATGTTCGGTTTGACACGCGGGACCACGAAGGAGCATTTTATCCGCGCCACATTGGAGTCACTCGCTTATCAGACCAAGGATGTGCTTACAGCCATGGAGATTGATTCAGGTATTGCAGTGAAATTGCTGCGGGTGGATGGAGGAGCTGTGTTGAACAATTTTCTGATGCAATTCCAGAGCGATATTCTGGATGCAACAGTGGAGCGGCCAGTTATCCATGAGACGACGGCACTGGGAGCTGCATGTCTGGCAGGTTTGGCTATTGGATATTGGAAGAGTACGGATGAACTTCGCAAGCGGGTGAGGGTGGAAACCTCTTTTGCCCCGAATATGGATGAAGCAACACGTGAAAGCTTGTATGAAGGCTGGAAAAAGGCTGTGAATGCGACGATGGCCTACAAGTAATAGATTAAGCGATGGGTCTCTGGATATTAAACTGCAAAAAGATGACTTCTGAATTTATCAGGAGTCATCTTTTTTAAGGCATATGCTAACTCTTGACCTTCGTATGGTCCCAATGTTGCCGGGCTCCGCAGGAGCTACGAATGACTAGTTCCGGCTCTACTTTAATACATTTCGTATCCATTTGTTTATTCATCAGGTCAAACAGCACCATAGCGGCTAGACGGCCTATTTTTTGCTTGTCTTGTTTTACAGTCGTCAGTGGAGGTTCGGTATAACGACAGGCTTCTATATCATCACATCCCACTACAGCAATATCCTCGGGTACCCTCAAGCCGCTTTCCTTGAAAGCACGTATGGCACCAAAAGCAAGCAGGTCGGTCGCTGCAAAAATAGCTTTTGGTAAATTTCCTTGTTGTATCCACGCCTTCGCGACCTGGTATCCATCTTCTGCTGCGTAGTCCTTACCATATACGACCCATTCAGGTCTAACATCAAGACTAAACCGTTTTAGTGAGGCGATAAAGGCTTCCTCTCTCTCTTTAATAACCAAAGAGGGGCGTTCAATGCCTATAAAGCCCATTTCGCGGTATCCATTCATGTAAAAATGCTCAACAACCTTCATTGAAATCTTCTGATTGTCGGACATAATGTAGCAGGAACTAGCTCCGGTTAGCTCAATATCGACACCGATGCAGGGGATAGGGCTGGCATCGAGATCAAAAACACTCTTCTCCACCTCATCTCCAGCAATAATAATGCACCCGTCCACTGAAAAATATTTCGAGCGAGCCCAATAGTCCTCTCCATTATCCAGAAATTTCTCATTTGAGAAAAATAGCAGATCGTAACCGAGCAAGCCAATCTGTTTTTTGAAGACATTAATGATATCTACAAAAAAAGGATGACTAAAATCAACATTCAGCTTGCCAGCAAATATAACGCCTACCAGATTAGATTTTTTGGTAGCAAGCGTTTTGGCCGAGGAGGACGGTCTATAGCCTGTTTCCTCCATGATTTTAAGTACCCGCTGCCGGGTTTCCCCACTGATGTCTGTGTAATTGTTAATGATTTTCGAAACCGTTGCCACTGAAACGCCTGCCATGCTAGCTATTGTTTTTATATTCATGGAATCCTCCGTAACTAAACTGATTTAGTTAAATTTACTTTTATTTCAAACTTAATGATTACTCGTATTCTATGCTACCTCATAGAAGTGAGTCAACAGTGTGAATAAAGGATGTTGCCTAATATTTTAAGGAGTAATAACGGTGATTTATGTTTTATTTGATAATTTACAATTCTCTATTTACAAATACAGGCTATCCGATACATAATAGTAGCTGCAATTAACTAAACCACTTTCGTAAAAGTAAATGCATTTATTCTAAGAGTACAGGGGGAATTTTGCAATGCTGAAAAAGTGCTTTTCCTGATATCCATGTATCTCCAGAATTCGCTGATTCCGCAATTTGCTCTCATTAATAGCCTGGGACTTTACAATACCCAGCTTGGTTTTATTTTGCTGAAAACAACAGGTACCGGCATCGCTTTTCTGATGTTTGTGGGGTATATCAAGTCTGTCTCCCGAGAGCTGGATGAAGCGGCTGCCATGGACGGGTGCGGATATTCACGATATTTGTTTACAATTCTTGTCCCGCTGATGAAGCCGGTGTTGGCAACAGGCATTATTTTGACAGCTATAGGGGCGTGGAATGACATTATAGGTCCTACTATTTATTTGTCTGATCCTGCTTATCAGCCAGTGACCAAGGGATTGTTCTCTTTCTACGGACAATACATGAACAACTGGCCGCTGCTCGCTTGCGGCATTCTGATTGTTACACTACCGCTCGTTATTTTGTATATTTTCCTCCAGCGCTTTATTGTCGGCGGTGAATGGCCGGAGCTGTAAGTCTTGATTCCTGAAAGGATGATACCGAGTATGAGTGAGAATACCTATACATTCCCCACCACGTTTATGTGGGGAACTTCGACCTCTTCTTATCAAATTGAAGGTGGCGTGGATGAGGAAGGAAGAACGCCTTCTATTTGGGATACTTTCTGTCGAGCACCTGGAAAGGTGATAGGAGGGGACTGCGGAGATGTGGCTTGTGACCATTTTCACCGCTTTAAGGAAGACGTGCAATTAATGAAGCAACTTGGCTTTTTACATTACCGTTTTTCCGTGGCCTGGCCGCGCATTATTCCCGCACCTGGCGTGGTTAACGAACAGGGGTTGCTCTTCTATGAGCGTCTGCTGGATGAGATTGAGTCGGCCGGGCTAATTCCAATACTGACGCTGTATCATTGGGATCTACCGCAGTGGATTGAGGACGAAGGCGGTTGGACGCAGCGAGAGATTATCCAACATTTTAAAACGTATGCTTCTGTAATCATGGATCGATTTGGACAGCGTATAAGCTGGTGGAATACGATAAATGAGCCCTACTGCGCCTCTATTTTAGGCTATGGCACAGGAGAGCATGCCCCCGGCCATGAGAACTGGAGGGAAGCCTTTACTGCCGCTCACCATATTCTGATGTGTCACGGGATAGCCATGAACTTACACAAGGAAAAGGGACTGACGGGCAACATCGGTATTACGCTGAACATGGAGCATGTCGATGCAGCCTCTGAACACCCCGAAGATGTAGCCGCTGCTGTCCGGCGGGATGGTTTTATTAATCGATGGTTTGCCGAACCATTGTTTAACGGGAAATACCCTGAGGATATGGTGGAATGGTACGGGGCGCACTTGAACGGATTGGATTTTGTACAGCCTGGTGATATGGAGCTGATTCAGCAGCCAGGGTTTTTTTTGGGCATCAACTACTACGCCCGCAGTATCATTCGAGCGACTACAGACGCTTCGTTGCTTCAGGTCGAGCAGGTTTCCATAGAGGAACCGGTAACGGATATGGGATGGGAGATTCACCCTGAATCCTTTTATAAGCTGCTAACGCGGATTGAGAAGGATTTTTCCAAGGGATTACCCATCCTGATTACGGAAAACGGAGCAGCGATGAAGGACGAGCTGGTGAATGGAAAGATTGAGGACATTGGACGTCAGTATTACATTGAGGAACATTTAAAGGCATGCCATCGCTTTATTGGGGAGGGAGGTCAGCTTAAGGGCTATTTTGTCTGGTCATTCCTCGATAACTTTGAATGGGCCTGGGGATACAGCAAACGTTTTGGTATTATACACATCAATTACGACACGCAGGAACGGACACCCAAACAAAGTGCGCTGTGGTTCAAGCAAGTGATGGCGAATAACGGGTTTTAAATAGAAAAGGCGTCGAAGACTTGGTTTCACAGCAGCCTGTGACGACGAATAAAGTGCCTTGTGGGTTTAGCGGCTACACAGCACGACTGGCAGCAGGTACTGCCGTCAATCACTGTACGATCATCGGGCATGTGAATGATATTCACTCTATCAATGAACGGATTACGGAAATCGCAACCATGCCTTATATCGAGCGGAAGGCGGAGGAAGCCAAAGCGTTGATCGAAGAGTTGACGGATGAAATGGCAACCCGGACATCCATTCCGTTATTTGACGAATACTGCCGTCAGAACTATCTGGATAACCTGTTACGTGGTGGTTATCCATTGCTGCTGGACAACGGCACTGAGCAACCGTTTGTATATCATGTATTTTCACGCAAGCATGGGGATCTGGAACCGTTGCTGGGATAGGTGGAGGTGGCAGATCATTCGTCTTTGCGTGCTTTTTTCCAATTGTCGTTCACCCCGGGTGAGCTAAACATATCATTCATGACAACATCGCGCTAAAGCAAACGGTTGAGACGTTTGTAACCGAAGCTCTCAAGCATTCCGAACAATGCTATGAGGCTGATTTTGGTGAAGGTTTCTGGATCGACCATTGGACATATAACATGGATCTAATCGAAAGTTATCTAAGTATCTATCCAGACAAACAAGAGGAACTCTTGCTCGCGACCCGAGAGTACATGTATTACGACAGTCCGGCATGGATACAGCCACGTCGAAACAAATACGTGCAGATGAAGGACGGACGTATCCGTCAGTACGGGGCGATCGTAGAGAGCAAGGAGAAAGAAGCTCAGCTGCACGCCCGGGATCGCGATGTTCATTGGGTTCGAACCAAACATGGAAGCGGAGAGATTTATAAGTCAAATTTATATGAAAAGCTGCTGTCATTAGTAGCCATCAAGCTGTCCACGCTGGACCCAGAGGGCTTGGGAATTGAGATGGAGCCGGGCAAGCCGGGATGGAATGATTCCATGAACGGACTTCCGGGGCTGTTTGCTTCTGGATTCAGTGAACTGTGTGAATTACAGCGACTTGTAAGATTTTTAATACATGCACAGGAGAAGCTTTCGGGCGATTCTGTGCTACGGCTGCCGCGAGAAGTTGCTAAGTTGATCCAACAGCTGAGGCTCGCAATGGAGGAATACTACCACGATTCGGATGAGGCTGATTACAGGGATGAAAGCAAGGATTACAGCTTCTGGTCACGGATTTCGGATGCTAGAGAAGCGTACCGCGAATCGATTCGTTTTGGATTTGAAGGAACAGAAATACCACTAGCGTTTGAAGATGTACTGGTGTTTTTGCGCCAAGCTGAACGTAAGCTCCAACAGGGGATGGATAAGGCTCTGCTTATCGGTGAGGGGATATACCCAACCTTCTTTTATTATGAAGCCAGAGAATTCGAGGTGCAGGAGGATGACTGCGGGGGCCAGCTCGTAAACATACATTCCTTCGAACGTAAGGATACACCATATTTTCTAGAGGGACCGACTCGGGCTATGAAAGTGGTTGGCGACATTGTAAATGGGCAGGAGCTATATCGGCAAATCAGGCAGAGCGGGCTTTACGACAGGAAGCTGGGTATGTATAAGGTGAATGAAAGTCTGGCGGGGCAGCCGTTTGGCTATGATCATAGGGAACTATCCTTGAGGCTGAAGCCCAAGTTGCCAGGTGACTTATTTTAATACGGATCGTAAGGATACTTATGCACCGGAATGCAGAGTGACCCAATATGTACTGCATTACGTCAGTGGCGAAAAGAAGACGATATACCAGGCTGTATTAGATCAAAAAGAAGCGCAAGATTTGAGAGATCGGTTGATTTCCCGTATCGAGGTATATTTGGGGACATAGCTCCATGAATTAAAGCCGTCATGCTGCCATAGCAGAGCATAACGGCTTTTTAAGGTTTCATAAATCCTTGTGTCAGGACAGGGGGGGCCTATGCTGAAATATCTTGCAAATCCAATATCACAGGGCAGTGGTCACTGCCTGTAATATGACAATCAATGCTCGCATCCATCAAAAGCGGACGAAGTCTCTCCGAGACGAGGAAGTAATCAATCCGCCAGCCGATATTCCTTTCTCTCACCTTTGGCATGTAGGACCACCAGGAATAAACATCCGTCCGGTCAGGATAAAAGGATCTGAAGGTATCTATAAATCCGGCGTCTAGCAGCTGTGACATGCGTTCCCGTTCCTCAGGCGTGAATCCGGCATTTCCGTAGTTAGCCTTGGCATTTTTGAGGTCGATCTCCTGATGAGCTACGTTCAAGTCTCCACAAACGATGACAGGCTTCAAAGCATCCAGTTGTTGCAGGTAGCTGCGAAAACGGTCTTCCCATTCCAGTCTGTAGGGCAGTCGGGATAAGTCCCGTTTGGTATTCGGTGTGTACACATTGACGAGATAAAATTTTTCGAATTCCAGAGTTATGGTTCGGCCCTCTGGTTCTTCGTTTTCCTCAAGTCCATAATGCACAGAGAGCGGCTTGATTTTGGTGAAAATAGCCGTGCCGGAATATCCTTTTTTCTCAGCGTAATTCCAGTATTGTGTGTATTCCTCCATGTTCTCCATGAGGATTTGGCCTTCTTGAAGCTTCGTTTCCTGTACGCAAAAAATATCGGCATTTGTTTCTTTTAGATAAGTATAAAACCCTTTGGTCACACAGGCTCTTAAGCCGTTTACATTCCAAGATATTAATTTCATTTGTTAATCTCCTTGCTAATTCACGCGGTCAAGCGATGTGATTTGTGTGTCCTTTGTTGACATAAGCTTATAAATATCTTCTAACTGGACTTCAAAGGTTTTTCATCAAAATGGTCCTGAAATGGTGCAACATGATAGATGATAGCAATTTCTGCGTTTTTTTGAAAGAGTAGAGACTTGAAACCAGCGCCTAAAGTAGCGTTGGGCAGACTAATCTTTCTACATTATTTATAATGAAAAAAAGCTCCCTTGCGGAAGCTATTTTTGGTGTAATTTATCAAGAGAGATACTCTTCCTATGGTCGGCTGCGAAGTATAGGCTAACGATAGCGATGACCCGACGTTCCCCCGTGGTTTATCTCATGAGAACAAAAAAAGCCTCCATTATGGAAGCTTCTTGTTATGACGTCCCAGGAGGGATTCGAACCCCCGACCGACGGCTTAGAAGGCCGTTGCTCTATCCAGCTGAGCTACTGGGACATAAAATTCAAGCGTATATTAATATATCATATGGATAAAAGAAATTCAAGTCTTATTTTGCATATATCGCTTATTTAGGCTTTATACAGCATAAATTCTGAGTAGACGTAGTTTTTTTTGCCTTATAAAAGGGTATGTTAGAATACAGGTGAATATGTGTAAGACGAGTGGTTGGACTTCGGCTACTGTTTCTCATATAATCTACAAATACTTGAGCTTGCGAAGGAGAGGGGGTGCCTTGAATAAAGGACTCCAAGGTGACGACAAAAGAAAATAATATTGTATTGTTTCCGAAGACACTGGACTATTATCAAATTCAACTTACTGTGATGCTTGAAAACGAACGTTACGGAGAGGCGATGGCGATGCTGCGTTTTTTAATGCAGTGTCAGGGACAGGAGCAGAAGCAATACGATGAATGGAACGCTCTATTACAATGGCTGGAAGCTGCATTTCCACAGTACGCTGACAGCGGGGCGGTAACGGACGCTGTGGAAGAAGAGGTCAGTGAAGTAGAGTTAGCTCGCCGTCATGCACGCTTTAAGCAGGAGCAGGATGCAGGCTACGGCAACAAGCTGTTGCGGATGGCTATGGATGAACCCTTATCCGAACAGACGATTTTAGCGTTGGAGCAGTTGTCCTATCTGGAACTGCCAGAAATCGACGATGCCTTGCTTCGCTGGATTACGGAACGGGAAATCCATCCTTTACTTCAATTCCGTGTTCTACAGACAATGCGACGACGCGGAATGGAAGGGACGATAGAAATCAGACGGGGTGATGAACAAGCGGAAATCGACATTGAAACGGTTCCGTTACAGCCAGGTGATTTTCCAGAGTCGATTATGCGTATTTTGGAACGGGTGGCCGATCAGACTGAGGTGCACGAGCCTACACTATTCTATTTCGCACAGGAGCTGTGGTCACAGTTTGTGATGGCAGTATACGGTACGAAAGATTATAGATCAATGTTGGTGGAAGAGGACGGGATGCCGGATATTTGGGCTGCAGCACTCCATCAGACGGTTTCGGAAAGTTTGAACGGAAATAATAATGAGGAAGAAACCCGGGCTATATATGGCATTACAGATGCGCTGCGCTTCCGTTTTGAGCAGGCGTATCGGTCGATGCGACTATTCGTAGCGGCGGGAATGAACACTCCTTAATGACCGGAAACGTTTACCTGTGAAGCATTCAAAGGGCTGCTCTTGAAAAAGACAGTAATGTTAGATATACTATAGTGGTTATTTTGTGTGCGTTGATTGTAATGAAAACTAAGTGAAGATTTTGTTGGAGGGGAAAGCATAAAATGAAAGCAACTTGGGAGAAAATAGAGAAGAACCTTGGGGTTCTTGAAGTTGAGGTTGACGCGGATCGTGTAGCCGCTGCACTCGACAAAGCTTTTAATAAAGTGGCAAAACAAGTAAGTGTACCAGGATTCCGTAAAGGTAAAGTACCACGTCCTATCTTTGAAAAACGCTATGGTATTGAAAGTCTGTACCAGGATGCAATTGACATCCTGTTGCCAGAAGCTTACAGCCAAGCTGTAGAGCAAACAGACATCTTCCCGGTTGACAGCCCTGACGTTGAAATTGACCAATTTGCTAAAGGCGAATCTTTCAAATTCAAAGCAAAGGTTACTGTTAAACCTGAAGTGACTTTGGGCGATTACAAAGGCGTAGAAGTGCCTGTAAGCAAACTCGAAGTAAGCGACGAAGAACTGGCTCAAGAACTGGAGCGCCTGCAACAACGTCATGCTGAATTGGTTGTCGTTGATGAAGATGCTGCTCAATCCGGTGATACAGCTATTATTGACTTCGACGGTTCCGTGGATGGTGTACCATTCGAAGGCGGACAAGCTGAGAAGTATTCTTTGGAACTGGGCTCTAACACATTTATCCCTGGTTTTGAAGAGCAAGTGGTTGGTTTGCACACTGGCGATTCCAAGGACGTTGAAGTAACGTTCCCTGAGAACTACCATTCTGCTGACCTCGCTGGCAAACAAGCGGTATTCAAAGTGAAAGTTCACGAACTGAAACGCAAAGTTCTTCCTGAACTGGACGATGAATTTGCTAAAGATGTAAGCGAATTTGACACACTGGCTGAATTCAAGGAAGACTTGAAAAAGCAATTGTTGGATCGTAAGGAAAACGAAGCTAAAGCAGCCCGCGAGGGTGCTGTAGTGGAGAAAGTTGCTGAGAATGCAACAATCGACATTCCTGAAGCAATGGTGAAGAGCGAAGTGCAAAACATGGTTCGCGATTTTGACAACCGTTTGCGTAGCCAAGGTATGAACCTTGAAATGTTCCTCGGATTCTCTGGTCAAAGCAAGGAAGACCTGGAAGAGCAAATGAAAGCTGATGCTGAGAAGCGCGTACGTAACAACCTCGTGCTGGAGCAAGTGGCTAAAGCAGAAAACATCGAAGTTTCCGAAGCGGAAATTGATGAAGAACTGAAAAACATGGCTGAAGCTTACAAACGTTCAGTTGAGGAAATCCGCAGCATTCTGGAAGGTAACGGCTCGTTCGCTAACCTGAAAGAAGAAATTTCACTGCGCAAAACGATTGCTTTGCTGGTGGAAAACAGCAAAGAAGTAGAAGCGCCAGTTGAAGCTGCTGAATAATTCAGACGATAAAATATACGGAGTATGCTGTAACAAGCTGCAACGTAGCAATTAGATAGGGATAAGGCACGTAGTGAAAGTTACGTGCCTTATTTTTACCTTTGGTAACCCAAATTTTAGTCGTTTATGGAAAGTGCTGTGAGTCGTGTTTTTTGTTTTACATAAGTCACTACCGTATATTTGCACATACATACGAAACATGGTTAAATATGAGAAGGTCTCGGCAGAGTGTACTTTAAACAGCCCGCACTGCATATATGAGCGCATGCAAATATGACACGAGACTCTGAACATGTTAAAATATTTTGTAAGGTGTTCACGTTTCATGCTTGCTGCTTCCGTTTTAATGGGACATAAGGAAGCGGATGAATACAGGTGTTCATTTTAATAAAGAAAAGAGGTTGGTCGTGATGAGTCTCGTCCCTATGGTTGTGGAACAAACGAATCGAGGAGAACGATCTTACGATATTTACTCGCGGTTGCTTAAGGATCGTATTATTTTCCTAAGTGGCCCGATTGATGACGATGTCGCCAATCTCGTCATTGCACAGTTATTGTTCCTTTCTGCGGAAGATCCAGAGAAGGATATTAATTTGTACATTAACTCGCCAGGCGGTTCTGTAACTGCGGGCATGGGTATATATGATACAATGCAATTCATTAAGCCGGACGTATCGACGATCTGTGTAGGCATGGCTGCAAGTATGGGTTCGTTGCTGCTCACAGCGGGTGCGCCAGGCAAGAGATACGCGCTTACCAACAGTGAAGTCATGATCCATCAGCCGCTCGGTGGCATTCAAGGGCAAGCCTCCGATATGCTGATTCATGCGGACTGGATTATCAAAACACGTGCTAAGCTGAATCAAATCTATGTAGAGCGTACGGGTCAGCCCCTCGAAAAAATCGAACGTGATACTGACCGGGATTTCTTCATGGAAGCGGAAGAGGCAAAAGCATACGGTATCATTGACCAGGTGCTGTCTAAACCGATTAATCTGTAAAGGGGTGGCTCTATGTTTAAATTTAATGATGAAAAAGGACAATTGAAATGTTCTTTCTGTGGTAAATCTCAGGATCAGGTTCGCAAGCTTGTTGCTGGACCGGGCGTATATATATGTGACGAATGCATTGAGTTGTGCACGGAGATTGTAGAAGAGGAATTGGGTCATGAAGAAGAAGTAGATCTGAAAGACATTCCGAAACCAATGCAAATCCGTGACATTCTGGACCAATATGTCATTGGTCAGGATCAAGCGAAAAAATCGTTGTCTGTAGCGGTATATAATCACTACAAACGTATTAATACTCAAAACAAAATTGATGATGTGGAACTGCAAAAAAGTAACATTTTGATGCTTGGACCTACTGGTTCGGGTAAAACGTTGCTTGCGCAAACCATGGCTAAAATTTTGAACGTTCCTTTTGCTATCGCAGATGCCACTTCCCTTACGGAAGCAGGTTATGTGGGTGAAGACGTTGAAAATATTTTGCTGAAACTGATTCAAGCTGCCGATTATGATGTGGAAAAAGCCGAACGCGGCATTATCTACATTGACGAAATTGATAAAGTAGCCCGCAAATCCGAAAACCCGTCCATTACGCGTGACGTATCGGGTGAAGGTGTACAGCAGGCGTTGCTTAAGATTTTGGAAGGCACAGTTGCTTCTGTACCTCCGCAAGGCGGTCGCAAGCATCCACATCAAGAGTTCATTCAAATTGACACCACGAATATCCTGTTCATTTGCGGTGGTGCCTTTGATGGTCTGGAGCAAATGATCAAACGCCGTATCGGTAAAAAGGTTATCGGCTTCAACGCTACTAGCGAACAAAAAGATCTGAAACCAGGCGAATATACTTCAATGGTATTGCCTGAGGATCTTTTGAAATTCGGCCTGATTCCGGAATTTGTAGGACGCTTGCCAGTAATTTCTACGCTCGAGCCGCTTGATGAGAACACATTGGTTCGTATTCTGTCCGAACCGAAAAATGCGTTAACCAAGCAATACCAGAAGCTGCTTGAGCTGGATAATGTGCAACTGGAGTTTAAGCAAGATGCTCTGGAAGCCATTGCTCGTGAAGCGATCAAGCGTAACACGGGTGCCCGTGGCCTTCGTGCGATCATCGAAGGTATTATGCTGGACGTAATGTATGAGGTTCCTTCCCGTGAGGATGTGACTACTTGCGTCATCAATGAGCAGGTTGTAAAAGACAAAATTGCACCGGAACTCGGTGGTACAGATAAGGATAAAAAACAAGAAGAGAGCGCCTAAGGATTGATACTTCGCGATCTCTAAAACATGAGAAGCCGGATCTCCACTTCACTAAACCTGTATGAGGTTTTAAGGGGTGGAGGTTTGGCGTTAATGGGAGAGAAAAGTACATGTTCTTAAGACAAGACACACGTCCCGTTAAAGTCGGGAATCTGACGATTGGCGGCAGCAATGAAGTCATCATCCAAAGTATGTGTACAACCAAAACAGCAGATGTGGAAGCAACTGTAGCCGAGATTCTTCGCTTGGAAGAAGCTGGATGTCAACTGGTGCGGGTTACCGTCAACAATGAGGAAGCTGCCGCAGCCATTAAGGAAATAAAAAAACGGATTCATATTCCGTTGGTTGCAGATATTCACTTTAATCACAAGCTGGCTCTACTGGCAATTGAAAATGGAATTGATAAGGTTCGCATTAATCCAGGTAACATTGGACGACGTGAAAAAGTGGAAGCTGTCGTGAAGGCATGTAAGGAAAAAGGGATTCCGATTCGGATTGGTGTGAACGCCGGATCATTGGAACAGCATTTACTGGATAAGTATGGCTACCCTACGCCAGAAGCGATGGTAGAAAGCGCACTGTATCATATCGGGATACTGGAAGAACTTGATTTCCATGACATTATTGTGTCACTGAAAGCGTCTGACGTTCCTATGGCGATTGCAGCTTATACGAAGGCTGCTGAAATTATTAAGTACCCGCTCCATCTGGGTATTACCGAAGCGGGTACGCTCTTTACTGGTACGGTTAAAAGCGCGGCAGGTATGGGTGCTTTGCTGGCCTCAGGCATCGGCTCTACAATGCGTATTTCGCTCAGTGCCGATCCGGTGGAAGAAGTGAAGGTAGCACGTGAGTTACTCAAGACGTTTGGATTGATCACAAACGCAGCTACACTGATTTCTTGTCCGACTTGCGGACGTCTGGATATAGATCTGTTCTCTATTGCCAACGAGGTGGAGGACTACATTGCGAAACTCAAGGTGCCGATTAAAGTATCAGTACTGGGTTGTGCAGTAAATGGCCCGGGTGAAGCGAAGGAAGCTGATATCGGTATTGCTGGGGCACGCGGTGAAGGCCTTTTGTTCCGTTATGGAAAAATGATTCGTAAAGTACCTGAGGCTGATATGGTCGACGAATTGAAAAAAGAAATTGATATCATCGTCAAGGCTTATGAGGAAACAGGGAAAATCCCTGGACGTGAAGAACGTCATACCGCCGAGAAGGTGTAGGCAAAGCAGTTATATAAAGAGGCATAGTCATAATCTATTGTCATCATTTAAACGCCGTGGAGAGCAGCTCTGCTACAGAACTGTTCTTCACGGCGTTTTTATATTTCTCTCTGATCTTTTGAAAGACCGCCGTTTAGCTATCGCGGAAAAGGAAATACTGTTTTTCATAGAGCGGCATTTTTCAAATTGCTGAGATGAGAAACGGAGGAAATACGATGGACTTGACTATGATTTTGCTATTGGTGCAAATGTTTTTCGGGATTGTAATTGGTCTGTATTTCTGGAACCTCCTGCGGAGCCAGAAAACGAACCGTAGTGCGGTGGATCGGGAATCCCGCAAGGAATTGGATAAGCTGCGCAAATTGCGATCTATTTCACTTACTAAGCCGTTGGCTGAACGCACACGTCCTGCCACATTACAGGATATCGTGGGTCAGAAGGACGGACTGCGCGCACTCAAGGCAGCGTTATGTAGTGCGAATCCGCAGCATGTCATTATTTATGGCCCACCGGGTGTTGGGAAGACGGCTGCTGCACGCGTGGTGCTGGAAGAGGCTAAGAAGAATCTGTCCTCCCCGTTCAAGGGAGATGCCAAATTCACGGAGATTGATGCTACGACGGCCCGCTTTGACGAGCGCGGTATTGCGGACCCGCTGATAGGTTCAGTGCATGATCCAATCTATCAAGGGGCAGGAGCGATGGGGGTGGCTGGAATCCCGCAACCTAAGCCCGGAGCTGTGACGAAGGCGCATGGGGGTATGCTGTTCATTGATGAGATTGGTGAGCTGCATCCAACGCAGATGAATAAACTGTTGAAAGTACTGGAGGATCGCAAGGTATTTTTGGAGAGTGCGTATTACAACTCGGAAGATTCGAACACTCCTGCTTATATCCACGATATTTTCCAAAACGGTTTGCCAGCCGATTTTCGTTTGGTAGGTGCGACGACCCGTTCGCCGCATGAACTGCCACCTGCGATTCGCTCCCGGTGCATGGAGATTTATTTCCGTGCCTTGCAGCCACAGGAGATTGCTCGTATTGCAGAGGATGCTGTCCACAAGCTAGGCTTTGGCCCTTGCCCTGAGGCGGTAGAAGTTGTACAGCGTTACGCAACGAACGGTCGGGAAGCGGTCAATATGATCCAGCTGGCTGCTGGTTTGGCACTTACCGAGAAAAGGGAGCGTCTCAATGCTTCCGACGTGGAATGGGTAGCGGGCAGCAGTCAAATTCAACCACGTCCTGACCGAAAAATACCGGGCTTGCCGCAAATCGGATTCGTTAACGGATTAGCTGTATATGGCCCGAACATGGGGATGCTGCTGGAAATTGAAGTTACAGCAGTTCCGGTTCCTGAGGGAAAGGGAATTTATAATATTACGGGGGTCGTGGATGAGGAAGAAATTGGAGGTGGGTCCCGCACGCTGCGCCGTAAGAGCATGGCTAAAGGTTCTGTGGAAAATGTTTTAACCGTTTTGCGTACGCTCGGATTATCTCCATCGAATTACGATTTGCATATCAATTTCCCTGGGGGTACGCCAGTAGATGGCCCATCCGCAGGAATTGCGATGGCAACAGCCATTGCTTCCGCGATGCGGGGAATTCCGGTGGATCATGAAATTGCTATGACTGGCGAAGTTAGCATCCATGGTCGTGTCAAACCGATTGGTGGTGTATTAGCCAAGGTTGAAGCCGCTTTTCAGGCTGGAGCCAAAAAGGTGATCATTCCGCAGGACAACTGGCAAGCTCTTTTTGACGGTATTGAGGGTTTAAAAGTCATTCCTGTACAGTCAGTTACCGAAGTGTTCCGACATGTGTTTGGGGAAGAGATGACGTCAGATTTGCCTGTGCATGCGCCAATTGAGACTTTTCGCCCATCCCAATCTTCCTTGTTACAGGCTGATGGAACGCATAACGGGACGATATCAGATACAGGATCTTGCTGATGAACCACCCTTTCATTGGTTTTTTCATAAAACATTTGATAAAATATGAAAGATAACAACGTGAGGATTGTAAAATCCGGAACCTGAGAATCACTGGAGGTGCGAAAGCGATGGGACCCACCAAGACAAAAGGTCGTCGTTTTCCTTTGCTGCCTTTAAGAGGACTTCTGGTCTACCCGAGCATGGTTCTGCATCTCGATGTGGGCCGGGAAAAATCGGTCAAGGCTTTGGAAAAAGCGATGGTTGAAGACAATTTGATTCTCCTGTGTTCTCAATCAGAAGTAAATATTGAAGAACCCACACAAGAGGACATCTTTCGAGTCGGCACGGTAGCCAAGGTACGCCAGATGCTCAAGCTTCCTAATGGAACTATTCGAGTATTGGTGGAAGGGCTGGAACGCGCCGAGATTATTCAATATACGGACAATGAAGAATATTACGAGGTAATGGCGAAGGAGCTGCACGAGGCAGAAAACGTACAGCCTGAGACGGATGCGCTTATGCGCACTGTATTAACTCAGTTCGAGCATTATATCAACTTGTCCAAAAAGGTAACACCAGAGACTCTCGCTGCGGTATCCGATATTGAGGAGCCGGGACGACTTGCAGACGTGATCACAAGTCATCTTACGCTCAAAATTAAGGAAAAGCAGGATATACTGGAGACGATCGACGTTACTCAGCGTCTGGAGAAGCTTCTGGATATTTTGAACAATGAGCGTGAAGTACTGGAGCTGGAACGTAAAATCAACCAGCGTGTGAAGAAGCAAATGGAGAAGACGCAGAAGGAGTATTATCTGCGTGAACAAATGAAGGCGATTCAAAAGGAACTTGGCGAGAAGGAAGGCCGCGCAGGAGAAGTTGAAGAACTGCGCAACCAGCTAAGTGAACTGGAGCTACCTGTTCCGGTGAAGGAGAAGGTTGAAAAGGAAATCGATCGTCTGGAAAAAATGCCGGCAAGCTCTGCCGAGGGTGGCGTCATCCGTAATTATGTTGATTGGTTGTTAAGCTTGCCGTGGAACAAGTTTACCGATGATGATCTGGATATCGTCAAAGCTGAAGAGGTACTCAATAACGACCACTACGGACTCGATAAACCCAAGGAACGTGTATTGGAGTATTTGGCTGTGCGTAAGCTGGTGAAGACCATTAAGGGACCGATTCTGTGTCTCGTAGGCCCGCCAGGGGTCGGCAAGACCTCGTTGGCCCGTTCGATTGCCAAATCCATGGGTCGGGAATTTGTTCGCATTTCTCTCGGAGGTGTGCGGGATGAAGCGGAAATCCGTGGTCACCGCCGGACTTATGTTGGCGCGATGCCGGGACGGATCATTCAAGGGATGAAGACCGCAGGAACGTCTAATCCGGTATTTTTGCTGGATGAGATTGATAAAATGGCTTCCGATTTTCGGGGGGATCCATCGGCAGCATTGCTCGAAGTGCTTGATCCTGAACAAAACAATACGTTCAGTGACCATTTTGTCGAGCTGCCGTTTGATCTGTCCAATGTGATGTTTGTAACGACAGCCAATGCTGCACACAACATCCCGCGTCCGCTAATGGACCGTATGGAGACACTCTATATTCCAGGCTACACCGAACTGGAGAAGCTGGAAATCGCCAACCGGTACCTATTGCCCAAGCAGAAGAGAGAGCATGGCTTGAACGAGGAACAGTTGGTCATCGGGGAGGATACGCTCCTGCGTGTCATTCGTGAATATACCCGTGAATCCGGTGTGCGGAATCTAGAACAGCAAATGGCTTCTCTGTGCCGCAAGGCGGCGAAGTCCGTTGTATCTGGTGGCGAAGGGCCGATTCAAATCACACCGGATAATCTGAAGGATTATCTGGGTATCGCTAAATTCCGTTACGGTGTTGCAGAACTGGAGGATCAGATCGGTACGGTTACAGGCTTGGCATGGACAGAGGTCGGTGGTGAAACACTGATGATTGAAGTGACGGTCGTACCTGGTAATGGTAAACTGATTCTTACGGGTAAACTGGGAGACGTTATGAAGGAATCTGCCCAGGCGGCATTCAGCTACACTCGTTCCAAAGCAGTTGATCTGGGCATTGAACTGGACTTTTATGAGAAAAATGATATCCACATTCATATTCCTGAGGGTGCGATTCCGAAGGATGGCCCATCTGCGGGAATTACTATTGCTACCGCATTAATTTCAGCTTTGACCAACCGTCATGTATCCAAGGATGTAGCTATGACGGGCGAAATTACTTTGCGCGGCCGAGTATTGCCGATTGGTGGTTTGAAAGAGAAGTCGCTGGCTGCCCATCGGGCAGGCTACAAAAAAATTCTGCTTCCCAAAGATAATGAACGGGATTTGAAGGATATTCCCGACAGTATCCGGCAGGATGTTGAATTTGTCCCCGTTGCCCATATGGATCAGGTGCTAAAGCATGCTTTGGTTGAGCAGGCAAGGGTACATTAGAGAGGAATTAAGAACACAATGAAAGTAACAAAAGCAGAATTTATAATAAGTGCGGTTGGCCCCGATCAGTTTCCTGTGGACGCTTTGCCAGAGATTGCTCTGGCGGGGCGCTCCAATGTAGGAAAGTCTTCACTGATTAATCGGTTGATTAACCGTAAAAATTTGGCGCGTACCAGTTCTACGCCAGGTAAAACCCAGCAACTCAATTATTACCGGATTAATGATGACCTCTATTTTGTCGATTTTCCCGGTTATGGTTATGCCAAGGTATCCAAAACGTCCCGCAAGGCTTGGGGGCAGATGATTGAGTCTTATTTGCTAGAGCGTGAGCCACTTAAGCTGGTGCTTCAAATGGTAGATTTGCGTCATCCGCCGTCCAAGGACGATATCATGATGCACGATTGGCTGCGCCATCACGGGCTTCCAGTCTGCGTTGTAGGCACTAAGGCAGATAAAATCCCTAAAACGCGGCGAGAAAAGCATTATAAGGTAATCAAGCAGGAACTAGGAATACTTCCCGGGGGATTGTTTATCCCCTTTTCATCCGAAGAAGGTATGGGCAAGGAAGAGCTGTGGTCTGTCATCTCCAGCTATATAGAGAATGACGACGAAGAGCAGACGGAATTGTAAGGTTAGGGACGTCCTTGAGGGCGTCCCTTTTTCATGATTCAGGCTTCAAAAAAAATAAACTCACTAAATGGGTAGGAATAATATATAATAACTAAAGGAACTGATGGAATTTAAGCAGAAAAGTGAGGATATGGGGGATAATGCAGTCTTAACCCCATCATTTTCTGTTTATTTCCGATGTATGGCGGAAATTTATGATTTGATGTGCAAGAAAAGCGTTGTAGGTCTGATGTATAATAAAGCATAAAGCTTAAACTTATAGGTTCAGGAAAGAATTGAGGAGATTGGTATGGCTCAGCGGTTAGCCACAGAGTATGTTAAAACCACTTTGACCTTGTCGGAAACTCAAATGGACGAATTTTTGCGGGCAGTGGATGATCCCCAGGTGCATTACTATATTAAAGTTCTAGATAACGGAAGACAGGAAATCGTTCTGGAGCATAATGCGGGTGAGGAAGTTCATTTGTTTTTTGAAGCCCAAGAGGGAGCGTTTGTGTGTGAATTGACTTGCCGCTTAATTCATCCGCAACTAACCCTGTTTATACGCAAACTTTTTGTTCGTTTTAAGGGCGAAGGCATCGTTTACCGAATGTATCAAGGATTCACTATGGTGTATTTTTATAATGAAGGTACGGTTCGTAAAATTATGGAGAAGAATGCCGTAGGCTCCAGGCTGGTATTTGAATATAAAAATACGGTTCAGGAACTGCAACAGCTTTTTCAGCATCAGAACGTCGAAAATGAAATATCAGACGTATATCATCTCATTAATTCGTTGCTTGACCAGCGGAATTTGGCGCGTACTTTCTCGGAGTTGGAACAGATTGATCACAAGCTTCGAATGAGTTGCTCGAAATTATTTGCACTGGAAGCCTAAAAAAGACTTGAACATCTAGAATGAATCGTTATGCAGTGTAGTCCCTTTCTTTACCGAAAGGGGCTTTTTTATTCCAAAAAAATGATTGCATTTGCTGCACATAGATGTTATTTTTAATCTCGTTGAAAATGAATATAGGAACCAGGATTCACTCAGGACATTGAATGTTGCGAGAGGTTATTCCCTCGGGAAGTGAATGACGTAGGTCCTAGCGGATGAAATTTTTTTAAACATTTTATTCCTAGGAAGGGGGAACCGAAAGATGGAATTGGAGTACTCAACTTTCGGAAGACACGTTGCCGTAGATACTTGGGGTGTTGAGTTTGAATTACTGAATGATGCGCAGTTTTTGGAGGCTCAATTAGTTGAAGCAGCTGAAGCTTGCGGAGCCACGGTGATGTCCGTGCAATCCAAGCAATTCGAACCACAGGGAGCTACCGTGCTTGTACTGTTGTCGGAGAGTCATCTCTCTATTCATACGTATCCTGAGAGAGGATTTGCCGCTATTGATTGTTATACTTGCGGTGAGACTGTCGATCCACAGCTGGCTATTGATTACCTGGTATCCGTTCTAAAACCGAAAAAAACATATGCGAAGAAGCTGATTCGCGGCTTGGGAGAACTTCAGGTGGAATCACCGGAGTGCAAGCTGGCTGAGTTGGTGTAAATCGTTCTTTATGGAGCCATTTGTGCGTCCTATATTATAACCATGGAACATTTCCATGGTTATTTGTTTTAAAAGTGGTCTACACTAGATCAAATCATACAGAATGTGCTAGATGTTCATGAAAGCCATCCAATTTTCATAAACAATTCATAAAACAGCCGGAGGAGATTCGGACTTCTGTGATATAATTAACATAGTCTATGATAACAGTGGTTATTCTTATTACAGTTTAGGCAGGTGAATTTGCAATGCACATCGTCGTTGTTGGGTTGAATTATCGTACGGCGCCTGTGGAAGTCAGAGAGCGTTTTACATTTGCAGAAGAAGATTTGCCAAAAGCGCTGGAACAACTCAAACTTACCAAAAGTGTGTTGGAGGGCGTAGTTGTCGCAACCTGCAATCGGACTGAAATATATGTTGTGGTGGACCGCCTTCACATGTGCGGTTATTTTATACGCAGTTTTATGGAGCAATGGTTTGGCATTCCGCGTGATCAATTTACACAACATTTATATATATATGAGGACGAGCAGGCGATTCGGCATTTGTTCCGTGTGACTTGTGGCCTTGATTCTATGGTAATCGGAGAAACACAAATTTTGGGACAGGTAAAGAATGCTTTTCTTCAGGCTCAATCCCAGAAAATTACGGCAACGTGGTTTAATATGTTGTTTAAGCAGGCCGTCACATTGGGCAAGCGTGCCCATTCGGAGACGTCTATTGGAGAAAGTGCCGTATCTGTCAGCTATGCAGCAGTTGAGCTGGGCAAACGCATTTTCGGGATGTTTACCGATAAAAAGGTACTGATTCTCGGTGCTGGTAAAATGAGCGAGCTTACTGTTAAGCATTTGTACAGCGGTGGAGCAGCTGAGGTTATTGTAGCAAACCGAACCCTGTCCCGTGCGGAAGACCTTGCCTCCAAGTTCCATGGAACGCCGGTTACGATGGAGGAAGGCATGAATCGGTTGGCGGATGTGGATATTGTCATTAGTTCGACAGGTGCCCAGGGTTATATTCTGGATCGGACTCGGGTTGAAGCAAGTATGAAACGTCGACAGTCCCGTCCTTTGTTTATGATTGATATTGCGGTTCCGCGTGATCTCGACCCGGCTATTGGTGAATTACAGAATGTTTTCCTGTACGATATTGATGATCTGGAAGGGATCGTGGAGAGCAATTTGGAAATGCGCCGTACCGAAGCTACAAAAATCGAGCATATGATCGAAGATGAGCTTAGCGAGTTTTATCAATGGTTGAAAACGATGGGAGTGCGTCCGGTGATTCGTGCATTACAGGAAAAAGCGGAGTCTGTACATCAGGATACGTTGGAAAGCTTGTTCAATAAGCTTCCTGAGCTGGATGAACGGCAACGCAAAGTGATTAGCCGCTTGACGAAAAGTATGCTGAATCAGATGATGCATGATCCGATCAATCGGGTAAAAGAACTGGCTGTTCAAAAGCAGGGGAATGAGGCCCTAGACATGTTTAGCCATATTTTTGCTTTGGAGGATCGTTTGGATGACGCCGCTCAGAAAGTAGATAAAAGCGATGCATCTGCGTTAATGAAACCGGAAGCCGGTGTTCATGAAAAAACCGTTCAGGCTCAGGCTTTGCCAGCGTCGTTTGCGCCGGCCAGCCTGTAAAGGTGGGTGAACAGAAGTGGCTTCAGGCATGCTTATATATGATTCAATGATTTATGTTTTTGCCCTGAGCCTTCTGTTTGTATTCTCGGATGGGATTCGTCGCAATGCGAATGCTAAACGGACAGGTACAGGGCTTCTTGTTGTCGTTCTGGTGCTCCAGCTTGCTTATATGGGGATAAGAACCTGGAATGAAGGGCATCTTCCTATTTTCGTGACCTACGATTTTCTATTTCTGTTCTCAGTTATTTTGGTACTGATTTCTTTGATTCTGACACGTTATCAGCGATCCGAATTTGCGGTATTGTTGCTTAATATTATTAGTTTTGCAGTGCTAGTGCTCAACAATATATGGATGGAGCCTCTCGACAACCCGCTTGGAAATTGGCATACCGTGCATGGACTGCTCCTGATTCATATTGCGCTGGCTAACCTTGGTTTTGTAGCGATGACGGTAGCAGCTGTATTTTCGGGGTTATATCTGTTTTTGCATCGTAAATTGAAAGTAAAGAAATGGAATGACACGATCAGACGCCTGCCAAGTCTGGAAATGATGGACCGGTATACGCATATGGCGCTGTTGATTGGTACTCCTTTGTTGGGAGTCTCTATTGTAGTTGCCGTTATTTCTATTATTGCCGAGGAACGCTGGCGTCTCTTGCTAGATACCAAGGTGCTGATGACAGCGATTGCCTTGTGCGTGTATATTATATTTTTAGTGAGCAAAAGATTGAATCAGCGTTCAGGGCTAGTAATGGCAAAGTGGGCATTGGTGGGCTACACGCTATTGATTCTTAATTTTTTGCTGAATTCCTGGTCTGTATTTCATCAGTGGACGGGAGAGTGAAAAGCCTTTTGCAGCATTTTGTCCCGATTTCGTTGAATTGTAAGAATAAGATCTGTTGTGTTGTAGGTGGCGGTAGGATTGCGGAACGAAAGGTAAAGGGGATGATGGAAAGTGGGGCATTCATTACCGTCATTAGCCCGAATATAACGCCGGATTTACAGGTTCTGGCGGATCACAAGCAGCTCCACTGGGTAAATCGCGTATATCGCGAGGGTGACCTCCAGGGAGCCTTTCTTGTATATGCGGCGACGAACCAGAGAGAAGTGAATTATGAGGTTGCGCATGAGGCCAGACAAAGGGGTATACTGGTAAATGTGGCGGATCGATCGGAAGAGGGAGACTTTATAACGCCGGGTACCATTCGACGAGGAAGACTGACGATTAGTATTTCCACAGAAGGGGCTGGCCCTGCTGTAACCACTGATATTACATCAGCTTTGAATACGTTGTTTGGTAGCGAATACGAGCCATATCTGGATTTCATGCACGATATGCGACAGATCATCAAACGTAAGATAAGTTCCCCACAGCAAAGGACCAAACTACTGAGGCGCCTGGCGAGTAGCGGGATTTTGGATCAAATACGGCGTCATGAATTTATGGCTTGGACCGAAAAAGAAATAGACCTATGGATTGCGCAAAATCAGGAGGAATAACATGCGAACAATTGTGGTAGGCAGCAGACAGAGTGCGTTGGCGTTAACTCAGACCGGGCATGTCATTGAAGATTTGAACGCGCTGTGCGCGAAGCATGGAATGGATTTGCAATTTGTCGTGAAGAAAATCCTGACCAAGGGTGATCGAATATTGGATGTAACCTTGTCCAAAGTGGGTGGCAAAGGGCTTTTTGTCAAAGAAATTGAACAGGCCATGCTGGCTGGTGAGATTGATATGGCAGTACATAGTATGAAGGATATGCCTTCCGAATTGCCGGAAGGGCTTGTCAACGGCGCTGTGCCGCGCCGTGAGGACCCACGTGATTGCCTGATCACATTGGGCGCCAAGAGCCTGGAGGATTTGCCTCAAGGGGCAAAGGTGGGCACGAGCAGCCTGCGCAGAGCCAGTCAAATCAAGTCCATGCGACCTGATCTACAATTGGAGCCTGTGCGGGGTAATATTGATTCCCGTCTGAAAAAGCTGGAGACGGAAGGTTTTGATGCTATCATTTTGGCGGCAGCAGGCTTGCATCGGATGGGCTGGAAAGAGCGAATTACGTCCTATATACCGGAAGAAGACTGTTTGCCGGCGGTTGGGCAGGGAGCGCTAGGTATTGAATGTCGTGCGAGCGATGAAGAGCTATTGGCCTTGCTGCGCCTTTACAACGACCGAGATACCTCGGCTACCGTTGCGGCAGAACGAACCTTTCTAGGCGTGTTAAATGGGGGGTGCCAAGTGCCGATTGGGGCTCATGCGGTCTGGGCTGATCAAGAAATCAGCCTCACGGGCATGGTAGGCTCGCCAGATGGCGAGGTTATTTTGAAGGAAACGCTCCAGGGAAATGATCCGCTAAAGCTGGGAGAAGCGGTGGCGGCCAGTTTGATAGCCAAAGGAGCGGAACAGATTCTTGCGCAGGTGAGGGGATGATAGCATGGCAGGAAAAGTATATTTGGTAGGTGCAGGACCCGGAGACGCAAGATTAATTACGGTCAAGGGTTGGGAATGCATTCAATTGGGCGATGTCATTGTGTACGACAGACTGGCAAGCCCGCGCCTCTTGGGATTGATGAAGCCAGGTGCCCAAAAAATCTATGTCGGCAAGTTGCCAGATCGTCACACCATGAAGCAAGAGGAAATTAATCAGCTGCTGGTGGATTTGGCCTTGGAAGGAAAAACAGTTGTTCGTCTTAAAGGGGGAGACCCCACTATATTTGGACGAGTCGGCGAGGAAGCCGGGCTACTGCGTAAACATGGTATTTCCTATGAAATTATACCCGGCATCACATCAGCAATCAGTGTGCCCGCCTATGCGGGCATTCCAGTCACACACCGGGATATGGCCTCATCGCTGTCTATCATTACAGGTCATGAAAGTCCCGATAAACTCGACAAAAGTATTCATTGGGATAAAGTGACGAACGCAACGGGCACACTGATCTTTATGATGGGTGTAGCCAAGATCGGCTATATCAGTGAACAGCTGATAAAACACGGCAAGCCGTCAAATACTCCTGTTGCCTTGATCCGTTGGGGGACCCGCGCCGAGCAGGATACGCTGGTGGGTACGCTGGCGGATATTGAAGCTAAGGTGAAGGCCGCGAATTTTCAACCTCCCGCCGTCATCGTTGTCGGAGAAGTGGTCAATCAACGTGAACAGTTAAAATGGGCTGAGGACATGCCTTTGTTTGGCAAGCGGATTTTGGTTACTCGCGCGCGTGCGCAGGCCAGCAGTCTGGTTCGCCGGATTGAGGAGCTTGGTGGCGAGCCATATGAATTTCCAGTTATTCAGACGGTAGCCCCCTCGGACGAGCCAACCAAACAGGAGATTAAAGAGGCATTTGCGCGACTACCTGAATATGATTGGGTGTTTTTCACTAGCGTTAATGGAGTTGAATACTTTTTCACGCACTTAAAGGAACAGGGCAAGGACGTACGCATGCTGTTCAAAGCTCGTATTGCCGCAGTCGGACCAGCTACAGCAGCTGCGCTTCGGACACACGGAATTGTGGCAGAACAGATCGAAGGCCCTTTTCAGGCAGAAGGTTTGCTCGAAGGGTTTGAGCAGGATTTGCAGGCAGGGCAGAATGTATTTCTACCTAGAGGTGATCTAGCTCGGCCTTGGCTGCCAGAAAAGCTGAGGGAGATGGGGCTTCATGTGACCGAGGCTGATTTGTATCAAACTGTGCTGGCAGCCAACACACAGGATGACGAGCTCCTCAAGCTGCTTGAGGAACGAGCCATTCACGCGATTACGTTTACGAGTTCCTCAACCGTCACCTTTTTTCTGGAAGCGCTCAGGCAAATGGGGATCCATGATCCGTTGACGCTGCTGGAGGGAGTTACGATTGCTGTAATAGGTCCTTTGACCGGTGAGACAGCTACCCAAGCCGGTTTGACTGTGAGTTTTATGTCAGAGAAGGCAACCATTGAAAGTCTGATCCAATCGTTATGTGACTGGAAACGATCAAGTACTCTTATGACATTATAATTTTTTGTTTTTGCTAATGAATGTATAAAAAATGGAGGTTTGTATTCATGAGTGTTCCTTTTACTAGACATCGTCGTTTGCGTCAGTCGGCTGCAATTCGCAGTATGGTGCGTGAGACGGTATTAAATCCCGCTGATTTTATCCAACCGATCTACGTAACATTTGGCACGGGGGTGAAACAGGAAATTAGCTCTATGCCAGGTGTATACCGTTTTTCTCTGGATCGGCTGGAGGAAGAACTAAAAGAGATTAGTGAGCTTGGCATTCCCGCCGTGCTCCTGTTTGGCATACCGGAAACAAAAGACAGTGTAGGGACTTCGGCTTTTGTGGACGATGGTATTGTTCAGGAAGCTACTCGTTTGATCAAGTCTCGTTATCCCGAACTGCTGGTTGTGGCTGACACTTGTTTGTGTGAGTTTACGGACCATGGACACTGCGGTATGGTACACATGCATGAGCATGATGGTGAGGTATGCGGTGAAGTATTGAATGATGAATCTCTGGAGGTGCTGGTACGTACAGCCGTTTCTCAGGCCAGAGCTGGTGCGGATATTATCGCGCCATCTAATATGATGGACGGTTTTGTACAAGCGATTCGGCAGGGGCTGGATCTGGAAGGCTTTTCACATATTCCGATTATGTCGTATTCCGTCAAATATGCGTCTGCTTTTTATGGTCCTTTCCGGGAAGCCGCAGATTCTGCGCCGCAGTTTGGTGACCGCAAATCCTATCAGATGGACCCTGCCAATGCACGTGAAGCATTGCGAGAAGCGGAGTCTGATGTGCTGGAGGGTGCGGATATGCTGATGGTGAAGCCTTCTCTTTCTTACCTGGACGTGATGCGCACGATTAAGAATCAATTTGATCTGCCTATGGTGGCTTACAACGTTAGTGGTGAATATGCCATGGTCAAGGCAGCCGCTCTTCAAGGCTGGATTGATGAAAAAGCAATGGTGCTGGAGATTCTGACAAGCATGAAGCGTGCGGGTGCAGATATGATTATTACCTATTCGGCCAAGGATGCGGCAAGATGGTTGAAGCAATAAGTCTATTTTCAGAAGATAGGAGTGGTCAGATTGATCGACGAACAACGGAAAGTGCGCAAGGATACGAACTCCAAAGTAGCCTTTGATGAGGCAAAACAATACATTCCGGGTGGCGTTAACAGCCCGGTACGGGCTTTTAAATCTGTTGGGATTACACCTGTATATATCGACCATGGCGAAGGATCGCGTGTATATGATATTGATGGTCAATCCTATTTAGACTATGTATGTTCATGGGGACCGCTTATTATGGGCCATGCACATCCCGAAGTGGTTAAAGCTCTACAGGCTGCTGTTGTAAAGGGAACCAGCTTCGGCGCACCAACGTTGGCAGAAACCGAAATGGCCAAGCTCGTATGTGAGCGTGTTCCTTCTATGGACATTGTACGTATGGTTAACTCCGGAACTGAGGCGACTATGAGTGCGATTCGACTCGCACGCGGATTTACGAGCCGTAGTAAAATTCTTAAATTTGAGGGATCATATCACGGTCATGCGGACAGCTTGCTGATTAAAGCAGGCTCTGGTGTTGCGACATTAGGCTTGCCCGATAGTCCGGGTGTACCTGAAGTCGTAGCTACCCATACCATCACCGTCCCTTATAATGATTTGGCTTCGGTGAAGCTAGCTTTTGAGAAATTTGGCGAAGAGATTGCCGCAATTATTGTCGAGCCAGTAGCAGGCAATATGGGAGTTGTACCGCCACAGCCTGGATTTTTGGAAGGTTTGCGTGAGGTAACCCAGCAGTACGGAAGTCTGCTGATTTTTGATGAAGTGATGACTGGATTCCGGGTTGGACTTCATTCGGCTCAAGGTCGCTTTGGTGTGACGCCGGATCTTACCTGTCTGGGTAAAGTGATTGGTGGTGGACTCCCTGTAGGTGCTTACGGCGGACGTCGCGATATTCTGGAACAGATTGCTCCATCGGGGCCAATTTATCAAGCGGGTACGCTTAGCGGAAATCCGCTGGCTATGGCAGCAGGTTATTCGACACTTAAATTGCTGACGCCAGAAGTATACGATCGCCTGGAAGAGCGGGCAGCAAGACTTCAAGCCGGATTCGAACGTAATGCGAGCGAGCTGGGTATCCCTGTCACGATCAATCGCGTGGGTTCCATGGTTTGTCCATTTTTTACAGAAGAAAAGGTTGTCAATTTTGACACAGCTAAAACGAGTAATCAGGACCACTTCCGCCGTTACTTTACTGAAATGGTGAATGAGGGAGTCAGTGTGGCACCATCTCAATTTGAGGGTATGTTTGTGTCGGGCGTGCATACGGTAGAGGATATTGATGCCACCATTGAGGCGAACTATCGCGCGCTCAAACGTCTATGAGCTGGCAAGGTGGCTGGAAAAGAAGAGGACCGTGGCTGGAAGTCACGCCAGGACGGGAAATCACAGACGGGGAAAAAAACAATGCTGATGCTGTAGATCAGTGGTTGCTGAATCGTTTGGAATTACCGGAAAAGCTGTGGCGCAGACTGCGTCATGCAAAAGAGATTGAACTTACAGGGGACCGGCTGCGGCTGGCCCTTTTTCCTGTAATGAACCTTGGAATCACCCCTCGCTGGTATGATTTGAAGGTACTGTATGAAGATGATTTTTGCCTGGTAGTGCATAAACCGGCAGGTATGGCAGTACATCCGGATGGCGCTGTGCAGGATGGTCCGCTGACGTTGGATCATGCTGTCGCATCCTACTATGAGATGAATGGCATTCATGCGGCGGTACGGCATGTACATCGTCTGGATGTGGATACGACGGGCCCAGTGCTATATGCCAAAAATGAATTTGCGTTGCTCAAGCTGGACGAGCAAATGCGAGCTAAGGATATAGGCCGCAGGTATGTGGCTTTGGTACGAGGGAAAGTACCCCCATCGCTGCGAACGTTGGATTGGCCGATTGGCAAGGACAGGCATCATAAGCAGCGCCGTCGTGTATCTCCAACTGGGCAAAAGGCGGTTACCCATATTGAACTCGGAGAAGTATGGGGAAGCGGTCCAAGTGCAGTGAGTCTCGTATATCTGACGCTGGAGACAGGCCGGACGCACCAGATTCGCGTACATCTTAGTCATGCTGGCTACCCATTGCTTGGGGATGTATTATACGGGGGGCGGGCTACTGATTTTGGCAGGCAGGCGCTGCACGGAGAGCGTCTTACTTTCTGTCATCCGCTGAGTGGCGAAACGATTACCGTGGAGGATGCTTGGCCGGATGATTTTCAAAAGCTACACAAACAGCTATAAAAGATGGCATGCCTTCTATTTTGGCGCATATACTTGAACCTAGAAACGGTTTGCAATATGGAGTTTCCGTGCGCCTGACCAGAAGTCAGAGGATGTGCGGAGACTGCCCAAAGGAGGATGCCATCCTTGAACAAACAACAGAATGATCAGCCGCAAGGCTTGCGTTTTGATATTTATGAACGCATTCATTTGACGGAGGAAGCTGCCGGGATTGCTGAGTTGGAGGAAATTGAGCTTCTGCCACGCATTCAGGTTGTAACCCACGGCGACCATGCCGCTTTGCGAGGGCATTTGCTGCTGGAGGGCGTGTACCGCACACCTGAACAGATCACGAGCGAGCTTCATCATTTGATCCCTGTGGAAATTACCATTCCGCTAAACCGCGTAGGGAGATTGGAAGATATCTCTGTCGAGATTGAAAATTTTGATGTGGACCTGCTTTCTTTACGTAGTCTAAACATTACAGGCGTTCTTTCTTTGCATGGCGTGGAAAGCTCGCACGCGGAGGAGACGGCGGTTTGGCTGGATGAGGAATTTACCGTAGTGCATGCACCTGAGCATCCGGTTCAATCCCTTTCCGCCGATGGAGAGCATCATGCAGAGGCCTATTCTACCAATGACTCGTCCTCCGATTACGTTACAGATCCTGAAACTTCCTACAGGGTGCCAGCACAACAGGAGTCCGTTTCTTGGGAACAGCCGTCTGAGGAACATGAGGAACAGAAGTCATTGTCGGAACAGCAAGCTTATGAGTCGGCAGTAGATCCTAACCGATTCTATGAGCCTTGGACGGGCAAAGCAGTTGAAGACAGCTCTCCCGAGGTCAAGCATGAGCATGGGTCTCCGGAAGTGTGGGGATTTCAGCAAGAGGAAGCATGGGCAGGGGGAAATGAGCCCAAAGTATCTTCCGCATCTCCTAATATAGTATATGAACCTTTGCTGTCTGAACCGCATCCTGCCACGGAGTCCGAGGTCTATCTGGAGCCACAGTTGGAAGCGAGTCAAGTAGATAACTTCGACTTCAGGCCTGAAGCGTCAGAACAGGTTAACCACGAGGCCCATGACACCTTTACTGAGGATAAGCCAGAGATGCGTGTAGCGCTCAACAGTAAAAAGGATGAAAGGGCAGACGAGCCAGACCCGGTTGTCTACTCATCATTACTCCAATCCAGCCGTTCGGTGAAGGAAGCCGAATACCAGCAGCAGTTGGAGCAGGAGCCGCAGGATCAGGATCAGAAAGCCGAAGAAGAGCGAGAGAATGCCAAGTGGAAGAACCTTTTTTTTCATACACAAGATGAAACACCTTTTCGCAAGGTGCGGTTATGCATTGTACAGCGCGAGGATACACTGGAAACCATAGCTGACCGTTATCAGCTCAGCACACGTGAGCTTCAACTGTATAACAGATTGGCGGAGCATCATGTGGAAGAAGGACAGGTATTGTATATCCCTTGATCCGGTTGCTGAAAAATGCACGGCGGGTGTTGACTATAGTCAATGGGAAATGTATGATGTGGTATAGTTATTGAAAGACTGAGATCGGGAAGAGTAGGCAGCAAGCCCTTCAGAGAGTGGAATTGCAGCGCTGTGAGGTTCCGCAGGAAGCTACTGGCCGAAGTCACCCGGGAGTCGCCTGTTTGAACGGTTCCTCATTTAATTCCTACGGAAGATAAGAGGCTCACGGTAGAATAAGGCCGGTCCGCAACCGTTATCTGCATAAAGTGTCACACCATGTGTAATGGATCAGTGGATACATACACTAGGGGTGAAACAAAGGTGGTACCGCGAGAGAACAGCCTTTCGTCCTTTGAGGATGAAAGGCTTTTTTTGTTTGCCAATTGAAAAATCATGGAGGTATCCTGATATGTCAGAACAAGACAACAAGACAACCTTGGAAATGCCAACAACGTACGATCCAAAATCAGCAGAACAAAAATGGTACAAAACGTGGATGGAGAAGGGCTATTTCCGCGCTGGGCAACATCCAGAGGCAGAGCCTTTTACAATCGTTATTCCACCACCGAATGTTACAGGTATGTTGCATATAGGACATGCTCTTGACTTTACTTTGCAGGATATTATTATTCGCGCCAAGCGGATGCAGGGGTATGATGCCTTGTGGCTGCCAGGGGCAGACCATGCGGGTATTGCTACCCAAACAAAGGTAGAGCAAAAGCTGCGTGAAGAAGGCCTGACACGTTATGATTTGGGCCGCGAGAAGTTTTTGGAGAAAGTGTGGGAGTGGAAGGATCTTTATCTAGATAATATCCATAACCAATGGGAAAAGATGGGCTTTTCTCTCGATTATTCTCGTGAGCGTTTTACGCTGGATGAGGGACTGTCCCAAGCGGTACGTGAGGTATTCGTTAAACTGTACAAGAAGGGTCTGATTTATCGCGGTAAACGCATCATTAACTGGGACCCTGCTGCACGTACTGCATTATCGGACATTGAGGTGGAATACAAAGAGGTGAACGGAAATCTGTATCACCTGCAATATCCACTGAAAGACGGTAGCGGATTTATTACGGTAGCCACTACACGTCCTGAAACGATGCTGGGCGATACAGCTGTAGCTGTACACCCGGAAGATGAACGTTACAAGCAAATGATTGGCAAAACGCTTGTGCTCCCAATCATCGGACGGGAAATTCCGGTCATTGCGGATGACTACGTTGATAAAGATTTCGGTAGCGGCGCGGTTAAAATTACACCGGCTCACGACCCGAATGACTTTGAAATGGGACAACGTCACCAGCTACCACAAATTACGGTGATGGACGAAACGGGAACGATGAATGCCGAAGCAGGCAAATATCAGGGCCTTGATCGTAGCGATTGCCGTAAGCAAATCGTCGCTGATCTGAAAGAGCAGGGCGTACTGATTCGTATTGAAGAGCACGTACATCAAGTAGGCCACAGCGAACGTACAGGTGTAGTTGTAGAACCTTATCTGTCCACACAATGGTTTGTGGAAATGAAGCCTCTGGCAGCTAAAGCGATTGAAGTGCAGAAGGCTGGCAACGGCGTAAACTTTGTACCGGATCGCTTTGAACGTACTTATCTGCATTGGATTGAAAATGTGCGTGACTGGTGTATTTCCCGGCAATTATGGTGGGGACACCGTATTCCGGCTTGGTACGATGAAGAAACCGGAGAAGTTATTGTATCGGCGGAGGACCCTACAACTTTGCCTGAGTATGCTGGCAGAAAGCTAAAACAGGATGAGGATGTGCTGGATACTTGGTTCAGCTCGGCTTTATGGCCGTTTTCGACACTGGGCTGGCCTGAGCAGACAGAGGACCTCAAACGCTACTATCCGACTAATGTCTTGGTTACAGGCTATGACATTATTTATTTCTGGGTATCGCGTATGATTTTTACCGCGTTGGAGTTTACGGAAGAGATTCCGTTCAAGGACGTACTTATGCACGGGTTGGTTCGTGATGCGGACGGTAGAAAAATGTCCAAATCCCTCGGCAACGGTGTTGATCCGCTCGACGTGATTGACCAATATGGTACCGATGCCATGCGTTATATGATTTCTACCAGTAGCACGCCTGGGCAAGACCTTCGTTTCCGCTGGGAGCGTGTGGAGCAGGCCCGTAACTTTGCCAATAAAATCTGGAACGCGTCACGCTTTGCGCTGATGAATCTGGAAGGCGTCACTTCGGCAGATATAGACATTACTGGTGACTTAAGCACTGCTGATCGTTGGATTTTGCATCGTCTAAACGAAACTTCACGCGACATCACGCGTCTAATAGATGCTTATGAATTTGGCGAGACAGGCCGCCTTCTGTATAACTTTATTTGGGATGATTTGTGCGACTGGTACATCGAGTTTGCGAAGCTTTCCCTATATGGCGAAAATGCAGAGGCGAAAAAGAAAACGCAGTCCGTACTTGCATATGTATTGGATCGGACACTGCGCATGATTCATCCGTTCATGCCGTTTATCTCTGAGGAAATATGGCAGCATCTTCCGCATGCGGGAGAGACGATTACACTGGCCGCTTGGCCTGTTTATGATCCTTCTTTTGAGGATAAGGATGCAGTTGCAGAAATGAATTTGCTGATCGACGTAATTCGCGCTGTGCGCAATATCCGTGCTGAAGTCAACGTGCCGATGAGTAAAAAAATTGAATTACTCATAAAACCCGGTGATCAAGCCGTTCTCGATATCATTAACCGCAATGGGGAATATGTACGTAGATTCTGTAATACGTCTGAATTCGACGCGGGATTAGAATTCACCGTTCCAGATAAAGCGATGACATCTATAGTTAGCGGCGCAGAGCTATACCTGCCGCTGGCCGGACTGCTTGATATTGCCCAGGAAATTAGCAGACTGGAAAAAGAACTTCAGCATTTGAACAGTGAAGTGGAGCGCGTGGAGAAAAAGTTATCTAACCAAGGCTTTGTGGCAAAGGCACCAGCTAAAGTCATCGAGGAAGAGAAGGCCAAGCAAGCCGATTACTCAGATAAGCGCGCTAAAGTTATCGCACGTATTGAAGAACTCAAGGGATAATTTCACTCACAATAAAATGACCTGAAGGTGAAGAGGATGTCAGATACGATCAGGGGCGGAGACACGGCTCCTTTACAAAGCTATGATGAAGCAGTGGAATGGATTAACGGCTTGATTCCGTTTGGTATCAGACCCGGATTGGAACGAATTGAACAGCTAATGAGTAAATTGGGTGATCCGCAACGACATCTGAAATTTGTGCATATTGCGGGAACCAACGGTAAAGGCTCAACTTGTGCCTTTCTGACCTCTGTGCTACTGAAATGTGGGTACGATGTCGGAACTTTTACGTCTCCGTACATCACCCGATTTACGAACCGTTTTCAATTCAATGGGACTGATATTCCCGATGAAACGCTGGTTTTGCTTGCCAATCGCTTGTATCCGTTGGTGAAAGAAATCGCAGATAGTGAATTGGGATCACCTACAATGTTTGAGGTATCGACAGCATTGGCTATTTTATACTATGCTACGGTATCTTTCCCAGATGTTGTGGTATGGGAGACAGGTCTCGGGGGAAGGATGGATGTAACTAATATCGTGAATCCAATCGTCTCAGTTATTACGAATGTCGGCTATGACCATACGGATATTTTGGGAGATACGCTCGAACAGATTGCAAGGGAAAAGGCCGGTATCATCAAACCGGGTGTACCTGTCGTCAGTTGTGTTTCCCAACCCGAGGCTATTCAGGTCATACGTGAAACGGCGACAAAGCAAGGAGCTACCTTGTACCTGGCAGGAGAACAGTTTACGTATGAACGGCTAAATGGGGATGAAACAGCTCAGACCTTTTCATTCGCGGGGCCCTTCCGACATATGGAAATTGACATCACGTTGTTAGGCGAGCACCAATGTTCTAATGCGGCAGGAGCTATGATGGCACTTGAGGTCCTACGTCAGTATATGGCTTTTGTGTTGGATGATGCAGAATTGCTGGAGGGCTTTAGGCAAACTGCCTGGGCAGGGCGTCTCGAACAAGTCAGTACCTCGCCGAGGATTGTCCTTGATGGAGCTCATAATCCAGAAGGAGCACAGACGCTGGCCAAGAGTCTTCCTCAAGTGTATTCGTACAAAAAATTGGTTTTAATGATGGGAATGCTGTCAAACAAGCATCATGAAGCATACTTGCAGCATATACTGCCACTAGTGGATACGCTTATCCTGACCGAGCCCGATTTTCGCCGCAAAATGAATGCCGCTGAATTGGCTCATCTCGTGGAGAAGCTGCGGCCGTCTTATGCCAAAACGGATTTAAAAATAATTGTAGAAGGTGACTGGAAAAAGGCTCTTGGCCTGCTTCAGTCACATACGGAAGCGGAAGATCTGGGGGTGGTGTCCGGCACGCTGTACCTTATTGCGGATGTACGGGCTACCCTTATGTATCAAACCGATTCGGAAAAAGGTTGGTGAAATTTGTTGATTACTTCGGAACATGTTCATTTTATCGGTATCGGCGGCTACGGGATGAGCGCGATTGCTCGGGTCATGCTGGAGATGGGTTATACCGTGACTGGCTCAGATGTGGCATCACAGGAGCTGACAGAAAAACTGGCGGCAAAAGGCGCAAAAATATATATTGGACACACACCTGAGCATATTGCAGGCGCGGATATCGTCGTCTATTCAACAGCATTGTCACGTGACAATGTGGAGCGGGTGGCAGCGGAGGAATTGAATATTCCAACTCTGCATCGTTCGCAGATGCTGGCTCGCTTGCTTAACGAACGTAAGGGAATAGCTGTTGCGGGTGCGCACGGTAAAACGACAACCTCTTCCATGATCGCTCTGGTTATGGAAAGATGTAACGTTGATCCAACGTATATTATTGGCGGCGAAATCACGAATTTGGGGACGAATGCCAAAGCAGGTAAAAGCGAGTTTGTCGTTGCTGAGGCGGATGAGAGTGATGGTTCTTTCCTGCAATATCATCCTTGGCAAGGCATTGTAACCAATATTGAAGCGGATCATTTGGAAAATTACGATGGCGACTTTAATCGTCTGAAAAGTGCCTATGTACAGTTTTTGAGTCAAATTCGACCGGATGGAGCGGCTATTGTATGTGCAGATGATCAGAACATCCGGGAAATGTTGCCTCAGCTCCAGACTCGGGTCATTACTTATGGAGTGGAGCATGAAGCGGATTATATGGCGACAGATATCCAATTAGGTGACCGTCGATTAAGCTTCACTATGAGTCGTAAAGGAACAGCACTCGGAACGATCGAACTATCAGTGCCGGGTAAACATAACATGTATAATGCGATGGCTACTGTGATATCCTGTTTGGAAGCAGGGATTCCATTCGATCAAATCGCTGCTACTATTGTAGAATTTCACGGAGCGAAGCGTCGTTTTCAAGTACTAGGAGAAAGCAATGACATACTGATTATTGATGACTATGCGCATCACCCAACAGAGATTGAGGCTACGATTAGCGCAGCGAGAGCGACTGGCAAGCGTATTATTGCTGTATTCCAGCCGCAACGTTATAGCCGCACCTTTTTCCTGCTCGATGCGTTTAGCCGTGCGTTTAGCGAGGCTAGTGAAGTCATCATTACCGATATTTATTCACCAGCGGGAGAAAAACAGATTGAAGGCGTGCATTCTTCCAAGCTCGTGGATTTAATCGTCCAAAACAGCAATGCTAATGCAATCTATTTGCCGACCAAAGAAGCCGTGATCGAGGAGTTGAAAGATCGATTACAGCCGGGTGATCTTGTGCTGACGATGGGAGCGGGAGATATCTGGAAAGCAGGTGACGCGTTAGCGCGCCATCTTCGCGGACAGCAAGTGTAATACGTATAAAAAAGAGCTGTTACGCCAATGAATTACATTTATTCAAGGGTATTCCGAACACGACTGTGTTTCGGGATACCTTTTTTTGTAATGCTGGGGCATATATTCTTAGCTTGACTCATACAACAGACTATGAGGAAGTATGGGACAAGGGGGGAGTGCATCCATGAACAAGACCAAGATGACATTCCGGTTCGACCAACAGTTGCCGGAGACAAGCCGGGAGGATAAGCTACAGGTGCTTCCGTACAAAAACGAGTCGATTACGAACGAACAGCGTGAAACTGATAACCCGCAAAAAGGAACGGAACGGATTAGAGGAATGAAGAAAAATACTGTAACTACGCAAGAAGCAGAGCTCAATGAGCCTGAGGATCTGAATAAACGCATTTCAAGTCGGCGCTTTGCTCCGACATTAAGAGTACAAGAGGGATGGGATGACCCCTTTGGCCGTTCGGCGGCTTCTTGGTCAGATGCGGACGTTCTACCAGATAGCCTAGAAGAGAATGAGGAAGCTTATCATTCTGGCCAAGAGTACAGAAAACGTCCGCCCCACCCTTCTAGATGGAAACTGGTTGGTTCTGTAGCCAGCGCACTGGTGACCGGGGGGATGTTTGGATATATTATGTTGTTACTGTTTAACGGAGGAGGCATGGTCCCGGGAGCAGATCCCTCAGTAGAGGAGGCTGTACCGGTCTTTAAAGAATCCGTTGGTGTGGATGCAATATCTGCAAAAGAGAATTCTGTCCCTGTCACTGTCATAGAGGCTCAGGTACCTCCACAAACCTACTATTTGCTGCAATATGGGGTTTTCAGCACTCCAGAACGGGCCTTACAAGCAAAAGAAGAACTGTTGAAAGCAGGCATTGCAGCAGGAGGGGATACCGAGGACCAAAACCGGGTATATGCAGGAATATCACCGGATAGGGAGCAAGCCAAGTTGCTCAGCAATCAGTTGAAAATACAAGGAGTCGAATTGTATGTTCGTGAGCTTGAATTGCCTGGATTCGAAAAAGCGGCTTACGGAGGCCAAGGCGATAAACTCACTGGCTTTTTTCAGTTAAGTAGTTCATTGGTGGGTAAGTTGAGCGGACTTTCCTCAACCTTGCTGGGAGAAGGAGGTGCGAATACGGTGCCAGCCTCCGACATGAAGGAGCTGAACGACCTGCATCAGCAGTGGACACAAACTATCACTGCACTTCCTACCGGTCTTCCAAAGGAAGCGGTTGCTTCCGCAACCTCACTTGAAAAGGCGATGAACAGCGCGATCTCTGCACTTGGGGAATATAATAAGAATACAGCCAAGGAACACATTTGGGAGATTCAGTCCTCCATGATGGAATATGTTTTGCGTGAGAAGGAATTTATCCAATTCATAAAACAATAGACTAGCCATATTTTCCGGCAAGGAACTGGAAATAGTTCCCCATGCCGGATTTCTGTTTGTATTGCAGTACAAATCACCGTATAATAATGAAGGTGTCAAAAAATGGCGAGGGAAGATCAGGATGAAAAAAAATGTAGGAATGCTTATACTGTTTTTGTTGCTCGGTTGGCTCCTGGGTGCATGGATTGCCAAAGCCCTTCAATCGATCAAATTCCTTTCCTTTCTGACCCACCCCACTAGGATATCTTGGTCGCCGAGAGCGGACCTGGATATTATCAGCTACAACATAACGATAAATTTTGAATTGAGCCTGCTTAGTCTGATCGGCATCATTGCCGCGTTCTGGCTGTACCGCAGGCTCTAACTGATGAAAAGGAGCTTCCCTTATGGACGGGAAAATTACGCCCCGCATTATTCTGGCATCGACTTCACCAAGAAGGAAGGAATTACTCGCATTTTTGAGACTCCCCTTTGAGGTGGTGCCGAGTCATGCGGATGAGAGCACGCCTGAGAGCTGGACGCCTCAGCAAATCGTGGAGACCCTTGCGGCACGCAAAGCCGAAGCGGTCGTGAACACCGCCACTCAGTCGAAGGAAGCCGGACTGGTGATTGGCAGTGATACCATTGTCGTGCTGGATGGTTCGGTACTGGGCAAGCCTGCCGACCATGCGGACGCGGTTCGCATGCTGACTGCATTGCAGGGAAGAACACACCGTGTGTACACCGGGGTAGCCTGCATACATACCGGAACCGGCGAAATGCTTGTCAGACATCGCCAAACGGAGGTTACAATGAAGCCTCTGAGTCAAGAGCAAATTGTGGCATACGTGAATACTGGTGAACCGTCTGATAAAGCAGGAGCGTATGGCATTCAAGGCATGGGTGCTACGCTGGTGGAATCTATTCAGGGTTGTTATTTTAACGTCGTAGGATTGCCGCTTTCCTTGCTGTCGGACATGCTGTCCGATTTTGGAGTGAATGTGTTGCGTCCATAAAGGGGATAAACATATGCTGGAGTCGCCAATACTGATGCTTCGCGACCTCCCCCATGAAGAACGACCAAGAGAGCGCATGATGACATATGGGGCGGATGCCTTAAGCAACGCGGAGTTGCTGGCAATATTGCTGCGTACAGGAACGCAAAATGAGTCTTCGGTACATTTAGCGCAGCGTATTTTGCAGCAGGCAGGAAATTTGCGTCAACTGGTGGATATGAGCTTGAGCGAGTTGACCCAGATTAAGGGCATTGGGGATGCTAAAGCGATACAGCTAAAAGCGGGTATCGAACTGGGGCGTCGATTAGCATTGTCTCGCCATTTGGAGACCCCGGTGATTAGTTGCCCGCGGGATGTGGCAGATCTGTTGTTTGAGCAGCTTCGTTATTTGCAGAAAGAGCATTTTGTATGCTTGTTCCTTAACACTAAAAATCATGTCATTGCTCAGGAAACACTATCTATGGGTAGCCTGAATTCTGCCATCGTGCATCCTCGTGAAGTATTTCGGGCAGCAATCAAATGCAGCAGTGCTTCAATAATTTGCGCTCATAACCATCCGAGCGGTGATCCGAAGCCAAGCCCAGAGGATGTTCAGTTGACTCGCCGCCTGATGGAAGCGGGCAACATCGTGGGTATCGACGTGCTTGATCATATTGTGATCGGGGACGGGACCTTTGTAAGTTTGAAGGAACAAGGTCTGATATAATATAATATTTAAATCAAACATTTAAACACGACCGGATAATCCGGCCTGAATAAACCGTTTATACATGGATAACAGATTTCAGGGAAGAGAAAAGGAGATTACATCATGCTGGGTGGCTTTACAAAAGATTTGGGAATAGATTTGGGGACGGCAAACACGCTTGTATACGTAAGAGGTAAAGGAATTGTGGTTCGTGAACCATCTGTAGTTGCTTTGCGTACAGATACAAAAACCATTGAGGCTGTTGGTGAATCTGCGAAAAAAATGATCGGTCGCACACCGGGAAATATCCGTGCGATTCGTCCGATGAAGGATGGTGTCATTGCTGATTTTGATACAACAGCAACGATGATCAAATATTTTATCCGTCAGGCGCAAGCCCAACGCTCTTTGTTTCCACGTCATCCGAACGTGATGGTTTGTGTGCCTTCAGGCATTACTGCAGTGGAGCAGCGTGCTGTTGAAGATGCGACGAAGCAAGCAGGTGCAAGAGAAGCATATACGATAGAGGAGCCGTTTGCAGCAGCAATTGGCGCTGATCTTCCTGTATGGGAGCCAACAGGAAGTATGGTTGTCGATATCGGTGGAGGTACAACTGAGGTGGCAGTCATCTCCTTGGGCGGGATTGTAACAAGCCGCTCCGTGCGTGTGGCTGGCGATGAAATGGACGAGTCCATCATCCAATACGTGAAGCGCCAATACAATCTGATGATTGGTGAACGGACTTCAGAGCAACTGAAGATGGAAGTTGGTTCAGCTATGCCATTAGAGCAAGTGGAAACCTCGGAAATCCGCGGACGTGATCTGGTAACAGGTTTGCCGAAGACGATCACGATTACTTCTGATGAAATTAGCGAAGCGTTATCGGATACAGTCAATGCAATTGTGGATGCGGTCAAAGTAACACTGGAAAAATGCCCTCCCGAGTTGGCAGCGGACATCATGGATAGAGGAATCGTACTAACTGGTGGTGGAGCACTTCTGCGTAATCTGGACAAGCTGTTGGCAGGTGAAACCGGAATGCCGGTGATCGTAGCGGAAAATCCTCTGGATTGTGTGGCAATCGGTACAGGTAGAGCGCTGGAAAATATTCATTTGTTCAAATCGCGCAGCAGTTCTGCCGTCCGTTCCAAACGTTGAATCGGGGGTGTAGGAACTGTTTAAGCTGTTTGGCAATAAAAGACTATTTGTTCTATTGATCGGAATCGTTCTGTTTATTGCCCTTATGGGGATTACACTTGGACAGAGAAATTCCTTAACCTGGCCCGAGAAGTTCGCCAGAGATTCAATTGGCTTTGTGCAAGGTATCTTTTACAGGCCCGCTTCAGCAATAGCGGGCTTCTTTGAAGATATCGGAAATATGCGCAGCATCTACGAAGAAAATGAACGATTAAAAATTGCTGTAGCAAAGCTGACTCGTGACCAGATTCAGACCCATAATTATGTTGAAACAAATGCCAGACTGCAGAATGAACTGAAGTTCACCCAAACGCAAAAGGCGAAAAATAATTATGATTATCGTGTTGCTCAAGTGAACAGTGTCAGCAATGATTCCAAAACGCTTGTGATCGATATTGGTGAGAAGGACGGAGCGAAGGTTGGTCAGGAAGTCAGTTCGCTTGAAGGATTTGTAGGAGTCATTAGTCAAACGGGGAATTTTACGTCCACCGTTACACTGTTGACTACACTGGATCCTAAAAATCCGAATTCTTATGCCATTGCAGCGACAGTCTTGGGCAAGGAAAATCAATCGTTTGGTATGATTGAAAGCTATGATCCGGGTACGAACAGATTTCAAATGACTCGCATTGAGGAAAAAGATCCAATCGCAAAGGGTGATCAGATTATTACGTCTGGTGCAGGCGGGAAATTCCGCAAAAACCTAATGATCGGAACGGTAGAGAAGATTCAGGTTGGGGAGTTTGGCAAAACACGGACAGCGATTATTAAACCGGCAGCCAGCTTTGTGGATTGGAAAGAATTGCTCATCCTCTACACTCCTGAGGTACCGGAATAATGAAGATGCGCGGTCAGGTTCTAATACTGCTGCTGTTTGTACTGTTTATAGCTGAAGGGACGATTCTTCCGTGGCTTCTTCCGGATAGTTGGCATTCAAGAATGGTTCCGAATTTTGTGTATGTCGTGATCTTGTTTGTGTCTGTGTATTACAGCCGTCATACAGCATTGGTGCTAGGTATTGTTTTTGGACTTATTCATGATGTAGTGTTCTACGGGTTTATCATTGGACCTTATTCTTTTGCAATGGGGTTGTCTGCATACTTATTGGGGCTTGTTTTTACAGCTCGACGTGCGCAGATGCCCATTATGATGGCAGCCGTGTTGATTGGTAGTTTCCTGCTGGATTCTATGCTATTTGCCATTGATCAGCTGTTCCAGCTGAATCATCAGACTTTCAACTGGGCACTTGCTCAATATATGATTCCTGATTTATTTATCCATTTTCTGTTCGCCCTCATCATTTATGTCCCAGTTCGCAAGCAATTGCAGCGTTTGGGTACCCGTGTGAAAAAGGAAGAGGCCGTCTAGGTCTTTTTACACACATTTTGTCCGGGTTAGCAGGGATTTGACGTCCCGGGGACGAAATGATTGAGATAGGAGGGACAGGCTAATGGCGGCGAAATCGAATCATGTCACGATTAAAGGCATCAAAGATGGCCTGGTATTCCTGCTGGACGATCAATGCGAGTTTGAGGATTTGCTAGGTGAGCTGCGTTTTAAGCTGGAGCACAGTCATCAAAATATTTTAACAGGCCCGATCATTCATGTGGATATTAAGCTGGGAAGCCGAGAAGTGACAGAGGAACAGAAGGAAAGTATTCTGGAGATCTTGAAGCAAAAGGGGAATCTGCTCATCAGGTCTGTAGAATCACCTGGACTGCCTGTGGAAGTGCAGGGAAAGCCCCCTATTCACACGGTGACAGGGATTATCCGTTCTGGTCAAGTGCTTCATCACAATGGGAACCTACTCTTTTTGGGAGATGTAAACCCGGGCGGAATTATAACATGTACTGGTGATATTTATGTCCTCGGCGCTTTGCGAGGCATGGCGCATGCAGGGATGGAGGGAAATAGTGAAGCGATCATTGCGGCTTCCTATTTTGCACCGACACAGCTGCGAATTTCCGAAATGATCAGCCGTCCACCAGACGAATGGGAGACACGTGAATCCGGTATGGAATTTGCGTATCTCAAGGATGGCGCTATGCAAATAGATAAAATGAGCAATATTGTGCGTCTGGGCCGCGATTTTAACGTGTTCAAAGGGGTGTAGCACATGGGAGAGGCTATCGTCGTCACTTCAGGAAAAGGCGGCGTCGGCAAAACGACGACGTCAGCCAATATAGGAACAGCGCTTGCACTGCTCGGCAAGAAGGTATGTTTGGTGGATACGGATATCGGTTTGCGTAATCTAGACGTTGTAATGGGTCTGGAAAACCGGATTATTTATGACCTTGTTGATGTAGCGGAAGGTCGTTGCCGTTTAAATCAGGCACTGGTTAAGGACAAGCGTTTTGAGGAGCTGTATATGCTGCCAGCCGCTCAAACCAAGGACAAGAGTGCTGTTACGCCGGAGCAAGTTAAGGATATTATTTTGGAGCTTAAAAAGGATTTTGAATATATATTGATCGACTGCCCTGCGGGTATTGAACAGGGCTTTAAAAATGCCATTGCCGGGGCCGATCAGGCCATTGTTGTGACCACCCCGGAAAATGCAGCCGTACGCGATGCAGACCGGGTAATTGGTTTACTGGAAAGCTCACATGTGGTATCACCCAAGCTGGTGGTTAACCGCATTCGCAATAGCATGGTTAAATCCGGAGATATGTTGGATATTGATGGGATTTTACAAGTGCTTAGCATAGACCTTATTGGGATTGTGCCGGATGATGAAATGGTAATTAAAGCCGCTAATACAGGGGAGCCTACCGTTATGAATCCAGATTCACAGGCCGCGATTGCTTATCGTAACATTGCGAGACGAATCTTGGGCGATACAGTGCCCCTCATGCAGCTAGACCAAAAGAAAAGCGTGATGACACGCTTTAAGAAGTTTTTTGGTATGGGTGGATGAGAAAATTGTAATACTAGACACTTAAATAAGTGATAATCTTATTTAAGTGTTTTTGGTTTATCTTTTTAAATTCCTATAATACGGTTTCTCAAAATTTAGGGTCACTACATAAATATCATAAATACAAAACATATCCGGTGCGCTAGCGCCGGTTTTTTTGATTTTTAGGTGCGTAATCCCGAACCGGACAACATAAGTTGAAGCCCGTCCTCATAAGATGTATCAAACATACCTCGCTGAGGGGGCTGAACAGGATGAATAAAAATTCCGGAATCAAGCAGCGCAGAGAAGAACGTATACAGCAGCTAATCGCGGGAAGCAAAGCGGAGACGTATCCCTCTGGCATATATCAGAACAGGCACGGGGATAAAGATATGAAGTCGATGCCTATAGACAGTGCCAACTCGCCCAGAGACCCAGAAACTGAGTGGAAAAATGAGCGGCAACGCTGGCAGCAATCTTTTGGGACGAATCGTGGTCCGTCTTTTTGGACTTCCTTTTGGCGAAGATCAGTCATAGCAACGGTGTTATTTGGAATGGTATGGGGAATGTTTCGTTGGGATATTCCCTATGCAGTGAATTTGAGAATGTTTATTGCGGATGCCTTGAATAAGGATATGGATTTTGCAGCCGTCGGACAATGGTATGAAACTTATTTTGACGGAGCACCTTCCTTTTTGCCGATTTTTGGCGAGGAGCATGAAACGCACAAGGTAGACGCAAGTCGAAAGGGCTCTCCACCGATTGAAGGCAATATAACACAACCTTTTGTACTGAGCCTTAAAGGGGTAGAAATTACGCCGAATGTTACCGATAACGGGGCAATCGCTGTTAAAAGTATAGATGCAGGTCGAGTATTAGACATATTAAATCATCCCAAAAGCGGGATTTCGATTACAATTCGACACACTGGCGGTATCACAGCAACTTACGGAAGGCTTTCCCGCTCTACCTTAAAAGTGAACGACTGGGTTCAGGAGGGAGATGAGATCGGTGTACTGCCAGCAAGTCACAGCGGCAGCGAGGCGGCGACTTTGTTTTTGGCAGTTCAAAGAGGGGATCAATACATTGACCCGTCGGAAGTGGTAGCCCTTGATTAATGTCCGAGGGGTGACCTTATCACTACATCCACTGTTTGTATTGGTTATGCTGACCTCTATATTAACGGGACATTTTATCGAGATCATAACCTTATTTACATTGGTGTTTATTCATGAGCTAGGCCATGCGACAGCTGCTTCGTTGTTGGGTGCGCGGGTGCTTTCCATACAGATGTTACCCTTTGGAGGAGTGGCGGTCATTGAGGATCAGGGGAAGCTCAATGCGTGGAAGGAGATTGTCATTGCGCTAGCGGGCCCCCTGCAAAACGGAATCATGATCATCATCCTTTTGTGGTTCAGAAATGTGAGTGGACTGGAGTATGATTATGTAAATTATATCATTCAGGGGAATGCAGTTATTGCACTGTTTAATTTGCTGCCCATTTTACCACTTGACGGTGGAAAAATATTGCAGGCACTGATTAGCTTATCTTGTTCTTATCACCGCACATTAGTGTGGACTTTTAGAGCCAGTATCGTAACGAGTTTGCTATTTTGTATATATGGTATTTCGCCGTTGTTAAGGCAAAATGGACCTATCCATTTAAATCTGCTAGCGGTAGGGATTTTTTTGCTTTATTCTAATATTGTGGATTATCGGAATATCCCTTACCGTTTTATACGGTTTTTGCTGGGGAGGGACGAGCTTTTTTACCACGAAGTAGCTAAGGGAAGTATTGCCTTACCTATTGTATCCCTGCCAGTGAAACATTTGGAGCCTATTTTGCGTCTTTTCAGAAGAGATCGGTATCATATGGTTTATGTTATGAATGAACAGGGACGGATTGTAGCCGTATTGCCGGAGCAACGTCTTATTCGCTCTTATTTTGCGACACGCCCGCCAGATGGTGGAGAACCCAAGCCCAAATAATGTTTTATGAGTTAAGGAAGAGGCTGTATCCAGAGAGGTTGAAAAACCATGAAGCAAATGATTGTACAATGCCAGCAGCAGATGACCCAAATGGCGCTGTTGGAAGAGGGACGATTGGTTGAATATGCGGCTGAACTACCGCGAAAACGGGGAATTTTAGGTTCTTTTTTCAAAGCGAGGGTGGTCAATGTGCTACCAGGTATGCAAGCCGCCTTTGTTGACATTGGACAGCGAAAGAATGCCTTTTTGTATGTAGATGACGTACTTCATGCTCATTTGGACAAGCAGCCGGAGGTAAAGCCATCCATTTCTGAAGTGTTAAAGGTAGGGCAGGAAATTGTAGTGCAGGTATTAAAAGAGGCTGTTGGTAGTAAAGGAGCCAGGGTCACCACTCATTTTTCACTTCCGGGTCGCTGGATCGTATATATGCCCCGTGCTGATTATGTGGCCGTATCTAAGAAGATCGAACGTGAGGGCGAACGTACCCGTTTGAAAGCAATGGGAGAGCAGCTACGCACAAGTGAGGAAGGACTCATAATCCGTACCGTTTCGGAGGACATGAGTATAGAGGCGATTGAAAATGATTTAAATCAACTGCGTAAGCAGTGGGTGGCTATTCAGCGTAAAGCTGGTGAACACTCGGCTCCGTGCGAATTACACCGGGATTTAAGTATTGTTCAGCGGTTGATTCGGGATGTGTTTACACCTGAACAGGATGAACTGGTCATTGACAGTGAAGAGCAAGCAAAGGATGCAGAAATAATGCTGCAACAGATCGGTCCTGCGAAAGCTCATGTAAGTATATTTCGTGGTCCAGAAGAAACAATTTTCAAAGCTTATGGCATTCATGAGCAGCTGGAACGCGATTTTGCGCGAAAGGTATGGCTGCAGGGCGGCGGATACATTGTCATTGATCATACGGAGGCATTAACCGTCATTGATGTGAATACCGGGAAGTTTACGGGAGGCAGTAATCTGGAAGAAACGGTGACCCGGACTAACATTGAAGCAGCTGAAGAGATTGCCCGCCTGGTACGTGTGCGTGATATTGGTGGTATCATCATCATTGATTTTATTGACATGGAACAAGAGGAGAACCGTCGGGAAGTATCCTCTGTGCTGGAAGCAAGATTGAAGAAGGATCGGACCAAATCTTATGTTGTCGGTTGGACGCGGTTAGGTTTGCTGGAAATGACCCGCAAAAAAGTGCGTGAGGAAAAGACGCTCGTGTAGAGGATGCGTAACCAAAAATCATTTTAAAACTAAAGGTTGAATGTGTACCAAGCTTGTGCTACAATCATTTAGTATGTGTGATGCGTAAGATTGGCTGCACATGCTGTAACCGCTCCAATCAGGTACTGAAGTGCAGTATCCTAAGGGAATCTGCCACCTGCTATTAGGCGAGTCTGAGACATAAGGAGGTGCAAGCAAATGTACGCAATTATCGAAACAGGTGGTAAGCAATACAAAGTTCAAGAGGGCGACGTATTGTTCATCGAGAAGTTGGAAGCTAATGATGGTGAAACTGTAACGTTCGATCGTGTTCTGGCAGTGTCCGGCGACAATGGCTTGACAGCAGGTACACCGCTTCTTTCTGGAGCTTCTGTAACAGCTAAAGTTGAGAAGCATGGTCAAGGTCAAAAGGTCATCGTATACAAATACAAACCTAAAAAGAACTACCATGTGAAGCAAGGTCATCGTCAACCGTACACGAAAGTGACGATTGAAAAAATCCAAGCGTAAGAGGGTGCGATAAGTGATTATCGTGCGTATTACACGACTGGAGGATGGCAGCATACAGGGGTTTTCCGTTAAAGGACATGCAAATTTCGCTAAATCTGGCGAGGATATCGTATGTGCTGGCGTTTCGGCGGTAACAGTAGGAACTGTCAATTCGATTGGAGCTCTTACGGACGTTGAGATGGAAACGGAAATGGAAAACGGCTTTTTAAGCGCGTATCTTTCTCCTGAAAGTTATCATGATGCGAACGCACAGGTTCAACTGTTGCTGGAGTCCATGGTGATTATGCTGACAAGTATTGCTGAATCATACGGTAAGTATATTCAAATAGAAAATAATCAAAGAAGGAGGTAGACATCATGTTGAAATTGACATTGGATCTTCAATTATTCGCATCGAAAAAAGGTGTAGGTTCCACAAAAAACGGACGTGACAGTAAATCGAAACGTCTTGGAGTGAAACGTGCTGACGGTCAAGCAGTTACCGGCGGTAGCATCCTGGTTCGTCAACGCGGAACGAAAATTCACCCGGGCACGAACGTGGGCATCGGTAAGGACGACACTCTGTTCGCGAAAGTGGACGGCGTTGTGAAGTTCGAACGTTGGGGCCGTGATCGCAAAAAGGTGAGCATCTACCCGATCGACGTTGCTCCAGTAGCAGCTACTGTAGAAGCTTAATAGCGGCTTAGACACGCTGAAAAGCCTCCGGCACTTTTGTCGGAGGCTTTTTTGCATGATGGTAATGAACTGGAAAGTTAGTCTGTGCTATACTGGATTAAGGTTCTTTAATAATCCATTTAATTTCGCAGAACGGAGAGAAGCCATGTTCCAGCGGATAAGAGCGCCTTATCTGGCGTTGGGTTCCATTCTGATTCCTTTGGTTTTTTCACTGCTCTATCCTAAAGTATTAACGATTATCTTATTAGCAGTATGGTCTGTAGTTGCTGCATGCTTTGGTATGTGGTATACGCAAAGACAGGTTGAGTATGAACGGAAAGCTGCTTTGCGTTCTTTTGAACGTACAGCGATTTCAATGCTTAACCATCATCGGCATGACTGGATGAATGACTTACAGGTGCTTTATGGATATATTCGTATGAATAAGCATGATAAATCTGTTGCTTATGTGGAAACAATAAAAGGGCGCGTGGCGGAAGACAGTAAAATATCTAAGTTGGGTATTCCCTCACTGGTGTTTTATTTGCAGTCTTTTCGCGTGAACGCCGGTAATTTACAATTGTCGGTACAGGTTGAGGAGCAGTTAAAGTTAGACGCTGTCATGTCTCCCGAAGACGGCGAGTCGCTTGCCTCGGCCGTCATAGAAACGGTGCGTGCGTATCAATATGGCGGGGGCCGGTCGTCCTGGGGAGAAGTGCGCAGATTGACACTTTTTTTCGGTATGGATCAGAATGATGTTATCGTCCGTTTTGAAGGAAGTGACATACCTGCGGATTTGAATATCCTAAAGCAGGTCAGATCCGTACCCGGAAGTAAACGCATTCGAACAGAGAAGCTTCCTACGGGCGAAATGCTTCAAATTCGGATGCAGTGCCAGACATAAGGAAGGTGTAACCATGTTTGTAGATAAAGCGAAGATTTTTGTTAAAGGCGGTGACGGTGGAGACGGATTAATTGCGTTTCGCCGTGAGAAATACGTTCCTGAAGGTGGCCCAGGTGGTGGTGACGGAGGGAACGGTGGAGATGTAATTTTCCGTGTGGATGAGGGTTTGCGTACCTTGATGGATTTTCGGTACCAACGTCATTTTAAAGCCCAGCGTGGAGTAAAAGGTCGCAACAAAAGCCAACACGGAGCCAATGCGGAGCACATGATCGTACGTATACCACCGGGAACGGTCATCATAGATGATGATACTGGTGAAGTAGTAGCAGATATGACACGTCATGGTCAACAAGTCGTCGTAGCTAAAGGAGGACGCGGAGGACGCGGGAACATCCGTTTTGCTACGCCGAGTAATCCAGCGCCTGAGTTGGCTGAGAACGGTGCAGAGGGACAAGAACGTTATATCACGCTTGAGTTAAAAGTAATGGCTGACGTAGGTTTGGTCGGGTTCCCTAGTGTTGGGAAGTCTACCTTGTTGTCGGTTGTATCTTCCGCAAAACCGAAAATTGGGGCCTACCACTTTACAACGATTACTCCGAATCTGGGTGTTGTGGATGTGGGTGATCATCGTAATTTTGTGATGGCGGATTTGCCTGGTTTGATTGAAGGAGCTCATGAAGGTATTGGGCTGGGACATGAATTTCTGCGGCACATTGAGCGCACGCGTATTATTATCCATGTCGTGGATATGGCGGGCTCCGAAGGACGTGACCCGTTTGAAGATTGGACTAAAATTAACGACGAATTGAAGCAATATAATGCAGCATTGGCTGAGCGTCCGCAAATTGTAGCGGCCAATAAAATGGATATGCCAGAAGCTGAAGAAAACTTGGCTCACTTCAAAGAGAAGATTGCTTCTATACGTCCTGATCTTGAAGTCATGCCTATTTCCTCACTGACACGTCAAGGTGTGAAGGAACTGCTCTACCGGGCTGCTGATTTGTTGGATCAAATACCGGACGAGCCAGTTGTTGAGGAAGTAGCAGAAGTCAATGAACGTAAGGTATTTAAGCTGGATACAGCAGAAGACGATGGCTTTACAATTGTACGTGAAAACGACACATTCGTGGTGCAGAGCCCTAAAATTGAGCGCATGATGAAGCGCATGCAGTTGAACTCGCATGATGCCATTTTGAAATTAGCAAGAACGTTACGCCACATGGGTGTGGATGCTGAGTTACGCAAGCGTGGCGCCAAAGATGGTACATCTGTACGCATTGCTGATTTCGAGTTCGAATTTGTTGAAGGCAGCAGCTACTACTAAAAATCAAATAAAGGTCTAAAACCTGAACGGTTACTGTACTATAGGAAACTCTATAGAAGGCAGTAGCCGTTTTTTGCATTGTTAGCTTGCCGATTTTCATGAGTTTCGATATAATGTCCTCTATACAAAAACATAAGTCTTTGAGGAGAGGACGTTCTTGAAAGAGCGCTATTACTTGGTACGGGAAGATATTTTGCCTGAAGCTATTGTTAAGACCATACAGGTGAAACTGCTGCTGGCTTCAGGAGATGTTAAAACCGTGCATGATGCCGTGGAGCAAGTTGGGCTAAGCCGAAGCGCCTTTTATAAATATAAGGATGGCATACATTTGGTTAACCAGCTGGAGCGTGAGCGAATTGTCAATATCTCTATTGATTTAGAACATCAATCCGGAATGTTGTCCAGGGTGCTTGGCAGAGTGGCTGATTTCGGAGGCAATGTGCTGACGATCCAGCAAAGCATTCCACTGCAAGGCAGAGCCAACGTAGTTATCTCGGTAGAAATGTCCAGACTCAGTGAAGAGTTGGGTGTTCTACTGGAGGGCTTGGAGGACATCTCTGGAGTCAAACGTGTTCGCCTGATTGGGCAAGGTTAAGGCAATACAGTTCATTAGATATAAGTTTGCGGGAGGGGAATGGATGAAACCGGTCAAAGTAGGATTGTTAGGTTTGGGGACGGTAGGAACGGGAGTCGTTCGAATCGTAGAAGGCAATCAGGAAGATTTGAGCAGACAAGTCGGTTCACCGATCATCATTGAAAAAATAGCTGTAAAAAACATAGAAAAATATCGTTCCATTGAAGTGGACACGGCCAAGCTTACTGAGGACCCATGGGAAGTTATTCGAGACCCTGAAATTGATGTAATTATCGAAGTCATGGGCGGGGTTGATCAGACGAAGGAGTACATTCTTGAAGCGTTGGAGCGGGGTAAACACATCGTAACAGCTAACAAGGACTTAATGGCTTTGCACGGTTCTGAAGTATTGGCAAAGGCGCAGGAAAAGCAATGTGATATTTTTTATGAAGCTAGTGTAGCAGGCGGTATCCCGATTATTCGTACACTCATTGAAGGTTTCTCCTCCGACCGTATTACCCGCATTATGGGGATTGTGAACGGTACGACCAACTTTATTTTAACAAAAATGAGTCAGGAAGGGGCCTCGTACGAGGAAGTTCTCAAGGAAGCGCAGGAGCTTGGGTATGCTGAATCCGATCCGACCTCAGACGTGGAAGGACTGGATGCAGCTCGTAAAATGGCAATTCTCGGCACGCTCGGTTTCCGCTCTAATGTAGAGCTCAAGGATGTAAGTGTCAGTGGCATTTCAAAGGTAACCAGTGAAGATATTGCTTTTGCTAAAAAACTAGGATATGAAATGAAATTGCTCGGCATTGCAGAGCGTCAGGGTGATGAATTTACGATTAATGTTCAGCCGACCATGGTACGCAAGCAGCATCCATTGGCTTCGGTGAACGGGGTATTCAACGCGGTGTATGTGCATGGTGAAGCAGTGGGTGAAACCATGTTTTATGGTGCGGGTGCAGGTGAAATGCCGACGGCAACATCGGTTGTAGCTGATTTAGTAGCTGTAGTGAAAAATCTCAAACTTGGTGTCAATGGGCTTAAAGCCATCGTTCCTTACAACCCTAAAAAAATTAGTAACGACGAAGATGTGTATTTCAAAAACTTCGTGCTTCTGCATGTGGATGATAAAGCAGGGGTGTTGGCACGGATTACGCAAGTATTTGCTGAATTTAATGTCAGTCTGGCATCTGTTGTGCAGCAACCGAATGAGGTTAACCCCGATGCTGAAATTATTATCGTGACTCATTTAGCCAGTAAAGCGAGTATGAAAAAGGTTTTGGAGCATTTTGAAACTTTAGACGTCATTCGTCGCATCAAGAGCGTATATCGAGTAGAGGGATAGTCAATAAAAGCAGGAGGAATTGTCTGTATGACCGTTTTAAAAACAGCAAGAGTGCGTGTGCCTGCGAGTACGGCCAACTTGGGTCCCGGCTTTGATACATTGGGCATGGCATTGTCCTTATATGCATGGATTGAAATGAAGGAGGCCGAACAGACGGCTTTTCATTTATACGGAGATGAAATGAATGGTGTTCCCCAAGATAAAACTAATCTGATTTTCAAGGTAGCACAAATGGTTTTTCGGGAAGCAGGTGTATCTGTTCCTGAGCTCGATATTTCGATGTACTCTGATATTCCGCTGACTCGTGGTTTGGGCAGCAGTGCTTCTGCTATTGTGGGCGCCTTGGTCGCTGCCAATACGTTGATTGGCTCGCCTCTGCCGAATTCCAAGCTGTTCGATATGGCAAGCGCCATTGAAAAACATCCGGACAATGTTGGGGCTTCCCTGTTTGGTGGTATTATTACAGCGATGTGGGACGGCGAGCATGCTAGGCATTTACGGCTTGAACCAGATGCCAATCTGGAGGTTATGGTAGTTATTCCAGATTTTCAGCTGTCCACGTCGAAAGCCAGAGAGGTTCTACCCGCTCATGTATCGTTGAAGGATGCTGTATATAATATAAGTCATGCTTCCATGCTGGTAGCAGCATTGGCGTCAGGACGAACCGATTTAATCGCCGAAGCGATGCGTGATCAGCTTCATCAGCCTTACCGCGCGGCACTTGTGCCAGGTATGACAGAGATCTTGCAGGATGCGCACCATTATGGTGCTTTGGGTGTGGCTCTAAGTGGGGCTGGACCAACGTTGCTGGCATTGACAGATCGGCGGGAAAATCGGAAAGCAGAGCTGGAGCAGTATTTAACGGATACCATGAACAAAGAGGGGATCACTGCTTCTGTTTTAAAATTGCGCCCTGAGAATGAAGGAGTTAAAGTATATACAGAAGGGAATACTCTCTCTTTTATGGATATGATTAAAGGGGAACTTACGATATGAAACGAATTGCACTTCTTCCTGAGGGGACTGTTTCTCATGAAGCGATTAAGTATTTGTTAGGAGATACGTCCCATGAATTACTTTTTTACAAACATATTGCGGACGTATTTCAGGCAGTAGACAAGGGTCAGGCAGACTATAGTGTAATTCCCATTGAAAATACGATTGATGGCTCTGTAAGTTTGCATATGGATTGGCTTGTACATGAAGTAGACATTCAAATGCAGGCGGAATGGGTATATCCTTCAATTCAAAATCTTATTGGTCATCGCAGTGAATTTACGAAGGATTTGGACAAGCTGGATTTGAGCAAAGTGGTCAAAATTATGTCTCATCCTGTGGCGCTTCCCCAGTGTAAAGAATTCATACAGGCTTCCGCTCCTCAGGCCGAGTTGGAGAGTGCAGGAAGTACGGCAGAAGCCGTCGAAATTGTTAAACATAACCCCGGTAAAGGCTGGACCGCTCTCGGAACCAAGCTTGCGGCTGCCAAACACGGATTGGATATTTTGGCCAGCAAAGTGACGGATCACGATAACAACTTTACCCGCTTTGTCTTGATCGGTCATCAACCTATAAGTCTCCCGGGTACGCCTGAAGGTCAGCGAACCAGTATTTTGGTCACGCCGCCGCAGGATTTCCCGGGAGCGCTGCATCAGGTTTTATCCGCATTTGCATGGCGCAGGTTAAATCTGTCCCGTATTGAATCGCGTCCGACCAAAAAGCAATTGGGGAATTATTATTTTTACATTGAAGTTTTGGAATCTCTGCATTCCGTGCTGCTTCCGGCAGCCTTTGCAGAGATCGAGGCTTTGGGGTGCCATGTACGTGTTCTTGGCTCTTATCCAAGCTACAAGTATGTTGAAGCAGCGATCGAACCTATTTTAAAGGAACATTAATCGGAGGTGTGGTTTTAATGGCAGAACAATGGATCTATCTGGATGGGCAGCATGTGACTAAGGAAAACGCAAAGGTTTCCGTATATGATCATGGATTCTTGTACGGAGACGGTATATTTGAGGGCATTCGTATCTATAACGGGAATGTTTTTAAATGTAAGGAGCACTTGGAGCGTCTGTATGATTCTGCGAAATCCATTCAGTTAAACATTCCTTTGTCTCCTGATGAAATGTTGGAAGCAATGGCTGAAACGATTCGTCTTAACGAAATGCGTAACGGATATATCCGTCTGATTGTATCCCGAGGTGCAGGAAATCTAGGTTTAGATCCTCTTCGTTGTGCGAAGGCGAGTGTCATCATTATCGTGGAGCAGCTCGCCATTTACCCGGAAGAAGCTTACTTGACTGGCCTGAAGACAATTTCTGTCTCTCAGCGTCGCAACATCCCAGACGCTTTGAATCCGAAGATTAAATCATTGAACTATCTCAACAATATCCTCGTGAAGATCCAGTCTAACTATGCTGGTGTAGGTGAGGCTATTATGCTCAATTCCCAAGGGTATGTGACGGAAGGCTCTGCGGACAACATTTTCATTGTCAAAAACGGAGTGTTATATACACCTCCTTGCTATTTGGGGGCGCTTGAAGGGATTACTCGTAATGCTATTATCGATTTGTGTGCTAAGCTTGGATACCCCCTTAAGGAACAACCTTTTACACTGCATGATGTATATGTTGCGGACGAGGTGTTTTTTACAGGAACTGCGGCAGAAGTTATTGCAGCTTATGAAGTGGATGGTCGTACGATCGGCTCCGGCGTTGCTGGCCCAGTGACTTTGAAGCTCTTGGCTGAGTTCCGTAAGATTGTGGATCAGGATGGCTACAAAGTGTGGCAGGACTAAAATAAAACCGAATCCTTTTAACTGAATGCTCGCGTGAGTATTCGGTTAAAAGGATTTTTTTGTTTGTATGGGGTCATTCGCCCGGGAGGTGCATAGGATGTAATAACAGAAGCCGGGCGTTTATCCCGCCCGAACGAAAGTCTAGGAGGTTTGTGACCTGTGAAAATACACATCGTCAAAAAAGGTGACACTCTGTACTTGCTGGCACAGAAGTATAATGTGACGCTGGAGAAAGTTATTGCCGCCAATCCCCAATTGGCAGACCCTAATCAGTTGAGTATCGGCGAGAAAATTAAAATTCCAACAGACCCTGTTACGATGGAAACACAGCCGTCAACGGTATATCAACACAAGGTTAAGCAAGGAGATTCATTGTGGAAATTGTCCAAGGCGTGGAACGTACCGCTTAAGCTAATTATTGATGCCAATTCCCAGCTTAAAAACCCGAACGCACTTCTGGTTGGAGAAACAGTTAATATTCCACACTACAAAGAAGAGACGTCTGATTTTACGGAGAATAAAAAAAATACCGCAGTCAAAGAAGAGATGACACAGCCTAAACCTGAATCCCCAACCAAGCAAGAACTTACCCAGCCCAAGGAGGAGTTAACGCAGCCTAAGCAGGAAAATATGCCTAGCCCCAAAGAAGAGATGACACAGCCGAAAGAAACAGTGAATCCTCCTAAGCTTCCTGAATTAAAACTGCCTGAAGTTCCTATGGCACCCGTAAATCCTGCTCCACCTCAAATGCAGCCCATAGTTACTCCACCTGCTCCACCTCAAATGCAACCTATAGTTACCCAACCCATCGCATCTAAGCCACAGCTTCCTATAACTATTGTGAAGCAACCTGTAGCTGAAAAATTTTGCGGCTGCACAAAATCGGAGCCGATGGTAAATTCCGAGTGGTCGATACAACAGCCGACATTTGATTATAGCCCACAAATAAATGCAATGCCGAACTCGTGGTATCCGGGGATTGAGTCTCCTCAAACTTGGGGGAATGCGCCTATAAATACCTCCTTAGCAGAACACGCCTCTCCTACTGTAGTTTCTGATAAGGGCTATCATCATGATTGTGAGCATCCATGGTGCTGGGGGCCTGTGCAGACACCACCTATAAATGCCCATCCAACACCTTATCCTGCCTATTCAGATTGCTGCGCCCCTGGATATTATCCGAGTCATGAGGCGTCTGAAAATGCATCCTACCCTGTCTATCCTCCATTTATCCATCAAGGGCATCCACAGCAGTATCCAGAGAGTACAGTCCAGGGCAGTCAATGGAGCCAGGCATGGGGAGGACCTCCATATGGTTCGCCTGCGGGTGGGCACGTGTCCGACTATAGCCAACTACAAGGACAACAATCTGCGAATTCCCCTTATCATCCGTTTGCGCATGGGAATGCACCTATGTATCCATTAGAGGGATATACAACACCCTACATGTTTATGCCAGACTGTGGATGCCGGGAAGAGAACGTCCAGTCGGCACCAGCAATTCCAGGATCGCAGGAGATTGGTAACAATCTGACTATTGCATCCCAAAATGAAGTTGGTTCTTCTTCTAAATCAAAGGATCGTAGCGTGCGTAAAGGTAAATCAAAAGACAGCTCTGGCAGTACATCCAAAGAAGAGACATCCAAAGCCAAGGTTTCCAGTAAAAATGCTACTAATAAAAAGCAAAAATCCGGCTCCTCATCCTATAATGCACGTTCGCGTAAAAATCCGTGGATTAAGGACTGACGTGGCTATATGTAAAAGGAGAGGAACCTCCTGGTAGTGCCCGGCTTTATTATTCATTAAGAGGAAGAAATGAATGTTAAAGAGACTGTTATTCTGCTTGTGGGAATAATGGTCTCTTTATTTAAATGCATTAATTCTAAAGATGAGAAAATAATTTAAAAAAGGTGTTGCCTATTAGCGTAATTTTGTGGTATATTCTTATAGCTGTCTTTTGCAAGATAGTTAGCAACACGAAAACAAAGCAGAATTGATTAAAAAATTCTTTTAAAAAAAGTGTTGCAAAGACTTAGAAAACATGATATATTATTTAAGTCGCCGCTGAGATGCGGTGGTGAAACAGAGTAAGATATTATGTAGGTTTGATCTTTGAAAACTGAACAACGAGTGAGTAAAACGATTTTGCTTGCAAAATCAAACAAGAGATATTTTATCTCGTCAGTTTCAACATGAGCTTATCGCTCTTTCTATAAACCAACTTCGGTTGGTCTTTAATGGAGAGTTTGATCCTGGCTCAGGACGAACG
>NZ_JANAVI010000058.1:0-675 GCF_024213325.1 Paenibacillus sp. MZ03-122A | reverse complement strand
ATTGTGGTAACTTTATTTTTTTCGATTGCCTTCACGATTTCTTCCGGATTTTTTTCTCCTCCCGGTATCAGCAGGCAGACTTTGGCCCCAGTAAAGCTCCACCACAATAATTCCCATACCGATACGTCAAAGGTATAGGGAGTTTTCTGCAGGATCACATCACCTTCAGCTATCGGGTATTGCTTCTGCATCCAGTTGATCCGGTTGATTACGGAGTAGTTCTCTATCATTACCCCTTTGGGTTTGCCGGTAGAACCGGATGTATATATTACATAAGCCAAGTTTTCAGGTTTACTAATTAACTTTGGATTTGATACATCCCCAGTAAATAGTTCCTGATTTTCTATGCTAATAAATTCAGCATTTCTGTAACTACCTTTAGCATTTATAAATTTATCCTGTATCAGAATAATTTGGCTGCCACTGTCATCAAGCATAAACTGGATCCTGTCTTCAGGGTATTCAGGAGCTATGGGTAAATAAGCCCCCCCAGCTTTTAGGACAGCCATGATCCCTATGATCATTTCCGGGGAACGTTCTACCATAATTCCCACTACACTATCAGGTTTTATTCCCTTTTCTCTTAATTTTCTGGCCAGTTGGTTTGCCTTTTCGTTTACTTCCTTATAAGTCAGCTGTTTATCTTCAAACACTACAGCAATATTATTGGGTGTC
>NZ_JANAVI010000057.1:0-679 GCF_024213325.1 Paenibacillus sp. MZ03-122A | reverse complement strand
TTAGGATAAGCCCTCGACCGATTAGTATTGGTCAGCTCCATGCATTACTGCACTTCCACCCCCAACCTATCTACCTCGTCGTCTTCAAGGGGTCTTACATACTGGGAAATCTCATCTTGAGGGGGGCTTCACGCTTAGATGCTTTCAGCGCTTATCCCTTCCGTACATAGCTACCCAGCGGTGCTCCTGGCGGAACAACTGGTACACCAGCGGTACGTCCATCCCGGTCCTCTCGTACTAAGGACAGCTCCTCTCAAATTTCCTACGCCCACGACAGATAGGGACCGAACTGTCTCACGACGTTCTGAACCCAGCTCGCGTACCGCTTTAATGGGCGAACAGCCCAACCCTTGGGACCTACTTCAGCCCCAGGATGCGATGAGCCGACATCGAGGTGCCAAACCTCCCCGTCGATGTGGACTCTTGGGGGAGATAAGCCTGTTATCCCCAGGGTAGCTTTTATCCGTTGAGCGATGGCCCTTCCATGCGGTACCACCGGATCACTAAGCCCGACTTTCGTCCCTGCTCGACTTGTAGGTCTCGCAGTCAAGCTCCCTTCTGCCTTTGCACTCTTCGAATGATTTCCAACCATTCTGAGGGAACCTTGGGGCGCCTCCGTTACTCTTTAGGAGGCGACCGCCCCAGTCAAACTGCCCACCTGACACTGTCCTCGCACCGG
>NZ_JANAVI010000056.1:0-700 GCF_024213325.1 Paenibacillus sp. MZ03-122A | reverse complement strand
TGAAGTGACCCCTTAAAGTTAGACAACTATTTTTATGCAACCAGTTGGGCATGAGCTCGGTATTGTACCGGGCTCATACCTTTTAATTTTGACTTGATGCGCTTGTGATTGTAGTAATTAATGTATTGCTCTAGTTCTTGCTTGAAGTGATCTACACTTTCAAACTTATTTAGATAAAGAAACTCTGACTTCATGATGCCAAAGAAGTTTTCCATTACAGCGTTATCGTAACAATTTCCTTTACGAGACATGCTCTGGGTAATTCCTTGTTTCTTTAAAGCGTGTTGATACTGCTTCATCTGGTAGTGCCAACCTTGATCCGAATGCAGGAGCAGTTTATCCTTTTCGGATAAGCGTTTAAATGCCTCATTCAGCATCTCGGAGACTAAGGAATAAGTGGGGCGAGCCCCTACTGTGTAGGTGATTATTTCACCGTTAAACAAGTCTAAAACAGGGGATACATAAAGCTTTTCTCCAAACAACTTAAATTCCGTAATATCGGTAACCCATTTCTCGTTTGGCTTGCCTGAATGAAAATTACGATCGAGTACATGGGGTGCAACTTTACCCACTGATCCCTTATAGGAACGATATTTCTTCATACGCACTACCGATTTCAAGCCTAATTCGACCATAATACGCTGCACTTTCTTATGATTAACTCGGCGCCCCCGATTAAATAGTTCGTCACGGATACGAC